>NZ_CP189838.1:1885000-2222500 GCF_050261095.1 Acidithiobacillus sp. AC3
CTACCCCCGGCAGTTATATGCGACGCGCTACCTCAATAGCTTTCGAGGAGAACCAGCTATCTCCGGACTTGTTTAGCCTTTCACTCCTATCCACAGTTCATCCCCGACCTTTTCAACGGGCGTGGGTTCGGACCTCCAGTAGGTATTACCCCACCTTCATCCTGACCATGGATAGATCGTCCGGTTTCGGGTCTACTCCCTGCGACTATCGCCCTATTCAGACTCGGTTTCCCTACGCCTCCCCTCTTCGGTTAAGCTCGCCACAGAAAGTAAGTCGCTGACCCATGATACAAAAGGTACGCAGTC
Organism: Acidithiobacillus sp. AC3; assembly: GCF_050261095.1. Taxonomy (NCBI): domain Bacteria; kingdom Pseudomonadati; phylum Pseudomonadota; class Acidithiobacillia; order Acidithiobacillales; family Acidithiobacillaceae; genus Acidithiobacillus; species Acidithiobacillus sp. AC3. Next base: position 1,885,307 of record NZ_CP189838.1, read on the forward strand.
ACCCCCGTAGGGGCTCCCACTGCTTGTAGGCATACGGTTTCAGGATCTATTTCACTCCCCTCTCCGGGGTTCTTTTCGCCTTTCCCTCACGGTACTGGTTCACTATCGGTCGGAAACGAGTATTTAGCCTTGGAGGATGGTCCCCCCATCTTCAGACAGGATTCCACGTGTCCCGCCCTACTTGTCTCATGCCTAGTACCACCCAATGCGTTTCGGATACGGGGCTCTCACCCACTACGGCCGACCTTCCCAGATCGTTCTCCTACACTTCGGGCTATCTCATGATGGCTCCTCCCGGTTCGCTCGCCGCTACTACGGGAATCTCGGTTGATTTCTGTTCCTGCAGCTACTGAGATGTTTCAGTTCACCGCGTTCGCTTTGCTGACTCTATGTATTCCATCAGCAATGACTCCTAAGAGTCGGGTTTCCCCATTCGGACATCCCCGGATCACAGCTCGTTTACCAGCTCCCCGAGGCTTTTCGCAGGTGCCCACGTCCTTCATCGCCTGTTTCCGCCAAGGCATCCACCGTATGCCCTTATTCACTTGACCATATATCCCGCAATACCTTCGCGAGATCGCTACCAAGTCCCAGAACCTGGCAACGGGCCTTCCCTTCTTCCATTGTCAAAGAACAATACTACCGCACCTTCCGGTACGTAGTGCACAAGAGACTCTCCATCCCTTCTCCACTACCTACCCAACCTCTCCTACCACTGGCCCCCACCCTTGGGCAGGCTGCCTTTCCACCAGAACATCTGGTGGAGCTGACCGGGATCGAACCGGTGACCCCCTGCTTGCAAAGCAGGTGCTCTCCCAGCTGAGCTACAGCCCCATTTGGTGGGCCCAAGTGGACTCGAACCACTGACCTCACGATTATCAGTCGTGTGCTCTAGCCAGCTGAGCTATAGGCCCAAGTCTTTCTACCGAGTGGCGTGTGTGGGGTCTAGATACCCTATTCTCTATAAAGGAGGTGATCCAGCCGCAGGTTCCCCTACGGCTACCTTGTTACGACTTCACCCCAGTCATGAACCATACCGTGGTAACCGCCCCCCCGAAGGTTAGGCTAGCTGCTTCTGGTACAATCCACTCCCATGGTGTGACGGGCGGTGTGTACAAGGCCCGGGAACGTATTCACCGCGGCTGCTGGCACGGAGTTAGCCGGTGCTTCTTCTTGGGTTCACGTCAACAGTAACCGATATTAGCGATTACCTTTTCGTCTCCCACGAAAGAACTTTACAACCCGAAGGCCTTCTTCATTCACGCGGCATTGCTTCGTCAGGGTTGCCCCCATTGCGAAAAATTCCCCACTGCTGCCTCCCGTAGGAGTCTGGGCCGTGTCTCAGTCCCAGTGTGGCTGATCGTCCTCTCAGACCAGCTATCGATCGTCGCCTTGGTAGGCCCTTACCCTGCCAACTAGCTAATCGAACGTAGGCCCCTCCAATAGCACGAGGTCCGAAGATCCCCCGCTTTCTCCCTCAGGACGTATCCGGTATTAGCCCAAGTTTCCCTGGGTTGTCCCAAACTATTGGACAGATTCCTACGCATTACTCACCCGTCCGCCACTCGCCACCAGGTGCAAGCACCCGTGCTGCCGTTCGACTTGCATGTGTTAGGCATGCCGCCAGCGTTCAATCTGAGCCAGGATCAAACTCTCTCGTTCAATCCACAACAATTCTCAAAACTTCACGTAGCATAAATACTCAATGTACATAGCAGCAAAACCACTACACACACCCAGCACCTACACCACGCTTAGGGCCTAAACCCCACACATCTCCACTCGGTTTTGAAAGAACAAAACAACATACTGCGAATATTTGGTAGCGGGGGTAGGATTTGAACCTACGACCTTCGGGTTATGAGCCCGACGAGCTGCCTGGCTGCTCCACCCCGCACCGGGTCTTACATTCTAGCCTGAATCCGATTTCAAAAGCAATACTAACTTTCTTCCTTCGTTTCCAGCCCCACCACCTCAGCGGCGAGGAAGCGAACTATACCGAGCTCACTCCCCTATTGCAAGCCCTTTTATTGCTGTTCCGGAACGGGCGTTGCTGACGGCGGTGGAGTGGCTTGATTCGCATTGTCTCCATAGGGTGCGAAGGCATAGGGCTGGGCGGGTAAAGCACTGATAACCTGCGTAAGACTGGGCGCTGAGACATCGATGCCGGTCGGCACGGTATTCGGTTTTTGCACCAGGTCGATCACGCGCTGCCAGTTCACAACAACGGCGGTGCTCATGCCTTTTTGATACTGAACGATGGCATTTACCGCGCGCTGCTGCGGCGAGAGGTCGCTCTTGTAGGCCTCAATGGGCGTAAATGCCTGCAGGTACAGGTGGCCATCGCCATTACTTCCCACCAGATAGGGTTCGTCGATGCTCCGCACGGGTGTCCCCACCTTGACCATTTTGAACAGCTGGACCTCATTTTCCGGATAGACATGGAAGCAGCCATGACTGACCCGCATGCCTACCCCCCAGGGTTTGTTGGTGCCATGGATGTAGATCTGCGACCAGCCGGTTTCCAATGCCAACTCTCCCATGGGATTGTCCGGTCCGGGGGCAAAGTAAGCGGGGATCGGCTCACCGGCCTTGGCGTGTTCTTCCTGGATGTTTTTTGGTACGGTCCAGCTCGGATCTTTGACCTTGGCGATGATGCGCGTAGTACCCAGCGGATCTGGCCATTTGGGACGGAAGATGCCGATGGGATAGGTGTAGACCACCTTTTTCCCAACCGGGAAGTAGTAGAGGCGGCGTGCCGGAATATCGATGACAATACCCTGCCAAGGAGGCGGTGGAAGAATGTACTGGGCAGGCACGAGGACGCGGGTACCTTTTCCCGGCAGCCAGGGGTCGACGCCGGGGTTGGCCTCGCGAATCTCGTTGTAGCCCACGTCGTAATGGCGGGCGATGTCGAGCAGGGTATCCTGCTGACGGGCAAGTACGACGTGCAATTGGCCGACCATATTGCTGCCTGCCGCAGGCAGGGGAAACTCTGCCGCCAACGCAACCCTGCCCGACAACAGGGATCCTGTCGCCAGGGCGAACAGTCCGAGCCATTTCCTAGGATTGAACTGCATACGCTCCCTCTATCTGTGTTAAATCAATCAAATAATCAGATCTGGAAGATGCCGATTGCACCGCGAGCAGCAACCATTCCCGCCCATAGGCAGTCCAGACATCGGTAATTGTCCCGCGCAAACTGCGGCCATTCCTAAGCTGCAACTGCAGCGGCCGACGGCGCATGGCGGCTAGTTCCAGCTCACTATGCAGCGCACAGGATATCGGCACATAGGGCTCAGCTGGCGCGGACATCAAGAAATTCTTCGCCGCGGAGATAGGGTCGCAGGGCGGGAGGAATCCGCACGCGGCCATCGGCCTGCTGATGGTTTTCCAGTAGCGCGATCAGGGTACGTCCCACCGCCAGCGCGGACCCATTGAGGGTGTGCGCCAGTTGCGGCTTGCCATCGCTATCGCGGTAGCGCAGTTGCAGACGCCGAGCCTGAAAGCTCTCGGTATTACTGCAGGAGCTGATTTCGCGATAGCAGTTCTGGCTCGGCAGCCAGACTTCCAGGTCGTACGTCTTGGCGGCCGAGAATCCCATATCGCCCGCGCAGAGCAGCATGACCCGGTAGGGCAGCTCCAGCAGTTCCAGAACCTTCGCGGCGTGGGCGGTAAGTTCTTCGAGTGCGGCTGCGGATTCTTCCGGGTGCACGATCTGCACCAGTTCGACCTTGTCGAATTGATGCTGTCGGATCATGCCACGGGTATCGCGTCCGGCAGAGCCCGCTTCCCGACGAAAACAGGGCGTGTAGGCACAGTATTTCTGCGGCAGCGTGGTAACGATCTCCTCCCGCAGCAGGTTGGTGAGCGGGACCTCGGCGGTGGGAATCAGGTAAAAATCGTCATCCCGCAGCGCAAAGAGATCCTCCGCGAATTTGGGGAGTTGTCCGGTACCGAGCAGCGACTGAGGATTGGCCAAAAAGGGCGGGGCGATCTCTTCATATCCATGTTCCTGCGTATGCAGGTCCAACATGAATTGCGTCAGCGCCCGCTCCAGGCGTGCACCCGCGCCTCGCAATACCACAAACCGTGCTCCGGCGAGCTTGACGCCCGCAGCAAAATCGAGGACGCCCAACTCGGTACCCAGATCTACGTGGTCCTTGACCGGAAAGTCAAAGCGCGGGATCTCGCCCCAACTGCGCACGCAGACGTTGCCGCTTTCGTCGGGCCCATCGGGAACGTCCGCTTGCGGCAAATTGGGTAGGGTACGCACCCACTCCTCCCACTGCGCGAGGACGGCGGTCAACTGCCCCTCCTTGTCGCTGACGGCAGCGGCGATTTCCGCGGCACGCGCCTGCTCCGCCTGGGTGTCGCGGCCCGCACGACGCGCGACGCCAATCTCCTTGGACAGGACATTGCGTTCATTGCGCAACGCCTCCAGATCGACCTGCAGGGTTTTCCGCTGCTGGTCCAGGGACCGTAGTGCCTGCACATCCAGGACATGCCCGCGCCGGGCGAGCGCCTCGGCCACCGCGGCCGTCTGGGTGCGTAACAGGTTCGGGTCGAGCATGGTTCAGTCTCCTGATCTTTTCCGATGAGCAGCGATCCAGGCAAGACGCTCGCCCATGGTCTTCTCAAAGCCCCGCTCCGTGGGGGTATACCAGCGGCCGTCCGCCATACCTTGGGGCAGATAAGACTGCCCCGGCGCGATGGCATCGGGAAAATCGTGATCGTATTGATATTCCCGTCCATAATCCAGCTCCCGCAGGAGCCGGGTCGGCGCATTGCGCAGATGCAGGGGAACCGGCCGGCTGCGTTCGCGGCGAACCTGCGCGCGCACTGCGTTCCAGGCCAGCTCTATGCGGTTGCTCTTGGGGGCGCTGGCGAGATAGACGGCAGCCTCGGCCAGAGCGAGCTCGCCCTCGGGACTGCCGAGAAACGCATAAGCGTCACGCGCAGCGATGGCGATACTGAGGGCACGCGGATCCGCCAGGCCGACATCCTCGCTGGCCATGCGCACCATGCGCCGGGCCAGATAGAGCGGATCGGCGCCCCCATCGAGCATCCGCGCCAGCCAGTACAGAGCGGCGTTGACATCCGAACCGCGCAGGGACTTGTGAAAGGCCGAGATTTGGTCGTAGAACTGCTCTCCGTGGCGATCGAAGCGCCGCCAACTCTCGCCAATGGCCTGCTGTACCTGCTCCATGGAGATTTCGCCGTTCTCACTCCCGTTGGCGGCCAGCTCGAGAATACCAAGCAAACGCCGGGCGTCACCATCGGCGGCGTCAATGAGCAGCGCGCGGACGGCGGCGCTGACAACCAGATTCTGTTCCCCCAAACCTTTCCCTGCATCCTGCAACGCCCGCTCGAGGATCTCTCCCAAGGCGGCAGTATCCAAAGGCTGGAGAACGTACACCTGCGCCCGCGACAACAAGGCAGAGACCAGGGCAAAACTGGGGTTTTCCGTGGTTGCGCCGATCAAGGTAAAAATGCCGTCCTCGACATAAGGCAATAGCGCATCCTGTTGTGCACGGTTGAAGCGATGGATTTCGTCGACGAAAAGCAAAGTGGCCTGCCCACACTCCCGAAACTGCCGTGCCTTTTCGGCGACTGCGCGCAACTCCTTGACGCCGCTGTCCACCGCCGAAAGCGTAACGAACTCTACCTGGGACTGCGCTGCAAGCAGGCGAGCGAGGGTGGTCTTGCCCGAACCCGGCGGGCCCCACAGGACCAGGGACGGTATTGGGCCGCCCTCATCGAGAACGGCCCGGAGGCTACCCCCTGCCCCGAGTAGCTGCGGCTGACCAACGAACTCGGCAAGACTGCTGGGCCGCATGCGCGCGGCCAGAGGGCGTCGATCAGGCATTCAAGACATCAGAAATTGCGCGCCAGGGCCAGCCCGAGGGTGAAGGCACTGGCCTTGTAGGATCCGCTGGGTACCGTGCCAGCATCCGGAAGAGGGAATGGCGCGCCGCCAGCGGACCCGGACAAGGCGTAGCTGGCGCCGATGTCGTAATGCCAGGGCCCAAGGCCAATCCCCAAGCCGAAGGATGCCGAGTTGGATGCCGTTGCCGGCACCGCAAGCTGCACCGCGTTGGCTCCCGCCGGGCTGTCGGTATGGGCAATACCACCACGGATTTCCAGGTCCTGATTCAGGTGGTAACTGAGACCCACATGGTAGCCCAGGGCGGACTTCCAGCCCAGGTTGCCATAGTACGGCAGTTTTGCGTTTGCCCAGTTGGTCCAGTCAACATCGAGCTCGGTGGCAAAGGAGGGTGTCCAGCGATAGCGAAAACCGGCCTGCAGCCTGCCCGGCAGCTCAATTTTGCCCGCACCGGCAGAGAGGCTGGCGGGAGAAATATAGCTCAACCCGAAATTATAGCCCTCAGTGCTGTAGAGCAGGCCGATGCGACCCCCGACGCCACTGCCGTCTGCCGAGAGGGTACCGAATTTACCGCCAATGCTTTGGTAGTAGTCGAGCCCAACCGCCACACTGAGGTCGGGCAGCAACAGGTAAGCGATGCTCGGATTGATATCAATGATGCGCAGTTGATTCTGGAGGTATGGACTTCCCTCGTACAGGGCATTGGGCGCCCAACTGTCGCGCAGGATATAGGGAGAAGTAATCCCAATACCCAGCGCCAGCGGCATGCTGTCGAAGCGATGGGTATAATAGAGATCGGCAAGGATACTGGTATTGGTCTCCGCGCCGATATCGGTGCTGCCATTGGCGTAGTTATAGGAGGGACGCTGGGCCACTAGCTCAATGGCTGCCCGATTTCCAGAGAAAAAAGCCATGCCTGCCGGATTATAGGAATAATCACTGACTGCTTGCCCGTCGGCCACCACCGCCCCGGCCTCCGACAGGGCCGCAACACCGGTCGGTACCGCGAAGCTGTTGGCGTAGGCTAAATCGCAAGCAGCAGAAATGACCAACGTGCTTAAGGCATAAACAACCAGGGTCTTACGCATGACTACTCCAAATTTAAGGATTTTTGAGAACGTCTACCCCGGCCGGCGGAGTAAAATGGAAGATCTTGTCGGAAATGGGGACATTCACGCGGACATGTTCGAAATGCAGGACGGTTTCCTGCTGGAAGGCATCTTCCATCAGCATTTCGCGCAACTGTCCAGCGTTGTCAAAGCCCATCTGGATGGAAGTAAAGCCTTGGTTTTGCCCTTTTTCCGGTTTGAGCAAAACCCATTGCAGGCCATTTTTTGCTGGCAGCGAGCTGATCTGAAAGTCTGTCGGCAGTACATCGCGTCCGGCGATCAGCGCCGCCGGGGTGCTGCCCAGAACCTTGCCCAACGGTTGTACCGTGACCTGCTGCAGAGCGGGCTCATAGAGCCAGACCTGCTGGCCATCGGAAACGATCATTTGCCCATTTTTGCCGGCGTAATTCCAGCGAAAACGCCCAGGCCTGGCAATCCAGAGTTGTCCGCTGGCACGTTGTTCGACGACGCCACCATGGTTGAGCACTTCCTGCTGAAAATCAGCGGTCACGGTCTTGCTGGACTGGAAGAATTTTTCCAGCAGCGCGCCAGGCTCGGCAGCGAACAACGGCAGGCTCACGCCGACCATCAATAAGCATCCGAAAACGGCGGAAACACAAAGTCGCACGAGATCAGTCGCGCGGCGGGGCAGCAGCATGCACTTCTCGACTACCATTGCTTTGTAGGGGACCAACAATGCCCACCCTCTCCATTTCCTCGATCATTCGAGCCGCTCGATTATACCCGACTTTGAGCTGCCGCTGCACATAGGAGATGCTCGCCTTGCGGCTGCTGGTGACAATCGCGACGGCCTGATCGTAGAGCGGATCACTCTCCGCATCGTTGTCGCCGCCCTCCCCCATTCCCGCATCATCGCCAGAGCCCGACAGAATCTCTTCGTCATATTCTGGAGCACCCAGCTGCCGCAGGCTCTCGACTACCCGATGCACCTCATCGTCACTGACGTAGGCCCCATGCACGCGCAGGGGATAACCACTGCCAGGGGGTAGATACAGCATGTCGCCTTGCCCCAGCAGCGTTTCCGCACCCATCTGGTCGAGAATCGTGCGTGAATCGATGCGCGACGACACCTGGAAGGCAATGCGTGTGGGAATATTGGCCTTGATCAGGCCGGTAATCACATCTACCGATGGACGCTGGGTCGCCATGATCAGATGCAGGCCAGCCGCTCGCGCTTTCTGTGCCAGGCGCGTGATCAGGGTTTCCACCTGTTTGCCGACCACCATCATCAAGTCGGCAAATTCATCGATGACGACGACGATGGCCGGCAGCGGACGCAATGCAATCGGCTCGTCATTGAAGTCTTTGTCAGGTCCCGGCAGGGACTCACCACGCGCCTCGGCCTCTTTCAACTTCTGGTTGTAGCCCGCCAAGTTGCGCACACCAGCGTGCGCCATCCACTTGTAGCGCCGTTCCATTTCCGCGACGCACCAGCGCAGGGCATTGGCGGCCTCCTGCATGTCGGTGACTACCGGCGCGAGCAGGTGCGGGATCCCTTCGTACACGGACAGCTCCAGCATCTTGGGATCGACCAGAATCATGCGCACTTCCTGCGCGGTGGCCTTGTACAAAATGCTCAGGATCATGGCATTGACGCCGACGGATTTCCCAGCGCCAGTGGTGCCAGCCACCAAGAGATGGGGCATCCGCGCCAAATCCGCGACAATCGGCTGACCGCCGATATCCTGCCCCAAGGCCAGGGTCAAGAGGCTTTTGCTCTGTGCGAAGGCGGCGCTACCGAGGATTTCGGAGAGACGGACCACACGCCGCTTCGGATTTGGGACTTCAATACCCATTGTCGCCTTACCCGGAATCGCTTCCACTACCCGTACCCGGGCGGTAAGAACGCGCGCCAGATCCTTACTCAGGCCGGCGACCTGACTCACCTTGACGCCAGCCGCAGGTTCAATCTCGTAGCGGGTAATGACCGGGCCAGGGTGCGCGTCCACAACCTGGGCACTGATACCAAAATCCGCGAATTTTTCCTCCAGAAAACGGGAGCGCGCCGCCAGTTCTTCGGACGAGGGAACTAAAGCGGGGTCATCGGCTTCGGGCGCATCCAGCAAGGAGAGTTCGGGCAGGCCATCGGCGCGTGGGGGGCCTACGGGAGCCGGTAAGGGTAGCTGCTCCTTGCTGGCGGTCACTGCCTTCGACGGGGATGGGGAGGCCTTCCTGCGCGCGGGGAACGGGCGCTCTGGCTCGAGAACTTGCGACGCGGCGGACGGCTGCGCGGCGACTTCGGGAGCCGCAGCACAGTTCTTATCAGCTTTTACCGGAACCTGTCGTCGCCAGCGCGGCAAGCGCAACGAGAAGCTCGGCGCGCGGGGCAAGGAAAAACGGGGGAGCGATAGAGCGCGCAGATGGCTCGCCCAATGTGCAGGGCTTGTCCGCGTTACGAGAGCAGCGCTCAGCACACTCAAGGCGAAGAAAATCAGCCCAGTACCCACGCTGCCAATGACAGGAGAAAGTAATCCCGCAAGGCCCGCACCAATGATCCCGCCAGGACTCTGCCCCTTCACCGGCCACCACATCAGTGGCCAGAGCAAGGCCAGCAGCACGCTAAAGGCCGGGAAAAACAGGATTCCGCCGAGGATGCGTAGGCGCGGCAGCGGATGTTGCCAATGTAAGCGCCGCAGCCAGAGCCAACAGAAGGCCAGGAGCGCGAAGGGAAGCAACCAGGCAGCAATCCCAAAAATCTGCACCAGGAACGCGGCCAACTCGGCACCCAGCTCGCCTCCCCAATTACGTGCAGGCTCTCCCCGACCACTGGTGAACCAGCTGGGGTCAAGCGGATGAAAACTGATCAAGGAAAGGAGAGCGAACAGACTCAAGAGCAGCAAGACAAAGAGCAGGAGCTCCCGACGCCAGGGATACCCGCTCGGCTTCGGCCTGTTCTCCCGCACCGAACCATTCACTGCTGCTGCGCTGCGTGCTTTCGACATGCCCGCAAGCTATCCGAGACTTCCCTTTTCTGTCAAGGGATTAAGACCGAATCTTTAGTAATATTCTGAAAGCGAAAGGGATGTCTGCCAGGGCTTGACAGGTCATAGGGTAAGCTTCCACTGCGTTTCTGACTCTGCCGTGACCAGGGAAGGAGTGCTACAATTGCGAATATTTCCTTTCGACAGGAGCGGTCATGGCAGACGACAGCAAGCACGCGCGCTTACTCATTCTCGGTTCCGGTCCCGCAGGCTACACGGCAGCGATCTATGCCGCTCGGGCCAATCTACGACCGGTGCTCATTCAGGGCATGGAACCTGGGGGCCAACTGATGACGACCACCGATGTGGATAACTGGCCGGGAGCGGCCGATGGCATTCTCGGTCCGGAGCTGATGGCGGAGCTCGAAAAGCAGGCGCGCCGCTTTGATACGGAGATCATCTTTGACCATATCAGCGAGGCCAATCTCGGGGAGCGGCCCTTTCGCTTGCAGGGCGATCAGGGAAGCTATACCTGCGATTCTCTGATCATCGCCACGGGTGCCTCAGCCAAATATCTGGGCCTGGAGAGTGAGGAAAAATATCGTGGCAAAGGAGTTTCTGCCTGCGCCACCTGTGATGGGTTTTTCTACCGGAATCAGGATGTCGCCGTCGTCGGTGGTGGCAACACCGCGGTCGAGGAAGCGCTGTACCTCAGCAACATTGCCAAGACGGTGACCGTCATCCATCGGCGTGACAAATTCCGGGCGGAAAAGATTCTGCAAGACAAGCTCTTTGCCAAAGAAAACGTGAAAGTGATCTGGAATTATCAAGTGAGCGAAGTTCTGGGTGACTCCTCGGGGGTTACTGGATTGCGCTTGGCATCTGCAACAGACGACAAGACGCAAGACATTGCAGCGACCGGCGTATTTATTGCCATCGGCCATCAGCCCAATACCCAGCTTTTCAAAGGACAGCTGGAAATGGACGAGACCGGGTACCTGATCGCCAAGGGCGGTCGGGAAGGGTTTGCGACTATGACCAGCATCGCTGGCGTGTTTGCTGCAGGCGATGTGCAGGATCATGTCTATCGTCAGGCAGTAACCAGCGCCGGGACGGGCTGTATGGCCGCCCTAGACGCGGAACGCTGGCTGGAGCAGGCCAGCGCCTGATGCGTGGCGCGGCGCTCAGCACGGAAAAGGGCAAGAGCTAATCCCGGATTCTTTCTTGCCGATGACGAACGAGAGGAGTTTCGCTCCGCTCTGCGGGATGTGCGGCTGTTCTCAGCCCCGGAGCCGCCGCCACGGGCGCCGGCTCCGGAACCAGAGGCACACCAAGCCACTGCTGATGAACTGGCCGTATTGGCAGACCTGGCGCGTGGCAACAAAGAGGAAAATGATTGGTGGACAGGCGATGAGTGGGTATATCTGCGCCCCGGATTGCCCGAGCGGCTACTGCGGGACCTGCGTCGTGGAAAAATTCGCGTGCAGGCCGATCTCGATCTGCATGGACTACGAGTAGACGAGGCCCGTGCGGCCGTCGCCGAGTTTCTCGCCGAGTCTCGCCGGCAGCGCTGGACCTGTGTCCGCATCGTGCACGGCAAGGGCTATGGTTCACCAGGACAGGTGCCCGTCCTCAAACGCTTAGTCGGACACTGGCTGCAACGCCACCGCGAAGTACTGGCCTTTTTGCAGGCCGGACCAGCCGAAGGCGGCTCCGGGGCCCTGCGGGTCTTACTGGGCGAGCTTCGCCGCTGACGCCTGATGGACTTTTCAGCGCGCCTGAGCGGCCGGGGCAGGCGGCAAGTCGGTGGCGCGCTCTGCCCCAGCAAGCGAGGCCAGGATCGGGCAAGCCTCAACAGAGCCATGGCCGGGGCAACGCTCACTGACCTCGTGCAGGGCCGAGCGCATCCGCTCCAGATCTGCAATTTTTTCCTCGATGTCGGCGATCTTGCCCTGGGTAATCTGCTTCACCGCCGCCATGTCGTTTTCCGGATGGCTGTTGATGTCGAGTAGCTCCTTGACCTCCGCCAAGGAAAAACCGAGATTCTGCGCCCGGCGAATAAAACGCAAGCGCGCTTCCGCCTCGTTGTCGTACAGTCGATAATTGGACTGCGTCCGTTGCACCGGGCGAATCAGCCCGATTCGTTCATAATACCGCAGAGTTTCCGCTGCCAATCCCGCCTCGCGCGCCAAACGCCCAATGGTCACGTGGTTTTTCATATCGTTCCTTCCTGGTTTTTGCCCTGCAAACGAGTAGTTTATCGTAAAGTATGTACTTGCTACGGACAAGGGTCCGAGCTCATTTTTTCCGACTTCACCCCAAGGGCTTCCAGCAACACCGTGGCATAGGAGCCTTGCGGTAGAAAGAACTGGAGAACAATTTCCCCAGCTTGCGGCGCATGAACGGACATATCCTCCGGACGGCAGCGCAAGGCTCGTCGTGCTGCGTCCAAGCCCTGACTGGCCAGCGCCGCTGCCCAGGCCATACCGTTGCCGGGAGAATCGTCGCCGCCATGCCAAGCGGCAAGGATTTCCGCTTCCAGTTCGCCTACCAGCCCTTTGCTTTGCCCCGCAGCTTTACCCGGCAGTGGCCCGGTGGGATGGAGATCCCAGGCATCGGCGCGGGCCTGCAGCTCCGCGAGCTCTTCTGCGCCAGCCCGAAACTGGCTATGCGTCCCGGCCAACTGGATGATCTCACCGGGCAGGATGCAGTTCCAGCTTTTCTGTCGCACCCGCTCGGCAAGAACCAAGTTGAATAGCGCGGAGCGCGCCGTCGACCACAAAAGCGCGCGCAGATGATGTGGCATACGTCCACGCCGCCCACCAGTCAGCAGGCGCCCGGCAGCGGCCAGATTATCGTGCCCGAAGCGTTGCGCCCCGAAATAGTTGGGGAAACCCTGTTGCGCCAAAACCCGCAAGGCGTTTTCCCAGGCGGTGCTGTCGTTGGCGTCGCGTACATGTATGCGAAATCGATTGCCGCGATGCACACCGCGCCGTAGTTTGCGTCGATGCCGGTCGATGGCGAGAATTTGCACCCCCGCAGCGGCGAACTGGCCCCAATCGAGTTCCTCACGGCCAACGAGCGGCACGGTAAAGGCTTGTCGGGTACGGGCTTGGTAGTCCTTTAGACCGGCGTAGCCAACGTCTCGGGCGGGGACGCCCGCAAAGCGCGCGAGCAGCCGTGCGACCTCCTCGGTGTGGCGCCGCGTCTTCTCGACCCAGAGCCAAGCATGGTCGCCCTCGCCATCGGCAGCAAAAGGCAACACCTCTTCCACAAAAAAGCTTTCGGGGGAGGAACGAAAGACGCCTTCCGGGCGGGCAAGCGCCAGCTCCGGATACCACCGATCGGGGATCTCAGACATCCCGGATGAGGCAGATAGCTTGGGCGGCAATGCCTTCGCCACGGCCGGCAAAGCCCAACTGCTCTGTCGTCGTCGCCTTGACACTGACCGCAGGGAGCGGAATCTGCAGGTCACTGGCGAGATGTTCCCGCATCTGGGGAATATGCGGTGCCAATTTGGGGCGTTGACAGATGAGGGTCGAATCGACATTGACGATGCGATAGCCCTCCTGCTGCAGCAAGCTGGCGCAGTGACGGAGCAGTAGACGCGAATCGGCACCGGCAAAACGGGGATCGGTATCCGGGAAATGTTTGCCGATATCCCCCAGGGACGCCGCGCCGAGCAGTGCGTCGCAAATGGCGTGGATGAGGACATCGGCATCGGAATGACCGGCCAGGCCGAGTTCATAAGGCACCCGCACACCGCCCAGAATCAGGGGGCGATCTGCCACCAGTGCATGCACATCAAAGCCCTGTCCTACGCGAATCTCCATAGTTCTCCTTTCACGACCCACGCGCGGCCAGAATAGCCTCAGCCAAGGGCAAATCTTCGGGATAAGTGATTTTGAGGTTATCGGCGTGGCCCTGCACCAGAAGGGGGTGCCAGCCGCGCCGTTCCATAGCCGAGGCCTCATCGGTCACCGGGGCACCCTGCTGCTCGGCATCGTCAAGGGCTTCGAGCAGCGCACCCAGGGGAAAGGCCTGGGGAGTCAGGGCACGCCAGAGATGACTACGTTCGACGGTGGCCACCACATGCTCGCCCGCGGCACGCTTGAGGGTATCGGCTACCGGCAAGGCCAGCAAAGCCCCTTGTGGGGCTCTGGGCAAGGCATCCAGGAGCGCATGCAGATCGCCCCGTTGCAGGCAAGGGCGCGCCGCATCGTGGACCAGCACCCAGTCCTGCGGCAGGGCGCCATGTTCCAGAAGCGCGCGCAGGCCGAGTCGCACCGAGTCCTGGCGCTGCGCTCCACCTACCACCGGGGGCAGAAAGCTTCGGCTTTGCGAACCGAGAAGCTCACGCCAGGCGCCGGTGGCGAGATCTGCGCCGGGCAACACCAGTTGTACGCCACGAATGCGCGGCTCGATCAGAAAGGGCTGCAGGGCATGGGCAAGCACCGAGCGACCGCGCAGTTGCAGATATTGCTTGGCGACGGCACCACCAAATCGCTGCCCGCGTCCACCGGCGGGGATCAAGGCCCAGATTTGTTCCATGCACATCCTCCTGATCGCTGCGCCAGCATACCCGAATGACCGCGACTTTTGCAGTTTTTTCTTGGCCTGCATAGACTGTCGCCTTGGCTTTTTGAGGATGTGCTGTCTTGCTGATGGATTGGCTCGGGTCACTGGTCCTCCAACCCGGAAAAACCGCTACCCTGCCGCCGGCGCCGGGGGCCGCTCAGGCCCTGTTGGCGGCGGCCCTACAACGCCGCTTGCAGCGCCCGATCCTGTTGATCGTCAATGCCAGCCGCGCGATAGAAGAATGGCAACGGGAATGGCAATTTTTCGCGCCGGAATTACCTGCACCGCTGGTTTTTCCCGATCGGGAAGTGCTTCCTTACGATCGCCTGAATCCGCCGGCCGAGATCAGTACCGCGCGGCTGGCCACTCTCGCGGCCCTGCCGCACTGGCGGGGACTGATCATCGCCCCGGCCAGCGCAGTGCTGCAGTTTCTGCCGCCACCGAGCCATCTCGATCGTCATGCGCTGTGGCTCCACCTGGGGGCGCGCTTGCCCCTCGAATCCTTCCGCCAGCGTGCCATCGATGCCGGCTATCAGAGCGTAAGCGAGGTGTCGGAAGCAGGGGAAATCGCCTGGCGCGGTGGCATCATCGATATTTTCCCGAGCGGCAGCCCTCTTCCCTATCGGATCGAGCTTTTTGGCGACGAGATCGACAGCATTCGTGCCTTCGATGTGGAAACCCAGCGCAGTCTCGGCAAAGTGGAAAAGGTAGAGTTGCTGCCGGCACGCGAAGTTCCGACTGCCAGCGAGGATCTGCAACGCTTTCGCGCACAGTTTCGCGCCCGCTTCAGCGGCGACCCGCAACAGGCGGAGATCTACCGTGCCGCCAGTCGCAATAGTATACCGGCGGGTGCCGAGCAATACCTACCTCTGTTTTTTGAAGCTTGCGGCGACATCAGTAATTATCTGCCGAAGGACAGCATCGTGCTGGAGGAGTCCGGGCTTGCGGCCGCAGTTCAGCAATTGCGCCAGGAATGGCAAGAACGCTATGCCGAGCGCAGCAGCGATCGTGCCCATCCCATCCTGCGGCCTGACGAACTGTTGCTGAGCGAGGACTCTTGGCAGCAACGATTAGCGGCCTACCCCATTTTGCGGCTCAGCGAACAGGTGCAGGGCGAGGCGCAAGGCTTTCTGCCTCCGCCTTCCCTACAGGGCAACAGTGAAAATCCTTTGCTCGGCCTCGAGCGCTTTCTACAAGAGCTTCCCGGTGGTGCTCGCGTAGTGCTGGCGGCGGAATCCGCTGGACGCGCCGAAGCGGTGGGCGAGCACCTACAGCGCCTGGGCGTCCCGGTGCAACGAGTCGGCAACTGGTCCGAATTTTCCGCTGGGTCCGCCTCCCTCGCCCTCGCGGTGGCGCCGCTGGAACGGGGACTGTTGCATCAGCAGCGGGGACGTATCGATCTAGCGTTGATCTCGGAAGCGCAGATCTTTGGCGATCGGGTGTTTGCCCAGCGCCGTGGCGGCCGAGCACGCCAGCGGAGCATGGAAAATCTGCTACGCGATCTGGGAGAACTGCAGCCCGGCGATGTGGTAGTCCATGAGGATTACGGCATCGGGCGCTTTCTGGCGCTGGACACCCCCTTTGCCGGGCAAGGAGACGTCAACGAGTACATGAGTATTGCCTATGCCGGCGATGCCAAGGTCTATGTACCGGTGGAACAACTCGACCGCGTCAGCCGCTTTGTCGGCAACAGCGAGGAAATCGAGCTATCGCGTCTGGGAAATGCGCGCTGGAGCAAGGCCAAGGCCAAGGCGCGACAGAAGGCGATCGATGCCGCCAGCGAGCTGCTCGACATCTACGCGCGCCGCGCCGCGCGCCCTGGAAGGAGCTTCCCGGCGCCGGACGACGCCTATTGGGACTTTGTTTCCCGCTTTCCCTTTGAGGAAACACCGGACCAGCAGGCCGCCATCGATGCCGTTCTCGACGATCTGCAACGGCCGCATCCCATGGACCGCCTGGTCTGCGGCGACGTCGGTTTTGGCAAGACCGAGGTGGCCCTGCGTGCCACCTTCCTGGTCGCTCACAGCGGCGCCCAGGTGGCCATTCTTGTACCCACCACCCTCCTCGCCCAGCAACATTTCGAAAACTTTCGCGATCGCTTTGCCGGGCTGCCCATCCGCGTCGCCATGCTCTCCCGTTTTCAGAAGGGCAAGGAACGTAGCGCGATCCTTGCGGATACCGCCGCCGGCAACATTCAGGTCCTCATTGGCACCCATCGCCTGCTCCAGGGCGATGTGCAATTTGCCGACCTGGGACTCCTGATTCTCGATGAGGAGCATCGCTTTGGCGTGCGCCATAAGGAAAAGATCAAGGCCCTGCGCAGTGAGGTGGATGTACTCACCCTGACGGCAACCCCCATCCCCCGCACGCTGAATCTTTCCCTGGCGGGACTGCGCGACCTGTCGCTGATTGCCACGCCGCCGCAGCGCCGGCAACCGGTACGCACCTTTGTGCAGGAATTTGCCGAAGACACCATTCGCGAGGCCTGCCAACGCGAGCTGCATCGCGGTGGGCAAATCTACTATCTGCACAACGAAGTACAGGATATCGAGCGCAGCGGTAAATTGCTGCAACGCCTGCTGCCGGAGGCGCGCATCCGCATTGCCCACGGGCAGATGCCGGAGACCGAACTGGAGGCGGTGATGCTCGATTTTTATCATCAACGCTTCGATCTGTTACTCTGCACCACGATCATCGAATCGGGCATCGACAATCCGCGTGCCAACACCATGCTCATCGATCGTGCCGACCGCTTCGGCCTGGCGCAGCTGCATCAGCTGCGGGGGCGCGTCGGGCGTGGACATCAGCGGGCCTACTGCTATCTCTTCACCCCCGATCCACGCGCCATGACTGACGACGCCAAACGACGCCTCGACGCCATCCAGTCCCTGGAGGAGCTTGGTGTAGGGTTTGCTCTGGCCAGTCATGATCTGGAGATTCGTGGTGCCGGCGAGCTCCTGGGCGATGCCCAGAGCGGACACATGGATGAAGTGGGCTTTACCCTGTTCATGGAGTGGCTGAACGACGCCGTTGCCGCCATCCGCGCCGGCAAGGATCCGCAAAGTCTGGCGGAAAAACAGGCGGAGGGGCCACAGATCCATCTCAACACCCCGGCGCTCATCCCCTCCGATTACTTGCCCGACGTGCAACTGCGTCTGCAGCTCTATAAACGCCTGGCCAATCTGCGCAAGAGCGAGGGGATTGGTGCGATCATGGTAGAGATGGTGGATCGCTTTGGCACCCTGCCGGATGCCGTCAAGACCCTGCTCTGCCAGACGCAACTGCGGATTCTCGCCGAGAGCCTGGGCATTACCGCTATCGACGCCGGACCACAGGGCGCCCGCTTGACCCTGAGCGCACGGCATCGCTTGCCAGTGGACCGCCTCTTACAGAAGATCCAGAAGGAATCGCAGACCTTCCAGCTCGAGGGTCAGGACCGCCTGCGCATCCGTCGTACCCTGCCCGACGGCCAGACGCGATGCGAAGCCCTTCTTACGCTCATCGACGAACTCAATGGCCCTGACTCAAGCAAGGAGTAAAAGCATGTCTGCCACCCGCCTCGCCATTTTGAGTCCCGCCCATCAGGGACGTATGGCCCTGCCCGCCAGTATGAGCCAGATCGTTGCCGGAGAAATCGAGCAACGGGAAATTGCCGGGAGCTGGCTGCAGAGCTGGCGCCTGCCCGCCGACTTTGCCGAGCTGCAACCCTTCCTGGAGGAGCTGGCACGCCAGGGGCTGGCACAGGAGCGGGAGATCCTCTGGGGCCCCGCAAGCGACGCAGAAGAGCCTCTACGTCTGGTGTTGCGCGGGGACCTGCGTCCGACGATGTTACGCCGGGCACTGACCAGTCTACAACTACGCGCCTTTCTGCCGGGCCGGGTGCTACTCGCCCAGGGCAATGAGCTGGTGATCGAGATCTGGGGCGATGCCGCCGCCCTGCCCCTTGCCAACCACCAGCTGGTCGAGGCACTGATGGAGTTTCCCGTCGACGTCGCCCTCACACCCAACTGGAAAAGCGGCCAGTTTCGCCTTTTGATCAGCGACATGGACTCCACCCTGATCGCCATCGAATGCATCGACGAGCTCGGTGCGCATCTTGGCTTGAAAAGCAAGATCGCGGCGATCACGGAACGTTCCATGGCCGGCGAGTTGGATTTTCGCAGTTCCCTGCGCGAGCGCGTGCGCCTGCTTGCCGGCACCCCGGTCGGCGCCATCGATGCCGTGATTCGTGAGCGCCTGCAATTCAGCCCGGGGGCCCGCGACTTGGTCGCCGCCGCCAAGCGTGCGGGGATGGAAACCGCTGTCGTCTCTGGCGGCTTCACCCAGTTCACCCGGCATGTCCAGGAAGAACTGGATCTCGATTACGCCTTTGCCAATCAGCTCGACATTCGCGATGGCAAGCTCACCGGCGAGGTCATCGGCGATATCGTCGATGCCGAGGCCAAGGCCGATATCCTGGACCTCCTCGCCATTGCCGCGGGCACCAATGCCAACCAATGCGTCGCCATTGGCGACGGGGCGAATGATCTGCCCATGCTGCGCAAGGCCGGCGTGGGTATTGCCTATCGTGCCAAGCCCGCCGTCCGCGCCCAGGCGAATTATCAGATTCGCCAAGGAGGGCTGGAGTTTGTCAGCAGCATTCTCGGTCTCGTCTGAGGGAGTGAGCGGCGTTTGCAAATATTTTAGACAATGTCTAAACTAAGGCGTCATCAATTCCGATGCAGCCATCGAGGGTCGATCCATGAAACTCAGCAATATGGAAGGAAAGGCAGTACCCCAGGTCACTTTTCGCACCCGGGAAAACAATCAATGGAAGGATGTCAGCACGAAGGAACTCTTCGCCGGCAAAACGGTAGTGGTCTTTGCTTTGCCTGGCGCCTTCACTCCCACCTGTTCTTCGAGCCACTTGCCCCGCTATAACGAGCTGGCGCCGGTCTTGCGCGAAAACGGCGTCGATAGCATTCTTTGCATCTCGGTGAATGACGCCTTTGTCATGGAGGCCTGGGCCAAGGAACTCGCCGTCGAGAATGTACGTCTGATTCCCGATGGCAACGCCGAGTTCACCGCCGGCATGGGTATGCTGGTGGACAAGGCCGACCTGGGGTTTGGGCGGCGCTCCTGGCGCTACTCCATGTTGGTGAAGGATGGCGTTGTCGAGAAGATGTTCATCGAGCCTGACAAGCCCGGCGATCCCTTCGAGGTTTCCGATGCCGATACCATGCTCCGCTACATCAATCCCAATGCCCAGGATCCGGCCTTCATCACGCTCTTCACCCGCGAAGGCTGCCCCCACTGCGCCCGCGCCAAGGCGATGTTGCAGGAGCGCAACCTTCCCTATGAGGAGGTGCATACCGGCATGGGTACGGGAATTAGCTCGCGGACGGTGCGTGCAGTTTCTGGACGCTCGACGGTGCCACAGATCTTCATTGGCGGCAAACACATCGGTGGCGCCGACGATCTGGCCAAGTATCTCGCCGCCCACTAAGCGCAACCCAATCTGGAACACGGCGTCTCTATGACGCCGTAAGGAGCTTACCCGGTGAGCACGACAACAGACTTCGATTTCATCGTCATCGGCGGCGGTAGCGGCGGTATTGCCAGTGCCAACCGCGCCGCTTCCTATGGCGCCCGCGTTGCTTTGGTGGCAGAGGGACCTTTGGGGGGCAC
The DNA here is from genome assembly GCF_050261095.1 of Acidithiobacillus sp. AC3. Classification (NCBI taxonomy): domain Bacteria; kingdom Pseudomonadati; phylum Pseudomonadota; class Acidithiobacillia; order Acidithiobacillales; family Acidithiobacillaceae; genus Acidithiobacillus; species Acidithiobacillus sp. AC3. Next base: position 1,905,490 of record NZ_CP189838.1, read on the forward strand.
TTGTGTCAATGTCGGTTGCGTCCCCAAAAAGCTCTTCTGGAATGCTGCCCATCTGGCAACTAGTCACGAGCTGGCAGCGGGCTATGGCTTTTCGGCAACGCCCTGGGATTTCAACTGGGGCAGTTTCAAAAGCCATCGCGACGCCTACATCCAGCGACTCAACGGGCGCTATGCCGAAGGGCTGGAGAACAATCGCGTGACGCTTTTTCGCGGTCATGGTCGCTTGCGCGGTAAGAATCAGGTCAGCGTCGATGAAAAGACCCTGCTCAGTGCCGCGAAGATCCTTCTGGCAACGGGCGGAACACCGATCTGGCCAGAGATCCCTGGAGCCGAGCTTGGTATGGATTCCGATGGATTCTTCGCCCTTGGCGAGCAGCCGCAGCGGGTAGCCGTGGTGGGTGCCGGCTATATCGCCGTCGAACTGGCTGGCGTCTTGCGCGCCTTGGGCAGCGATGTCTCGCTGGTGGTGCGGCGCAATCACTTCCTCCATGGGTTTGAGCCCATGCTGCGGGAACATCTGATGGAGGCCATGCAGACGCAAGGCATCAACCTCCTCGCCCAACGTCAGGTGCGGCAGCTTCGGCGCGATGCGAATGGCCTGTGTCTCGACTTTGCGCAGGGAGACTGCCACGGGGGCCTCGATGCGGTACTCTGGGCTATCGGCCGCCGCCCGCAGACCAGCGATCTCGGTCTGGTGGCGGCAGACCTGGCTACCGATGACGATGGTTTTCTTGCCGTCGACAAATTCCAGAACACCCCTGTGGATGGCATCTACGCGGTAGGCGATATCACGCGCGCGCCAGCCCTGACCCCCGTCGCCATTGCCGCCGGACGCCGTCTGGCCGATCGTCTGTTCGGCGGGCAGAGCGAGCGACACCTCGACAGCAGCCTGACGCCCACGGTGATCTTCAGTCATCCGCCCATCGCCACGGTGGGCATGAGCGAGATTGAGGCTCGGGAGCGCTATGGCGATGAGCAGGTGAAATGCTACCAGAGCCGCTTCGTACCGTTGCTACGCGCTTTTCAGAGCGAACCGGAACGGACCGCGATGAAGCTGGTGACCGTGGGACACGAGGAGCGCATTGTCGGACTGCATGCCATTGGCGACGGGGTAGAGGAGATGCTGCAGGGCTTTGCCGTGGCCATTCGCATGGGCGCTCGCAAACGGGACTTCGATGACACCATCGCCATCCACCCCACGAGCAGCGAAGAGTTCGTGACGCTGCGCTGAATCAGGCAGCGGGCGTTGCCTTTTTTCGCGCCAGTGGCGCCTTGTGCAGCGCCTTGAGGGCATCCGGACCTACCGCCATGCCACAATCACAGGGCGGGCAGTCGGCCAGCAACGGGACCGCCGCGGCGAGTACCGCCCGCACCCGCTCCATGCCCTCATGCATGACGGCGTCGATCCCCTCCATGGTAATCGGCTCCGCCGCCTTACCCGCGGCGGGGTTCACCACCAACGACAAGGGCGCATAACAAAGGCCGATCTCTCGCGCCAGAACGGCTTCTGGACAACCGGTCATGCCCACCACATCGCCGCCATCCCGCTCGATCCGACGGATTTCTGCCGCGGTCTCGAGACGCGGCCCCTGGGTCGCAGCGTAGGTGCCTCCTGGATGCACCGAGATCCCGGCTTTTTCGGCCCCTTGCAGAAGCCGTTGCCGCACATTGGCGCAGTATGGTTCGGAAAAGTCGATATGAATCACCTGTTGCGCCTCGCCGCCTTCGAAGAAGGTGCTGGGACGGGCATGGGTGTAATCGATGAGCTGATCCGGTACCAGCAGGACGCCGGACTGCATCGCGGCAGTGATTCCACCGACGGCGGTCACCGCAATCAGATGGCTCACTCCCACATGATGCAAGGCCCAGATGTTGGCGCGATAGTTGACCCGATGGGGCGGGATGGTGTGACCATAGCCATGGCGGGCCAGAAAAACGATCTCCTGACCATTGAGAACACCAAAGGTCAGAGGACCAGAGGCCTCGCCAAAGGGCGTGCGAATGATGCGACGGTGGCGAATTTCCAGGTTTTTGAGCCTGGTCAGGCCGCTACCGCCAAGGATCCCGACGCTACTCATGATTCCTCCGCCAGCACAAAAATCCCGGGCGCATTGCGACCGAGCCCCCGGGCATCGAGGCCGAAACCAAAGATGAAACGATCCGGAACTTCCAGACCCACATAATCGATGGGCACGGCACAGGGACGCTCGCGCTCCTTGCGTACCATCACCGCCGTGCGCACCTCTGCTGCCCCCTGGGCACGACAATAGTCCTGCAGCGCCAGCAGGGTAACGCCCTCATCGAGGATATCATCGACGATGAGCACGGTGGCATCCAGCAGGTTCTCCCGTGGCGTCAGACGCCACAGCAGATCGCCGCCACGCGTCTTGTCACCATAGCGACTGACCTGCACACAATCCAGATGCAGGGGAAAATGCAGCATGGGCAGCAACTGACCGACGACGACGATGGCACCGGACAGGACTGTCAGCACAATGACCGGACGGTGCGGTACCAACGGTTCCAGGTCGGCATTAATGGCAACGGCCATCCGTTGGATGGCCGCGTGCACCGCCTCCGCGCTGAACAACTGTTCAGCCGGCCCCAAATGGGTAGGCGTCATGACGTCACTTAATAGGTAAAGGTAACGACATCGTCGTCCATGGCCTGTTCGATGACATAGGCGCCACCGACCACGTCCGACACTTCGGGAATGAGGTCTTCCTTGGTGCAATCCCACAGTTCAAGGGTGGGGGTACAGACAAAGAACTTCACGCCCGCCTCGTGGGCATCCTTGATGAAATCGTGAACGCTCTTGGGGCTGCCCGGCATGACGTGCATCTTCTCCGCCACGCCCTTCTTGGCCAGCTCGCCAGCGCGAGCGGTAAGCACCACCTCCACCTCAAAATCCATTGCCGCAGCAACCGTGGCCTGGAAGAAAGGCGCACCCAGCTCCTGGGGGTTGGAAGGATCGGTGTTGACCATGACCATCAGCAATTTATCAGCCATCTCACTACTCCTTGACAGAAAACTCGCGCTATCTTATCGGTGCCAGATGCCCCTTGCACCATGATTTGATTGATTACCGCATAAAAAACTGCGCGGTCAATCCTCTGGGCCCCCGATTTCCGCCTCGATCTGCCGCTCGCGACGGGAACGCAGCAGGATCTCGCGCTCTTCAGCCAATGCCCGCTTTGCCACCTGAATGGCTTCCAGCAGGTCTTGCCGTTTGGCATCCACCAATTCACCGCCGGAGGCCATCAACTGTTGGGTCTTTTCCTGGATTTCGTCGAGGAGCCGGGAAATGCGCTCCTCCGCGACCGTCTCCAGTTCGCGCAGTTGCTCCCTGCCGCGTTGCATTCTGCGCCGGAGATCGTCGCGGGTCTCGACGCCGCTGGCTGGGGCAAGCAAGACGCCAGCGGCGGCACCAACGAGTAAGCCCATCATGAATCCTGCTGCTGAATTTCTCATGCAAACCTCCAGTGAGTTACGAAACAGAAAGCCTCAATGACGACGGCGGGCAAAGTAACGCCAGCCAGTACGCGCAGCCTTGACCCAAAGCCCAAGTTCCTGGACCGGGAGCGTCAGGGTGTCAACGGTGTCGCGCAGTTCCCGATCGACATACCGTAATGTCGCCTCGACATGCTGGAGCTGCTTGCCCCCGCCGCGGATGATCTTTTGCAGCTCTGCCAACGACACTTTCAGGTCAAACAACAGCGGCCCAACTTCCTGCTCTGCCCGGGCCAGGACCCGTTCCAGCCGCAGAAAGGTACGAATCACCACGCCAGCTACCGCGGCCAATATGACGAGTGAAAAAATGGACACTATCGCGATGATCGTGAGGGAGGCGTTGATACCCATAGCGTGCGTTACCCTAAAATTTCCTTATTCACTATAGACGGATCAGAAAGGCGGTGCAAAACCCGCCCCACCCTGAAAGAAGGCCAACAACAAACACGCCGCCAGTAAAATGGCCGCAACGCTGAGGATGAATACTGCAGCAGCGCCAAGATCCTTGGCACGGCCGATGAACGGATCCAGCTCCGGTTCGACACGGTCGGCCAGGGTTTCGATGGCGGTATTGAGCAGCTCGGCGGCCAGGATCGCCGCCATCAGCAAGATGAACAAGGCCCACCACAGGAGCGGCGCACCCGTGCAAACCAGGAGAGCAATTCCCAAAACTGCAGCACCCAGCTCGGTCCGAAAGCTCGCCTCCCCACGCACGGCACTTTCCAGACCGGCCAGCGCGTAGCGTCCGCGGCGCCAGAGAGGTGCGTTTTTTCTCACCAACCGCCCGCTTCGCGCAGGGAGACCGGCTCGCCATCACCGACGATGAAATGATCGAGCAGACGCAGGTCCAAAAGTCGCAGGGCATCCTCCAGCCGGCGGGTGAGCTGCCGGTCCGCCGTGCTCGGCTCAGCAACCCCCGAAGGATGATTGTGCGCCACGATCAGCGCCGCCGCATTGAGTTCGAGGGCGCGCTTGGCGACCTCGCGGATGTGCACACTGGCGCTGTCGATGGTGCCCTGAAACATCTCCTCGAAGCGCAAGACACGATGACGCTGATCGAGAAAGAGCACCGCAAAGACCTCGCGTGCCCGATCGCGCAGGCTGGCACGCAGGTATTCCGTCACCCGGCGTGGCGATTCCAGGGCTTCGCCCCGCTGCCAGCTTTCTGCCAAATGGCGCCGCGCCATCTCCAGCACCGCCTGCAACTGCGCGAATTTGGCGGTACCGAGCCCATGCTCAGCACAGAAGGACTCCTGTGGGGCCGTCAAGAGTCCTCGCAACCCACCAAAGCGTTGCAAAAGATCACGCGCCAGTTCGACGGCGCTTTTGCCACGCACCCCTACCCGCAAAAAAATCGCCAACAATTCCGCATCGGACAGACTCTCCGCCCCCTTCGCCAACAAACGTTCCCGCGGCCGTTCGTCCGTGGGCCAATCCCGAATAGCCATGCGCTCCCTCTTTTTCGTATCCTAGTCAGCGATATTGTACTGGAAAGCAAGGCCGACATGGACCCACTGGCGGGCAAAAAAATCCTTTTGATGATTGGTGGTAGCGTCTCCGCCTACAAAACGCCGGAACTCGCGCGTCGCTTGCGGGACCGTGGCGTCGAGCTGCGCGTGGCGCTGAGTCGCCACGCCGCCGATTTTGTCGCGCCGCTGGCCCTGCAGGCCGTGACCGGGCAACCCGTGCGGCAATCGCTCTTCTCCCCCGTGGAAGAAGCCGCGATGGACCATATTGCGCTGGCGCGTTGGGCCGACGCACTGCTCTATGCCCCAGTTTCCGCCAACGGCCTCGCCGGTCTGGCGCAGGGACTCGCCAGCGACCTGCCGGGCACCATCGTTCTTGCCAGCCGCGCGCCACTCTTTCTGGCGCCAGCCATGAATACCGCCATGTGGGAGCATCCGGCCACCCAACGCAACGTGCGCCAGCTACAGGCAGATGGTGCAACCTTTCTGGGGCCCGCCAGCGGCGAACTCGCCTGTGGCGAGACCGGCGCGGGTCGCCTGCTGGAGGTGCCGGAAATCGTCGACCAGCTGCGTCTCGCACTAGCCAACAAGTCTTGGGCTGGCAGACAGGTCCTCGTCACCGCCGGTCCCACCTGGGAGGCCTGGGATCCGGTGCGGGGACTCAGCAATCGCGCCAGCGGCCGCCAGGGCTATGCCTTAGCCCAGGCCGCCGCCGAACGCGGCGCGCAGGTGACCCTGGTCAGTGGCCCAACGTCTCTGCCCTGCCCCAGAGGAGTACGGCGCATTGCCGTCGAATCGGCACGGGACATGCTGGCGGCCTGTGAGAACATCGTGCAGCAGCAGCGGGTCGATCTTTTTATCGCCAATGCCGCCGTCGCCGATCATCGCCCCGCAAGCAGCGTCCGTGATAAGCAGGGGAAAGGTGAGATCCCGAATCAGCTCGCCTTGCTCCCCAATCCGGATATCGTCCGCAGCCTGCACGAAAGCGCAGAGCGTCCCCGTTATCTCCTTGCCTTTGCCGCGGAAACCCATGGCGATGAGGAGCGCGCCGTGGCGAAGCTGCGCGCCAAGGGAGCCGATTTCGCGGTGCTCAACGATCTGCGCAGCGGCGCGATGGGAGGGTCGGAGAATGCTGCGGTGCTCTACTGTTCCGAGCGCCGCTGGGAGCTGCCGCGTAGTGACAAGCTCGACCTGGCCCGTGCCTTGTTGCATCATCTCGACTCCTGCCTGCACGGAAAGATCTAGATGGATACGCTCGCCCTTCGCATTCTCGACCCCCGCCTTGGCCGCGACTGGCCCCTGCCGCACTACGCCAGTGACGCTGCAGCGGGTATGGATCTGCGCGCCTGCATCGAGACACCACTGACCCTGGCGCCGGGCGAGGCCGCCTTGATCTCGGCGGGCTTTGCCATGCACATTGGCGACCCCGCCGTCACCGCCCTGCTACTGCCGCGTTCCGGGCTGGGGCACAAGGGTCTGGTGCTCGGTAATCTGGTGGGCTTGATCGATGCCGATTACCAGGGTCCGCTCAAAGTATCCCTGTGGAATCGGGGCACAGAATCCTTCACCATTGCCGTAGGCGAGCGCGTGGCGCAGATGATTCTGGTGCCGGTGCTGCGCCCCCAGGTACGCGTGGTGGAGGAATTCGTCGCCAGCGAACGCGGTGCGGGCGGATTCGGCAGCACCGGAACACATTAACAGCGAAAAACTGTGAGGATGGTAATGGGCGAGAAGATCGAGGCAGTATTCGAATGGTTGCTGTGGAACAGTCGCTTTGCCATCTTGCTAGCCGTCGTCGCCAGCTTGCTGGTGGCCTTTGCCGTCTTTTTCGTGACCTCCGTCGATGCCTGGCACCTGGTCAGCCATATCCTCAGCTATGCCAATCCCCATTTAAGCAGTGAGGCGCGCGAGACCTTCCACTTGCAGGTGGTCGCCCATGCGGTCAGTATCGTCGATGGCTATTTGCTGGCCACCATTCTGCTGATCTTTTCCCTGGGTCTCTACGAACTCTTCATCAGCAAGATCGATGTTGCGGCTGCATCCAAGGGCTCCCGGGTGCTCTTCATTCGCAGCCTGGATGACCTCAAGGATCGCCTGGCCAAGGTGATCCTGATGATTCTTATCGTCAGTTTCTTCGAACGCTCTCTGTCCATGCGTGTAAGTAATTTCCTGGACCTGCTCTACCTGGCCCTGGGCATCGCTCTGGTCGCTTTGGCTCTCTACCTCACCCATCGCGGCGGACACGCACGCGCCGAGGACGAGCCCAGCAATAGCGAGCACTAAGAGAGATAGGGGGATACTCAGGCGCGCGGCAGGGTAACGCCGTGCTGGCCTTGATACTTGCCCTTGCGGTCGGCGTAGGAGACCTCGCAGACTTCATCCGACTCGAAGAAAAGCACCTGCGCCACCCCTTCATTGGCATAGATTTTGGCCGGTAAGGGGGTGGTGTTGGAAAACTCCAGGGTCACGTAACCCTCCCATTCCGGCTCGAAAGGCGTCACATTGACGATAATACCACAGCGGGCATAGGTGGATTTGCCCAGGCAGATGGTGAGCACATTGCGCGGGATACGAAAATATTCCACCGTGCGTGCCAAGGCAAAGGAATTAGGGGGGATGACGCAGGTGTCACCAGTAAACTCCACAAAGGAATCTTCGCTGAAGTTTTTGGGGTCGACAATGGCACTGCGCACGTTGGTGAAGACCTTGAATTCGCCCGCACAGCGGATGTCGTAGCCGTAGGAAGACAGCCCGTAGGAGATGATCGGCTGCCCTTCGAGCTGACGTACCTGCTGCGCCGCGAAGGGTTCGATCATGCCTTGCTCTTCGGCCATTTGCCGGATCCAGCGGTCGGACTTGATGGCCATGCACGGCTCTCCTAGCGGTTTTCGATGACGATTTTCGGGAATTTATGGCTGTGGTCCACCGCCTGCAAGGCGATGCGGCCTGCTACATGGCGCGCCAGCTCCCGGTAGATCTTCGCCAAGGGGGAATCGGGAGCCCCTACCACCGTCGGCGCCCCGCTATCGGCTTCGTTGCGGATGCTGCGATCGAGCGGCACGGCACCGAGGAATTCCACGCCATACTGCTCTGCCATTGCGGCGCCACCGCCATGACCAAAGATGTCGTCTTCGTTGCCGCACTTCGGGCAGATGTAGAAACTCATATTCTCGATGACGCCGAGAATGGGCACGCCCACTTTCTCGAACATCTTCAGTCCCTTACGCGCATCGAGGAGAGCAATATCCTGCGGCGTGGTGACGATGACCGCACCGGATACCGGCACCTTTTGCGCCAGGGTCAGTTGAGTGTCACCGGTGCCGGGCGGCAGATCGATGACCAGATAATCCAGTTCCCCCCAGCGCGTATCCGACAGCAGCTGCTCCAGGGCCTGCATCACCATGGGACCACGCCAGACCATGGGAGTCTCCTCGTCGATGAGGAAACCGATGGACATGGCCTTGATGCCATGCCCTTCCATGGGCTCCATTTTCTTGCCGTCTTTACTGGTCGGCTTGCCCTCGATGCCGAGCATGCGCGGCTGACTGGGGCCGTAGATATCGGCATCGAGGATCCCTACCAGCGCACCTTCCTGCGCGAGCGCGAGGGCCAGATTCACAGCCGTAGTGGACTTGCCAACGCCGCCCTTGCCCGAGGCGACGGCGATGATATTCTTGATGCCGTCCAGCAATTTGACGCCGCGTTGTGCCTGATGGGTACGGATATTCTGGCTAATCTCGATCTCTGGCCGGATGCCGGTAAGCTTCTGCACCGCAGCGACGACCTCCTCGCTCAGCTTACTCGTCACACCTTGCGCCGGGTAAGGCAGTTCGAGCCGAAGCCTCTGCCCCTCCACGCTTTTCAACACACCCGCGCTGGCCAGATCCTTGCCGAGATACGGATCCTGAATGCTCGCCAGCGCCTGCTCTACCTGCTGCTTCTGTAACTCTGCCATGAGCAAAACCCTTCTCCGTCGTCCGGAATCAACCGGCAGAAATGATGACCTCGTGCTGTTCCAGTCCGCCGCCCTCACCAAAGGCCTCTTTGGGCAGGGGATTCTTGTGCGCCGCCTTGAAGTCGTCGCTGCGCAGCCAAGCCTCGAATGCAGCTTTGTCCTGCCAATGGGTGAGCACGATGTACATGCCATCTTCGGCGACCGGACGCAGGATCTCCATGCGCACAAATCCTGGCTGTTTTTCTACCTCACCGGCGCGCCGGCGGAAGCGTTCCTCAAACTCCTGATGGAATTCTGGCTTGACCGGTACCCGGTTGGCCACTACGTATTGCATGGTTGCCTCCAGAAGATGTTGCAGATATTCCTATTCTACGGCAGGCGTGCGGCGCAGACCAAGAACATCCTGCATATCGTAGAGTCCGGCTGGCCGACCCTGTAGCCACCGCACCGCGCGCAAGGCCCCTTCGGCAAAATTGCGGCGACTGCTGGCCCGATGGGTGAGCTCCAGACGCTCTCCAGCACCCGCCAGCCATACGCTGTGCTCACCGACCACATCAGCGGCACGCAGGGTAGCGAAGCCAATGCTGCCCTTGCCCCGCAACCCGTCGCTGCCGTTGCGATCCCAGCAGGCCACCGCATCGAGCTCGACCTTGCGCCCCGCCGCCGCCGCACGCCCCAAGGCCAGGGCAGTCCCCGATGGGGCATCGCGTTTCTGATTATGGTGCGCCTCGATGATCTCGATGTCATAGTCCTCACCGAGGGTCGCGACCACTTGCGGCAACAGTGCCAGCAGGACATTGATCCCAACACTCATGTTGGCGGCAGCGACAAGCGGAATACGAGTACTGAGTTCCTGCAACTCTTTTTGTTGATCGGCGCTGAACCCTGTGCTGCCCAGTACCACCGGCACCTGCGCCTGGGCGGCGGCACGCAGGTGACAAAGGGCGGCATCCGCCGGGCTGAAGTCGACGAGTATATCCGCCTGGGCGAGGGCCTCCGCGATTGGAGCGGTCAGGGGAACGCCCAGCTCGGCAACCCCCGCCAGTCGACCGATATCCTCACCAAGATTTTCCGCCCCAGGTCGCCCCAGTGCGGCAACCAGTTGCAGATCAGGCTGCTCACTCAGGGCCGCGACGATGGCTCTGCCCATCTTACCGGCCGCTGCTGCCAATGCCAGGCGAATCGTCATCTCAGATCCCCATGCGTTCAAAAAAGTCTTTGGCCTTGGCCCACCAGCTCTCCTGCTGCGGATGCTGGGCGAGCTCCCCGGTTTCTGCGGCGAACTCCTGCAAAAGTTCACGTTGCCGCTCGCTGAGTTTGACCGGCACTTCCACCTGCACACGACAATGCAGATCGCCCGCCATCCGGCTGCGTACCCCCTGGATTCCCTTGCCGCGCAGCAAAAAGACCTTGCCTGACTGGGTGCCAGCCGGGATTTGGATCTTAGCGCGACCACTCAAGGTAGGTACCTCGAGCTCACCACCCAAAGCCAAGGTAGTGAAACTGACCGGTACAGCACAGTGGAGATCATCGCCGTCGCGCTCAAAGAGACTGTGGGGCCGCACCTGGATCTCGATGTAGAGATCACCTGGGGCAGCACCCCGCTCGCCCGCTTCCCCCTCGCCGGTCAGACGAATGCGGTCGCCGGTATCGACTCCGACCGGGATTTTGACCTCCACCTGCCGGTTTTTCTTGACGCGTCCCTGACCTTTACAGGATTTGCAGGGATTTTTGACTACCTTGCCGCTACCGCCGCAGGCGGGACAGGGACGCGTGACCGAGAAGAAACCCTGCGCCATACGCACTTGTCCATGCCCACCGCAAGTCCGGCAGTCCTCGACTTCACTGCCAGGCTCCGCGCCCGAGCCATGACAGGCCTCGCACATCACCGAGCTGGGGATGTCGAGCTCCACGGTCTTTCCCGACGCAGCCTCCTCGAGAGTCAGGTCCAAGCGATAGCGCAGGTCACTGCCACGGCCCGGATCCTGCTGAAAACCAAAGCCGCCACGGGTGAACTGCTCGAAGATATCACCAAAGATATCGCCAAACCCGCCAGCGCCAGAAAAGCCTCCGAATCCCGCGCCTCCCCCGGCCCCGCCCTGCACACCAGCATGACCAAACTGATCATAGGCACGGCGTTTTTGGGGATCGGAAAGGATTTCGTAGGCCTCGCTGATCTCCTTGAATCGTTCTTCCGCCGATTGATCGTCGGGGTTGCGGTCAGGGTGATAGCGCATGGCCAGACGACGATAGGATTTTTTCAGCTCGCCATCGTCCACCGTGCGGCTGACTTCCAGCACTTCGTAGTAATCGCGTTTGCTCATCGCTTCCATTTCCAGAAACAGGCAAGGGCAGGGATAGCTCCCTGCCCTGCTACAGTGATCGCCGCCTTACTTCTTGTCGACTTCCTCGAACTCGGCCTCAACCACGTCATCGTCCTTGGCATGACTGCTGCCGCTGCCAGCCGCGTCGGCCGGACCGGCCTGTCCAGCCGGAGCAGCGTGCTGCAGGAGCTCGGACATCGCCGCCATGAGGGTCGCGACGGCGCCCTTGATGGCCTCGGGGTCTTCCCCCTTGGCCGCCTCTTCGACAGCGCTGACGGCGCCCTCGACCTTGCTGCGCACCTCCGCCGGGGCGGAGCCATGCTCAGCAAGGGCCTTGCGTGCCCCATGCACACTGCCATCCGCCTCATTCCGCGCCTCGATCAGGGCACGCGCCTTCTTGTCGTCGGCGGCATTGGCCTCGGCTTCCCGGATCATGCGCTGAATCTCTGCCTCAGACAGACCGGAGCTGGCCGTGATCTTGATCGACTGCTCCTTGTTCGTCTCCTTGTCTTTGGCCGATACATGCAGGATACCGTTGGCGTCGATATCGAAGGTGACTTCGACTTGCGGCATGCCGCGTGGCGCCGGGCGGATATCGGTAAGATCGAAGCGCGCCAGCGATTTGTTGTCTCGCGCCAGCTCACGCTCGCCCTGCAGGACATGCACCGTGACTGCCGACTGGTTGTCCTCGGCGGTCGAGAAGACCTGCGATTTCCGGGTGGGAATGGTGGTGTTCTTCTCAATGAGCTTGGTCATCACCCCACCCAGGGTCTCGATACCCAAAGAGAGGGGGGTAACGTCCATCAACAAAACGTCTTTCTTGTCGCCGGACAGCACGGCACCCTGCACGGCGGCGCCAATTGCCACGGCTTCATCGGGATTCACGTCCTTGCGCGGCTCCTTGGCGAAGAAGTCCTTGACCTTCTCCTGCACCTTGGGCATACGCGTCTGGCCACCCACCAGAATCACGTCGGAAATCTGGCTGCTGGAAAGGTCGGCGTCCTTCATCGCCACCTTGCAGGGCGTCATGCTGCGGTCGATCAGATCTTCCACCAAAGACTCCAGTTTCGCCCGGGTCAGCTTCATGTTGAGATGCTTGGGGCCAGACTGGTCGGCGGTAATGAAGGGCAGATTGACGTCTGTCTGGGCCGACGAAGACAGCTCGATCTTCGCCTTTTCGGCCGCCTCCTTCAGGCGCTGCATGGCCAAGCGGTCACTGCGCAGGTCAATCCCTGCCTCCGCCTTGAAGGAGTCCGCCAGGTAGTTGATGACGCGATTATCGAAATCACCACCGCCCAGGAAAGTGTCACCGTTGGTGGAAAGCACTTCGAACTGGTGTTCCCCGTCCATCTCGGCAATCTCGATGATGGAGATGTCGAAGGTACCACCACCCAGGTCATAGACTGCGACCTTGCTGTCGCCGGGATTTTTATCTTCGCCGAAGGCCAGCGCCGCCGCCGTGGGCTCGTTGATGATGCGTTTGACTTCGAGACCGGCGATGCGTCCGGCGTCCTTGGTGGCTTGGCGCTGGGCATCATTGAAATACGCAGGTACGGTGATGACTGCCTCGGACACCGTCTCGCCCAGATAATCCTCGGCAGTCTTTTTCATCTTCTGCAGGATATACGCCGAGATCTGCTGTGGGGAGTAGCTCTTACCCCGCGCCTCTACCCAGGCATCGCCATTGTCGGATTTGACGATCTTGTAGGGGACATGCTTCATGTCCTTCTGTACCTCGGCGTCGTCAAACTTGCGGCCAATCAGACGCTTGACTTCATAGACGGTGTTTTCCGGGTTGGTGACCGCCTGGCGCTTGGCAGACTCGCCCACCAGGACTTCGCCATCTTCACTGAAGGCCACGATGGAAGGCGTCGTGCGCTTTCCTTCACTGTTTTCAATCACCTTCACCTTGTCGCCTTCCATGACGGCAACGCAGGAATTGGTGGTTCCCAAATCGATTCCAATAACTTTTGCCATTCTGTAATCTCCTCAAAATTTCTGTGCGTTGCCCGCTACCCTTACTGCGCCGTGGCCGCCTTGGAGACCGAAACCATGCTCGGTCGCAGCAAACGGTCGTGAATCAAATATCCTTTCTGGTGTGTCGCCAAAATTCGGTTGGGCTCGCCCGGATCCTCCACCATCGCTATCGCCTGATGCAGGTTGGGGTCAAAGCGACCGTTTTCAACCTCCACCGGTCGCACGCCGGCACTGCCCAGCGCGCCGACCAGCAGTTGCAGGGTGTTTTCGATACCCTGACGAAACTGTCGCATGGCCTCGTCCTCGCCAGTAGACGCTGTCAGGGCCATTTCCAGACTGTCGACCACGGGCAGGAGCTCCTTGGCAAAGCGCTCGACGGCATAATTGCGCGCATCCTGCATCTGCTTTTCGGTACGCTTGCGCAGATTCTCCATGTCCGCCAGGGAACGAAGATACTCATTACGGAATTTATCCGCCTCTGCCTGCCAGTCGGTTTCTGGTACCGCTCCACTCTCTGTAGTTGCTGTTTCAGTGGCCTGCGGATCCTGTTCGGTTTCACTCATAGGGTACTTTCCTCCAGCGTTGTCCACCCGCTACATGGGGCGGGTACCAGCCCATTTCAAGAGGGAAATCGCTCACTATGCGACAGGGCCTGTCCAAGAAGGCGCGCGGCACCATCCACCAAGGGGATGATCTCCTGATAGGGCATGCGCATGGGACCCAATACCCCAATCACACCGACAGGATCTCCGTCGATGTGATATGGCGCAGAAATGAGGGTAAATTCACTCAGCGGTGCCAGACCCGACTCACCACCGATAAAAAGGCGAACATCGCTACCGCGCACGCTACGGTCGAGGAGCATGACCAACTCGCGCTTCTGCCGTACCACGGATAGCAGTTCGCGCAGGCGCTCACTACCAGCAAAATCAGGCAGATCGAGAAGTTGAAGCTCCCCTTCGATGAGCATCCGCTCCTGATCGGCGGCCAACATCTCCTTCCCCAGCTCCATGGCATTGCGCAGAATCTGGTCCATTTCGGCACGCGACTGGCGCAGATCGTCGTCAAGCAAGGAGATCACCTCCTGCAGCGGACGACCACCATAACTGGCGTTGAAACGATTGGCAGCCTGTGTCAGGGCTGCAGCACTCAAGGATTCATTCAAGCGAACAAGACGATTCTCGACTTCGCCCTTGTCGGTAACAAAGATAGCCAATACCTCGCGCTCACGCAGGCTGATGAAATCGACGTGACGCAGGGTCTGCGTTGCGCGCCGCGGTACGCGGATGAAGCCCACCATACGCGTCATTTCCGACAGGGCCTCGGTGGCGGCGTGCAAGACCTCTTCTGCATCCGGCACGCGCGCGCCGATGCGCTGCAGAAGCACTCGCTTCGCTGCGCCAGAAAACGGGCTCACATGGATAAGGGAATCGACAAAGAAGCGGTAACCACTGGAAGTAGGGACGCGGCCCGCCGAAGTATGCGGTGAAATGACATACCCTTCCTCTTCGAGATCGGCGATGACATTGCGCACGGTCGCTGGGCTGATCGCCAGACCCGCATCACGAGCCAGCTGGCGGCTGCCGACTGGCTGGCCACTGCTGATATGCTGCTCGATGAGCGACTTCAATAGGTGACGGGCACGCGCATCCATCTTGTAAGCTCTCCTGGACACGCCCACTCCGGGCGTCTTATTAGCACTCTACCGCAGAGAGTGCCAAGAGACCAGAGAATTACTTGATTTTGTCTTCCCGATAGGCAACGTGCTTGCGCGCCTTAGGATCATATTTTACGAACTGAAGCTTGTCCGGGGTGTTCTTCTTGTTCTTGGTGGTGGTATAGAAGTGCCCGGTACCCGCGGTGGAAACCAGTTTGATTTTATCACGCATCGCTCAGCCCTCAGATTTTCTCGCCAGCGGCACGCAGGTCCGCCAGAACGACATCAATGCCCTTCTTGTCGATGGTGCGGATGCCCTGCGTACTGACCCGCAGACGAACCCAGCGATTCTCGCTCTCGACCCAAAAGCGCTTGTACTGCAGATTCGGCAAAAAGCGCCGACGCGTTTTGTTGTTGGCATGGGAAACATTGTTCCCCGCCATGGGCTTCTTGCCCGTAACCTTGCAAACTCTGGACATGACTACCATCCCCCACAGAAAAGAGGCGCTTTATACCATAATTCCACGGGGGAATGCCAGCACGAACAGCGCCGGTGAATACCGGGGCGGCGACCAGCGTGGCGCGTGGGCCGCCTCGGCAGAGAACATCCCCGCACCGCAGAGACCCGCCCATGCTCCGCCAATCAGAGACCGATCCCCTCCTCTTTCATCGCCGCAAAATAATCGGTCACCTGACCGTCGGGCACGGTTACCTTCAGGGCCCAGACCATGGAAATCAAGGCAAGGACAGCGACCAACAGCATCGACCAGAAAAACGGGATGTCACCCGTCCCGCCCAGAACCTTTGGACCAAAATACGACAGGAGCCAGAGGCCGATGAAATAGGGAAAGATCCAGGAGATATGATAAAAACCAGACATATCGGATGATTTTCCGCGGATCAGAGCGACAATGCCGTAAATGATCAGCACCCCAAACAACACGGCAAAGATGTAGGTGAGAGCCTGAAAGCCGCCCCAATACGCCACCAAGGAAGAAAGGATGAACGCCAGGGGCGCAATAACTTGCGCTCCCCACAAACGGAAGGGTCGCTTCAGATCCGGCACTGCGCGCCGTAACTGCAACAGCACAATCGGACCGATGCCATAGGTAATGACGGAAATGGTGGTGATGAATCCCACCAGTTTCTGCCAGGATGGAAAGGGCAGAAAATACACGCAGCCAATAACATAGGCGACGATGACGCCCACCCAAGGCACGCCGGTAGGACTGATTTTCGTGAAGAAACTGGGACCCGCCTTGACCTCGCCATTCGCAACCACCGCCCGCGCCGCCGATGTGGCATACACGAGTGCGGTTCCACCGGGCGAAATCAAGGCATCAGCATAGATCAGTACCGCCAGCCAGCCGATGCCCAATAGCGTGGCAATAGCCGCAAAAGGACCAAAGAGTCCGGGGAAATTCAGCTTTTGCCAGCCCTGGGTCACCTGATCCGGCGGCATCGCCACCAGGAAGGCCCACTGCAGCCCCACATAGATGATGGCGCCGACAACAATGGCGCCAATGACTGCGGCGGGGATATGGCGCCCGGGATTTTTGGCTTCGCCGCCCAGCTCGATCGCCTGGCGAAACCCGAGATAACTGAACACAATGCCGGAAGATGCGACCGCCACAAACATCCCGTGGAAACTGCTGGTCCAGTGCAGGATATGCAGATTTTCCGGGTGATAACTCTGGCTCACAAGGACGATGATGGTCAGAACCGGAATCGCCAGTTTCCACCAACCGAGGCCAGAAAAGACCATCGCCACTCGCCGAATCCCCAAAAAATTGAGCAGAAACATCACGCCCAGCAGCAGCACCGCAGCGATCAATCCCCAACTACTCAATAACCCAGTATTACCCTGCAACAGACCAGGTATATAGTTGTTTGCATAGGTCAGCACCGCCACCACTTCCACGGGCGCAATGGCAATGTAGAACATGAACAGCAACCAGGCCCAGATCTTCCCCAGGAGGCTGCCATGCACGACATTGGCAATGTGGGCCGCTGCACCCGCACGCGGGAAGAGGGGTCCCACTTCCGCGTAGGTGAGCCCCAGAAGTAGTATGGTGACAGCACCGATAATCCAGGAGCCGATGCTGAGGGGGCCGGCGATCTGCGCCGCGTTGAGGGGCCCGAAGAGCCAGCCAGACCCGATGATGCCTCCCAAGCTGGCAAAAATGAGCCCAGAAAAACCGACTTCTCGTTTTAATTTACCGGTCATGATGTTAATCCTCTTTGGGCGCGGGACATATCGTCACAGAAAGAAACCTGTATTGATCATTGCCACAAACTGATTGGGCTGGTTTCCATTCTGCCCGAAAGCCGATCCCGGAGTAATGTGGTACGCATGAACATAACTCAGTTCTCCCTCTAGGAACCAGTGCTTTTCCTGATAAATCGGCGTGAGGGTCAACCCTACCGCACGACTGCCAGGACCATATCCCATCCCGAGTCCGGCCAGAGTTGTGGTGCCGTGATAAATACTTGGCGTATCGCTGTAGGCCATGTAATCCAGCCGTGCGCTCAAAGAGTAGTTGGAAGTGAAGGCATAGTTGGCATCCACACTGGCACCAAACTGATCACCATCTCCGCCCAAATTACCAAATTGCGGGCCGTTGAGCAGCTTCTGGTATTGCAGATAGGCAAACATATTGAGTTTGCTGCCGCTGTAATTGTAACCCAGAAGATAGAAATCAGAGTTATCGAGGGGGCCGGCATAATCGGTCTGTCCGGCGTTGCCACCGCCCTGCACGATGATCGTGCTGCTGCTGCTTGGCGAGTAGGTGAGCTGTCCAACCACCCAGTTGAACCGCTTGGAATAGTAGCCGTCGGTCCAGGCGACGGATGCAGAGAATGGGCCGGCACTGTAGTTGGCCTGGATACCCCGGCTGATGGTCTGTTGTTGCCAGCTATCCAGGCCGAACTGGATATTGTAGGAGCTGGAAATCAGATCCGTGAGGGGGGTGATGCCCGTGATTGCCGGCAACTTGCCAATCTGCACATTGAAGTTTTTGCTGGGCGTGATTTGCAGATAGGCCAGCGGAAGAGCCCCGAAGATGCTGGTGAAATTTCCGGTAGAAATGGCTGGCTGGCCGATACCGTAGAGGTTATAGGCTCCGGCCTCGAGATAAAATTGCAACAACCCTTTGGTTTTCGCCACGGAGACCAAGCCATCAGTCACATCGGCACTGAAATATTTACCCGCAGGGCCGGATGCGTCATAGCGATTGCTCTGTGCCCGCCCGTTGACACTCAGAAGTCCGCCGACACTGAGCTCTCCGAGAGGGCCGGCATGGACATTGACGGTGGCTGGAGTGGCGGGCAGCACAGCCGCCATGACGGAACCAGAGAAGAGACTGATCAGAGCGATGCCGATTTTGCGGTATGAGTAGATAGTATTTTCTCCTAACTCATTAAAATAACTTCACGGTTTAGAGGACTCGCACACCAGCTCCCGCAAACCGGACGGCGCAGGATCTACGCATACATCAACACTTACAGAAAACTACATGCTAGCATTTGTTGCGCCAGAGAGACAAATTTCCTTACCTCCCCTCCGATTCCTGCTCTGCTCCGCCCGCAGAATACACTTTATCTGACTGATTTTATTTTCTTAATTGAAAAAATAGCTGACTCGCTAAATCAGCTACGAAGAGGCGAGCCATGAAATCCGTTATCATGAAAGTTTTTTGCACTATTTTGGCTTTCAAACTGGCCAAATTGGTGCAACAAGCCGAGGTATTCCCCCGAAGTGCGTGAACGTGCGGTACGTCTGGTGCAGGAGCATCGTAGCGAATATCCGTCCCTGTGGGCGGCAGTCGAGTCGATTGCGCCCAAGATTGGCTGTTCTGCCGCCACCCTGCACGAGTGGGTCAAGCGTGTAGAGATAGATACAGGTCGGCGGCCGGGTGTGACCACTGCCGAAGCCCAGCGCATCAAAGAACTGGAGCGGGAGGTCAAGGAGCTGCGGCGAGCCAATGAGATTCTGCGAACCGCCAGCGCTTTTTTCGCGCAAGCGGAGCTCGACCGCAAGCTCAAGTCGTAACGGCTTACATCGACCAGCACCGAGAAACCTACGGGGTCGAGCCGATCTGCGAGGTATTGCAGGTCGCCCCGTCGGCTTATCGACGCCGCGTAGCCCGACGTCGCAACCCGGAGCTGCGCAGTCGCCGGGAACAGCGCGATACGCTGCTACTGCCAGAGATCACGCGCGTCTGGAATGCCAACCAGCAGGTCTATGGTGTCGTCAAGGTCTGGAAGCAACTCCAGCGCGAAGGTATTCAGGTGGCTCGCTGCACGGTCGAGCGGCTGATGCGCCGTCTGGGCCTGCAGAACGTGGTCCGCGGGAAAGCCGTGCGGACCACCGTGAGCAATCCGCTGACCCCGTATCCATTGGATCGGGTCAAGCGTCAGTTCACTGCCGAGAGGGCCAACCAGCTCTGGGTGTCTGATTTCACCTACGTCTCCACCTGGCAGGGATGGGTCTATGTCGCCTTTATCATCGACGTGTTCGCCCGCTCCATCGTCGGCTGGCGGGTCAGTCGCAGCATGACTACCGACTTCGTCCTTGATGCTCTGGAGCAGGCTTTGTACGCGCGTCAGCCCGAGCGCGATCAGACCCTGATTCACCACTTAGATAAAGGATCTCAGTATGTCAGCATCCGGTATACGGAAAGGCTTCAGGAGGCAGGCATCGACCCTTCGGTCGGCAGTACTGGCGACAGCTACGACAACGCCTTGGCCGAGACCATCAACGGGTTGTACAAGGCCGAACTCATCCACCGGCGCGGTCCCTGGAAATCCGCCGATGCTGTGGAGTGGGCCACTCTGGAATGGGTGTCCTGGTTCAACCAGCAACGGCTGATGGCACCCTTGGGTTATGTACCCCCAGCAGAAGCTGAGGCAAACTACTACCGGCAACTTGGGCAATCAACCTCCGTTGCCGCTTAACTTCACTTCAACACAACAGCCTCCGCCAATGCCGGGGCGGTTCACTACTCTTTCTCTCCGGCCTGATAGGCGGCTATTGGGGCGTGATGCGCCTTAGCCATCTGTCCCAGGTAAGCCATTACCTGCTCATAGGAAGCGATCCCTTTACTGGCAATCCATTCCTGCTTCATCTGCTCGGGTCCGGGCACCTTGAGCAGGGTGGTTGGCGTGTACTCGCTTCCCGCCTTAGGTGGCGGCAGATGCTTCCCGAATTTGTTCTGATGCCGGTAGTACCAATCCTTCCAGTCCGCTTTGAGATAGCCTCCACTCAAACCCACCTCGCGTCGAAGCAAGGTGTAGTCTGAGCATTTCCCGGCATTGAAGGCGACCGGAATCTGGATGGGGATCGGGGTCGGTGTTGGGGTATCGTCGGGATGACGGGTCCAGATGCCAGCAAACACGCTCGCGTTCTGATCCCACTGCGACATCGGCGGGAGGTCAAAGATGGCTTCCGTGGTCTTGAGGATATTGACCTGGGAATACAAATGGGCTTCCAGATACCCCTTTTTCACCCACGGCCCCATGGCCAGCGCAAAGGTTCGGTGGGCATTGATATGATCGGCCCCGGATTGAGCGTCATCCTCGGTCAAAAAGACCACCATGTGTTTCCATTCCGGGGTGGTAGACAGGTAATGGATGAATTTCGCCGTCGCATAGTCGTTGTTGGCGACATAATAGTCCGGGGTGTAATAGCAAGGTTCCCGCCCAGCCGTATGATCATCGGGCAGCCAGATGTAGATGAAATGCGGGAATTTCTTGCCCGGATGTGCCTCCAGCCAGTGTTGTGCCATCTTCTCCCGATAGGTGTCCAGAATCATCCGGTCCCATCCGGGAAACCCGGTGGCCAGATGCTTCTTCATGGCGGGTGAGATGTTACCGGCCTCGGAACGAGAGACAAATTCCCCGAAGTCTTCAAAGGAAACGTGATGATTCAGTAGATCATTGAAGAGGAAGAGGCGCTCCGGATAACTGATCCAGGGATTGGACCATTTCCCGAGCACCGACAGATTCTCGTAAATGGCAAAGGGATTATCCGTTCCCCCCGGAACTCCACCCCACCCGTCAGAACCGCCGGGGATTAACGACTGAGTCCATCCGGGATTAGCTACCAGGCCACGACCGGAGTAATACTCGGGCCAGGTACGCTGCACAAAATCCGAATCGGAGGCAGCGGTAGTCCACTGATGCCCCTGGGCCGTTACCTCGCCGTCGGCCATGAAATTGACGAATAGGGTGTAGTGCCGTGCCAGATTGTAGAGGTTCGGTAGCTCCTTCGGGCCATACAGATCCAACTCTGGATCCGCCCAGGCACCCGCCGGTTTGTAGTCGCCGAGGTCCTCGTCAAAGGTTTTGTTTTCGCGCAGGATGAACACAACATAATGGATGTGCTTGCGCAAAAAGGCGTCCTCGCGCTGGTCTGCCACATGGCGCTCCGTGCGCTGCTTGACGGTAAAGCCATCGTTTTTGAGCGCCGCCTCAGTCCACTGGGGAAGTTTTGTTGGCAGCTCGCTCAGCGGAATCTTCTGGATCAGGCCATCCATCATGTCACCGACCCATTGATGCTGGACGTTCGGACCAGTTCCCAATCCCTTGGCAGCGACCACATAGAGATCATCGCCCGATACCGTCATTCCGGTCGGATACCAGCCGGTGGGAATCAGCCCCAGGGATTTTCCGCTGCGGAGATCGTAGACCGCGACATCGTTGTTACCCGCATTTCCCGCGAACAGCTTCCCCTGGGCAATGGTCAACGCGTCAGGATACGATCCGGGTGGAGCATCGGGATACGGACTATCTTGCAGAATGCCCGCAAGCTGCAGGGTTTGCGTGTCGACTTTGGCTACCTGATCCACGTTTGCCAACGCCACATAAACATCTGCGTTGTCAGGATCAACAACCAATGCGGTGGGATGCACTCCGGCAGCCCGGTTATCGGGTCCAGTTTGCGGTCCAACGCCCACGGTCCCCAACAGATGGAAGCTTTTGGGATCGACTACCGCCACGGCATCCGCACCCCAGAGGCTCACAACGACCCGCTTTCCGTGGTCGGCCAGCGCCAAGGCAAAGGGATAAGAGCCAACATTGAGATACTGCGTCTGTCCGGTTGCCAGATCGATCCGCGCCAGACTGTTGCTCAGCATGCCGGCAACAAAGAGATGCTTGTGCTGCGGCCCCAACAGCACGGCATCTGGATAAAAGACCCGGGCTTTGCCAGAGCGATACTCTCCCTGATAGTCGTACGGATATTGATCCTTCGGGAAAGCCTGCCAAGCCAGGGGGAATCGCCGCACGATCTGGACATGACCGTTGTCGCACCGAAACTCCGCTACGTCGTTGCTGTCACCACCCGCAACAAAAAAGCGACCATCAGGGCCGGCAGTGATACCCTGAAAAAAACTCTGATGACCAGTGGAATGGATCTTCGGATTGCTAACTTTCTGGTCAGCGTGCCAGAGCTTCTTATACGCGGCTAGCTGTGCTACTGACTTCAGACTGTGGGGATCATAGAGAGTCACCGTCTGCGCGCGCGTTGCTCCGTTCGCGAGCACGGCGATGGGCCCGTTCTGCAAGGGTATGACATTGGTCGCAAAATTGGGCGTACCGTTTACCGTGGCCACGGGAGAGACGATTCTGCCAGTGGGCAGAACGTGCATCACCCAGTCTTGATTGGCAGCGTCCACGGAGAACGGAGCCAATAGATCTCGGGTGTCGCGTTTGGAAATCATCGAGGATGCGGAGATCCCGCCAGCGTTGTCATAGGTCGCCACCACCGGCGAGGCAACAGCCAGAGGACAGAGTCCACCCAAGAAAAGTATTTTCACAAACGAAGAGGAAAGCAGATGTTTCATGAGTGATTGCAAAGCAAAGTTCCTGTTATTGTCCGGGAAATCAAGAGCCGAAGAGGACTTTCGGCGGCGTACCGATAGCACGTGCACCTTGGAGGTAGCGCAATGCGGCATGAAAGCCATTTGCGGGCGACATATATGATGTCCCATTCCCCTGACGATCAACGTTGTACGCCATTCTCCCGGGTCCAAGAACGCACGTAGTCAGGAGCTAGCATGGCCTTCTCAAAGATACCGGCTGAGAGTAAGTATCCGGACTGCTGGGCAAGATAATACCAATCATCGTCACAGGTCCCACCCCTCCCACCGGCCCCCAAGGAAAGTGAGGTGGTCCCCCTGGATTGGACAGCCTGCTGGAGTGATTAAGCTCTGAACCTGTTTCCATGGCGGGTCAGGCCACCAGCCTTTGTAAACCTTCTGCATAGACCACATCGGGTGTTCTGTCTCCCAGAGAAGAGTGCGGTCTTTCGGCATTATACCAGTCGAAGTAGGTCCTGAGGCCAGCTTTCAGCTCGGTTCCAGTTTCTGCTGGCCGCAGGTAGACGTGCTCGTATTTGACGGTGCGCCAAAGCCGTTCGACAAAGACGTTATCCAGGGCCCGGCCTTTGCCGTCCATACTGATTCGAATGCCGTGCTGGCGGAGTACAGAGAGGAAGGACTCCGCGGTGAACTGAGCGCCCTGATCCGTGTTGAAGATCTCGGGGGTGCCATAGCGGCGTATGGCCTCTTTCAGGGCCTCTACGCAGAAACCCGCATCAAGACTGTTGGAAACCCGCCAGGACAACACCTTACGACTGAACCAGTCCACTACGGCTATGAGGTATTGAAATCCTCGTGCCATGGGCAGATAGGTCACATCCGCGGACCAGACCTGGTGGGGACGGTCCACCGTCACGCCACGCAACAGATAAGGATATTTTGGGTGCTGGGGGTGGGGCTTGCTGGTGTGTGGTCCGGGCGCCACCGCGGCAATGTCGAGGATACGCATGGCCCGGTGTACCGTTTTGCGGTTGACCACGACATTCTCCGCTTTCAGCATCCGATGGATCTGCCGCCTACCCATGAACGGAAAGGCGGTGTAGAGGCGATCGATCGCCCGCAACAGCCCGTCGCCCATCGGCCGAGGATGCGCGCGGTAATAGACCGTACTGCGGGGCACGCCCAAAAGAGCGCATTGCCGTTGCACAGAAACTGGGGTTTGGGCCCGGTCGATCATTTGGCGCCTTTCCCGATCCGGGACATGAGACCGGGCCTGGAGGCTAAAAAATCGCGTTCCATCTCCAGCTGTCCGATCTTCCGATACAAAGCCTGCACGTCCACGGGCTCCTCGGTCCGGGACTTTCCCCGTTCAAAGGCCGTGGCCGCATGCTCCACCAGCTGCCGGCGCCAGGCATTGATCATGGTGGGATGTACCCCAAATTCTTGCGCCAGCTCGGCCATCGTCTTATCGCCCTGCAAGGCCGCCAGGGCTACCTGCGCCTTGAATTCCGGCTTGTACTGCTTGCGTTTTCCCTTCATCCCTCGACTCCTTTCCTGAAGCCCAGAGCTTAACCCCTTGTCCAACTTTCGGGGGCCACTTCAAAGATCTGAAACTCGCCCGGCGAAAGATGAGGTACTTAAAAGAACAAGCAAGATTCCAACCAATGCTGGAGCGACTCTGACGGATAGGTACCTTTTAACCATGCAAGCTACTCCATAGAGGGATGCGCAGGAGCTTAGCGCACCCCAGGACCACAGTAAGACAGCTGCTCAAATGTCAGTCGAAGCGCACCCGAACATTTCCACCAACAAACACTGGCGCGCCTGCTTGCCCCTGAAGATAAGAATAGGGTTTCAGCATTTGCTCGGCATACACCAAGTAGTTATTGTTGAGAATATTGTCGGCGTATAGACCAAATTTGACGGATTTGATCATATCCCAGTGCAACGGCATCTCATACGAGGCAGAGAAATCCAAGGTATCGTATGCTGGAAGCGTCAGACCGATCGTCTGACCTTTGTTCGTCGCCATATATTGCCGACCGACGAAGTGCCCCGTCAATGCCGCATAGAGTCCGCCATTTTGATAGCGCACGCCAGCCGTTGCCGTGTAGGTGGGAACGTAAGGCCGATATTCGCCAGGGTACGAGGTGCCATTGGTCCCAACCGATAAGGTGGCATATTTCGCACTGGTGTAATTGTAGGTACCAAACAAGCCAACATGGTCAGCAACCGGCACCTCAAGCCCCAACGTTGCCCCCTGATACAAAGCAGCGCCATTATTATACTCGAACGTCTGACCCGTAGCAGAATCATAATATTCGCTAAAGATATTGGTGAAGTTTCTACGGAAAAACGACAAGCTTCCAGAAATTGCCGAGCCGCTGTAGCGCACACCGAAATCGTAGCTGATATCCCCTTCAGGCTTGACACTGATAGCAGCCGGAGTGGGGGTTGCGCCAATGGCGGAATAATACGCGCTGATATTGGGAACCTTATTGGTTTTACCGACAGAGAAGAACAGGTTGACATCGTGTATCGGGGTGTAAGAAAACCCGAGAGACGGCTCCCAGAAGAAATAGGAATTTCCCACATGCCCACCGTAGGTATAATAGTATCCGGCAATATCATCGCAGCCAGTATTGACGATATTGTATTTCAGCCCAGGATACACGTGTAGCTTACCATCCAGAAGGTCAATGTTGTCCTGGAGATAAACATAATTAAAATTCCTGGTATCATGTTCATTCCAGGCATTGTTGTAACCATCGATGTTGGGCACGGGCGAACTACCATACCAATACTCAGCGCTATGGTCCTGGCTGTAATCTACTAAAGCACCGAGCTCCACCGTGTTGTGAGGGGCAAAGAAGGATACGGAAGGTAAAAATCCAACGCTCTGAATATCATCGATATAATTATGATATTGCGTACCGTTGACGCCCGATCCGAACAGAGCCGTAGGATCATAGCTGTTGTTGGTGGAAGGCGGCGAGGCCCAGGGTTCGAGGTTGGTACCCACGGGATACCCGTCATAGATGGCATAGCCATAGTGCGTTGGATCGTAATATGCAGCGCTGGTAAAGGAGGTGCGATTGGCAGACTGCTGTTGGATAAAGACCTTGGTCTTTGCCATCATGTACTCATTGAGAAGGCTCTTCCAGGAAAGGATCACATTCAACGCATGCGTGTGGGTCGCGCTATATGCGACGCCCAGTGGCGGCTGATAGGAACGACCGTATTTGTCAATCAACGCCAGGGGCACCAACGTTGGTTGTCGCGCCTGCTCGTTGTTGTAGACAGCGACCAACTTGATTTGGGACAGCCCATTGTTATAAGGCTGAACGATTGCCGCATAGTAGGAATTAATATTCGCATAGACATTATTCAGGAAGCTGGGCGCATGAGTGTAAGCATATTTGAACAACATTTCCGTGCCGGTTCCAGGAAGAGTGCCGGAATTCACTGCAAAACCGGAGGTATAGTTGCCACCTCGATAGCCATACTTTCCACCGGAGGAATCCAGGTCAATGTAGAACTTCGGCTCTGGCAGAGCCGGCTCATAGGAAATCGTTCCACCTAACGAATTGATTCCGTTTTGGGATGGCTGATTGGCACCACTAAATACTTTTACAGTCGATATCTGCCCCATTGTCAAAGGGGTGAAGGCATGATCGTCACCAGTCCCACCGACACCTCCGCGAAACACGTTAATAATTGGAACTCCATCAAAGTTAGACGCCATTTGGCTACTGGTAAAACCCTGATAGGTAAATTCATTGTCCGTTGCCGACAGGTTACCGGGACCTTGGGAAATGACATTCATCCCTGGCACATGTTTCAGCACTGATTGGAAATTTTGCGCTGGAGAGGCATGGTCTACCGTTTTCTTGCTGACAGAGGTCACTGCCTTCTCCGGTGGAGCGATTCTCTTCACACCCGCAATGTTCGTGACTGTAGCTGCGCTTTGCGCATCTGCCGTGACGGTGCCCACGGGCGCTTCGCCGCCCGCTCTGGCCTGAACCATATATAAGGCAGACACCGCAGATAACACAGCCATCCATACCACTTTTCCGCGCACTGAAGGCGCTGTCTGACCTGATTGGTGTTTCATAGCTTCTCCCTCTTTATCTGCTGCAAGCTCACAATGAAACAACCGCAAGCGACCCTTAAACCGTCATGAATCGCACAAAACGCCGCATGAACAAGGTCAGCCCCGGTTGTTGCAGACAGTCAACAAGAAATGTTGCCCCCTATAAAGCGCTATTTTTTCCTAGAAGCGGTTCATAAAACGCAACACTTCAGGAAACGCCACTTCCAGGGTTGGTAGTTTGCAGACTCGGACTAGCGTCACCTGGGCTCCCAATATCGCTCTTTGGTCCGGAACATCATGGAGAAACCCCGCGAATCGCCACGTAGTTGGGATACTCGACCCTCTGGCACGATTCTTTGGGCCGCCCAACAAGGACCGGGGAGGGATGCAGTAATTGCAATGGATTGCTGCATAAACTCTTCTTTTATGCAACGAAAAGCGTCTCTATAGTTTGGCTATCTGGTCATTTTCCCAAGAGACGCACCATGTCCAGCTTCCCAGAGGTCCTCAACAATTTGACACCCGAGCTTGCACATGCGTGGCATCCTGTCGCGCTTGTCGAGGAAGTCGGTGAGCAGCCCCTGCAGGTGCGACTACTCGGCGAATCCTGGGTTCTCGTGCGGGTCGCTGGCAAGCTGATGGCTCTTCGCGACCAATGTCCACATCGCAATGCTCCCCTTTCCGCGGGTTGCGTGATCGATGGCGCCCTGGAGTGTCCTTACCACGGTTGGCGTTTTGCCGACGATGGTCATTGCGTGCACATTCCGGCCATGGGTACGCAAGTACCACCGAAAAGTACCGCCGCTCAAGCTCCCGCCGGCCTAGAGGTACGCTACGGCCTGGTCTGGCTCGCGCCAAGGCCACCAAAGGTGCCGTTGATCGAGATCCCCGAATGGAGTGACTCCAAGTTTC
Organism: Acidithiobacillus sp. AC3; assembly: GCF_050261095.1. Classification (NCBI taxonomy): domain Bacteria; kingdom Pseudomonadati; phylum Pseudomonadota; class Acidithiobacillia; order Acidithiobacillales; family Acidithiobacillaceae; genus Acidithiobacillus; species Acidithiobacillus sp. AC3. The sequence goes on from NZ_CP189838.1 coordinate 1,933,204, forward strand.
GCACGGAGATCATGCCGCCCCTGCGTACCCGCGCCTCTGCCGCCCAAATCGTCGATAATTTTCTCGACGTCACCCATTTTTACTATCTGCATGGAAAGAGCTTTGGCTTGACGTCTCCCGACCCGATCCGGTCGTACCATGTCGAACGTAACGCCAACGAGGTCGTACTGCACCATCAGACCTTTTTTTCGAACGGTTCGGGGCCACTCCTGACCCGCCTCGGTCACTATCATTGCACCTTGCCCTACCAATGCCGGTTATTGGCGGAGTTTCCGGGTAGCGATCGGCAGGACATGATCGCCCTTATTGCGCAACCAGAAGATGGCCAAAGCACCCGCATCTATAAGCTATTGGCCTACAACTGGGGCGAAGCCACGCTACTGGAGGAGATGCTCGCGTTCGAAACCCGCGTCATCGAAGAAGACGTAGCCATGACCGAGCGACTGCCCAGTCACGACGTACCCTTGGCCAACACCGCGCAAGCCCACGCACGCGGCGACGAAATTGGCCTAGCCTGGCGACAAGCCATTCGCCAGGCCTTTCGAAAAGAGCCCGAAGACTGGTCCGTGGCGGACGCGCCGCAGAGGGTTGCGGCAGAGCAGAGATCGACACGCATTACTGCTGTGGGCGCGATTCCTGCGACAGTATTGGTGCTCTACGCCTCGCAGACGGGCTCTGCAGAAGCGCTGGCGATTGCCCTGACGCAGCGCTTGCGAGACAGCGGCATCACCGCAGACTGCACAGCCATGGACGGGTTGTCTCCGCAGGCGTTACATCGCTGGGGAACCGTCATTTTTGTCAGCAGTACCTTTGGTGATGGGGAAGCCCCGGACAATGGCCGCGAATTCTGGCTGGCACTCAGTCAGGCAGACATGCCCCGACTGGAGGCTCTGCGGTATGCAGTGTTGGGTATTGGCGATCGCTCTTTCGATACTTTCTGCGCCCACGGGCGTCGTTTGGACCAACGCTTACGAGATCTGGGCGCTAACACCCTGCTTCCGTGTCTGGAGTCAGAGGCAATAGACAGCGACAGCATCGTCTCCTGGCAGTCAAAACTCCTTGGCCTCTGTTCCCCGGCAACACCCACTCCGCCACCTGCGCCTTCTTTGCGTGTTTTGCCCGAGGGATCCAGTAAGGCGTCTTCCTTCGCGCACGCTCGTCTACTCACTAGTACACAACTTGGACACATGCAGCATGAGCGTTTTCTGCTTCATTGCATCGTGGATATAGCTGAAACTGGACTCCACTATCAAACTGGAGACCTACTGTTGATACTGCCGGAGAATCTGTCGCAGGAGGTAGATGCCTTTTTGGCGGTATCTGGCTTTGGCGGCACGGAGGAGGTTCGCATCGGCAATTGCTCCATGTCTCTCCACGAAGCCTTTACCAAGCATCTGGATATTCGCCGCTGGAGCGCCAAGGCGCTACGGGAAAAACTCCCCAACGAGTCTGCACAGACATTTGTAGAGCGCCTGCGCCCTCTGCAGCCGCGGCGCTATTCCATCGCTTCCAGTGCTAGCGTCAATCCTGAGCAAGTGCACTTGCTCGTCACCGCGCAACGCTCTGATGGGGGCCTGTGCACTGACTATCTAGCCCGTCTCGATCATGGTGTCGAGTTGCGCGTGAACGTCCACGCCAATCCCAAGTTCCGCCTGCCCGCAGAGGATGTGCCCATCATCATGATCGGCGCCGGCAGCGGGCTCGCACCTTTCCTTGGATTTTTGCAGGAACGAGAGGCACGTGGTGACCACGGCAAGAATTGGCTGTTCTTCGGCGAAAGGCATGCTGCCTCCGATTTCCACTTTGCTGACAAAATCCAGCGCTGGCAACACAGTGGGCACCTGCACCGTTTGGATACCGCGTTTTCGAGGGATCAGGTGGAGGCAATTTACGTTCAGCACCGTATTCAGGAGAATGCCGCCCTGTTCTGGGACTGGCTCCAGCAGGGCGCCGTTGTCTATCTGTGCGGCAGCCGGCAACGGCTGGCTAAAGGGGTGAGCGAAACCTTGCAACACATCACCGAGGAATATGGCGGTCTCAGCGCGGAGGATGCCCGCGCCTACTGGGCTGAGCTTCAGCTAGCGGGACGTTTCTGCCAGGATGTCTACTGAGCGCTACCAGGATGGTAAACGATCCTGCAGAATCTCCAATAGCGCTGCCGCTGGCAGAGAAAGTTGTCGCTCAGCACTCATGCACAGACTGAGCACCGAGGAAGGGATATGCCGGTCTGCGAGGGGTACGTAGACCAATTCCCCCGCAGAAATCTCTTTACCGGCATCCATTTTGGTCAGCAGGCCCACACCCAAGCCACGCCTTACCAGCTCCTTCATCAGCAAGATACTGTTGGAGCTGGCGATCACCTCCGGCTGAGCCGACGCCCGTGCCAGGATCTGGTTGACGATCACCCGCAAGTCGAGAGAGGTATCGGCAATCACGAGCTTATAGGGCATGCAATCAGAAAGGCGTATCGAACTCTGCGCCACCAGGGGATGATCCGGCGCCAGCACCGCGCCAATCCGAAAATCCCTTCGTTCCAAGATACGTAGGCCAGGGCTGAGACGCGGGTTGATCGTCAGGCCAAAATCCACGTCGCCGCGAAGAACAGTTTCGGTAACCTGTTGTGCACCATAGACCTGCACCTCAAAAGTTACGCCGGGGTAGCGCTGATGAAATTCCAGAATCGCACTGGCAACAAACTCCGATGCGGCTCCCTCAATGGTAGCGAGCGCCACTGTACCGCGACGGATGCCCTTCAAATCCTCGATACGCGACTGTAAGGATTGCATTTCGTTCTGCCATTTGCGCAGAGCATGGAGCACTTGTTCCCCGGCTGCGGTCAAGCGTAGCCCCTGCGATTGGCGCTCAAAGAGGGGAACCCCAATTTCTTCCTCGATATGCAGGATCTGCCGATCCACCGAGGAGGAAGAGATATGCAGTACCTCCCCCGCCTTGCGCATGGAGCCGTGCCTGGCTGCTGCGTCGAAATAGCGGACAAAACGAGAAAAAGCCCACATATTCGCCACCCCATATGATTGCATTAATTGCATCTAGTATGTGCAAAATTTTTTCTTTTTTGCAATGGATGCGTTTCTTATACTGGACTCTGATGCCGTTCGAAAAGGGAGAACCCAGATGTCCAAGTCTTCTACCATGCCCGCAGAACTCCTCTGTGACCAACGCAGTTTTTCCCACGAAGATTGGGATATTCTTGCACGGTACTGGTATCCCGTGGCGCGTTTGGCCGATCTTGCTGCCCAGCCCATTGCCATGCGTTTGCTGGATGTACCCCTGGTTCTGTGGCGCAGTGCTGAGGGGGTATCGGTAGCCCTGGATCGCTGTCCCCATCGAGGGGTCCCCCTGAGCAAAGGATCCATATGCGATGATCATCTGGTCTGTGCCTATCATGGCCTGCGCTTTGCCGGTGATGGCACTTGCACGCAAATCCCCGCACAACCTGGGCTGCCTCCCTCATCACGATTCTGTCTTCAGTCCTTTCCTGCGGTTGAGCGTTACGGGCTGATCTGGACCTGCCTGCGACCGCAGGGAGAGCCGAAGATCCCACCAATGCCAAGCTGGGAGGAAAGCGGTCACCAACAAATCGTTCCGCCTTTTGTAGACATCAAGGGATCAGCCGGACGTCAAGTGGAAGGATTCATAGACGTTGCCCACTTTGCCTTCGTCCACCACAATGCCTTTGCGGATCCTGACAACCCGGTGGTGCCCAATTACGAGGTTCACGCTGACGGCGACGCAATTTACAGCGATTATGTCAGCACCGTGAGCAATTTCCCCAAAGGGTTACAGCACTTGGCTCCCGAGGGATTTCTCTGGCGCCGGGCCTTTGCCATCTATCCACCGTTCACTGCCCGCCTTACGGTACATTTTCCCGATCATGGCCTATTGAACATTCTCAATGCGGCTTGCCCCATGACTGCGACCAGCACTCGCCTCTTCGTGCCCCTTACGCGCAATTTTGATACCACCGGCCCGTTGGATGAGGTCTACGCCTTCAATGCACAAATCTTTGCCGAAGACCAGGAGATGGTGGAGAGCCAGTGGCCCCGGATACTGCCCCTAGATCCTGCAGCAGAGGCACATTTTGCCGCCGATCGGGCATCGGTAGCCTATCGTCGACGCTTGCGGGAAATGGGCTTACGATTTCAATAGGAGGAATGCGATGAAAACCTGGATCTGTATGATTTGTGGGTTTGTGTATGACGAGGAGGCGGGTAGTCTGGAGCATGGGCTGGCACCCGGTACCGCCTGGGAGGATGTTCCAGAAGACTGGGTCTGTCCTGATTGCGGAACTGGCAAAAACGACTTTGAAATGTTGGAGATCTAACTGGTTCGTAATCAGTCGGATAGGTACACACCGATCCGATATTCACAACTCACCCGCGATGGCTTGGTGAAGGTCGATGAAGAATTGTCGATCGCGGCGTGAAAGCATCCGGGCCAGGCGGGGCTGTCGCCACCCTTTTCCAACGCAAAAGATTGGAAAACAATCATCTCGTGATCCTGCATGCGTGGGAAGTACACCCAGTCATGATTTGGCTTATGGCGCAGCCGAAGAAAGGTGCTGGCTTGACCATCGGGGCTACCGGGCAAGTCCTCCCGCCCAAGCACAATATCCTCGGGCTGTACGCTGCTTCGCCTTATGAGTCCCAGAGGCATGAAGTCGTCATAGTCGCTTTGGAGAATCCGCCAGACATTGAAGACCCGGTAGGAGCGTACGTCCGGGCGCGCAAAATCCCGTTTCCAGTCATCCGCGTTCGCCGCGCTAGTGAAGCAGGCCAGCGTGCGCCAGTATTCCTGCGCACTGAGACTGTAGTCAGAGTGCAGACACGGCACGACCTCACCTTCCCCGGACCGACGCACCGTAATGTACTGGGGATTGGCAAAGAGTTCAAAGCGCTGTTCAGGAAACAGCGAGTGCACCGCAGCGTAAGCGTCAGCAAAGGCCAGGTCACGAAAATCCGGATGTGTTTCGTTGACTCGGCTCCCCGTCAGTAACGTAAAACCTGATCGTTCCAGCATTTGCTGGGGCGATAGCGAGTCCAGATCTGGCCGAGCATCGCGCACTTCGCAATCAAAGACCGGCAGTTCACTACAGTGAAAATTATCGCTGGATGATTGGTATTCTGTGCCAGAAAAGTCTTCCGGCAGGTAACCACGAATGCGAGCACGCAATGGTCATTCCCCTAGCAAATGGAAGCCCAGGTTTTGCGGTCCAAAACTCTGCGGAAACAGATCGGTGAAGGCCAAACTCTGGACGGCACCCTCCCAGGTCGAGACATACGCCCGCAAATCAGGGTGGGCAAATTCATGGAGACGTTGTCGACAGCTCCCACAAGGCCAGGCGGGCTCTTCGCCCTGGCAGATGACATAGACGGCGACCAGAGGCTCAGCACCATGGGCAGACACGAGACGCGCAATGGCGGAAGCCTCGGCGCAGAGGCCGGAAGGATAGGCGGCATTTTCTACATTGCAGCCGCTTACGATTCGACCGGAGACGGTCAGCAAAGCGGCACCCACCGGATAGCGGGAGTAAGGCGACCAAGATCGTTGTAACGCGTCGGCTGCAGCACAGCGGAGCTCCTGCAACAGCTCGTCACTCAGGTTAGAAAACTTTCCAGCATCCATCATGCCGCTCTCCAGGTCCAACGCCTTTCAGCCCAGATCAAACCAAACCCATACAGCATCGCGGCAAACAATGCCGACGCCACCTGCCATGGGAGATACCTCGTCAGCGCGATGGGTAGCCAGGATTCCAGCTGATCCATCCCAATCGCCACCAGCAGCATCGCCACCGCCCAACTTGCCGACCATGACCAAAGGCGGGGAGAATCCGGATTGCCGGGAAAGAAACGGCTGGGTGAATCTTGATAGTAGCGTCCAAGGAACCAATCCACCAACAGAATGAAGGTGAAGGGGAAAAGCAGTTCACCCAGCAAATTCAAAAAACTCTCGACAAACTGCAATATGCCGACGATCGCCAAAAAGGTGGAAAAGCCCCCCAAACCCAATACCACGCCGGGCTGTAACCAGCGCGACGTGCGTTTATTGGCCACGTTGATAACTGCCAGGAATTTGGTTACTGCGGGATAGAGGTTCATGGCGTTGGTGTGGGCGATGGCCAGAATCACCCCGACCGCCGAGATTTCTCCCCAGACCGGCAACTGCTTGCCCAGCAGGGCGATATTCCATTCCCCGCTCATGTCCAGAGCCACCAGCCCGAGGATACCCATGAACAGGACTGCGGTCATGACCCCAAGAGTGGGCATGGACGCAAAGACAAGACTGCGGGACCAGGACTCTTGCCGGGACCAAGGGAAGCAAAAACGGGTAACTGTGGGAAAATCATAAGCCCAAGCGAGCAGACTGAAACTCAGGATGAGATCGATATCCTTGCCCCAGGGAACTGCGCTCTCGGCCATCGGCAGGTGCAAGGGGTAGCGGCTGAAAAGATACCAAGTCAGAACTGCGTAACAGAGTAAAAAAAGAATTGCGGTGTATTTATAAAATTTTTCCAACAACTCCATTCCGAAGAATACCAAAGCAATTTGCGCCGCTCCCAGTAACCAGTACCAAGTCAGTCCAAATCCGGGGAACAGACTATTCAGGATGCTGCCACCAACATCGGTGTTCAAACCAAACCATCCCGCTCCTACCACCGTGTAGAGCAGGGCCAGCACGGTGGCTCCGCCAACCCCAAAGGTACGGCGCGCCATGACCATGGAGATAATGGGCAATTGACGACCCATATGGGCGAGTAGTAGGCCGGGCAAAAACCCGATCAGGGTTGCAAGAACGACCAGCCACACGAAATTGGCCAGTCCCACATCTTTGAGCAACAAGCCAATGACCGGTGTGGTTGCCGAGGCAGAGGCGAGTGCCCAGATCAGAAACAGCATACCCGGACCCATGTTGCGGGATGATTCTGGCACTGGCGCTACCCCCAGACTCTCTACCTTGGCTGGAGATGAATTCGCGGGATCGACTACCGGGTCAGGCATATTGGCTCCGCAGTGCCTGACGACGGCGCAGCAATTGCAGGAGGAGATAGCCAACGCCGGCGACCGCAAAGGTCCAGAGCCAGCCGTAGGTATAGATTCGATCGAGAAAATCAGGATGCTTGACGATGCCCCCCGGAGACACGGCCGCCGTCAGGAATCCAGGGATCAGGGGAACGATGGCCAGGGCCATGGCGACAAAGGCCGGCCAATTCCATCGCCCGTAACGCCCCGACACGCGATACAGATCGATTAAGGACAGATCTTGTCGGCGCCAGACCCAATAGTCCGCAATCATTACTCCAGCGATCGCTCCCAATAAACTGCCATATCCAGCCAGCCAGGTGAAAATGTAAGCGCCTGCATGCTCCATCAAAAGCCAAGGGCACATCAGGATCCCCACGATACCGGTAAGTAAGCCACCAAGGCGAAAACTGATCCATCGTGGCGCAAGATTGGAAAAGTCATTGGATGGAGAGACGACATTAGCCCCCATATTGATGCTTGTCTGTGCCAGTAGGATGACTCCGAGAGCGAGAAGCAGGAGGAAGCCGTTATCGGTAAGGTACGGGATCAGCTCAATCGGATTCCACAAGGTCTTGTGAAAAACCTCCAAGGCGGCCGCCGTGACAAACAGTCCCACAAAGCTCGTGCCCATCATACCGAGGGGCAGTCCAATGGACTGACCAATCAGTTGCGCCCGCTGCGATTTGGCATACCGGGTAAAATCAGGAATATTGAGACTCAGGGTCGCCCAGTTTCCGACATTGGCTGCAAGGCCTGGCCAAAATAGCTCCCAAAACGTGTAAGAAGAAGATGCCGTCAGTTGTGTCGAGGCCCGCAGGGTTGCGAGAAATCCTGGCCCTACACTGAGCGCCCAGATCATCAGCGTCAGCAACAGCAGCAGCAGGATGGGTGCAGCAGCACTTTCAAAGCGCTTGATAGCCCCCATTCCGCGGGAAACGATAGCCATCTGTACGAGCCAGAATGCACCAAAGGCGAAAAATTCATGGCCCGCGATCCCCATCCACGCGGTCCAGAAGTGTGACAGCAAAGCCGATAGCGCCAAACCACCAAGCCAGGTCTGGATACCAAACCAGCCACAACCCACCAAGCCCCGGGCCATAGCCGCCACCTTAGCGCCCTCGGTGCCAAAGGCAGCACGCACAAAAACCGGGAAGGGGATGCCAAAGCGCACCCCCACCCAGGCATTGAGCAACATGGGTATCAGGACGATCAGATTGCCAAGGGTGATGGTCAACAGCGCCTGCCACCACAACATGCCCGCCGCCATCAGACCAGAAGCCAGGGTGTAGTTAGTCAGCGCCGCCGACATGCTGACCCATAGGGCCGTATAATTCCAGGCACCCCAACTGCGCCGTGCCCGCGGGATCGGCGCAAGATCCTCGTTGTATAAGGGAGTTTGCTCCGCCTCAGCGCATAATTGCCTCAGCTCTACACCCTCCGGAACGGCGATGCGGAAACTAGGGCTCTCTGGCGAGATGGAGCGCATGATCAAAGCCTTCCATCCGCACCGTTGCCAGCGGAACGTGGCACGGATCTCAGGGGATGCCGACCATTTTGCCGAACTTGCGCCTGGATATACGCTGGAAATGCTGGACGATTTACGTAGGCACCGGAACCGACTGCCGCCAGGATCTTCCCGTCGGCATAAGCTATTCGTCCGTTGCTAACGGTGTACGCCGGAGCACCCGTGATCTCCATCCCCTCAAATACATTAAAGTCCACCCGTTGATGTTGGGTTTCCGCACGAATGGTACGCACCAGCGCAGGATCCCAGACCACCAGGTCAGCATCGGCGCCCACCCGAATGACCCCTTTTCTGGGATAGATATTGAAGATCCGCGCGGCATTGGTAGAGGTTAGGGCGACGAACTCATTGGCCGTCAAACGGCCCATATTCACCCCGTGATGCCAGAGGACGGCCATGCGATCTTCCACTCCAGCGGTACCGTTGGGAATCTTGGCAAAGTTTTCACGTCCCATCTCTTTCTGCTCACCACAAAAGCAGCAATGATCCGTTGCTGTGGTTTGCAACACGCCTCCCGACAACGCATCCCAAAGGGCTTCCTGATGGGCCTTGGGGCGAAAGGGCGGACTCATGACGTGCGCGGCAGCGCGATTCCAGTCTTTGTCGTAATACACTGATTCATCGATGAGAAGGTGCTGGGTGAGGCATTCCCCGAAGACGCGTTGGCCCTGTCGCCGCGCTGCCGCAATAGCGTCAACCGACTCGATAGCAGAATTGTGCACGAGGTATAATGGCACGCCGAGAATTCCGGCAATCTGGATGACCCGCTGTGCAGCCTCACCCTCTACCTTTGGGGGACGTGATTGCGGATGACCCTCGGGGCCCAATATCCCCTTCTTTTGTAGCAGTTTCTGCAGATAGTCCACCAGCTCCCCGTTCTCGGCATGAACGGTAGGCAACGCTCCCAACTCCAGGGCACGCGGAAAACTTTGGGTGAGCACTCCATCGTCTGCCATGATGGCCCCTTTGTATGCCATAAAGTGCTTGAAGCTGTTCACCCCCCAGTCGCGCACCAAAGTGCCCATGTCGTCATGGACCGATTCATCCCACCAAGTCACGGCGACATGGAAGGAATAATCGCAACAGCTCTTTTCGGCCCACTGGCGCCATTTGTGATAGGCGTCCAAGAGACGCTCCCCAGGGCTGGGGATCACAAAATCGATGATCATCGTCGTGCCACCGGCAAGCGCGGCAGCGGTGCCCGAGTAGAAATCCTCACTCGCCACCGTGCCCATGAACGGTAGTTGCATGTGGGTATGCGGATCGATGCCGCCGGGCATCACCAGGCAATTGCGGGCATCGATCACGGTGTCTATCCCGCTGGCAGAAATGCCCGGTTCCAATGCGACGATCTTTCCGTCCTCACAAAGGACATCAGCCGCATAGCTTTGATCAGCATTGATGACCGTACCGTGCTTGATCAAGAGTGACATGGGCTACTCCTTCTCTCGTTCCATCGCGTGACAAAGCGCCAGAGGATTCGCTGGATGTTCTCGCCAGCTGCGGGGAATAGAATTGATGACTTGCCCCGTTCGCGGGTCCGTACCCTCGCGCATTGGCGCCATACTTATGCAATCGGGCACAGGACATACCGCTACACACAGGTTACAACCCACACAATCCGCGGCCTTCACTTGGTACAGCCCGGTCGCGGATACTTTCTCAATGGCTTGGTGCGAGGTGTCCTCACAGGCAATGAAACAGCGTCCGCAGCCAATACAACGATTCGCGTCAATCTCCGCCTTGGTCACGTAATTCAGATTCAGGCAGTTCCAGTCGCAGACGTTGGGCAGGGCCCTGCCTTGCAGATCTGCCAATGTTGCGTAGCCTTTCTCGTCCATCCACATCTCCAGACCCTCGGCAAGATCCTCGATGATGCGAAATCCATAGAGCATGGCGGCGGTGCAGACCTGCACATTGCCCGCACCCAAGGCCAGAAACTCGGCGGCATCGCGCCAACTGGTCACCCCGCCAATACCGGAAACCGGCAGTCCGGCGAGAGTCGGATGCCGACCGATTTCTGCAAGCATGTGCAACGCAATGGGTTTGACTGCGGGGCCGCAATAGCCTCCGTGCGTGCCTTTACCATCAATGCTGGGCACCGGGGCCATGGTATCCAGGTCCACACTGATCAAGGAATTGACGGTGTTGATCAGGGACACTGCGTCGGCGCCGCCGGCCTTGGCCGCGACCGCGCTCCAGGTGATATCTGTGACATTGGGAGTCAATTTTACAATCACGGGCAAACGGGTATGCGCCTTGGCCATGCGGGTGACTGCCTCCACCAGCTGTGGCGCCTGCCCCATGGCCGCGCCCATACCGCGCTCCGACATTCCATGAGGGCAACCCAGGTTCAGTTCGATGCCGTCGGCCCCGGTAGCAGCAATTTCCGGCAACCAGCGGGCCCACTGCTCTTCTTCTAGGGGAAACATCACCGAAACCACGACCGCGCGGTCGGGCCAACGCGATTTGATACGGGCAATTTCTTCCAGGTTTGTGCCGATGGGTCGGTCACTGATCAGCTCGATATTGTTGAAGCCCTGCACCCGCTGATTGTCACCACGCCAGAAGCCATACCGGGGACCATTGACGTTGACGACTGGTGGATCGATCCCCAAGGTTTTCCAGACTACCCCACCCCAGCCGGCCGCAAACGCCCGTTCGACATTCACTTCGCGATCGGTGGGCGGCGCCGAGGCAAGCCAAAAAGGATTGGGCGAGGAAATGCCAACAAAGGTATTGTGCAAAGATGCCATCAAGCGACCTCAGATTTCAGATCAGCGAGAATGGCGCTGGCGACGCGCTTGGCATCGGCAACCGCATGCACGGTAAGATCCGGGCTGCGGCCGGCACAATCCCCTGCCGCATAGACAAAGGGTAGATTGGTGCGCCCTAGCGCATCGACAGCAATCTTGCCCTGAGCATCGAGCGCCACTGACATCAACTTTGGGTCATCCACCCAAGCACTTTGATCCAGCGTCTGTCCAATCGCTGTAAAGATCTGATCGGCGAAGCAAGTCACCGACTTTCCCGAGGGGACCCACTTCCCCGCCTCTTTGTGCCAGAAATCCATCAACAGCTCCATGCCGCCACCCACGGCTTCCCGGATCTCCACTGGCCGCAATCCTGCATGAATCAGCACCCCTTGATCTCGCGCCAATTGGCGCTCGTGCTCGCTCGCCACCATGTCTTCAATGCCCCGTCGATAGCAGATGTGGACGATGCCAGCGCCCAGCAGGCGAATCTGAATAGCGATATCGATCGCGGTCATACCACCACCAATTACCACCACTTCCCGACCGACCGGCACGGTCTCGCCCCGCCGCAGTGCGGCGATGAAAGGAACGGCAGGCAGAACCCCTGGCAGCTCCTCACCAGGGATCTGCAGTCGACGTTGGGCGGCGAGGCCCAGCGCCAGAACAACCGCGTGGTACTGCTCGCGTAAGGATGCAAGTGTGACATCCCGACCCAAGACGGTCTGCAAACGAATCTCGATGCATGGATGCCGTAAGAGCCACGCCGCCTCCTTCTGCGCCGCATCATCGAGCATTTTGTAGGCAGCGATCCCCGTTTCATTGAGCCCCCCCGGCCGACTATCGCCATCCAACAGGGTGACCTGTGCCCCTTCCTCAGCCAGCAAGCGTGCGACGGTCATACCCGCCGGTCCTGCACCAATGATGGCGACGCGAAAGCTACCGGCCGATACTGGCGCCGTGGCTCCAGGACGCGCGTGCTCCATGGCTAACCGCTGCAAAAGACCGATGCGCACGGCACCCCCGGCATCAGAAACACGCACGCAGGATGCCTCACACAAGGCTTCCACCGGGCAGACACGGGCACAACTCATGCCCAAGGGATTTTCGCGAAGGATGAGGGAAGCGGCTCGTGCGGGCTGGCCAACGGCCAAGGCACGAATAAAGGCGGGGATATCGATCGCTGCCGGGCAGGCGTCGGTGCAGGGAGCGTCGTAACAGGTAAAGCAGCGTTCTGCCTCCACAACTGCATCGACATCTGCCAGCCGCGTTTCCATACCCCGAAAGCGATTGGCTACCGCCTCCTCGGTCAAGGCATGCCGCTCCATCAGAAAACCCTCATGGTTGGCATAGCGGCCCATACAAGTCCGGGCGTCGGTCCCGATAAAACTGCCAAAGATCACGTACTTCGGCAATTTGCTCCAGATCCAGGTCGGCCACCAGAACTTCCTCTTGGTCCCGACTCGCTTGGGCAATAATCTGGCCGCGGGGATTGGCAAAATAACTTTGCCCGTAAAATTCACCAATGTTCCATGGCCCTTCCGTGCCGACACGGTTTATAGCACCGACAAAATACCCATTCGCTGCTGCATGAGCTGGTTGCTCCAGCTTCCAGAGATATTCCGAGAGTCCGGCTACGGTAGCAGAGGGGTTGAAGACAATTTCGGCACCGTGCAGCCCCAAAGCCCGCGCCCCTTCCGGGAAATGACGATCGTAGCAAATATAGACACCTACTTGGGCATACGCCGTCTGGAATACCGGATATCCTAAGTTGCCAGGACGAAAAAAGAATTTTTCCCAGAATCCTTGTACTTGGGGAATATGTGTCTTACGATATTTCCCCAGATAGCGACCATCTGCATCGATAACAGCGGCAGTATTATAATAGACGCCGGCCATCTCCCGTTCATAGACGGGAACAATCAATACCATGGAATATTTTTTGGCATACTCCTGCATCAGTTTAATCGTTTCTCCCTCCGGTACCGGTTCGGTCAACCCATACCAGCGGATATCCTGACTGGGACAGAAATAAGGACCATAAAAGAGCTCCTGCATACTAAGTATCTGCACACCTTGCGCGGCAGCATTTTCGATATGCCGCAAGTGACGGCCAATCATCTCTACCTTGATGGCTTGCGGAGTCATCTCTGCTGCGCCTGCGGACTGCGGCGCCTGCACCAAAGCCACTTTAACGATTCTACTCATGAACTTTCCTTGCGCTAAAATACCGTAGGTGTTTTTGCCACTGCAAATGCAAGCTTCGTGCCATAGAGCGTAACGTCGTCCGACCGAGCAATCTTCAGAAAACTCCCATCCGAAATAGTGCAAGAGTTTTCCTTACCAGAGTTACCGTTGCGCAACACTATGGGTAGCGTGCACTTTTTTACACAGGATTTCAGCTGATAATGCACGATAATGATGCTATCGCACTATTTTGGGTCCCCACGTTGGGGCATTTTCTGGACTACTCGGAAAACAGTTTTTGGAATACTGAGGCATGAGGATTGCTTTTGTTCCTGCATTTTTCACATTAGGGAAGCACTAATGCCCAAAGAAATGCCGCTCGACGCATTCTGGATGCCATTCACCGCCAATCGCCGTTTCAAGGCCGCTCCCCGCCTTTTGGAACGCGCCGAAGGGATGTTCTATTGGGATACTGAGGGACGAAAGATTCTGGACGCGACTTCCGGGCTCTGGTGTGTAAACGCTGGTCACTGTCGAGCCGAGATTCAGCAAGCCATTAGCAAACAAAGTGCGGATCTGGATTTTGCCCCGACCTTTCAGATGGGGCACCCCCTTCCCTTCCAGTTTGCCCAACGTCTGACGCAACACAGCCCGACGGGTCTGGACCATGTCTTTTTCACTAACTCTGGGTCAGAGTCTGTTGATACTGCGCTCAAATTCGCCCTTGCCTATCATCATGCCAAGGGGGATACTGCTCGGACTCTACTGATTGGCCGGGAGAAGGGCTATCATGGCGTGGGGTTCGGTGGAATATCGGTGGGCGGGCTACCCAACAATCGCCGTGCCTTTGGCAATCTGCTTCAGGTAGACCATCTACCGCATACCCTGGATCAGAAACGGCATCGTTTCTGCCGTGGACTACCGCCTTATGCGGTGGAACCAGCCGAAGCCTTGGAAACGCTGATTGATCAGCATGGTGCGGGCCGCATCGCAGCGGTCATCGTCGAACCAGTGGCAGGCTCCGCTGGTGTCATTATCCCGCCCGAGGGCTACCTCCAACGGCTGCGAGAAATTTGCTCCGCACACGGTATTTTACTGATCTTTGATGAGGTCATTACCGGCTTTGGCCGTCTCGGAACTCCATTTGCAAGTCAATTTTTTGATGTGCTTCCTGACATCTTCACAACTGCCAAGGGCCTCACAAATGCGGCAGTCCCTATGGGGGCGGTATTTGTCAGCGATACCGTTCACGAAACTTTAATGACGGGGCCAGAGGAACAAATCGAGTTCTTTCACGGCTACACTTACTCAGGCCACCCGCTCGCGTGTGCGGCAGGTCTTGCGGCCCTGGATATTTACGAACGCGAAGCCCTTTTTTCGCGGGCCGCGGAAGTCGCGCCGGCCTTCGAGGAGATGATTCACAGTCTAGCCGGCCTTGCGCATGTAGTGGATATCCGCAATCTCGGTCTGATGGCCGCCATAGAATTGGAACCCATTCCCGGAAAACCCGGAGAACGTGGCCATGCCGCACTGACGGCTGCGTTTGCTGCGGGTTTGCTGATTCGCGTAACAGGCGACACGATTGCTCTGTCTCCGCCGTTGGTTCTGGAGCCTGAACACCTTGCGCAAATGGAAAAGACGCTGAGGAGCATCTTGGAGTCGCTGGCATAGACTAGACCGGATCTGCGTTTTTATTCCGCCTGAGCTTCTTCAAAAACATTACGGCTAGCTGCTGGGTACTGCATCATGCGGCGCGCAGGTGCAGACCATCAGGAGACTTCGATGTTCTCGTCCGCCCGAGAGGCGATCATCACCACCTGGGCGGAGTCGCGGAAGAGTCTTACTAGAAGCGCACTTGAACCGTCCCGAAAAATGAGCGCGGCATCATTGGCTCTGCCTCCAGATAGTTGCCGCTGTAACCATTGACGTAAGCGAACTGTTTTTCCATGACATAGGCATCGGAATTCAGCAGGTTCACCCCCGTCAAGCTGAGGGTGATGTCATCAATACCGTCTTCGTGTACGGGAAATTCGTGGGATAAATTGAAGCTCATGGTCGCGTAGGCTGGCATACTCAGACTGGTAGGCGCGCCAGTGCTGGCCTCGATGTATTGGGGGCCCACCAAGTTCGCGTATAAACGCCCTTTGGTACCCTCATAGTGAGCCAAAATACCCAGGCCCGCAAGATACGTTGGGGTGTTTGGACGAGGCTGACCTATACTGGTTGCCACACCATACTGACTGGAAGAATTGCTAGTGTACTCGGCATTTTGCAAGGAATAATTCCCATACAAGGAAAGATATCGATCGAGAGCAATTTGGGTGGCAAGATTGATTCCCTGATATTGCGAAGAACCAATGTTATATTCATAGGTCAGGCCGGTGGTAGTATCGTAATACGAACTAAAGGTATGCACGAAATCGGATCGGTAGAATGAAAGACTCACATCGACTGGTCCATGATGATACTGCGCACCAAACTGGTAGGTATTTACCCGCTCCGGCTTGATGGTTACCGGAGTCGATGGACTGGTGGTCGTCGCGTTGCTATCCGCCGAATAAAATGCAGTGATGTTCGGATATTTGTAACCCACCGCGTAATCCGCGAATAGCTTCACCGAGGGTATCGGTTGATATTCAATTCCCACGTAGGGACTGAGTTCGCTATAGCTTCGCCCGCTATTGGCACCAACGGAATAGTAGTATCCGGGTACGTCATTGAGATGAGTATACATCGTCTCATACTTCAGCCCGGGCGTGATCGCTACCGAGGAAACGGGTTTGATCTTGGCTTGGGCATACACTTTGCTGTACATACGCCAGCCGTGCTCGTCCCATAGGTCATTGTACCCAGAAATCTTCGGGACATCTGGACTGCCATACACAAAATCCTGAGAGTCATAGGTGGACACCATGGCCAAGCCACCCGCCTTCAAATCAACATAGTGCTGAAACCAATGCACCGATGGGTTCAAACCAAAGGTATTTGTCTGATACGTATAGCTGTGGTAGTTGTCGCCATTGATGGTTTGTGCCTGGCAAGCAGCGGAATCGTTACCCATGAAGTCATTCCCGGAATACTGGCACACCGTCATCGGCGGGTTGAGATAAAAGGTAACAAAACTGTTGTAAGGCGAATTGGAACTGGGATCGACATACTCCAGTCGATCGGAATTCGAGTAGGCATAGAATGCCTTTACGCCAAGAACGGTATCTTCGGAAAGCAAGGTCTTGTTCTGCAACACGGCCATCATGTGTTCCGTCTTGCTGTTGGAATAAGTAAAATTGCTCGGCCATTGGTAATATCGCCCATATTGGTCGAGCACCGCCGTTGGCATTCGCGCTGGAGTTGCCCCCTGATTTTTATTCAAAAGGAAGATCAGCGACCATTTTGATGTGGGTGAGATTTCCGGCAAATCATAGGCTGCATAATAGGAATACTGCCGGTCGTGGGCTCCCTGAAGATAGCCATCGGTCTGCCGCGATGAGAAACGCGCAAATAGGTTTCCATATCCTGCATTTTCTCCGGTATTTGCTTCGACTCCATAATTCAGCGTTGCGAAGGAACCATAGCCGCCGAAAACGGTAGCGTACATCTCCTTACCAGGCATACGCGGCAGATAGTCAATGTTGCCGCCGATTGCCCCCACCGAATTGATATCAGGCGCAGGAGTGCCATAGGTAACGCGAATGCCCGAGGTTTCTCCAAGAGTGATGGGAACGAGATTGGTCAGGTCTGCATAGTTGTTGTTACCGCCAGACAGACCACCATTGAACAAATCGGCAATAGGCAAATCATCGAAGGTGTAGCCCACCTGTGTTTGCGAGAATCCGCGCACGGAGATATGCGTTTTGACACCGATAGGATTGGTACTGGTGGCGTTGATTCCCGGCACAAAACTCAGAATCGTTGAGGCATTCTGAGTGGACTCTTGGCCCTTGATGAACTCTTTGGGGATCAGAGCAGTCTCTGCCCCATATACCGGTTTGACATGCGTCAGAGCGGCCTTGTCAACCATGCGCAAAAGATTCTTTTTTATTTTCTCGATCTTATAGACCTTATTCGCGGACGATTTATCTGCATCCGCTGCGTGCGTCGCCAGCGGAGCCCCGCAGGCCATTGCCGCGACGGCGGCGAAAAGAGCCGATCTGATCTGGTTGTTTCTAACTGCACTCATAGCAATCTCCTGTTGATGTAGCAGCGGCCTTCTTAACCATATTCACAGCAAGGAATATGCCAAGGCGATTTCAGCCCGGTAGCCAGTTGATGCGGCGTATGGATCACGATCTGCACTATAATGGTTCACGATGCATGGCGTGTGACTCTCTTCAAATCCTTAAACGAATGGCGTCGAGCCAAAATAGTGCAGGATTATATCGATCTATTAAATCGCTAATTTATTTACTATATGTTGAGTTTTCCGCAACGCTACCGAATCGGCTGCGAGCTCGCCAGGCGCGGCATGGTGACCGTGAGCTTGCCATCTTTCCATACAGCAGAGGACCTTTACGCCAGCTCTGCATAGCGGCTAGCCAGGTATCCAATAAGCTGGTACTTTTCATGAATTGCGTTGCAAATTAGTGGACGGAGGTTCCATGCGTCATTTGCGCCTATTCCAATATATTGATGCGATCGTCCGCGAGGGATCCGTGCGGCGGGCTGCGGAAAAGCTCTACGTGACAGCGTCTGCCTTGGATCGTCGCCTACAAGACCTGGAAGAGGAACTCGGCACAAGGATCTTTGAGCGCCACGCGCGCGGCATGCGGCTGACTTCGGCAGGAGAAATTTACGTCAACTACATCCGGCGTCACATTGCCGAGAGTCAGCGTGTCCAGTCAGAAATCGATCGCTTGCAAGGCATGCAACAGGGGCAGGTTGCAATTGCTGTCAGCCCCGCTCTGGCCAGCAATTTCACCCCTAGCCTCGTACGGAAATTTCGCGAGCAGCATCCCGGCATCTCTTTTGTCATCAAGGTCGCGCGGCACGGACTGGCGTTGCAATATCTGCTGAGTTTTGATGTCGATCTTGCCATTATCATCGCACCGCCCAAGCACCCTGACGTTTTTGATCTCGCCGTGGTAAACCAGTCGCTTCTCGCCGTCATGGACAAGGATCACCCCTTGTCCAGCTCGCCTGTGCTACGCCTAAGTGACTGCCTGCAATATCCGCTCCTGCTCCCGTCTACGGGGTTGACGACCCGGGAGATGCTGGACGCTGCTCTGCGCCCCCTGGGGCGGGACGTTAAAATCGGTGCGGAAACCAACTCCTATGAGGTGATGCGCGGCCTTCTCCAGGACAGTGATCAAATTGGCTTTATGCTGTACACCGGCGAACAACAGCCGGCAGATAAACACTCTCTTGTCTATCGACCGATCAACGCCCGCGAATTTCGCCCGGTACCCATCATCTGCGCGCAACTGCGCAACCGCGGATTATCCGTTGCAGCAGCCCAATTCTCCAATCTGGTAATTCAGGAGATGGAGAACATGCAGATCGCAAAAGAGGAATTAGCTTGAGTCAGGCCCAGCGACGCCACCATCGCTGCGTGGATCGCTGGCTCCAATCCAGTTGCCGTTGGGCAGGGCGCGCAGGATACCTGCATGTCCCATCAAATCGCTATACGCCGGTACGACCTGCAGGGTGTGTCCCCAACGCTCCAGACGCTCTCTGACCCGTTGCTCATAGCGCGATTCCAGGCGCAGAGCGGTGACTGGGTCACCCCAGGTACGGCCCAACAGCCAACGCGGCGCATCCACCGCTGTTGCTGGATCCAGACCATGACACAGATGGCGAAAGAGCAACGCCGCCTGGGTTTGTGGCTGTCCGTCCCCACCCATGCTGCCATAGGCCATCTGTATGGCTCCGTCGCGTCCAAAAAGTGCTGGGTTGAGGGTGTGGAAGGGCCGCATTCCCGGTAGCAAGCCGCGTGGATCCTTGGGTTCCAAGGTAAAGGCACATCCTCGATTGTTCCACAGTACGCCGGAGGAGCCCGCCACGACCCCACTGCCGAACTCGTGGTACAAACTCTGGATAACACTCACTACCCGTCCCGCACCGTCGGCAACGGCAAACCAAGTCGTATCGCCTAGCGCAGATTGCCAACGATTCGCCACCCCGACCATTTCGGAGCGAATCTCGTCCGCTTGCTGATCGAGAAATTCCCCAAACAGCAGATCGTTGAGGGAATGATTGGATGCGCGTCGTGGGTCGTGGACGACGCGATCCCGCCAAGGAAATACCCGCCTTGTTGCCGCAACGGCACCATGCACCAATTCTGCGCCGAGGGGATCCGCATCTGCCAACCCCAGCCGCTCCATGATGCCGGCAATCATCAGCGAAGCCATGCCCTGACTCGGTGGCGGGAGGTTGAAGACCGTCCCGCCTGCAAACGGCAACTGCAGCGGCGTTACCCACTCCGCAAGACAGCTTTCTAAATCTGCCAACTGCAGCAAACTGCCCTTGGCCTGCAGGCTGGTTACCATCTCTTCGGCCAAGTCTCCACTGTAGAAGCTACCCACCCCTTCGTCGAGCAGACGACCGAATGTGCGCGCCAAAGCCGGTTGACGAAAAGTTTCCCCGGCCACCGGTAACCTTCCCTGGGGCAGATATTGCGCACAGAATTCCACATCACCCTCGAGGGCACACAGATAGTGACGCAAGGTTCGGTCTTGATTGCCGCTCAATGGGAAACCGCCAGCAGCAAGTTCGTAGGCTGGAGTGAGCAGCTCACTCCAGCCCATCGTACCCCCCCAAGTGGCGGCGGAGAAGGAATGTGCTGCCTCCCAGCCACGCAGCATCCCAGGCACGATCATGGCCGACAGCGCCCCGCGAAAGGGGATCTGCGATAGGCCACGCGCACGAAAGATATCTGCGTGATAGGCACGCCCCGCCTGACCTGCGGCCGCCAGCCCGCGTACGGAAGACTCCCGGCCATCGGAGATCAGCCAGAAAGCATCCCCACCCAGGCCGGTCATATGCGGATAGACCACCGACAGGGCAGCGGATACGGCAATTGCCGCCTCGATGGCGTTAGCGCCGCACGCCAGAAGCCTGGCTCCGACGTCTGCCGCCAAGGCATGGGGAGCCGTAACCAGCCCGCGGCTACTTTCCGTCGCGAGAGTCATCCGCTCCACCTCCCGGCCCACGTAAACAGTATCACCTTCGCTCCAAAGTGCGACTGCGTCCGCGCTGCGGGACTGTGGGGGTGGTCGCGATGATAATCATTGCGGCTTGGGCATCAGACTCACATGTGCAGCAACGACTCGCCACCCTTCCGGGGTTCGCATCCAGGTCTGACTTTGCCGCCCATGGACAGTATCGCGCAAAAACTCGGTGTTGGCGGTAGCAAAATCCTCTCCATAAGTAGTAATGACGGTATTTACCAGACGTCGCTGCAACGATTGACCAGGACGACTGGCCCGAAACTTGGCAATTTCTGAATATCCATAGAGATTTTCTGCCACACCGTAGCGCAAGGTGTATTCCGAGTTCCAAAACAATTCATCGAGAACGTCGACGTCGTTTTCTACCAGCGCCTTTTCATAGCGTTCAAAGACCGCGCAGACCTCGGCATGTACAGCGGGCAGGTTGATTTTTGGTGTTTGCATGACTGTTCTCCTTAGCTTTGCGGAATTGCATTACGAAAACCACGCGCTTCTAGAACTCGCGCCACATGCAGGGCCTTGGCCTCCTGCCATGGTGCAGCAATGATCTGCACACCAATGGGTAACGAGTCTGGCAATTGTACCGGTACGGTCACCACCGGCAGGCCAATAAAGGAAAACGGCTGCGTGTAGAGGCCAAGATGCGGTCGTACGAGCATTTCTTCGCCATCGAGCGCCATCGTTTTTTGCCCAATGGCTGGCGCAGTCATTGGCGTAGCCGGTGCGAGAAGCACGTCGAAGCGACGAAATATTTCCGCGACTTGCCTCTGAAAACGCGCACGGACCCGTTGTGCCTGCAAATAGGCGACCGCAGGCAGCAGAGCACCAGCCAGCATCCGATCACGCACATCCGGATCATAATCCGCGGCACGTTGACGCAAGTTGGGTAAATGCAAGGCACTACTTTCAGCGTTGGTAATCACATAGGCCGCGGCACGTGCCTCAGCGACTTCCGGGAGTTCCAGTTCCTGTGTGATTTTCAAGACCTCAGCCACCCGCTGCAAGGCCTGCTGCGACGCTGCAGTACCCTGCTTCGCGAAATAACCGCCGAGTGTGGCGATGCGCAGGCTGGGATCCAGCTCCGCAGACAAGCTACCAGTGGGCTCCACCGGGCGTGGGCTTAGGCCCGGATCGACATCATCATGGCCCTGCATCACGTCGTAGGCCAGCGCCAAATCCTTCGCACTGCGGGCCAGGGGGCCCACATGGTCAAGACTGGAGCAAAACGGAAAGGTTCCAGCGCGAGACAGGCGACCGTAGGTGGGCTTGAAACCAAAGATCCCGCAAAGGGATGCGGGCACGCGGATTGAGCCATTGGTATCGGATCCCAATGCGATTGGCACCAGACCGCCAGCAACAGCGGCACCGCTACCGCCGCTGGATCCACCACTCATACGCTGCGGGTCATGGGGATTGCGCGAGGCGCCATAATGCAGATTTTCCCCCGTAAAATCATAGGCATACTCTCCCATATTCAGGGCGCCGACCAGGATCGCTCCAGCAGCAGTCAATCGCTGTATCAGAATGGCATCCTGCTGTGCGGGCGGCAGATCGCGATTGATCTTCGATCCCGCTAGCGTCACTTCCCCTTTGATATCGAATAGGTTTTTTACCGCAAAAGGCACCCCAGCAAGGCACCCGGGATCTTCGCCCTCCTCTCGCAGCCGATCAACGCGTGCCGCCTCCCGCCGCGCCCGCTCCGCTGTCACCAGGGTAAAGGCATTGAGCAGGGGATTTCGTGCGGCGATCTCAGCAATGGTCTGCTCAGTGACGTCCATTGCCCGCAAGGAACCGGAACGAACTTTTTCGGCGATTTCCACAGCGCTCATCCAGGTCATACGCACTCTCCTACTGAGCATGAAAAACGGGGGCGAAATCATCCTCTGTGTGCAACGGCACTCCCTCCAATGTTGCCGCCATCCGCAGGGAGATCTGCAAATATCTCTTGACCCCAGAGGCATACTCTGGAGCAATCGACAGTCCGACAATGGCACTTACGGCAGTGAGATACTGGGCTAGTTCCTCTGAGCTGTTTTGCGTTAAGGGCATTTCATATCTCCTTCATATTCAGTCGCTGCAGAAGCTCCATTCGCGGCAGCAGATCCCTCTGAAACATTTCTTGCGATGATCGCCACCGGCCCGCCCCCAAGGGGACCTTGGTGCTCGGCACGGGTGGAAACGTAGACCGCAGATTCCCCAAGCACCGCCGAAAGCAAACTGGAAATCACAGATCGAGAATGACGCATATCCGAGATGTCACCGTCTGTCCACATCGTGTGCCGGCGCCCACGCACATGACCCCGCGGATCAGCGTCGGACTTCGCAAATGCACCATAAATACGCCTCGACTCCTCTTGGGGCAACTGGCCATCTACCGGTCGAAGTCCCATTTTATGGAGCACCCGGTGGATCGCAGCGACATCCAGAATATCCTGCATTACGTCGTGCACGATCTGGAATTCGCCAGCCCATCCTCGGGCATTCGCAAAGACACAAATCTCTGAGCGCAGAAGTCCTGGCTTGGCCGAGACGCTGGCACGGGTGGAATATAGACTCCAATCGCGATTGATCATATCGTCGTGCAATCTGGCAGCGGAAACTTCTCCCAAGGCCAATGCCACACCAAGCGCCGAAGCACCCCGAGACCAGGCCATGTCGCAACGCCACTCACGCGCATGTGCCCGCCCTGGGTCGGCAGGTACTGGGGGGATGGCGGCCTTGACCTGCACTAGATGTACATCGCCACTGTCGACCGCAAGATGTCTTTGTAACGTTCCAACAACCCGCGCGGTTTCCAGAATCATCGGCAGACGCCCGCTCTCCTCTGGCGCAAAAGAACGGGTGTATCCCACCGCCAGGGCAAGGCCGCGATCCTCCGTATGGCCATCTGCATCATCGATCGCAAAGACCAGATAATGCGGACAGGTTACCCCCTCCGTACCGCCCGAGAAGGAGAGAACGATGCGATCCTCGACCTGCTCTGGAGCACAGCCCAACAAGGGGCCCAGCAAGCGACCGAAGGACATGATGGCCAGTCCACGACTAAAATCGTTGATCGCACCGTTGCCTTCGGTCTTACCGAGGATTGCAACGATCTGTTCGGCCTGCACCACCCCGGTAGCGATTGCCTCAGCGAGACCGCTCACGTCGCCTGGGTTTGCAGGAAAAAAACGAAAAACCCGAGTACGCATCGTTGCCCCTCAGAAAGGTACCCGCAGCACCTTTCCGGTGCGTCGCTCAATATCGATCTTGTAGACGTCCCCAGCGTCCATCTCATCGGCCGCCTTGGCTGATGCGAGGGCTGTGACCACCTCGTCGGAATTCATGGTGAGCACGGTCACCGGTTTACCGTCAAAAGCCATGGGGAAATCATGCCAAGTACCCGGGTGAATCATGACCCCATGACCTGCAGGAATGCGAAATGCCATCACATCTGCCAAATCTGGGACATATCCCCCAGCAAGATGGTTTGGTTTAGCCAGCACCATGACAAACGGTGAACTGCCCAAGCCGACGAAAATCTGGCTCATATGTAGGTGGCGCTCCAGCCACGTAACAACCGGACTGCGATGAGAAATCCGAGCAGTTCGTACCACCGCCTTCCCGGTGTAGACAAAGTCAAGGTTTTGCCCCTCTTCTACACTCCCCCGGTAAAACGGAATGGCCAAGCCTGGAGAGTAGACTTCTTCTGAGATCATGACGCCATAATCCCGCAAGGATTCTTGATCGGCATCTATCAGAGGGACATTCACGATATTCTGTTCCATACTTCCCATGATACCTCCCGCATAAAGCGCATCTTTCCTGTTCGCAATACCCCGCCCAAGATCCCTTGCAAGGCGCAAAAACGAGGACATAACTCAATCTTTCGTTGCCAGAATTTCCTGGATGACCGCTTTTGTGACGAGAACTGCGTTCTTCTCGGCCAGCTCTCCGGCGTAGAGATCGCCTTTTGCCCAAATGCTTTCCTCGGTTTCACCCGGTGGCGGAACATCAATATCAGAAATGCCACGAATGGACAAATAGTGATTCGCTAACCCAAACCGAGACAATGCCGCAATGTCGCCCAAATCCTCCATCGCAGTATTCGTATAATGTCCTGTGCCCTGGGTGTATAGCTTAACAATTTTCTGCGCTATTTCCTGATCTTGCTTACCAATCCAGAAATCATCGCCGGTAATCGTCGCGCCGACCAAGACCCGTGGTTGTTTTTGCAAGTGAAATTTATCATCCAATGAAATCGCCGCAGAATCATTCTCAAGTTTCACTGTTTGTGCTGCCTTTTCGGCGAGGGAGAGAAGCCGTGGATTGATCCGGTATGCCAAGTTCTCCATGCCATTTTGCGCGTAATTCGCGCAGTCTGTTGGATGCTCGAAATCTTTGGCATAATCGTTGCAGCCTGGCGGTGCCCACGCCAGGGCTTTCTTGTCGGAGAGATAGTGATGCCCGAAAGCCCAGGAAATCACCCAATCATTGATATAAACACTGCCAAGAGGAGAATCTGCCTGATCGACGCCTCCAGCGATACCACTGCGAACAAATATGGTCTTGCGCAAATCCAGCTGAGTGTCCTTGATTATGCTGGCCACAGATACCGCAGCGTTGATCTCTCCTTCGCCAGTTTCCGTAACACATACCCTATGGGTATCGCAAATCAGCGGCCGGATCAAACCGGTAATCATCATCTTCTTGACCTGATAAGACTTTTCCGTGCTCCAGGCGTGCCACTCCGGGGGAAAGGCAGTCAATACGATAACTTTCGGCGTGTACCGACTATCCACACTTGCGGATACCGGCGCCGAGAGCATCACGCTAGCGAGCGCACAAAACCCAACAACAACTCCTTTGATTTGCATTTATTTATCCTTTCTCATCAATGCTGATCCAAATAGGACATGAGATTCTGGAGCATATCCCGTTTTTTCTGTTCCTCTGCAAAAGAACCCTCAATCGCATTTACCTGAACCTGGACAGCTTGCTCAAAGGACAGCCCCAAAGCCTCCCAGGTGGCGATAATATTTTCGGTGAGATACCCTCCAAAATACGCCGGGTCATCAGAGTTTATGGTCACTTTCAGGCCGGCATCCAACAGCCGACCGACATTGTGTTGTTGCAGACTACCGAAACCTCCCAATGAAACATTGGAAAATGGACACACGGTCAGTGGAATTTGCTCCTCGCGCAGACGCCGTAACAACTCCGGCGATTCGATAGCGCGCACTCCATGGTCGATGCGTTCTACAAAGAGCGTATCCAATGCGTCCGTAATATATTCTGGGGGCCCCTCCTCACCCGCATGCGCCACCCGATGCAAACCCAGTGCACGGGCAACTGCAAATGTTTCCTGAAATTTTCCCGGCGGATGATCTCGTTCGGCAGAATCCAGTCCTACACCGATGATCCCCCCGATTCTTTCCGCTTCCTCCAGTAGAGCAATTGTGCCCTCTGCCGGACGATCACGCTCAAAACAGAGAATCAGACCCGATAGCACTCCCCACTCTCGCTCTGCTTCTTTCTGTGCAGCAGAGATTCCTGCCATAACGACTGTCAGTGGTACGCCATGCTCGAGATGTGTCTGTGGATCAAAAAACATTTCCGTGTACGCAATGTTTTCATCACGACAATGACGTAGGTAGGCAAGCGTCAACGAATAAAAGTCCTGCTCTTTTCGCAAGCATTGGGTAGCAAGATAATACAGGTTGAGAAAACTTTGCAGATCCGCAAAGCGATATGCCGCGCGAATAGCGTCCACATTCCTGTATGGTAGAGAGACACTGTTGTTCTCCGCCAAATTGAGCAACATCTCTGGCTCAAGCGTGCCTTCCAGATGAAGATGCAATTCCACTTTGGGCATTCCCGCCAATTTCTTCTTTTCTTGCGTATTCATGAAGCTCCCAATCAATTTACTCTCATTCCTGCCAACCATGTTTCCTGGGGCCGCGTTTCCAGTTCTTCGGCCTCACCCTGGCAAAGATCACGAAACCATCCGTCAAGATCGGTGGGTTTTGGCTTCCCCGGCATCAGAACAAAATCCGCACGTTTCCCAGGCAGTAAATTACCCGCCCGCGCGGCTCTACCCATCGCCATGGCTCCTGCGAAGGTCGCGCGATACAAGCCCTCGGCGGCGGATACTTCGACACCGGCACTGCCGTGAATGGAGAAAAACCGCTGCAACACATGCAGCATACTATGACTGGGACCGGCACCAATGTCTGACCCAAGAGCCCAGGGGATGTTGTACCTACGCAGTGTTTCCAGCGGCATCCTAGCGTTTCCTAAGGCCTCGTTACTGCTCGGACAATGTGCAACCCACGCACCGCGATCGGCAAGACAGGCCCATTCGGCGTCGGTCATCTCGATACAATGCGCAAGGACACTCCTCTCTCCGAGCAATCCCGCCTGGTCATACACATCGGTGTAACTCTCCGCCGCTGGGAATAACTCCCTAACCCACCGCACTTCTGCTCGGCTCTCGGCAAGGTGCGTTTGCACCAGAAGATTCTGTGCACGTGCGATTTTGCCAGCCACCTGTAGATCTTGCATGCGCATGTTGGGGGCAAAACGTGGCGTAACGGCATAGTGCTCAGTCACGACGCTCGCCAGCAATGCAGACATTTCCTCTGGCGCGTGTTGACTATGGCTCGTCAGGTACGCTGGGGCATTTACCGCCATCAACGCATTACCGATCACCCAGTCACCACGCATTTCTTGCAAGGCGATTTCCGTCGCGGCGCGATGCACGCTGGAAAAGCTCAGGCCCATGACCGTGCCAGCAGAAAGCATGTCAGAATAGAACGTTCGTGCCCGCTTCCGCGCCAGCTCTTCATCGGCAAACCGACCTTCCTCTGGCCAGATGTATTCTTGCAGCCACTGTAAAAGCTCGCCGCTATAGGCCCCGCGTACGGCATGCTGCACCCAGTGGCAGTGCAGATCGGTGAAACCAGGCATCAGAACACCTTCGTGCTCGACAAGATCGGCGCCCGGGAATTCGGCCAGAACCGTGGCGGCGCTGCCACAAGCCACCACCAATCCATCGCGCACAGCACAGACTCCATCCATCCAGTAGTCCCAAGAAGAGGGACCCCGCGGGTTAAGGATTGCCGCACGGTGCAACTTCACGGAGACTGCCATCATCATTGATGCTCGGCAACGGTAGCTGCCACTTTTCCAAGGCGCTCCATCTCACCGTACTTGCATAGCAGTTGGTGCACCAGTTCCAAAGTGGCCCCCAAACCGAAACCCACAAGAGGAGAAAGATCGTTGTTTGCAAAAAGATATGCGCCCCATCCTTCCCACAAAGGATTGTTCGAAAACACAATCGTCAAGAGTATCCCCAGCAACAGGATCATCACCCGCCAGCGCGTCGACGCAGCCGGATTTTGCGGTACGGCAGCGTTCTGCCGGAACAACACAACGATGCACACAATTCCCGTCCAAGGGGCGGCGACGATGATCAAAAGATCAAGAAATGTCTGAAATGCGTCGAAGAAGGAAGGGGAAACAAATAGCACATAGAATGCCAGCAGGGTTGCCAAACCGGCATCAAGTACTGTCACCATCTTGCGGTTGAGATCACGGCCCAGCGTAACCGCCAGACTGAATGCTGAACTGTAGGAGTTGAGGAAGTTGGATGCCAATAATCCGAGGATTGCAAAGCCGCAGAACGCCAAATAGAGGACCGGTGAGTCCATCCCCTTGGCGGCCAGGGTCAGGCCACCAGAGCTGAGATTCACCCCTCCGGAAAACGACAACACAATCGCTAGAGACAAGATCAATGCCCCACCCACGGCACCTCCCAGCGCGGGCCAGAAAAAGACTGCCGTACGGGCACTATTCCGTCCTAGATAGCGCGAATAATCGGAGGCAAACATTGTCCAGGATAGTGCCCCACCCATCAGCGCTAACGACAGTGCAGCGAAGGTTTGCAGCCAGGAGGTTTCAGGGCTTGCAAAGGAGCGGGACCATAGCAAGTCGAAGCCATGTAAGCGCCACAAGATATAAAACGCAAATACACCCATCACCAGCGACGCGAGACTCTGCACGCGAACAATAGCCGCGTAGCCGATCACCGGCACCGCAAAATTAGCGAGTACAGCAAACAAGATTGCCAACCCCAATGCCATTGGGCCGTGGGCAATTCGCAAATATTCGAGAACACTGCGCAAAACAAATATCACCAACACCAATACGACTGCCTGCCAGCCTACCTGCGAACACCAGTTGCTGACAGAAATCAGTCGATTGAACCTTTCTCCGAATAGTTTGGAAGATATCGCCATGGTCGGAATTCCCCAGCGAAACCCCGGCAAACTGATGATTCCGACCGTGACAAAGAATAAGGAAGCAAGGAAAAGCACCCACAAAAAATTGGCGCGTGGGAAAAGCGCAACGATGAGCGCACCCAATGGCAGCGTGGATGCCGTCATCGTGGCGGCCAACCAAATCAAGCCCACCCCGCGTGGCGAAGCTGTTCTTTCTGTATCCAGCGTGGGCGAGAGAGAGTGAACGTCTGCCATGGGTAACCTCCAAATTCCTTACGAGCTTGAGCCTGCCCCCACTTCGATGGGGATCTCGAACACCGTGTTCTGCTTGGGCATCTTCTGCAAAAATGCGGGGAAATTCCCACTCTTCACTGCCGCCACTGCCGCCCGGTTCACAGGCCCCAGCGGGCTCGGTTTGATGACTTTGGCCCAAAGCACCTGACCACTGGGCGAAACCTCAAATTCTACCGTTGCCGTGCCTGACAGTCCCATTGCACGCAACTCTGCCGGTACATGCAGCTGGTTTTGAATGATTGGACGCAACTCCGCGACGTATTGTCCCATTAGATCCGCCTTTTCCGCCGCTGACATTGGTGGTGGCGCGGGCGGCGGTGGTGGCGTCACCGGCTTGGGTACCGGAACCGGCTTGGGAGGTGGCGGCGCCACTTTCACCGGTGGAGCGGGTGGCGTCGGCACCGGTTTCGGTGGCACGACCATCTTCGGATGCGGTGTCGGTGGCGGTGGCGGTGAATGATGAATGACCGGTTTCGGAGGCATGGGCTTGGGCGGTGTTGGTTTCACTACCGGCTTCGGGACAACCTTCGGAGGCGGAGGTAGCGTCACCATCTGTACCGCAATGACATGCTTCTTGGGCGGTGGTACCACTTTTGTCTGATGCGTTTCGCCGTACCAGACGAGCGCACCGATCAGTGCCACTTCCAATATCACTCCAGCAACCAGGGCCGCCGCAAAACGTCGATTGCCCTGTTCCGGATCTGGTGGTAGGACCACAGTATTTAAGACTGCGCTAGCCATTTGTATAACTCTCCAGCCATTGGTTTGTGGTATCGGATTAAGTCGCCTTGGTGGCGATGCCGATCGCTGTGACCCCTGCCTTCTGACAGGCATCCATCACATGCACAAAGTCTTTGAACGGCACCAGCTTGTCAGCAGCGATGGTTACCTGGGTATGGGTTACATCGCCGTCAGTCGCGAGAAAACCCGTCAAGGCCTGCAAGTCCATTTTCTTACCTTTCACCTCTACCACACCATCCTTGAGAATATTCAGAACAAAATGGGGATGCGGAAGGACCTTCGCCTCGCTTGAACTCGGAAGCTGCAATTTGAGCCCCTTATCGGTGATCATCTGCAAGGTGATCATGATGAAAAACACCAGTAAGAAGAGCATCACATCAATCATCGGGATGATTTCTACCCGACCTTTTTTGCGTTGACGACGAACAGGTAGCATGGGACACCCTCCTTACGCGTTTACCGCAACCTGGGTAGATTTCACATTTGGAGAGCTCGCCTCTGATTCTTCGAGCACAACTGGCGCACCATCGAGGCGGTTCATCAAGACCACCTTGAGCGACTCCAATTGGAAAATGGTTTTATCAATGGAGTTATTGAAGGCGTTGAAGCTGATCAGACCAATCATGGCAATCGCTAGACCCGAAGCCGTAGCGATCAAGGCATCCGCCACGCCTCCCGTCACTGAGGTCGCGTCGTGACCAGGAGCGGCCAGGATACTGAATGCGTGAAACATTCCCAGAATCGTACCGAAAAGACCCAACAACGGTGCGAGGGTCACGATCGTGTCCAGTACCCATAACCGCTTGTCCAGGCTTGGCGTAGTTAGGAAGATGGCTTCATCCAGTCGGTTGGCGAAGGCCTCGCCACGAGCACTGCCATAATGGTGGACCAGATTGAAGTGGCGCAGAGCCACGCCAATCAGCGACTCCTCAGGCAACCCCTTGGCCATCGCGGAGAGTTCTTCAAGATCCGGACGCCGGAGTTTACCGCGATTGGACACCAGCCACAGAATTTTCCTACCCTTGGCCATCGCGTTTCGCAAAAACCAGAAACGATCAATAATCACTGCCAGTTCGATAGCAAGCAGAATCATCAACAGGTACAGAACCCCGTCAGAGTAGTTTGCTAAATGGACGATATATGCAAATGTCATAATGTTGCCCTTCCCTAGTATCAGCAGGCCTCAGTGCCTAGAGTTACCGACACGCAATCAGCGTGCCAGAAATTTATCTGCAAGATGGAGGAAATTCGTCTCCTGAGCGCACTAACATGGTGCATCGTTGCACCAAAAAATAGATCTCATTCAAATCTTGCTCTCATGCCCATGATACGAAATTAGCGTTGCAAGAAAAGCGCAATTTTTGTCCACCTCATTTGCATTTTACGCAACGCTGAGAATGCGGCATCGCACTGTCGGGGAGCAGTCGCTAGCGGTCTGGAAGAGGCAGGCGTCATCACCCTTCGCCTGATGACTCGTAAACAGGCTAGGCTTTGCGCGGGCGGGTGATGTCCAGCTTGAAAGTCAGGGCGCCCGCTGAGAGATCAGAACTCATAGGGAATAAGTGATGCAACCAGAATCACGCAGACCGGTATGTGCCGCAACCAAAGTGGGATGGAGACAAAATAGACTGTGGCTTGAGCTATTAGCGCAACCGCAGCCAGCCAATCCGATAGAAGATGAGGCCAGTAGTGACCTCTACCAGAATCAGGCCGCCGGTGATGAGGTAAAAGGCAGAATGGGAATCGGGGAGCGGACCGAGGTCCACGTTCATGGCGGCGGCACCGGGGATGAAGAGCGGGATGGTGGCGAGGATGATCAGGGCGGCCATGAATTTGAAGATGTTGTTGACGTTGTTGTTTACCACATAGGTATAGGCGTTGAGCAAACTATTGATGGTCTCCTGCTCGGTATCGACCTGCTCCCGCGCCTGGCGCAGTTCGATGCGACTGTCTTCGTAATACTCCAGAAACTCTGCAGAGTCCTTGGGCAGCCAGGGACGCAGTTCCTCCAGAAGGTGCTCCAGCTGCAAGAGACCCAAATCGAGGTCCAGCAAACGGTCGTTCACTTCCAAAGCACTGTAAATGACATTGACGCGCTGGGCGCGGCGCAGCTCCTTCTCGATCTGCCCCAACTCCTGCCCAACATCGCGAGACATGCGCACGTAGCGGCGGGCGATTTCATGGATGATCTGAAGCACTAACTCCCAGCGCTTGCGCGGCGCGGCGGGGTTGAGCACATCTTCGAGAAAGCGTACGGGCTCCTGACTCAAGGTCACCAGATACCCTGGCACCAGCAGAATCGTCAGCGGCAACAGGTCGAAGGTACTGGAATGCGGGGCGTGATGGTGCGGGACGGTCAACTGGAGCGCGAGGAAGCCCTTCTCCCGCACAAAAGGGCGCGCAGGCTTGTCCTCCAGGCGCCGGAGCAGAAACGGCTCCGGCACGCCAAGACCATTGGCGGCCTGTTCCAGCTCGTCCTTGCTCGGGGCAAGCAACTGCAGCCAGTCGCGGGCGCGACCATTGCCGGTAAGAAAAGCGCCTTCTACCCGTTTCAGCATGCTCTGCGGCGCCTAGATATCGAAAAAACCATGACGGCGTCCCCACCACGCCATAAGCAGCGAGGCCCCAAAACCATAGGCGATCAGAAAATACCAGGTGAAATGCCAGTGTCCCAGGGGCAGATAGGTTTCCATGTGAAAGGGCATGATCAGGGCGATCGGGATCATCAGCAGCGCCAGCCACAGGGTCATGACCTTCATGACCGAGTGCGAGTTGTTCTGCACGATACCGGTGTAGCAATTGGTGACCGAGGTATAGCGCTCCCAGATCAGGGTAACGCCATCCTCCACCCGCCGCAATTCTGCCTGCAGCTCTTCGACGATGGGCAACAGGGGATCCGTTTCCTCCAGTTCCCACAACCAGGTACGCAAGGTATGTCCAACATCGCGCAATGACACCACGAGATCACCCATGCTGCGATTGAGTTTGACGATTTCGCGCAACTCGCGGTTGGTCATCGACTTGCGCAGGTCGGCACGCAGCTCCTTCAGGCGCGCGACGATGCGTTGCGCGCCGAGATCATGGCTATGGATCACGACCAGCAGCAGGCGCAGCAATGCCTGCTCGCGGTTATCCGGGTCGCTCATCTCGATCAGCTCCCGGTAAAGGTTGTCCAGCCCTTCGCTGGGCGACACGACCCACAAGCCGCTGGGACCGATGATCACGCCCAGCACAGACTCCATCAAACGCTCTTCCCCGCGCTCGGTGTCCTGGAAATCGTAGACATAAGGCAGATGGAGATGCCAGACGCCGGTGCCCGCCTGTTCCAGACGTAGCCCCCCCAGACTCCCAGGCGTCACGACTGCGTCCGATGAGGCAAACCAGGCTGCTGGCAAACCCAGGGCTGCTGCATAACCACGCCATCCCTCCCGCTGGTCTACACCAATGACGAAAGCACCCGTTGCGGGGGCTGTCGCCGGCATGGCGGCAGGGCTGCGCCATCGGGTCCAGAGCCAGGGGTTCAGATCCAATGGCGTCTCCGGAACCAGAGCACTGCGAACAGGGAAACAAGAAACCCGCCGCCCATCAGGACCGGCCAGGCGTAGGGCCAGTTCTGTATGGGTAGTGGTACATTCATACCGTAAATCGTGGCGACGGTGGCGGGGATGGCAATGATCACCGTCCAGCCGGTAATGACTTTGAGGGTATTACTGATGTTGGTCTGCAATACGCCGCCGTAGGCATCCATCATGTTGGTGATGGTAGAGGTATAGACCTCCGTCATGTCCCGCGCTTGTTGCAGATCGATGAGGGCGTCGGCCAGATCTTCGGCGTCTTCTTCGTCCTGCGCAATGATGGGTAGACGCAGCAGTTGTTGCAAGACGGAGATATTACCGCGCAGGGCTGAGGTGAAGCGGATCAGAATCTTGCTCAGGCTCAGCATGCTGAAGAATTCGTCGTTACTCTGCGAGTGATGCAAACGCGCTTCCGTGTGCACGATCTCGCCATTGATGACCTGCAGGGCATCGAGAAAGGCCCGGGCCATGCGCTGAATCACTTCTACCGTCAGCCAGCGTGGATCGAGCTCGTCGGTTTCCTGCGGCAACTGTAGCTCGATGGCGCGCAGCAGCGGCAATTCCTCAGAACTGACGGTAAGAATCTCTTCGCGGCCAAACACGATACCCAAAGGAATCACGGCAAAACTGGGACGGCCCGAATCGGGATCGCTTCGCGCCACCGGAACCTTCAGAATCACCAGGGTGTTATTGGCCTCTTTTTCCAGACGCGGGCGCTCGTCAAGATCCTGAACATCCTGAAAATATTCCTCATAAATCTGAAAGCGCTGGGTCAATTGCGCTATCTGCTGGCTGTCCGGCGCCACCACGCTGGTCCAGTGATAGGTGCGGCGTCCCTCGCCGCGAATGGCGATGACACGAGCTGCACGCAAAGTCTTCATAACCACCCTCGTCGCTTGAAATGCAGGGTCATCAGCGTAGAAATGAGAAGGGCCGTACCAATTGCAACCCAGGCAGTCCAATGGCTCTTTTGCTCGAGAAGTGGCACGTTCACGCCAAACAGCGTGGCCACCAGACTCGGTACGTAGAGGATCAGCGCCATCACCGTGAGGATCTTCAGCCCGTGGTTGATATTGATCTGCACCATGCCGGCGTAGGCATCCATCATGTCACTGGCAGTGCTGGCACTGATCTCGGCACGATCCCGGGCATGCTGCAGATCAGCAATGGCACGATTCAGGGCCGAGCGATCCTCGTCTTGCCAGGCAAGGGCGGCACTGCGCGAGACCTTGAATATCGCAACAATGTTGCTCGCCAGGGTCACGTAGAATTGGGTCAGCGCCTTGCTCAGGGCCAGCAGGGCATAAAAGTCCTCGGTGCGCTGCGTCTCGTCGAGACGTACTTCCACCTCGAGGATCCCTTGCCGCAATCGCTCCACCGTGTGCTGGTAGCTGGAGGACAGAATCTGCAGAATCCAGATCAGGGTCTGCCGCGGGTTTTCAAACTTGCGCGCGTTCCATTGCTCGAGAAACGGCCATTCCACCTCGGCAAAAGTCCACAGGCGGTCCTCGCCCCAGAGCAGGGCAAAAGGGCGCAGCACACAGGGCGACTCGGGATCGTCGTCGCCCCGCCAGGGAAATTGCAGCACCAATAAGAGAAACGAACCAATCCGCTCCAAACGCGGACTCTGATCGCTGATCAGGAGTTCTTCAAAAAGATCATCGGGCAGATCGAGTTGCTGCAACAAGGCTTCCAGCACCGACGCGGATGGCGCATGGTGATGAAACCAGAGTTGTTCCACGCCACTCCCAGCGTCTCTCAGGATGCCACTCGCCATACGCCATTGCCCCTGCGGATTCGGCAGGTTTATAGCACAGGCGCCGGCGACAGTGGAAGCCGGGGAAAGCGCCGGCGCTCAAGCGTGGGTGTAGCGCTCCCGCAGCTCCGCCGCCCGGACGCGAATCTCGGCCAGCTCCGCCGCAGATTTTCGCTGCAGATTTCGCCATTGCAGGGCGGTGCGAGGATGCTGCGCAAACTTTGTTGCGTGGCGCTGCAAAAAATCCCAGTAGAGCGTGGAGAAGGGGCAGGCTTGCGCACCGGCGGCCTGCTGTGGCTGATAGGGGCAGCGTTGGCAATGCCCACCCATGCGCTGCAGATATTGGCCGCTGGCCACATACGGCTTGGACGCCAGCATGCCGCCATCGGCGTACTGCGACATGCCCAAAACATTGGGCAACTCCACCCACTCCACGGCATCCACATAAATGGCCAAATACCACTCGTGTAGCGCAACGGGCCGCACGCCAAGCAGCAAGGCGAACAGGCCGGTAACCATCAGGCGCTCGATATGATGGGCGTAAGCAAAGTCCAGGGTACGGCGCAACACATCGCGCAGACACGCCATTTCCGTGTCACCGGTCCAGTAGAAAGACGGCAACGGCTGTGCGGCTCGCAGGGCATTGCTCTCCAGATAGCCAGGCATCTCGCGCCAGTAGATCCCGCGCACATACTCGCGCCAACCCAGGATCTGCCGCACGAAGCCCTCTACCGCCGCCAATGGCGCCTTTCCGGCATCCAGCTCGGCTATCGCCGCAGCGATCACCCGGCGTGGATCCAGCAATCCCAGATTCATCGCTGCCGACAGACGGGAATGATAGAGCCAGACCTCACCCGGCCAGGTGGCGTCCTGAAACGCACCAAAGCTGGGTAGACGATGGCGGAGAAAATCCTGTAGCGCCTCCTCTGCCTGCGCCGCAGTCACCGGCCAGGAAAAATGCTGCAGAGCGCCGGGATGCTGCGGAAATTCCCGCTCTACGAGTGCGAAGATTTCCTCGGTGATCGTATCCGGGGGAAAGAGGACGGGCTCCGGCAACCATCCGGGCCCGGCACGCGAGAAGCTCTTGCGATTTTCGGAGTCGTAATTCCAGCGCCCGCCGCGGGGTTGGTCACCGTCCATGAGGATGCCGCTGCGACTGCGTACGTGGCGGTACCAAAGCTCCATACGGTACTGTTTGCGTCCGCCCGCCCAGTTGTCGAAGACCTCCTGCGGGAAGAGAAAACGGTGATCTTCGATTTCGCGAAATTGCACGTCGTATTTGCTGCAGAGACTGCGGATTTCCTCGCGCAATGCCCAGGTACCGGGGCGAGCACAGACCAGCTCGCGGGGACACTGCTCTGTCAGGATCTCATCGAGCTGCTGCGTCAGCGACATCCTCCGACCAGGCTCAAGCCTGCGATAGAGCAGGGGCAGTCCGCGCTCCTGCAACTCGGCGGCGAAATGCCGCATGGCGCTCAGAAACAGTGCGATACGCTGCTTGTGTGACCAGACAATCTCCGCCTCGCTGTGCGCCTCGATCATGACACAGAGATCTCGAGCCGGATCCATGTCCATCAATGCGGGATGGCGAGGGTCGAGATGGTCACCCAGGATCAGAATCAGGCGATCCACGTTCATGTTTTGTCTTCCTTGTGTTTCTGACTACGGCATGCCTGAGAACAGTATTTGACCTGCTCCCAGTCCTTGCGCCAGCGCTTCCTCCAGGAAAAAGGCCGATTACACACTGGGCATAGCTTCTGGGGAAGCTGGGCTTTTTTCATCTCGTCATCTCTTGCGCAAATTTTGTACTATACATAATATGAACATATTGGCGCAGCAGCAATGGGTGCTGCATCCAGCTACGAAATAGCCACGTAGATACCTTGAATACAGGCACCGGAGAAGGGTATGCGCATAGCAGTGATCGGGAGTGGAATTTCTGGCTTGGCGAGCGCCTGGCTGTTGAACCGGCAGCATCAGGTAACCCTTTTCGAGGCGGACAGCCGCTTCGGTGGGCACACGTATACCGTCGATATTCAGCATGAGGGAATCCGTGCCCCAGTGGACACCGGTTTTCTCGTCTGCAACGACTGGACCTACCCCAATCTGCTCGGCCTTTTCGCCGAGCTCGGCATCGAGACCGTGCCCAGTAACATGTCTTTCAGCGTTCGTCTCTCCGAACTGGGGCTGGAATGGAGCGGCACCAATCTCAACAGTCTTTTTGCACAACGCCGCAATCTGTCCCGTCCCGCCTTCTACGGTATGCTGCGCGACATCCTGCGTTTCAACCGGGATGCAAAGGCTTGGTTGCAGAAAAGTACCGAGGATGTTCGCTTGGGCCAGTTTCTGGAACGCGGGGGCTACGGAGATTGGTTGCGCGAGGCCTATCTGCTGCCCATGGCCGCCGCCATCTGGTCTTGTCCCGTGCGGCAGATGGAAGAATATCCCGCTCGCTCCTTCCTGCAGTTCTGTCATAATCATGGCCTGCTGAATGTGCTGCGCCGCCCGCAATGGCGCACCGTGCGCGGCGGTGGTCGGATCTACGTCGAGCGCATTCTGCGCGAACTTCCAGACGTCCGCCTGAATCATCCCGTGCAGCGTCTCGAGCCCATCGGCAATGGTATCCGTGTGCACAGTAGCAAAGGGACGGAAGACTTCGATCGGGTGATCAGCGCCGTACACAGCGATCAGGCAGCCGCACTCCTGAGTGATAATTGGCAGCGGCAACGGCAGGCGCTGCAGGCGATTCGCTACCAACCCAACCGGGCGATTCTGCATCGGGATCGCAGCTTTCTCCCCACCCGGCGAGCGGCCTGGTCGGCCTGGAACTTCCACCGCGAGAACACCGGCAATTCGGACGCCTCAGTAGCCGTCAGCTATCTCATCAACCGTCTGCAGCCTCTCCCCTTTCGCGATCCGGTGATCGTCACCCTGAATCCCGAGCGGGAGCCTGATCCGTCACTGGTATGGAAGGAGATTTCTTACGCGCATCCGGTTTTCGACGCTGCCGCGTTGCAGGCGCAGGGGACCTTACGCGAGTTGCAGGGAGATGCCGGACTGCTCTTTGCCGGCGCGTGGTTGGGACATGGTTTTCATGAAGATGGCATGCGCAGTGCCATGGCTGTCGCAAATGCGCTGGGTATCCGGGCGCCGTGGCAGGTGGAGAATGCACAGCGTGAGGAGGGACGTGCGCTATGTCCGCAAAACGCCATCTGACCGGTGCCCTGCTAACGGTACGGGTCATGCACCAGCGCCTGCAGCCCAAGCGCCGCCCCTTCTTTTATCGCGGCTTTCAGCTCTGTTTTGACATCCGCCAGCAGGAGCAGCTGCGAAAAACATTGCGCTATCGAACGCCTCTCAGCTTTCGCGTGGCAGATCACGGACGTCGCGACGGCAGCGATCCGGCGATCTGGATTCGCGATATCTTTGCCAGGCACGGGGTAGCGGCGGACGCTATCTATTTGGTCACCTATCCCCGTCTGTGGGGCTACAGTTTCAAGCCCGTCAGCTTCTGGCTGGGCGTGGATGCCCAGGGTGGGCTGCGTGGGGTGCTTGCCGAAGTCAACAATACCTTCGGTGAGCACCACAGTTATCTGGTGCGCCACCCCGACGGGCGGGTGATGGATCGCCATGACTGGTTCATTGCCGAGAAGGCTTTCTACGTCTCGCCATTTTTCTCCGTGGATGGCCACTACCGGTTCCGCTTTCGCTTCGAGTCAGAAAGGGTCCAGATAGACATTCATCATGTCGGAGAAAATGGTGAGGTGCGTCTGATCACCCAGCTTGCCGGCCAACGTCAGGAGCTGAGCGCTGGTACCGCTTGGCGTGCGGTACTGAGCAACCCCCTGATGAGCCTGATGGTCACCATCGGCATCCATTGGGAAGCCCTCAAGCTCTGGCGGGCCGGCATTCGCCTGCAACGCAAACCCATTCCCCCGGCACAGGAGATCAGCTCATGAGTACCTCACCCGCCGCCCCCCTGCACTGGGCAGGTAAACCACGCTCGCGTAGGGCCCGCCTGCTGTATCGGCTTCTCGATCAACATTTACAATGCGGATCCCTGGAAGTACAGACCCCGGAAGGGGAGCTTTGGCGCTTCCAAAGTGAGAAAGCGGGACCGCAGGCCCACTGGCGGATCCACGATTGGCGCAGCATCAGTCAAATTCTGCGCGACGGAGATGTGGGAATGGGGCGCAGCTATTTCCAGGGCTTATGGGATAGCAATGATCCCGTTCAATTGATCAGTCTCGCCTTGCGCAACCGAAACGCTGTAGAGGCCTGGATACAGGGCAGTTGGTGGCGACGGAGTTTCTTTGCCCTGCTCGACCGCTTGCGCGCCAACACCCTCTCGGGTAGCCAGAAGAACATTGCGGCGCACTACGATCTCGGCAATGACTTCTATCAGCTCTGGCTCGATCCCAGCATGAGCTATTCCAGTGCCTGTTTTTCTGAGGACGCAGACGAAAGCATGGAGCAGGCACAAGAAAGAAAATATGCCATAGCATTGGCCAGCCTGCGTTTGCGTCCGGGGGCGACGATCCTGGAAATTGGCTGTGGCTGGGGCGCTTTCGCCGAATATGCCGCACGTCAGGGCTACCGCGTGCACGGCATCACGCTATCGCGCGAGCAGCTGCACTACGGCCAGGAACGTCTGAAAAAAGCGGGCCTTGCCGATCTGGCCTCCCTGGAGTACCGCGATTATCGGAACGTTGCGGGCAGCTACGATGGCATCGTCTCCATCGAGATGTTCGAGGCGGTGGGCCGCGAGTGGTGGCCTACCTATTTCCAGGCCCTCACTCGCCTGCTTCGCCGGGGAGGACGAGCGGTAGTACAGAGCATCGACATTGCTGACGAACTCTATCCGCAGTATTGCCGCGGCTCGGATTTCATCCGGCGCCATGTCTTCCCGGGCGGCTTCCTGCCCTCGCCCAAGGCATTTCACGCAGAGCTGCGCTCAGCGCGACTGCAAGTTCTTGGGCGCCGCCAGTTCGGCCAGGATTATGCCCGGACCCTGCACTATTGGCGCACCCGCTTCGATGCCCAGAGCACTCGGCT
This sequence comes from Acidithiobacillus sp. AC3, assembly GCF_050261095.1. NCBI lineage: Bacteria > Pseudomonadati > Pseudomonadota > Acidithiobacillia > Acidithiobacillales > Acidithiobacillaceae > Acidithiobacillus > Acidithiobacillus sp. AC3. The sequence goes on from NZ_CP189838.1 coordinate 1,973,554, forward strand.
CAGTCAGATGGGCTACGAGCAAAGCTTCCAGCGGCTGTGGCGATTTTATCTGGCCTACTGCGAGGCCGGCTTCCGTGAGGGCAGCATCAATGTCGGCCAGTGGACCCTCGCCCATGCGTAGGCTGCTGGTCCTCGTTACCATACTGGCGCTTGGTGCTCCACCCCTGGCATGTGCCGAAAGCGTAGACATTCCCTTACCAACGGCGTTGTATAGCGCTGTTCCCAACCTACACCTGCTCGGTGCAGGCCAACTCGACTGGTTTTTGTTTCACGTCTACGACGCAGCGCTGTATGTGAGCGGCAAGGACTATGAACCGGCTGCCGAGCCTTTCGCCTTGGCCATCCGCTATGACCGAAGTTTCAGCAGCGCTCAGCTCGCCAAAACCTCCTTACGAGAAATGGATCGATTGAGCCATCCCGACCCGGCACTGCGAGAGGAATTTGCTCGGGAGCTGCGACAAGCCTTTCCCTCTGTGCACAGCGGCGATGAACTGGTCGGCCTCTGCGTTCCACAGCAGTACACCGCCTTCTATTTTGACGGAAAGCTTTACAGCAAAATCGACGATCCCAAATTCTGTCCAGCATTTTTCGGCATCTGGCTCGATCCGCGTACCAGAGTACCCGGCCTGCGCAAAAAGCTGTTGGGTCTCCATGACTGAACCAGAGCGTCCCAAATTTGCCATCCTCCTGCGTTATGCTCCGTTCGGCCTACCTTTGGCCTTTGGTGCTCTGCCAGTATACCTGCTCCTGCCGCACCTCTATGCTACCCGCTACGGCCTGTCGTTGGGGGGGGTGGGGCTGCTGCTCCTGCTGACGCGTCTGGGCGACGCCGTCATCGACCCGCTGATTGGACGCTGGAGCGACGCCTGGGCAGCCCGGCACGGTGCGCGGGTGGGCCTGATTGCCTGGGGTCTATTGCCGCTTGCGCTCAGCTTTTATTTTCTCTTCAACCCGCTTCGCAGTCTCCCAATCTGGTGGTCTCTGGCCCCGGCACTCATCGCCTTTTACGTCGCCTACAGCGTCAGTGGGTTGAACTACCAGGCAATGGCGGCCGAGCTCTCCACCCAATATCAGGCGCGTAGCTGGTTGACCACGGCGCGGGAAGGGGCGGCATTGATTGGCGTACTCCTGGCGGCCATCCTGCCCGAGCTTCTGCAGCGGCATCTTCCCGCTCAGGCCGCCTGGCAGGCCTTTGCCCTGGTTTTTGTCGTATTACTCTTTTTTGCGGCCATTCCGCTCTGGAATCGGAGCCTGCGACGTCCGGTAGCGGTTACTTCGCAGAGAGCCTGGTGGCGCTTTTACGAGCCTCTGCGTCGGCCGGCAACGCGACGCCTCTTCGCCGTCTACACCCTCTCGCAGAGCGCCAACACCGTAGCTGCCACCCTCTTCTTCTTTTTTGTGGATCAGATCTTGCGAGCTCCGCATTGGGCGCCGGGATTTCTGCTGCTCTATTTCTTGTCCGGAGCTGCTGGCATGCCCTTCTGGCTCTGGTATTCCCATCGGCAGAGCAAGGCCCGCGCCTGGCGCTGGGCCATGTTGCTGGCAACCTTCGCCTTTCTCGGCGCGGTCTTGCTTGGGCCTGGTCTGCTTTGGGGCTACGCCCTGGTGTGCCTGTTCAGTGGCCTGGCCCTCGGCGCCGATCAGGCGTTGCCGCCCAGTATTCTTGCCGATCACACTGATGCCGATCCGGACGCTCGTGCAGGTTCTTATTTCGGTCTCTACAACTGGGTGGGCAAGGCCGCGACCGCCATTGGTGCTGGGCTCATTCTGCCCCTGTTGCAATGGCTCGGGTACAGCGTCGAAGGGCAGAATCTATGGGCCCTGCTGCTGGGATATGCCCTCGTACCCGCGCTGTTCAAACTCTGGGCCATCTACCTTTTACAACCCGAGCGAGTCGACCGGGCCGCTCTTCGTTTTACCACCCTCTCAGGAGCACATCCATGAAGATCCCCTATATCCTAACCCCCGTGGCTATCGCCGTAGCCCTGTCGGGCTGCGCAACACTGCCGTCAGACTACGCCCACACGCAGCCGCATTTTTCGCTGCGCGAATTCTTCAACGGTCCCCTGCTAGCTACAGGCATGTTTCAGAACCGCTCCGGTAAAGTGGTGAACCGCTTCACCGTGCGCATGCTCGGCCATTGGGACGGCAACAAGGGCACTCTGGATGAATATTTCACCTATATTGCCAACGACGGCAAGATTACCCACGCCAAGCGCGTGTGGTATTTGCAGGACGATGGCGACCATCATTTCTCGGGCTATGCGGTAGGCTCGGCCGGGGACGTCAAGGCAGCGAAAGGTGACGCCTATGGCTTTGCCCTGCACTGGAGTTATAACGTCAAACAGCCAGTGGGGAAAAGCTACTATAATCTCCATGCCGATGACTGGATGTACATGATTCAGCCGGATGTTGTCATCGATCGCACCGATGTCACCTGGTATGGACTGCATGCCGGGGACATTACTCTGGAAATGCATAAGCTCCCCGATACCGCAGCCAATCGAGCGGCTATGACATCCCCGGAGTAGACGTCGTACTCTACCCGCCTGTGCGGCGCCTCGCGCGGGGAAGTGATACCGGCACCCGTCAGTTGCTGGGAGGGAACGTGGTCGTACTTACCTACACCATCAGCCTGGCCTTGAGCTTTGCTACTGCCTTTACTGGGGCTCGCTACCGGCCGGGTTCGTGGTACCAGTCGCTGCGCAAGCCACCGGGATTGCCCCCGCCATGGGTTTTTCCTTTGGTCTGGACGCTGCTCTACATCCTCATGGCGCTGGCCGCGGCGATGGTCTGGCTCGCCCCCGCCGCGCCCATCCGCAGTGCGGCCCTGATTCTCTGCGCCTTGCAACTGGTCGCCAACGCCGCCTGGTCGTGGATCTTTTTTGGACGTAGGCGCATGTTGCTCGCTTGGCTGGATTTGTCTCTTCTCTTCGCCCTGGTGCTGATCGCAACCATCCTCTTTTTCCAAATCGAATCCGTTGCCGGTATGCTCATGCTCCCGTACCTGCTCTGGCTCTGCGTGGCCTTTTATTTGAACGGTACGGTCTGGTGGCTCAACCGCGCTGTCTCTCTTCGCTGACTTCCGAGGTATAGCATGAATGATGTTTTTTCCCTTCTGCAGACGCATCGCTCCATCCGTCAGTTTCGTCCCGAGCCGGTCGCGGACGCCGTGGTAGAGGAGATTGTACGCTGTGGCCAGGCGGCAGCGAGCTCCAGCAACATCCAGGCGTACTCCGTGATCCAGGTCGATGATCGTGATCTCCGGGCGCAGGTTGCCCAGCTCGCGGGAGACCAGGACCAGATCCGTACTGCCGCGGTCTTTTTGCTCTTCTGCGCCGACCTGCACCGGGCGGAACACATTTGTGAACGCCAAGGCACAGCCTTTGTCGATGGAATGACGGAGCATTTTCTGATTGCCACCATCGATGCCGCGCTCTCCGCACAAAATTGCGTGATTGCTGCGGAGTCCCTGGGATTGGGCACCTGCTATATCGGCGCCGTGCGCAATCATCCACAGGAGATCAGTGACCTTCTGCATATTCCGGCGCAGGCCTACCCGGTCTTCGGACTCTGCCTGGGCTATCCCGCGCAGGACCCTGAGGTTAAGCCGCGTCTGCCGCTGTCCGTCGTGCGCAAGAAAGACCACTACGACGCCAACAGCGAGCAGGATGGGATTGCGGCCTACGATGAAGAGATGCGTGCGTACTACGGGCAACGTAGCAGCAACAGCAAGGATAGCTCCTGGTCGCAACAGGTAGCGGGCCTGGTGGGTCGTGAAGCGCGCCCACACATGCGGGAATTTTTGCAAAAGCGCGGCCTGAACCGACGCTGAGCAAGAGATTATCTGCCAAAGACGTTCTTTCAAGTTGCTAGGGGTCTGAGCTGTGCGAATTCATCTGCCGTTGGCGTCTAAAGGCGGTGATCACCCCTTGAGGTAGTGCAATAGATGCCCTATCCTCAACTTATGATGACGTATCCTCCTGTGGATGATTGGCGTGTACGCATCAACGGTCGAGAGCCTCATCTGTTGCCTCACGTCCACGTTCAATTCCGGGATGGATCACGGGTGTCTTTGGCCATCGAAATCGGGGAATTACTCTCAGGCTTTGTGACACCGAGGAAGCGGTTGTTTCCCGTGCGCGCTTGGATAGCGGCGCGTCGAGAAATGTTGCTAGCGGAATATCGGAGGCTGAATCCATGAACCATGCACCACAAATTCGTAAAATCGAGATCACCGGGCCATTCCAGGCCACCATTGAGTGGTCGACTAGAGAAACTTTTGTGACAGATCTGGTCAGCACTATCGGTGCCAAACGGGAAGGAGACCCCTTTGCCGCTCTCCGCGATCCGGCGATTTTTGCGCAAGTCCAGAGCGATGACTGGGGAGATGGCCTGAGTTGGCCGGGCGGGCTGGATTTGGGGGCAGACCAATTGTATAGCCTGGGTCGCCAGCAGGCAGGCCTGCCGACCCGCGAGGACTTCGCTGGCTGGATGGAGCGGAACCGACTCAGCCTGAATCAGGCTGCCCAGGCTATTGGTATGACCCGCCGGATGATTGCCTACTATAAAAGTGGGGCCAGACCCATACCAAAGACGGTTTGGCTGGCCTGCATCGGCTACGAATCCCTGCAACACGAGGCTGCATGATCCAATGCGGAATAGACGATTATGCAGCGGAAGCTATCATTCAAAGATGGGTCTGTATGTTTGACAGTCGTGTTTTCTAGGCGAAAAGCGGATAGGATAACTAACAGATTTCTTCGCCGAAAAGTTTCCAGATACCCAACGTTCAGAAGACGTATCTTTTGGGAAAATGGGTGTCTCCCGGATTTCATTGTTGGTTTTTCAGCAGCATCTTAGGATATTGGAAGAATTCAATGGCTACCATTCTGGAGTATTTTGATACTGACTGGACACTAGTACTGGCAATGCATCTTCCGTGAACTCTTGCCACCAGAGACGGTGTCGTGCTTGCAAACTTAATTGCCAAGATTGCTTATGATTTCGAAGCAAACTCAAAGTATTGGTATTTCTATTTACCAGGAAATAATGGGTTGTCTCAGTGCTTAGAGCACACTCTTACACTCATCGGAACCGGAACATTGATGTCTCAGATCCAGGGGAGACACTATCCATGTGGAAACGGGACACTCTGAATACTCTGAGCGACAATCGAGCGCGACTCTTCAGCTCACGAGAAGAGCTCAATTCTATCTCCATTTTGATCTCACAATGGCGCAAAGAGCATCACTAGTTGATAAATTTTGAATGCGAGATTATTTCTGTATATCTGTGATCGAGAGCATGCCCGAAGTCGCCCCGCGAGCGAGAAACCGCTCGCCTTTATTTCACACGACTCCCGTGGCAAGGATTCTTTTGTTCGAGAGCTCGCACATAAGCTTGCAAAAAATTTCTGCACAGTGTGGTACGATGAGTTCTCATTGAAGGTAGATGATAGCCTTTGATCAAGCATAGAGCGTGGACTTCGTGAAACTAACAAATGCATTGTTATTTTGTCACATAATTTTCTATCAAATGATGGCTGAGGACACGCGGAGTTCGACTCAATTCTTGCTCGGAAGATATTCGGAAATAAGACCGTGATACTGCCCGTTTGGCTAAACGTTGATGCCAGAGAAGCGCACAATTATAGCCACATTTATCTGATAAATTTGGAATATCCGCCGCATTTGGCATACATGACTTGGCCGGCTGATTTCCCAATGCTGTTAAAAGTTCGGCTTAATGAGCCAAAGGCACAAATGACATTCGGTTAAAAAATCTTAACCCTATATGTGATGACTTTCATTGAGGAAAAGTGTATGCTGCCGACCATCAGGGCCAACGACGGTGGATGGCGGCTATTTGGATAAATAACCGAGGCATTCAACAGGATTACTTTCAGAATATTTTCATCTGATTGGACAAACGTCTACAGTTTTTTAACGAACAGCGTGCAGAAGCTAGTCGTTATATGAATTCATTACTTGAATTCTCCAAATTCTTTGTTTTTTCGGCATTTATACCAGAGTATAGTAGAATTTGTAAACCGATTGAAAGAAAAAATGTAGACAACAAAAAAAACGAACATAAAAAATATATCAGAATAAAATTCTATTGTATATTTAAAATTTAGATCAATTCGAGTTGCGACTTTCGATTTAGACATAATAAACCCAGCAAGAAAAGATCCTAAAAATAAAAATACAAAAACAAATATAGTAATTATCCCAGATTCCACTGCAGATCTCTTGGAGTTTTCTCTTATTGTTTCCCCCGGTCTTTTTGACTTAGCGCAAAATACTGCCAGAAATTGATTTCCAGTGGTTGCCATTACAAAATTGTATACTGATAGTTGATCAAGCCTGATCCTGTAACCGGTCCAGATATTGATCAGAGATTCTGTTACTATCTGATCACAAAGGGCTTTTTGTTCATCGCTAAGGTTTACATTGCTGCTACCGACGAGCTTCTCAATAATATTTAAATTTGTATCCGATTTAGATATTTTTATTCTATATATTTTTCCTGAAGATAGAAGATTAATTACATTAAAGATAACAATAAATACGGCAACTAAAACCAAATCTAGAAATGAAGTAAATGAATTAATGTTTTTTAGAAAGTCTAAAAATAACGCACCCATGAAATAATTCCTTTAAAAATTTCTTGACGCATTGATTGCCGAGAAAGTTTTTCACTTACCCGATTTTGAATATCTGGAATTTATCGAGTTAACCTAAATTACTGCATCTTAACTCCGTTTGTCAATATCAAGCTCGCAGTTAAAATTGGCACTCTGACCTGCAGGCTGCTTCGGAGCACCACCAATCATTCTCGTCGAAGAGTAATCCAACCCAGCATCCGCCTCCAGTCTCAAGCACCCCTTGCAGAGTTACACTCCGCCATGCGCCTCCCAGAACTCTGCTGGGGTGACAACAGAGTAACGATCGGCTAACGCCAGAAGATCTTTGACCCCAGTAATGAGATAGTTTACACCCGACGACTTTAATGCGGTCAGCGGAGTATGCAGCACCGGTCGACCCTTGTCGTAGCGCAAGTGCGGATCGAGCCCAGGTAGGGGGTGATCAGTTCTGCTTGGATAGGCATAATATCGACCAGATCGCTCATCTCGGTCGCAATCAACCCATGGCGGTGCGCCAGTCGAGGCAGTACCCGCCGAAGGTCTTCGAGGATATAGTCTGACAACAGCACCTCTGACAGAAGCATGTCGCCACGCAGCCAGAATCTTGCCCGACACACTGGCGGGCTAGGCAATGCCAGAAAGCAGCATGTTGGTGTCCAACATCGCCCGCAATGCCGCCAGGTGTGATTAGCGGTTCTCATAGGAGACGCAGTCAACTGTCCTCCTTGAAGGCATCGATTGTGAGAAAGTCATATCTGTGACATGGTGTTTTCAGTCCAACCTTCCTGAGATCCGTCACATGCATATTTGGGTGGATGCCGACGCTTGTCCCAACGTCATTAAAGAAATCCTGTATCGCGCCAGCGAGCGCTTGAAGCTACCCTTGACCCTGGTAGCCAATCAGCCTCTGCGCGTACCTCGCTCTGCCTTTATCCGTACTCTGGTCGTGCCAAGGGGCTTTGATGTGGCCGATGAGGAAATTGTCCGGCAAATCGCGGCAGGCGATCTGGTAATCACTGGCGACATTCCGCTAGCCGCCGCCGTGCTGGAGAAAAGTGGCTATGCTCTGAGCCCGCGTGGGGAGCGATATTCCCCCGAAACCATCCGCGAGCGCTTGCGGATCCGTGACATGATGGAGCAACTGCGCGACTCTGGAGTGCACACAGGGGGCCCCACTGCACTCAGCCACGCCGATCGGCAGGCATTTGCAAATGCACTAGATCAGCTACTACCCCGCGCTTGATTCTTTGGTGGCACTGATCCACCCAGCTTGCCGGAACTCTTTTTACTTGATTACATACCGTTCGGTTGGTATGTTGTCTTCTCCAATCTAACGGAGGATCATCTCATGGCAACACTTCATCTTACCGATCCCAAAGACGCACAGGGCGAGTTGGCGGAGCTCTATGCGGCCATCACCCAATCCTTCGGAGGCGTGCCTGAGGGGCTGCAGCTCTTCGGTGTCAGCCCCAAACTCTTGCAGATTCAGATGCAGACCCTTGGCTATTTCGGCCAGCACCCGCGGCTTTCCGCCAATTTTCTGGCGATGCTGCGCTACATCCTGTCAGAGGACGGAAATTGCCAATTCTGTATTGGCTTCAATAAATCGCTTCTGTTGAATGCGGGACTTTCAGCGGAAGCTATCGCCAAGGCCCGCGAGCATCCGTTGGAAGGACCTCTGGAGAAGCGGGAGAATCACTTGTTGGACTATGTGCTTCGTGCGGTGCGTAACCCGCATAGCGTGAAGAACGAAGAAATTGCTGCACTGCGCGCGCTGGACTGGAGCGATCAGGACATCTTCGACGCCGTCGCGCACGGGGCGCAACACACCGCCATCGACATCATCTTCGAGACCTTCCGCGTCGCGCCCATGCCCGCTGCGTAATCAGCCTGCCCCGGACCCGCACTGCGGGCCCTGGGCTGCTATTGCGTCACCAAGGGCCGGATGGCGCCAAACCCGCCATCCACCGCCAGAATCTGTCCGGTAATCTGCTCTGCCGACAGTAAGTACAGAATGGCCTGAGCGACTTCCTCAGGCGAAATCAGCGAAGCCAATGGATACTGCTGGCGGGCGAGATCCCGCGCGCGCTCATTGCGCAGGATGTGCGCTGCGGCCGGGCTATCCATCAGACCGGAACGCACGGCATTGATGCGAATCTGGTCGCGTGCATGGGTGGCAGCGGCGGCTAGCACCAGGGATTCCAAGCCGCCCTTCGCCGCCGCTACCGCTTCGTGAAAGGCAACACCAATGTCCGCCACTACGGACGAGACAAAGACAGCGGCTCCGCCACCACCGGCTTTTCGTCGGATATTCACGAAATTCCGCAGGAGGAAAAAGGCGGAATCGAGGTTGGCGGCCAGACACTGGCGATACGCTGCTTCCGAAGTCTGGGCCAGCCCCGCCAGCAGGAATGAGCCTGCCAAATGCGCCAGGGCATCCGGGACCAGATCCTGCCGCGCGAGCTCCGCGAAAACGGCCTCCGCGCCGGCCGCAGTGGATACGTCCGCCTGCAGCCAGAGATCCTCTTTATCCCAGTCTTCTGGTCTCAATTTGCGGGATACGGCAATCACCCGCCAGTTGTCATCGCGCGCCTGGCGGATCAGTTCCGTGGCCAGCGAACCCGAAGCTCCAGTAACCAGTAGTGATCGTTCCATGTTGTGCCTCCTTACACGCGCCTTGCCTGCACCAAAATATGTCGCCAATGGGCGTACAAGTCGCCTCGTCGAATCTTGCCAGTTGCGCCCTGCCAGACGCTCCATTGTTCCGGGGGCAAGAGAAAGAGCGGATAGCGTTCGTGCCAGCGCAGCCTGCGCCAGAGCGCGGGGGGCGCCGACGCCAGAGCCGTAAGACGCCGGGATCCCGGCGCACCCAGGATCAGCGCCTCCAGATCGGGATACTGCGCCTGCAGGCGCAACTCTTCGTTCTCTGGCTGCACGCCGCGACCATCCGCCAACTTGAACGCGGCATCGATGCGCCCCTGCCATTGGAAACCATGCCCATCGGACAAGGCGACGACACGATCACCGCTATCAACCCAGCCCTGCGCATCCTCTAGATCCTCCCAGCCCTGACCATTCCAGCGCCCCATTGCCCGGCCCGGCGAGCGATAGCGCAGGCTTTCTCGCAGCTCCAGCTCAGTCTGCGGCAGCCGCGAACCGACATAGGCGACCGAGAACACGCCCGGCTCGCCCAATAAGATTCCGGGTCCCGCCTCGCTTTGCCCATACCCCACCCGCACGGCGCTGCCGAGCAGACGTTGGGCCAGACTGGCATCCACCGCCGCCCCGCCGATGATTCCACCCTGCAGCGCAGAGATGCTTGGATTTGGGAGGAGCTGGGCAATGCGAGGTACCGTAAACAGATGCGTGAAAGACTCATGACGGATCTCGCTGAGCGCAGCGACGCGCAGCTCCGTACCCGCCGCCACTGCCGGCAGGAGCTCGAGAACGCCGGCAAAAATATGTGCCCAAGACAAGGTGTTGCGGACCAGGCTGCTGCGGTCGAGATCCAGCGCTGGGGCGTGCTGCTGCAGTTGCCACAGCAGCGCGTCATACCCCAGACCATAAGCGCTACCCGGCCCCACACTCGCAGAGGTCCAGAAAATGCTGGCCAGGTCTTCCGGATCGGCAACGGGCTGCGCCGCAGGATGCCAGTGCTCGCGCAGCGCGCCATCCTGCCAGAGCACCATGAGCTGTGGCGCGAGCAGCCGCAAGCGCCGCTCCAGCTCCATCTCTGGTAACGGTGGCAGCGGACAGAACACCCAGTTTCCCTGCCAGGCGGCGAGCCAATACGCCAGAAAGGCCGGACTATTGGGCAGCATGACGGCGATCCGCGAACGCGGGGCCAGGCGCTGGCGCCAACGCTGTCGCAAACGCAAGGCCCACGCAAGAAGCGCAGGACCCGGCCAACCATGGCTCGCGCCAGCCACCCGCCAATCCAGAATGAAACCCGACTCAAGACCGGCACGCAGGAGCTGCAGTAGCTCCCGGCGCGCATTCACGCCGACCCCTCCACATTGTCGGACTGCGCTTCATCCACGGCAGCCAGATAGCGGCGCAGACAGTGCTGCACACCCAGCACCAATGCCTGAGGGAGCTTGGCTTCCAGTTGGGCGATGCGTCCATCGACAAGTTGCAGCAGCCGAGTCTGCTCCGAGCTCAGAAACGCCCTGCCGTCCCCCTGATAAGCATTGTTGAGGAGCTGCCACAGGCTTTGCAGACAGAAATACAGCAGAAGATCCTGTTCGTCGCGCAGTCCCGACGTTTGAAATTTCTGTTGTCGCAGCGCGTCGAGAGCCAGCAGCAAGGCTTCCTCGGACTGTGGCTGCAGTTGCGCGCTCATGCCAGATCCTCGAAGAGCGGAACGACACGATCGAGAAAAAGGAAGACCAGGGGCGATTGATTTCGGTCGTGTAGCATGTGTACATGCGCCGAGATTGGGCGAATGCGGTAGGTAAAGGTATAGAAGAAGTGCTCATCGAGCTGGCCCTGCGCACGGGCTTGCAGATAACGACCACGGAACAACCGGCTCGCGGTGCAAGGTGCGACCTCGACAAAAAAATCCTTGCCAATCACCTCCGCGCGCGGCAAGCCACTGAGCCGCTCTTCTGCACTGTTGAACAGCACCACTCGTGCCGCATCATCCAGGGCAATAACGCCAAAACCCCAATCTTCGATCTGGCGCTTGTCGATACGCGCGAGTTGATTGCGCCATGCCTGCGGAAAAAAATCTTTCACTGACTCCCCTATGTTGAAGGTGTGCAAACTTTTGTACTATACGGCATAGTGACCTTGGAAACAGTGTAATCCAGCCTCAACCCAGTCTCAAGTACGTCCTATACAAATAGAGAACGAAAATCCCATGCAAAGCGAAGAAAGCCTATACCCGATCAGCGTCGTCGAACAGGAAACCGGTATTTCCAAGGAATTGCTACGGATGTGGGAGCGCCGCTATGAGTTTCCGGTACCCGAACGCGACGGCAGCGGTAATCGCTTGTACAGTCGATCGCAGATTGAACGTTTGCAGAACATCAACAAACTGCTGGCTGCCGGCTATCGTCCCGGTTTCGTGGTCGGTGCTGACGAAGAAAAGCTCGATCGCCTACTCGAAGAGCTTCCCGACAGCAGCACCAGCAATATCACGCCGGGCGAGTCTCCGTTGCTGGACGATCTCTGGGAGTCTCTGCGCCTGCGGGATTTTCGCACGCATCGAAGGTTGCTGCGCCAGCAGCTGACTGCCGAGGGGGTGAGACAGTTCATTACACAGATCGCCGCCCCCCTGCAACAACGACTGAGTCGTGCAGAACTGGATGACTCGCTGCCGGGCTTCAGCCTGCAGATCGCCACGGAGCAGATCCTGGAGACCTTGGCTCTAGCCATAGCTATGCTCCCCCCTCCGGATGCAAAGGCACTGCAGATCGTTCTCGCCGACCTACCCGGGGAAAACCGCTCGCTCGAACTGCAGATGACCCGCACCCTCTTGCTGAGCAGCGGCGCTGATGTGCTGTTTTTGGGCAGTGAACCGAATATGGAGGAGGTGCTCGCCTGCCTACGCCACTGTGCCGTTCCGGTGCTGTTGATCGCGATTTCTGCGGCATCGGTTTCTGCCACTACGCAACAGGCCATTGCTCATCTGCGTCGCGAGATGCCGGCGCAGAGTACGCTCTGGTTGAGCGGCAGTGGCGCGGAAGAGATCGACGAAGAGGGTGGCGAACCACGCTTTCGGCGCTTGCGTGAGCTCCTTGAGGCGGTGCAGAGCTGGCAGAACCCGCCGCGATCATCTTGATCATATTTTGTCTAGTACAAACTGTTGACAGATAGAAATGCCAGTACTATGCTCCTCTCATAGGGTCAGCAAAGGAGCAGTGTCATGGCATCTCAAGATACAGTTCTCATCGTTGGTGCGGGTCCGGCAGGGCTATCGGCCGCTGCCACCGTCGCCGGAATGGGCAAGAAAGCAGTCATCGTCGAGAAAGAAGATGTGCTGGGCGGCGCACCGATAATCTCTGGTTACTCCAAACTTGTGCCCTCGGGCGAGTGGGCGAAAGACGCCATCGGGCGCATGGTGAGCCGAGTGGACGGCGACGGTAACGTCAGCATCCGCAAATCGACAAAAGTGACGCAATTGGAGGGCGAAGCGGGCAGCTTTATCGCCACCCTAAGCAACGGTGACAAGGTCGAAGCTGGCAGCATCGTTCTGGCCACAGGCTTCACTCACTTCGATTCCATCAACAAACCCGAGTGGGGCTTTGGTACCTACGAGGACGTGTTGACCACCACACAGATGGAGCAGATGGTCGGTATCGGTCAGATTCGGTGTCCCTCTGATGGTCGTGTACCAGAACGTGTTGCCATTCTGCTTTGTGTCGGATCCCGTGACCGTCAGATCGGCCGCGAGTGGTGTTCCAAGATCTGTTGTACGGTCTCTGCTAACCTGGCGATGGAAATCAAAGAATTATCGCCAACGACCGATGTTTTCATCTACTACATGGACATCCGCACCTTCGGTCTCTACGAAGACAAGTTCTACTGGAAGAGTCAGGAAGAGTACAAAACCAAGTTCGTCAAGGCACGTATCGCCGAGGTAACCAAGTCCCCCGACGGCCGTTTGCTGGTGAAGGGCGAGGATACCCTGGTCAAGCGCCCCATTGTCATCCCCATGGATATGGTGGTGCACGCCATTGGTATGGATCCCAACGCCCTCAATCCGGAAATCGCCAAGGTGTTCGGTATTGGTCTGGAGAAGCATGGATTCATCGACCGCGCGGAGCAGTACACGAATAGTCAAGGAACCACGCGCAAGGGCATTTATGTTTGTGGCGCCGCAACGGGCCCGGAAACCATCGATGACTCCATCGCGCAGGGGCAGTCGGCGGGCTCCCGAGCGGTGATGGATCTACATCAGCTCACCAAGCTGAGCGCGTAGGAGGTGGACGGGATGAACGTACACAACTTTTCGTGGATGAAGGCAGGATTTTTCCTGCTCCTCGCCGGACTCTTCGCGAGCCAAGGCTCCGCTAGCCTTCCCTTCTGGAATTTGAGTGCTGGAATCTTGGGCTTGATTGCCGTTGCCTACGCGTTGAGTGGCTTGGTGCCAAAAGAACATTCCCATGGGGAACTAATCCCCCAGCGAATACCTGTTCGCAAAGATTGACTTCTGGTGGCCTATTGGGGAGCGTTCGCGCTCCCTTTTTTTGCATCTCTCCGCCCGTTTTCGTCGTATCCACTACAAGCCAGGAGGACGCCAGCATGACGGTTGACAGCACGAGAGCGTACGCCAAAGGCGTACCCGAATTTCCCCTCGATCAGTTTTTCTCCGGTCCGTTGGCGGCCAGTGGCATCTTTTGTGATCGCCGCGGCCGGGTACGTAACCGCTTCTTTATGCATCTGTTTGGCGAATGGCAGGGTGAAACAGGGACGCTGGAGGAGCGTTTCACTTTCCTTGACGACCAGGGCGCGAACAGCCACGCTGAACGCATCTGGAATCTACAGATCACCGACCGCAAAAATTTTCGCGCCACTGCCAAGGGATCCGCTGGGGACCTGGTGGGCATCGCCGAGGGCGCCTCGGAGGGCTATGCCATGCACTGGCGCTACACCGTTCGCCAACCCGTGGGCGGGAAGTTCTACAACCTGCGCACCGATGACCGTATGTATCGCCTGGATGCGGATCATGTCACCAATCATAGTCGAATGCGCTTCTGGGGGATCTTTGTCGGAGAGGCAATCATCGAAATTCACCGTCTGCCGGCATCCATGGCGGAACTGGCGAGGACCTACCCACAGCCGGGAGAGTACCGATGAACAAAGGCTACTGGCACGGCAAACGCTGCTGGTTGATTGGTGCCAGCAGCGGCATCGGCGCTGCCACCGCCCAGGCCCTGCACGCGGCCGGGGCACGGGTGGCAATCACTGCGCGCAGCGCCGACAAACTTCAGCAGGTCTTGCCGAACGGAGAAAACGCATTGTTGCTCCCCGCGGATGTTCGGGAAGCCGCGAGTCTTGAGGAGGCACACGCGCAGATCCTACGTCACTGGCAGGGGCTTGATTTGCTGCTCTATCTGGCCGGGGCCTATGCACCAGCGCGCAGCTGGGAACTCGATCTGCAGCAGGCAGAAAGCATCCTCGACGTCAATTATCGCGGTGCCCTGCGTACCCTGGCGGCGGCGTTACCCGGTTGGGAAGCGCGCGGTCCCGGAAAAATCGTTCTGGTCTCCAGCATTGCTGCCCTGCGCGGGCTGCCACAGTCGCTCTATTATGGCCCGAGCAAGGCAGCACTCACTCATCTGGCCGAGGTTCTGCGCCTGGATCTCGAACCCCGTGGCTTTGGCGTGCAGGTGGCGCATCCTGGCTTCGTCGCCACTCCGCTGACCGCGCAGAATGATTTTGCCATGCCCCATCTACTGCAACCAGAAGAGGCAGCCCAAACCCTACTGAAAGGTATGCAAAGTCAGCGCTTCGCCATCGAATTCCCTCCCGCCTTTACCCGCCGCTTTCACGTGCTGCGCTGTCTTCCCTATCGCTGGTATTTTCCCCTTATCCGCCGTGCCACTGGCCTCTGAGGCAAAACGCGCTGTCATTGCCTAGACTGAAAAGGCAAGAGAAGAGGAGGCGACGATGACTGCAGAAATGAAAGTATTCAGCACCGGTATTGATCCTGAAGACTGGATTCCACAACGCTTTGCCCAACCCGGAGAAGGGAAGATCCCGCCCATCAGCTGGCTCCATGTTCCCGCCACGGCCAAGAGCCTTATCCTGCTGATGGAACATCGCGGCGCAACAGCCGGAGAGCGGATCCACTGGCTGGTCTACGACATCCCGGTGAGTGCTGCGGGTATTCCCGAGGGTGGACCGATTCCGGAGGGGGCCAAGGTCGGAAAAAATGACTTCGGGTCCACCGGCTATCACCCACCGGTAGGCGACCCTGGCCATAAGTTGCAGCACTATGATTTCCATCTTCTGGCTTGTGATTTGCCCAATCTGGGACTAGCGGAAGGAGCCAGTTGGGAGGCGGTCAAAGAAGAACTCCGCAAGCAACGTGATCCTGGCGATATCGCGCCGCCCCCGGCCGACGATCCACAGGCCGTCGAATTCCATCCCCTGGGACATGTGATCGACCGAGCGGAATTCAGTGGACACTTTGCCCTCGATACGGACAAACCGGCTCAGTAATCTGGCATTGTAGATCAACTCGCTATGCATCTGGGTCACTTGACCCCGATGCATGAGGCCTTATGCTGGCTCTTCCCTAGTTGGCGGAGAGCGCGATGGACGTGATGTTGCTTCTGGCGGCCCTGGTAATCCTTGCCGCCGCGAGTCAATGGTTGGCCTGGCGCCTGCGCCTTCCAGCAATTTTATTGCTACTTCTCATCGGCATCCTCATCGGTCCAGTCTTCGGGCTATTAAAGCCCGACGAGCTTTTTGGGCCTTTGCTCTTTCCCGGCATTTCCCTCGCTGTCGCCGTCATTCTCTTCGAGGGCTCTTTGAGTCTGGAATTTCGGGAGCTCGGCAAACTCGGCCGCGTCGTACGGCGCATGGTGGGTCTTGGGGCCATCAGTAGCTGGTTGATCCTTGCGGTTGCGACGCGTTGGATCACCGGTTTTCCCTGGTCAATGTCGATTCTCTTTGGCGCCGTGATCGTGGTATCCGGCCCTACCGTTATCGGCCCAGTGTTACGTGCCGCACGACCCAACGACAAGATTCGCAATGTGCTGATGTGGGAAAGTATTCTCATCGATCCAATCGGCGCGGTGCTGGCCGTCTTGGTATTTTCGGGGGTCATCGCCCATCAGGGGAATAGTGGCCTGTGGACTGCAGTCGAGCTCTTTTTCAGCACCGTCGCTCTGGGCTTCGGACTCGGCTGCGGCGCTGGCTATGGCTTGGGAAGACTGCTGCGCAACCGGGCCATTCCCGACTATCTGCACGGCATTGTCGCCCTGGGCACGGTATTCATCGTCTTTGCCATCGCCAATTCCCTGGTGCATGAATCTGGACTGCTGGCAGTGACCATCATGGGTATCTGGCTTGCGAATATGCGCAATGTGCCGCGCGAACATATTCTCAATTTCAAAGAGAGTCTGTCCATCCTTCTGATTTCCCTATTATTTCTGTTGCTCGCCGCGCGTCTGGAATTGGCCGCATTGGCCGAGGTTCTGCTCTGGGGATTTGCTCTGTACTTGGTCATTCAACTTCTCGCCCAGCCCTTCAAGATACTCCTGGCCTATGATCGTCGCGAAACTCTCTCCTGGCGCGAGCGGGCGCTGACCGCCTGGATCGCCCCACGCGGCATTGTCGCTGCGGCGGGCGCCCCGGTCTACGCCGAGCAACTACAGACGCAGCACTATCCCGATGCCCAACTCTTCGTTCCTCTCACTTTCGCGGTCATCATCATCACGGTGTTGAGTGCAAGTTTCAGCAGCCGCCCACTGGCACGCCTGCTGCGCGTAGCCGAAACGGAACCACGCGGCGTCCTGATCATCGGCGCCAACCCACTGGCCATGGCCATAGCAGAGCAGCTTCGCCAATGGAAATTTCGTCCCCTCTTGGTAGATGATGACTTTGCACAGATCCGCAATGCACGCATGCAGGGAGTCCCCACCTTTTATGGCTCACCGGTCTCGGAAGCTGCCGACCGCGAGCTCGATCTGGTAGGCGTCGGTTATCTGCTCGCCCTCTCTACCGATCGGGCACGGAATCTGGTGGCCAGTCTGCGCTATACCCCAGAATTTGGTGCCCACGGGGTCTTCAGCCTTCCGGATGGTAGCCAGAAGCGGAACAGTGCTCGCTGGCGCATGGCGCGTCGTCACCGCCAGCAATATCTCTTTGCTCCCACAGCCACGGCAGAGGAGTTATTGCAGCGTCTGGAAAACGGGTGGACGGTGAAAGTTACCAAACTCTCCGAACAATTCGCTTGGGAGGCCTATCGCCGGCAATTTGCCGAGGCGGGGTTCCTGCCGCTATTTTTGCTGCGCGGGGAGCGCTTGCTGCCTTTTGTTGCCGGAGTGCCCGACGAAGCGATCCTGCCCAAACCCGGTGATCAGGTAATGGCCTTGGTGGCTCTGCAACGCAAAGAGCGTGAAGGCGAGCGCAGCGCCAGCGAGTCATCATCTGCAATAGAACCGTGAAACGCGAAGGAGCTCAGCCAGCGTATTGTTTTTGTACCCACTGGGCATAGGCGTCCCCCAGCAGGGGCTGCCACCAGTCGGAATGCTGCAGGTACCAATCCACCGTCTTGCGAATACCCTCGGCAAAACTGTGTTGCGGCGTGTAGCCGAGTTCTCTGCCGATTTTGCTGGCATCTATGGCATAGCGACGGTCGTGACCGGGGCGGTCTTTGACGTAGCTGATCAGACGTTCCGCCGCTTTGCCCTGGGCCGGTGCGGCATGGGGAAAGCGCTGAGCGAGGGAGCTGTCGGCAGCAAAGGCCGTATCCAGAAGTTCGCAAATCAAGCGCACGATATCGAGGTTGGTCCACTCATTATGCCCCCCAATGTTGTAGCTTTCCCCTTCCTCACCGCGCTCCAGAATCAGGCCGATGCCTTGGCAATGATCTTCAACGAAGAGCCAGTCGCGGACCTGCTGCCCGTCACCATAAATGGGCAGAGGGCGGCCATGGAGAATATTGAGTATCACTAGGGGGATGAGTTTTTCCGGAAAGTGATACGGCCCGTAATTGTTGGAACAATTACTGGTCGTCGTGCGCAGGCCATAGGTGTGCTGATAGGCCCGCACTAGGTGGTCCGAGGCCGCCTTGCTGGCGGCATAGGGCGAATTGGGCGCGTAGGGCGTGTCCTCGCGGAAGGGCGGGTCCTGCGGCCCGAGGGTGCCATAGACTTCGTCGGTAGAGATGTGATGAAAACGATGCGGGATGACTCCACCTGGCGCGTCCAGCCACACCTTGCGCGCCGCCCGCAGGAGGCTGTGGGTACCGAGAATGTTGGTATGCAGGAAGGCATCCGGGTCGTGGATGGAACGGTCGACGTGACTCTCGGCGGCAAAGTGGACGATGGTGTTGAGCTTGTGTTCGTGCAAGAGCTTTTCCACCAGCGGCGTATCGTTGATGTCCCCTTCGGCAAAGTGGAATCCTGCCTGATTCATCAACCCGGCGAGGCTCGCCTGGTTACCGGCATAGGTCAGGGCATCAAGTACCACCAAGTGGCCCTGCGGAAAGCGCTGCCGCCAATAATGGCAAAAATTGGCGCCGATAAAACCCGCCCCCCCCGTCACCAAGAGCCGCATCTCTGCCGGCATCAACTTTTCAGCCATCGATCTTTCCTTCTTGCCAAACCCGGATCATTCGTCGCAACTGTACCCGCCAATGCGGTGCCGCCCCCAAAATGCTATAGCTGCCGGCCTTGTCCAGCACCACACAACTGGGTCGTTTAGCCGGAGTGGGATAGGCCGTGGTCGGAATCATCTGTATAGGAATCTCTCGCGTCAGCAAGCCCTGTTGCCGGCCCTCCTCCTGGATCGCCACCGCAAAATCGTACCAGGATGCCACGCCGGCATCGGTCCAGTGCTGCGTGCCAGTGAACTCCGGTAGCTCGGTGGCGCGCCAAAGCGCGTCCGCCAAGCCCCCGGCCCAAGTTGGGGTGCCGATCTGATCGCCAACCACAGAGAGCGTCTCCCGCTCAGCCATCAGGCGCAGCATGGTCTTGACGAAGTTGTTGCTAAACTCGCTATAGACCCACGCGGTACGCAGAATCAGGGCGTCTGCGCCGAGAATGTCGCGGATCTTCTCCTCACCCGCCGCCTTGCTGGCGCCATAGACGCCCAGGGGGGCCACGGGATCATTGGGCATATAGGGCCTGCCCTGCCGACCATCGAAGACAAAATCCGTAGAGACATGCAGCAGGCGTGCCCCCGCTGCCTGCGCCCACTGGGCCATGCGTGCAGGCGCCTCGGCATTCACGCTGTAAGCCAGCTCCGCCTCAGATTCCGCGCGATCCACCGCCGTGTAGGCAGCGGCATTGATGATGGTCTGCGGCTGCAAGCGCTGCAGTAGCGCGGAGATTTCCGCAGGTCGGGCGAGGTCGAGCAGCGAACGATCAATAGCCTGCACCGTCACATCCGCAGGACAACGGCGAAGCAACTCCCGCCCCAACTGCCCTCCAGCCCCCAAAATACAGATCTGGCGCATCTACATACCCTCAGGCAAAAACTTCGCACTGGGCGAGGGGCAGGCCCGCTGCATCCTTGGCCGCTAGCAGAGGCGTTTCGCCAGCGGGAATGGGCCAAGAGATGTTCAGGGTCGGATCGTTCCACAGCAGGCAACGCTCCGCACTGGGCAAATAATAATCGGTGGCCTTGTACAGAAACTGGGCAAACTCACTCAGCACGTAAAAACCATGGGCAAAGCCTGGAGGTATCCAGAGCATCTGCTGATTGGTGGCAGACAAGCGCGCCCCCACCCACTGTCCAAAAGTGACAGAACGCTTGCGCAGGTCCACAGCCACGTCAAAAACCTCGCCCTCCACCACCCGCACGAGTTTGCCCTGCGCCTGCTCGATCTGATAATGCAAACCGCGTAATACGCCGCGGGCGGAGCGGGAGTGATTGTCCTGCACGAAGTCGAGATCCAGACCGAGATCAGCAAAGGTCTTGCGGTTCCAGCTCTCCAGAAAGAAGCCGCGTTGGTCACCAAACACCCGCGGCGTGAGCAGACAGACCTCCGGGATTGCGAGACGCTGAACTTCCATCAGCGTTCCTCCTGTTCCAGACAACGCAACAGATATTCACCATAGCCGCTTTTGCGCAAGGGCTCTGCCAGGCGCAAGACCTGCTCCGCGTCGATATACCCCATGCGCCAGGCGATCTCCTCTGGGCAGGCAATTTTCAGCCCTTGGCGCTCTTCCAGGGTACGCACGAATTCGCCGGCATTGAGCAGGTCCTGATGCGTGCCGGTATCCAACCAGGCAGTGCCCCGCCCGAGAATCTCCACCCGCAACTGCCCCGCCTCCAGATAGCGAGCGTTGAGCTCGGTAATCTCCAGCTCGCCACGCGCCGAGGGTCGAATCGTGCGCGCGATCTGGCTGGCCTGCGCGTCATAAAAATACAGACCGGTGACGGCATAACTGGAACGCGGCTTGGCGGGCTTTTCCTCGAGCGACACCGCCCGCCCCTGGGCATCAAACTCCACCACTCCATAGGCCCGCGGGTTGGCGACATGGTAGGCAAAGACCGTAGCACCGGACTCTTGCTGACTGACCGTTTGCAGGCCTTCGCTCAGGTCGTGTCCATAAAAGAGGTTATCCCCTAAAATCAGGGCGGCCGGTGCTCCTGCCAGGAAGTCTTCAGCAATCAGCAGGGCCTGCGCCAGTCCCTCAGGCCGTGGCTGCTCGGCATACTGAAAATCGAGCCCCCAGGCCGAACCGTCACCCAAAAGCCGCTGAAAGTGCGGCAAATCGGCAGGGGTAGAAATCACCAAAAACTCGCGGATGCCCGCCAGCATGAGGGTCGACAAGGGATAATAGATGAGCGGTTTGTCGTAGATAGGCATGAGCTGCTTGCTCAGTACCTGAGTCAACGGATAGAGACGGGTACCGGATCCCCCCGCCAGAATGATGCCCTTGCGCATGCTGGTATGGCCTTCCTCATCTTGGCTGCTTTGTGCAAGGGTAACCAGTCGCAGCAGCAGCGTCCAGACTGCGGCGATGCTGGCTCAGGTTGTCGGTCGCAGCGACAAACCTCGCTCATCTTCTGAATGCATTTATGCATCCATAAAAAGAAAATCCAAAATATCATGATTTTGTCATGAATTGTTCACAATACTGTAACACTCCTCTGGTACCTTTTGAGCCTTCATAAAAATTTTCACGCAACCGCTACGAAAGGAGTACCTCGATGTCCGCCTGTACACCACGTTGGCACGTTCTTGCCATTGCCTTAGCCGCCGCCCTGTCCTATAGCGCTGTTGCCAGCGCCCAGGACAATACTGCCCATCACCATAAAAAGCATCACAAGCACCACAAACACCAGGCGGTCAATGTGGGAGAGGTCTCCAGCAACGCAGTGACGCAATCGGCCTACGCTGGGCATACCCCCCTGTTGCCCTCACAGAAAAAGATCTTTCGCTCGGGAATCTCCAGCAAAGTGCTGGGGCGCGCCGAAATCGAGGCTGCAGGGCCCGCCGCTGGGGGCGCGCAGATGCTTAGTTACGCCCCCGGCGTGAACGTGCTGGCCAGCTACGGGACCGGTGCCGCCAAGGCCCAGATCAGTATCGATGGCATCAAGCAAGGCTGGGGCAACCCCAAAGGTTCCGAAGCCGCGCACAGCATTGCCGTCGAATTCGACGGCATTCCCATGAACAACCCGGCTACTGGACTTTGGCAGTCACCGCAGGTGAACCAATCCTCCCTGATTCAGGGGATCCATGTCACCTACGGGCCAGGCAATCCGGAAAACCGCTGGTACAACAATATTGGCGGCAGTATCGATTTCGTCCCCTTGCAGCCTACCGCCAAACCGGGTGCCAGTGTCGGTATACGCTATGGCAGTTATGACTTCAAAAACATCCACTTTGATCTGCGTACCGGCAATGTGGATGGCTTTTCGGCGATTTTGGCAGGCGGCGTGAGCAGCGGCAACAGCTTCCTCGGAGTACCCGCCGGAACGACCCTGTACAGCCCCTCCGGCGTGGTCCTACCCAGCCACAGTTATGCCTGGTTCCTCAAGATCAGGAAGACCTTCCATACCGGTGACGATAGCTTTGGCGCCTATCTTGCTTCGGGCTCAGCATACAAGCCCTATGACATCCCGCTGAGCCCAGCCTCGGGCACGACTATCAATGGCTACGATTACAAAACCGGCAAGCCGATTCCGGGGCCGCTCTACAGCGAACAGACTTCCGGCTTCTACAATGCCGCCCCGTACAAAATCGATTCCAACAGTACCTGGATGTTCTATAACAAATTGAATGTGGATATCGGTACCAAGACCTGGCTCCATAATGATATCTGGTATCGCTATGGACATCGTCTGCACAATCGCTATGCCTCATTTGCCGTGGGCGCGCCCAATACCAACGAGTACAATGACCCGCACAGCGAAACCTATGGCGACAAACTGTGGTTCGATACCCGCCTGCCCTATAACAAGTTGGCCTTTGGTGGCTACTTCATCAAGGCGCGGGACAACTCCAAAAATGCGTTCTTCAGCAGTTACCCTCCCTATAATGCCAACCGCTTCGTGCCCAACGACAAATATCGCAGTGACTTTTTGGATGTGACCAATCTGTCGGCATTCTTCCAGGATAAAATCCATATTGCCCATACCTTCGATATCACTCCGGGGGTGCGGGTGGAACAGTGGCAACTCAATTACACCCCCTACACCACGGAAACCTTCCCGGAATCCACTGTTCTCTATCCCAAGGGGAATGAATCTAAGCTCCCGGCAGACTCCCGCAGCCTGAACGCGGTGGAGCCATCGGTGAACATCAGTTGGCGCCCCATTCAGCATCTGGCGCTCTTCGCCAGCTATTCCGAAGCGAACCAGATCCCGGCCTTCGGCGGTGGTGGTGGTCCGTTCCAGAAACTTCCCGGCAACTCCATCAGCCTCGAAAAAGGGCAGAATTATCAGGCGGGCTTCAAGGTGCATGTGCAGCATGACGGCTTCCTGCATCATTTCCTATTCAGCGCCAACTGGTATTTTACCCGCTTTTCTGATCAGTACCTACCGATCACCGAGGCCGACGGCACGGTCATCAACGCCTTCGGTACCTCAGACTATCAGGGCGTCAATCTCTATGCCGTTGATAACCCCATCTATTGGCTGCACCTCTTCGGGAACCTCTCCCTGCAGCAGGCGCATTTCAGCAACTATTACAACGGCAAGGAAAACTACTCTGGACTACCGGTGGCCAATGTCCCGGACAGCACCTTCAATATCGGCGCCTATGCCAAGAGTTTTGTCTATGGTTTTCTACTTGAGCCACGTATCTGGGTCCAATACACCGGACCGCAGGCGCTTTACGACAGCATCACCAAATCGCCATCGCCAACTGCCAAACTTCCGGCCTACACCTTGCTGAACCTGGCGCTACACAGCAAGATCCCGATGCACCTGCAATACTTCCGAAATATTGCGGTGGATGTTGATCTGCTCAACGTAGCGGGCAATCGTTACAACAGCTACGAATACATCAGTAGCGGTGGCACCTATGGCCCCAACACCAAGGGAGATTTGATCGGTTTACCTGGCGAACCTCGGACCTTTTACGTCAGCTTGACCGCAAACTTCTAAACGCGGATTCCAGCTCTTTTATCAGTAGAAAATTCGGCCCCGGTAATACGGGGCCATTTTTATGATGCATTTATTAGGCAGCGAAAATGGAATCCCTTCTGACGCGGCACCCTGAAGCCAAATCCCTCCTGACCTCGCAGCGGTAAGTACGCGGACAGGTGGGATATGGCATCAACAGAGGCCAAAGCAAATCTCTGCATATCAGAGCAATTACTCCGGCTTTCCCCAGTCGTTTTGCGGTAGATTGGCATATTTTCCGGTATAGGTCTGCTTGATCATCTGAAACGATACCGGATCAGGATTGTTGCCCTGATACTTCACGATCCAGAAATAATCGAAGGTGTGCTTGGGCCAGGTTTTTGGCACGCCGGGGAGCTTGGCCAGATGCAAAAGCTGACGAAAAGTGACTTGTTGATCGGGGAAATGCTCCTCCAGTTTTTGGCTGGCAATACGGGCGTGCTCCCACATGACGATCACTACCTTACCATCATACTTGGGGTCATGGAGAAGAGTGTAGGCAGCTTCCTGGGTGCGCTGGGTTTCTTGCGCCTTTTTCTGCTTCTCCGTCTGGAAGTATTCCGGTACCGCCGTGTAGGCCGTCTCCGGCATCCTCCAGCTCAACGCCGTGGGGGTCATGGTTTCGATGGTATGGAGGGT
The DNA here is from genome assembly GCF_050261095.1 of Acidithiobacillus sp. AC3. NCBI lineage: Bacteria > Pseudomonadati > Pseudomonadota > Acidithiobacillia > Acidithiobacillales > Acidithiobacillaceae > Acidithiobacillus > Acidithiobacillus sp. AC3. The sequence goes on from NZ_CP189838.1 coordinate 1,998,101, forward strand.
GACCGTCATCAGGGCTGCCGGCTCCTCGCCCTTGGGCAGGATACTGTGACTGGCGTTCTTGCCCAGATAGACCTGCGCCAGGGCATGCGCCCGCTCTTCGCCAATTTTCGATAGCTGAAAGGGATTGATCTTCTCGCCATGGCGCACGAGGATGATTTCCGCCGGGACGGCCTGGGCTGCCAAGGGTAGAGCAGTCAGTAGCGTCAAGGCGAAAAAAGAAAGTACCGGGCGGCGGCAGGGCATGATGCTTCTCCTGATGGTTTTAGCGACGAAGTAGCGCTCCTCGGGCCAGACCGAGAATGAGCGCCGAACTGAAAATACCGATGACCGACAGAGCCATACCATTGCCAATGGTTCCCTGCCGAAAATTTCCGTAGATGTAGGTAGAGATCACCTGCACGCCCGCCGGCTGCAGCATGAGTGAGGCCACCAGCTCCCGCATGGACAGGGCGAATACCACCGTCGCCCCACCTACCAGCATGGGCCAAAGCAAGGGTATCTGAATCCGCAAGACCGAGTGCAAGGGTGAGCCACCGTGGACCCTGCCCGCCTGCTCCAGGCGCGGGGGAATTTGCGCAAGACCGGTGCGGGCATAACGAATGGCAAAGGGAAAAGTTCCCGTGGCGTAGGCCACGGCCAGGATGATTGGATGTCCAAAGACCGGAAGCTGGTTCCAGGGGGCATTCCAGAACAGGATCATGCCCACCGCCAGCACCACGCCAGGGATGGCCATGGGCAGCGTGGCCAGCAGATCGACGAAGGCAGCGATGCGCCCACCCTTGCGGACCAGATTAGCGGCCAGCAGCGCCGATGCCATGCCAAACACCGCGACCAGGGCGGAAAGTCTGAGGCTGGTCTCCAGGGCCGAGAGGCCAGAAGAGCTGTGGGAGAGCACATGGTGATAATGGTGCCAGGTGAAATTGCCCGCCTGTAGTCCCACGCTCAAGGCCTTTTCCAGGGAAACTGCAAGCACTGCAGCCAGCGGCAGAATCACCCCGATCAGCGCAAAGATCGAAATCGGCAAGATACTCCACCATACCCGGCGCGCTGGCGCACGGCGCTGGATGCGTCCCTCGTTGTTCCGCACCAGTGGCCGGTAGAGAAACCAGACCAATACCCCCAGGGCACAGAGGATCAGGCCAATGGCCGAGGCCTTGGGTAGATCCACCGGCCAGACGTTGGTGGCCGCCTCGATGCTGGTGCTGAGCACCTGCACTCCGGCATAGCCGGCCAGCAGGGCCGGCACGCCAAACTCTGCTGAGGTATCGAGAAAGACCAACAGTCCTGCTGCGGCCAGCGCGGGCAGCAGTAGCGGCAGAATGCCCAAACGAAAGGCACCCAGGGCCGAGGATCCATGTACCCGCGCTGCCTGTAGCAAGCGCGGATTACCATTCTCGAGGGCGGCTCGCAGCAGGATATAGACCAAGGGAGTGAGATGCAGGGCCATCACCATGCCCATGCCGGCCAGCGAGAACAAAAACTCTTCGAGCGTTGTGCCCAACGCTTGCCAGGCAGTCAGCTGCTCGATCATTCCTACGGGTCCGGTCAAGAGGCTCCAGGCCTCGGCGGTCAGATACGGAGGAATGAGGAACGGAATCAGGATCAGCGCCTCCCAGAGGGGGCTGAGACGCGGTGGCACGAAATACAAGAGCAGGGCCAGACCCAGCCCCATAGGCAGGGAAAAGAGGACGGCCAGAGCGGCCATCCCCAGAGTTCCGGACAAGGACTTCAGAAACTGCTGGTCGACCCCGAGTTGCAGCAGGGCGATCCCGTGCGTCTGACCACCACTCGGCTGTAGCGCCTCGTAGATGATGGCCCCCAGGGGGGCTAAGACCAGCACCCCCAGGATGACATAGACCAACAGATGGTTGAAGAGGCGGCTCACTGATCCAGAATGTCCTTCTTGAAGCGCGCCAACACGGCAGGCTGCGTCGCCGCCAGTTTCGCCCAGTCGACGGGGGTCACCTTGAAACTGCCCATCTTGGCCATGATGGGCTTGGCGGGAACGCCTTGCAGGGCAGGATAGAGGTTGTTCTTGGCGACCAGATTTTGCCCCGCCGGAGACATCGCAAAGTCGACAAACTGCTCTGCCAACTTCTTATCCGGGGCAGATTTGAGAATCATGATCGGCCGAGGGATGACGATCGTGCCTTCTTTGGGATAGACCAGAGAGACCGAATTGCCTTGCGCCTTGGCGGCGACGGCGGCATGCCCCACACACTCCAGCATACCGCTGCGCTCGCCCGAGAGTACTGGCAATAACGCCGCATGATTGGTACCCGGCCAGACCGTGCCGTTGGCCTTCAGATCCTGCAAAAACTGCCAGGCCTTGTTGCCATACCGATCCACAAACGCCACCAACCAGCTCGAAGCAGTGCCGGAGAGCAACGGATTCGGTGCCGTAATCCGGTCTTTCCACTCGGGCTGGGTCAGGGCAAACCAGCTATCGGGCAGCTTGGCACCTGCAGGCAGGGCCTTGGTGTTGAAGACCATCGACACCGTATCCAGGCCATAGGGCAGGAAAGGTGCGGACACCTGTGCAGGCTTGACCAGGGTCTTCTCAATGGCCGCTGGGTGGTAGGGGTAGACCATTCCCTGCTTCGCCAGATCCAGTCCTGCCGACCAGCCGGCGACCATCACGACATCGGCATGGGGATGATTGGCTTCGGCGGCCAGACGCGCCATGACCTTGCCGGTGCTAGAGGTCCAGACCTCGACATGATCCCCAGTCTTCTTTTCGAAGGCGGCGGCAAGGGATTTGGCCAGGGTAGCCGGGGCGGCACTGTAGAGGGTGAGGGTAGCGGCATGGGCGGCACTGGCCAGACCCAGACCCAGCAGGGCAATCACTAGACGTTTCATCGAAGCACTCCTATCGGTCGTTTGCGGAAGACTGCACGGGAATACACCAACCGTGATCGGGGCGCAGATGCCACCGGCGCGGCCCCAGATCCCCCCGGCGGGACTGGGCGAGAAACTCCTGACCATCGGCGGCCTGCAACGTCAGCAGATAACGGCCTTCGTGCCAGTGCGAATGGCGCACCGTTGCCTCGGGGGCATCGCTAGGTGCTGCATCGATTTCCAGATCGTTTGGCCGCAACAGCAGGGTGGCGCGCGTCGCGCCATTCAGCCCCGCAGATGCCGGTACCGGCCAGCGGCGGTCTTCCCACTGGATCAGGGCCTGCGTTCCCGCATGCTGCAAAACCGGCACATGCAGGGCGCGCACCGAACCACCCAGGCGCGCCACCACCAGGCTCGCCGGCTGCTGGTATAAGCTCTCCGGACTGTCCCACTGTTCCAGATGGCCGGCATGCAAAACGCCGACCCGGTGTCCCAGATAAAAGGCCTCGCTCGGATCATGGGTGACGTGCAGGGCCGTGATGCCTTCCTCGGCAAAGAGCTCGTGGAGAAATTCGCGCAAATTCTCGCGCACGCCGTGATCCAGCGCCGAGAGCGGCTCGTCCAACAACACGATGCGGGGCTTGGCGATGATGGCCCGGGCAATGGCGATACGCTGCTGTTGCCCCCCCGAAAGCTCGTGGGGTCGCCGGCGAGCGGCGGCAACAGGTATGGCCATGCGCTCCAGCAGGGTCATGGCGCGGGTTTTATCTACCGATTGCCGGCGCGCGCGCAGCGGGTAGAGTACATTCTCGAGCACGGTTAGGTGCGGCCAGAGGGCAGCATCCTGAAACACCATGCCAATCTGCCGTCGCTCTGGAGCGATGAAGATGCTATCCCCGTTCACCTGCTGACCATGGACTGAAACCGTTCCGCGTTGCGGACGCAACAGACCCGCAATGACCGCCAGCAAAGTACTTTTGCCCGACCCGGACTCCCCCAGCAGACAGGCGTAGCTCCCCGCCGCCTGCTGCAAATGGACGTCTGCGAGTACGGGCCGCCCACCCAATTCGACTTGCAAGCCCTCGATCTGCAGCCCCGCCGGCGCGTCAGAAGGCATACTGCAGCATCAGGCGGTTATAGATGTAAGAATGTCCGTCGTAGGCTGCCAGACCATTGTCGATGGCCACCCGGTCGCGGATGCTCAGGCCCTTGACCTGTATGGGGAAATAGGTCAAATCCAGATACACACCATCGGTTTTGCGCTCGTAATTGGTATTGAAATGGGCAAAGCCGGCCAGGAAACGGATCTGTTTTTGCCACGCGTCGAGGGCTGCACCCAGGCGCCAGGCATGCCCGGGACCAAAGGCCAGAAGATTGTTCGTCATGAAGGAGGCATACATGGCGGTATAATTGCCGTAGGGGGAAACGATGGCACCCCCGCCGAAACTGTCGGCGTGCGGGTTGAGCTGGTTGTAGGCAAAGAAAAGATTGGCATGAGAAATCTTCACGCCCGCCTTCAGGCCCCAGAGAGTGGTGTTCACCGTCCCTTCTTGATCAAAGAGCTTCGCGTGGTAATTTTGCAGAATCCCGCTACTTTCCCACTCCCGCAAAAACTGTCCTGCGAGGTAGGGAGTAACACCGCCCATCTTCAGACCGTATTGAGCGCTGCCGTAGAACAGGTTGGCGAACTGATAGAAGTTGTAATACCAGGCCGCCAATTTGGCGCCCATGACAGAATATTGGGCACCGAACGCCAACGTACCGTTGCTGGCCGGCGTATCCGCTTTGAGACCTACTTTTTTTACCCCGTACAGAGGGTCTTCGTCGTAATTTGTCGGGTAGTAGAGATTATCGCGATAGTAATTATCGGAGGTCCGGCTCTTCCAGCGGAAGATGCGCATGCCCTCGATCTTCAAGCCCGGCAAAGGCTGTAGCTCGGCAAAAACACCCTGGAAGGTCTGGGGCAGCATGCGGGAGTCTCGCGGTCCCATCCACGGGGTATTGATGACCTGATTGCCGACCCGGATGAGCAGACGCTTGGGCATCTGATACTGCAAATAGGCCTGCCCCAAGGCATTGATGGATGGCGCAATACCCATCAGGGTGGTATCCACGTTTTTGCCGTCGCTGCCGTGGGTCCCCAGGCTATTGGCGGTAAAAAAACTCGCCCCAGCGCTGAAACCGTCGAGACTCCCGGTCCGGGCATTGAGAATACCGCCCAGACTGTAGGCATCCTCGTTTGCCTTTGTCGGCGCACCGTACAGTTTGCTGAAGTAATAGGAGCGAATGTCCCCACTCACCGAACCATTCCGGATGATCTGCGCCAGGGTATCGGCGTGACCATACAGCGGTAGCAGGGCTAGCAGCTTGCTGAAAAAGTCCGTGGTATAATTGCCGGAATAGGCAAGGAGGGATTCGATCATGCGTGGAGCCAAGGCGGAGACAGGTGCGATGTTCAGTTATCTGTCCCCGGAGGAGCGTGTGCCGGCAGACCATCCCCTGCGTGCCATCCGGGTGATTGTGGACCGATCCTTGGTTGAACTTGACGGACACTTCAACCAGATTTACTCGGACCTTGGCCGTCCCTCGATTCCTCCAGAGCACCTGCTCCGCGCTTTGCTTTTGCAGGTCTTTTACAGTGTTCGCTCGGAACGCCAGCTGATGGAACAGCTCGATTACAATCTCTTGTTCCGCTGGTTTGTGGGCCTGGGAATGGATGCCCCGATTTGGGTGCCTACCGTGTTCACCAAGAACCGGGATCGCTTACTGGACAATGGAACGGTGCAACGTTTTTTCCAGAGGGTCGTGGAGCAGGCACGGAATCAGGGGCTACTCTCCGAGGAGCACTTCTCTGTCGACGGTACGTTGCTGGAAGCCTGGGCTTCGCAGAAATCCTTCCAGCCCAAAGACCCCGAGGATCGGCAGGGCGATGGCTCTGATTTCCGTGGGCAGAAGCGGAGCAATGACACCCATGAGTCGATCACCGACCCCGATTCCCGCCTCTACAAGAAGGCGTCGGGAGATGCCTCACGGCTGGCCTACCTGGGGCATGTGCTGATGGATAACCGGCATGGGTTGATTGCTGGAGAGCAGGTTACCACGGCAGACGGCACGGCAGAGGTGGATGCTGCAGTCCAGCTCATTGATGAACTGGGCGGCGCTGATCGCATTACCTTGGGAGCCGACAAGGGCTACGACCGGCACGAATTTGTGCAGGATCTGCGTGACCGCAATGTCACGCCCCATGTGGCGCGCAAATGCAAAGGGTCCGCCATAGATGGGCGCACCACACGGCACGTCGGCTATGCCGTCAGTATCCGCGTGCGCAAGCGGATTGAATCGATCTTCGGTTGGATGAAGACCGTGGGCGGGATGCGCAAAACCCGATTCCGTGGCCTGGATCGTGTAGGTCTGCACTTCACCCTGGTGTCCACCGCCTACAATCTGATCCGAATGGCGCGACTGGGGGTGGTGTGATGGGAGCACTGCGCCCAGAATTCGGGAAATCGACAAAAATGGCTAGGAAAATCGCAAAAAACCCGTACAGAGATGCCTTCAGACAGCCATTTTCGAGAAAAACAGGGACCTCGCAGATTTTATTGCGGGGTTTTTCCGCAGCCTGCTAGGGCGGAACATAGAAGATGGCGATTGCGCATGGTCGGCGGTCCACAAATATTTTCTTGGGACCTGCATCATAGCGCAGCAATGTGACAGTTTTATGAACTTTTCATGACACTATTGTGACGTCTTTCCTGATTGAAGCATCTATCGAAGAATTTCACCCCAGGATTTTCCGAGCGCCAAAGGGGAATGGGGGTGGGTGTTACTACCGGTGGATAGCGGAAGAGGGATAGTGCAACCAATACAGACAGGAAGGCGTTTCCGTGCGCAAAGCTTTGCGGCTTTAGAACCGATGCCTCGCCTGGACAATTAGCAGAACGGGCAAAAAAAAGAGCCCGACATGCAGAGATGCAGGGCCCGGTCCACAGTGGTGTAGCTACTTGACGGTGGTTTTCACCATGATGCTGGAATTGATCTCCACTCGCTGGTTCGCAAAGCGCCCCGCTGGCGTTGCGTTGGACGCGATGGGGTCTTCGTAGGAGTGGCCGGTTACCGACATTTTGCTGGGCGACACCCCATGTTTCGCCAAATAGGCGGCCACACTTGCGGCGCGGGCCTTCGATAACTTGTAATTGTAGGCATAACTGCCGGTCTTGCTGCAGTATCCGTTCACATGAAGCACCGCCTCAGGATGCTTCTTCGAAAAATCCGCCACCTCATCCAGGGTACGGATGTCCCGGGACATCAATTTTGCTGAGTTGGTCTGGAAATTGATGCCGGTGATGGTAATCGGTTTACTTTCCAGCACAGTGCGTTCCACAGGAGCGATCGGTGCCGGTGGCGGCGGCGGAGGTGGCATAACAGACGCTACTGGCGCGACAGGGGCTGGTCCGGCTGGACAAGGCGTAACTTCATACAAGCCGCAACCGGAAAGCGCTACCGCTCCTCCCAGCAGCATCAGCTTGGTAAACTGTGTGGAATATTTCATAGAGGTCTCCTGCATTCAGAATGAGATTTGGGACCGCACGAATGAAACCGCGAGTGTGATATACCTGCTCAAAACATGAAGCCCGTCTCGACCATGCCGCGCAATTGGTTGGTATTGGGAAGCTGCGGATATGCTCCCGAAAATCCCAATCCTGCGGGAGTAGATGCGGTCACATACGACAATTCCGCACGCGCGAAGAAAGCTCCATCCTGATAGGTTGGGGTCAGGGTAATCGACCAGGCGTGAGAATCGGCAGGCAAATCGGTCAGCGTTGACGCAATACTGCCGGTGTTCAAACCGACGCCCAGTGGTCCACCGACGTGGAGGTATTCGACCCGAGCACCCAAAGATACCGTATTGGTAAAGCTGTAATCTGCCAGCACGGCGCCACCGTAGTTGTCAAAGGAGTGCGGAATACCCAGGCGCTGCGACTCGGGTGTATGCATGTACTGGAAGTAGGGCTCGATCATCCAAGGACCCGAGCTGAACTCATATTCTACACCGTAAATCTGGCTCTCGTTACCGATAGGGCTGTAGGCAGTGTCGTTAGCAATCGTTCGTGACTTGCCCAGCGTCCCTTGAGCATAGACACTCAGCGTGTTGGCGCTATTGATCGCGTAACTCAGCAGTCCACTGACGACGTTATATCGATTGGAGAAGTAGCCATCATTCCAGGAAATCGAGGCGCTCAGAGGGCCTGCACTGCCATTGAACTGCACGCCACGACTGATGATCGGCTCCATATCCCAGAGCAATCCCCGTTCAATGTTGATGTTTTGGTAGGTGAATCCACTCTCCGCACCGATCAGGGTCGGCAATTGCCCAATTTCGACGGAATAATCAGACGAAGGCGCAACCTTCAAATAGGCCACCGGAAGGGCCCCAAATTCCTGGATATTGCTGGAGGCGGAAGGAATGGCTGCGGCCAGTGTGGGGAAGCTATAGGCGCCCGCTTGCAGGTAAAACTGGATCGGACCATTTTCTTTCTGAATGATCACCATACCATTGGTGACACCCGCGCCAACCCGTTTAGCACCCAAAGTTCCTGGAGCGCCCTGGGGATTGTCCTGGTAGAAGGCCATGCCACTGGCAATCCCTTGCGCGTCCAATTGCCCCAGAGGGCCGGCGCAAAAGGTCAGGGGACTGGGCAGTGACAAAGGGCTGGCGAGTGCCAAGCCGCTTGCCATAGGCAAAGCCAAGAATAGGGCGGAGATAGCCGCCAACTGTGGAGTACGGAGATGGCTTGAGCGATCGTGCGACATAGGGATTCCTTTGGTTGGCATTGAATACATCTGTTGCGACAAAGCAAAGTTCGTACCCAAACAACCCATACGCCAGATCTTGCAGTAAGATAAGGCGAAAACAATGCATTGATAGAAATTATCGAGAGCATACGTTTCCAGATTTGCGCATAGATGTAATGCGTATAGCTGTAATTCGGTGCAGATGATGCACTATAACAGTGCATGCACGAATATGGTCCCTGGACGTTGGCTCAGATCTGGCAGGCTCCTACCTCAGGGTTCCCTGGCCCTGGCCGCAGTAATCCGTTGTCTCCAACCCGGAGCATTTCCAAGCCGAGCTATAGCCCGCCAGCGAAGTCCGCTTCCAAAGTACTATTGGACCATCTTGAGGCTGATTTACGAGACACATTCCGGAGAATGCTTGCGCCACCGGCAAGAATAGCTGTATGAGTTGACGTTGATCAGTCGACTTACGCTTCGCTTTTCCGATGCATGTATGGACAGCTGGCCCACCAGAATGGTGGCCGAAAGGGAAAATGTTACTATCGTTGACCATTATAGGCAAATTGGTCGGGGCGAGAGGATTTGAACCTCCGACCACCTGAACCCCATTCAGGTGCGCTACCAGGCTGCGCTACGCCCCGCGAGTTGCACAGAGTACGCAGATTCTTCGCAGCGGTCAATCGCTGCGCACGCAGAGGTTCCGTAGCAGCTCCAGCTCCCGCCGCAAAGTCTGGAGGCGCTGCCGCCAATGCTGCGGAGAGCACTCGCGGGCATCGTCTTCCACCTCGATATCCAAGACGAGCTGCGGAGAATGACCATCGTTGCGCACTGCTTGGCCAATCCTCTCGCGCGCGCCGTGGATGGTAAAACCCTCTCCGTATAGGAGGGAGCGAATCTGCCGCACCAGGAGTAGATCATGTTTTTGGTAGTAGCGGCGATTGCCCCGTCGCTTCAGGGGACGGAGCTGAGGAAATTCCTGCTCCCAATAGCGCAGCACATGCGCTTTGACCCCGCAGAGCGTCGCTGCCTCACTGATGGAAAAATACTGTTTTTCCGGGATTTCAGGCAGCGCCGGCAGGGTCTTAGCTAGTTTGGACCTACTCCCTGGCTCCATCGCCATTTACATACGCCTTGAGCTTCTGGCTGGGATGAAAGGTCACCACGCGCCGTGCGGTAATGGTGATTTCGATGCCCGTCTTCGGATTGCGGCCCGGACGCGGATTCTTTTCACGCAGGGAAAAATTACCAAAACCTGAGAGTTTAACCTCTTCCCCTTTCGCCAAGGTCTCGCGGATACCCTCAAAAAAGGACTCCGTGACACTTTTGGCCTCGCGCTTGTTGAGACCCATGGTCGAAAAGAGCATGTCGACGATTTCTGCTTTTGTTACTGCCATTTTTCACCTCTAGTTGCGCAACGCAATGGGAGCGACCTGTTGCAGCGCACGCAAAAGCCGATCCACTTCTTCCTGTACCTGTGCTTCTGTCAGAGTGCTCGTTTGCCCCTGAAACTGCAAACGTATCCCCAAACCAACCTGCCCTTCCGGGAGGTTTTTGCCAATATACCTGTCAAACACGGACACTTCCTGCAATATAGACGATTCCGCCGCAGCCAAAACTGCCAGAACATCGCCCGCAGTCAAGTTCTCGGGCACCAACAAGGCGAGGTCGCGGCGCACTGAAGGAAATGGAGACAACGGCTGAAAACGCGGCAACTCTGATGCTTCCAACAATATTTCGAGATCCAGGGCAAAGAGCCAAACGGACTCCGCAAAATCATAGCGCTCTGCAAGCTGGGGATGCAGGGCGCCAAGGCGTCCTACCGCACGCTCGCCCCAGAAAATCTCGGCACTTTGCCCGGGGTGCAAGGCTGGGTCGGCAACCTTGGCAAAACGGAAGCGGCGCTGCGGCCAGAGTCCGAGCACGGCCTCGACGTCACCCTTGAGATCGAAGAAATCACTGGCTCGGGCTTTCTCCAGCCAGGACTCTGCCTTGGCTGCACCCAACAACGCACCGGCTATTTGCAGGCGCTGCGTCTGATCCGTAAAGACTCGCCCGATCTCAAAGAAGCGCTGGCGATCCTGCTGCCGGTTGCGATTGAAGTGTAAGGTCTGCAAAAGTCCCGGCCAGATTCCCGCACGCATGACGGCCATATCGGCGGAAATGGGGTTCTGCAGCACCGGAGACCCTATTCCAGGGTAGAACTGCGCCTGCAGTTCTGGAGCAATGAAGCTATAGCTGATGATCTCGCTGTATCCACGGGCACTGAGCAAAGCCATCAAGGCACGCCGATGCCTACCTGTGCTCCGCAAAGGACGAAGGATGGCTTGCGGTCGCCGGGTTGGCAGATGTTCATAGCCTGTCAGGCGACCGAGCTCTTCGATGAGATCCGCCTCGATGCGCAGGTCGTAGCGATGGCTGGGGGGCAGTACCAGATGATCCTCGCCCTCGCTGCGGAGCCCGCAGCCCAAAGCCTGGAGCTGCTGGACCACCGTCTCTGCGGCGATCACCGTACCCAAGACCCGAGCAATGCGCTGTGGCCGCAGGCGAATTTCCGACAACCTGGGTTCTGTGCCCAGCGCCGTCGCCCCCGCCGCACAGCGCACGTCGCACTGCTCGACCAGCGCAAGGGCCGCCGGCAGCGCCAGGCGAAAGTCCACACCCCGCTCATAGCGTTGCGCCGCTTCGGTCTGCAATCCCAAGCGACGGGCACGCCCCTGCACGGCGCGCGCCGCAAAATACGCCGCCTCCAACAATACCGAGCGAGTGCTGGCGGATACAGCTGTACGACGCCCGCCGATGATCCCCGCCAGGGCCACGGGGCCAGCCGCATCGGCGATCACCAGCATGTCATCGTCGAGAGGAAGATCACGGCCGTCGAGGGCATCGAGTATTTCTCCCGAGCGCGCCCAACGCACCTCGATCCCCCCCTGAATTTTTTCGGCATCAAAGGCATGCATGGGCTGTCCTAGCGCCAGCATCCACACATTCAGCCAATCTACCATAGGCGCAATACTTTTTTGCCCGCCACGCCGCAGGCGTTCACGCCAACGGTCTGGCAGGCGCTGCGGCAGCGTGTCTAGCTGCAATGCAGAATAGCTGCCACAGGCGTCCCGAGCCGCATCGCTGATGCGTATCGGCAAGGAATTCGCCAACTGCGCGCTGCCCGCGTGGGGCGTCCAGGAAGCGACCGGCAAGGTCGGTGCTAGGAAACGACCGGCACACCGCGCCGCCAGATCCCGCGCTACCCCAAGAATTGAGAAGGCATCGCCCCGATTCGGGGTGATGCCCAGGGTAAAGACCGGATCATCGAGACGCAGGTAAGCGCGCAGGTCCATACCAACCGGGGCATCAGCATCCAGTTCAAGAATGCCACTGCTGCCATCGTCAATGCCCAACTCTACAGCCGAGCAGAGCATCCCTGACGAGCGCACACCGCGTAGTTCGGCCTCAGCAATCTCCATGTGCGGGAGCGTTGCACCGGGTAGCGCCGCGGCAACCCGCATTCCCTGCCGCAGATTGGCTGCGCCACAGACAATCTGGCTGCTGCTCCCAGCACCAACATCGACTTCCGCTACTCGCAGCTTGTCAGCGGCAGGATGCGCCCAGACGCGCTGCACGTGACCCACCAGCACTCCGGAAAAGTCCGGGGCCGCGTCCTCCACCGCCTCGACCTCAAGGCCAATCATGCTGAGGATATCGGCCAGCTCTGCCGCCGAGCGCTCGGTGTCGAGATAGTCCCGCAACCACTCCAATGCAACGCGCATGACGTACCCTAGACAAACTCGCGCAAAAAGCGCAAGTCGTTTTCGAAGAAGAGGCGCAGGTCGTTAATGCCATAGCGCAGCATGGTTAATCGTTCCACTCCCAGACCAAAGGCAAAGCCCGTGAAGCGTTCCTGATCCACATCTACCGCCGTCAGCACCGCTGGATGCACCATGCCGCAGCCAAGAACCTCCAGCCAGCCCGTATCCTTGCAGACCCGGCATCCTTTCCCGTGACAGATGACACAACCCACATCCACCTCGGCCGAGGGTTCGGTAAAGGGAAAATAAGAGGGGCGAAATCGTACCGGCAAAGCGCCGTTGTCAAAGAATTCCTGCAGGAAGTCGGCCAACAGACCGCGCAGGTCAGCAAAACTCGCGCCCTCATCCAGATAGAGGCCCTCCACCTGATGGAACATCGGTGTATGGGTAATGTCCGAGTCACGTCGATAAACCCGTCCCGTCGCAATCATCCGCAAAGGCGGCTGATGCGTCTCCAGATAACGAATTTGTACCGGCGAGGTATGGGTTCGCAGTACCCGTCCGTCCTGGAGATAAAAGGTATCATGCATCGCCCGCGCCGGGTGGTCTTCGGGAATGTTGAGGGCGGTGAAATTGTGAAAGTCGTCTTCGAGTTCCGGCCCATCGGCAACCTCAAAACCGAGACGAGAAAAATAGTCTTCAATCCAGTTCAGGGTCTGGCGTACCGGATGCAGAGAGCCCCGCCCGGCATCACGACCGGGCAGGCTGACATCCACGGATTCGCTTGCCAAACGTTGCTGCAGCAGCTCATTTTCCAGTTGCGCTCGCCGCTGCTCCAGCAGCTGTTGGATCGCCTCTTTCTGCGCGTTGAGCTCCGCTCCACGCGCTCGCCGCTGCTCCGGATCCAGGGCTCCCAAGCCCTGCATTGCCCGGGTCAGGTAACCCTTTTTCCCGAGCCACTGTACGCGTAGCTGCTCCAGCTCGGCGAGCTGCTGAACCTTGGCGATGGCTTCCGCCACCTCCGCGCCAGAGGCCGGGGACACTGCATTTTCCACCATAGCCTCCTTGCGCAGACTCAAGCAGCGTCTTGCTGACCCTTCGCGACAGCAACGAGGCGAGAGAACGCTGCCTTGTCCCGCACAGCGAGATCGGCCAGGACCTTACGATCCAGACTCACACCAGCCCGCTGCAACCCGTTGATGAAGCGGCTGTAGCTCAAACCCTCGGAACGCGCCGCAGCATTGATACGCACGATCCACAGACTACGGAAATCGCGCTTCTTGGTGCGGCGATCGCGATAGGCGTAGACCAAAGCCTTCATCACCGCCTGATTGGCGATACGGAAATTGCTCTTGCGCTGGCCACGGAAGCCCTTGGCGCGCGCCAGAACCTTCTTGTGGCGGGCGTGGGCGGTAACGCCCCGTTTTACTCTTGGCATCTGGGTACTCCTTTTGACTCAGACGTAGGGCAGCATACGCCGCAATGCGGCCTGCTCACTGCCAGACGTTACCAGGGTGTGGCGCAGATGACGCTTGCGCTTGGTACTTTTTTTGGTGAGGATGTGATTCAAGAACGCCTGCCGGTGCTTGAATTTCCCCGAGCCGGTGCGCTTGAAACGCTTGGCGGCCCCGCGATTGGTCTTCATCTTCGGCATCTTGCCTCTCCTATTTCTTCTTGGGGGCGATGACCATGACCATCTGCCGCCCTTCCATACGTGGCCGCTGCTCGACCACACCCATTTCCTGCAAATCTGCTTCCACCCGGTTGAGCAATTCCATACCCAATTCCGGGTGACTCATTTCTCGCCCGCGAAACCGCAGGGTAACCTTTGCTCGATCACCATCCTCAAGAAAGCGGATGATGTTGCGGAGCTTGATCTGGTAATCGGCATCGTCCGTGCGCGGTCGAAACTTGATCTCCTTGACCTGGCTCTGTTTCTGCTTCTTGCGCGCCTCGTGCTGCCGCTTGCTTTCCTGAAAGCGAAACTTTCCGTAATCCATGACCCGACAGACCGGGGGGACGGCCTGCGGGGCGATCTCTACAAGATCAAGATCCGCCTCTTCGGCAGCGGCAAGAGCCTCATGCAAGGGAACGATACCCAACTGCTCTCCCTCGTCCCCAATCAACCGAACCTTTGCCGCAAGAATTTCCCGATTGATGCGGATCTCTTTTTCCGTCGCGATTGCCCTACCCTCCCCCTAGGCCAGTTCCAAGGCCTGCTGCCGTCGTGTATCCAAGCGTTGCAAAGTCTTCCCCAACATTTCCAGCGGGATGGCGCCAAGATCCTTGCCATTCCGATCCCGCAGGCTGACCGTACCCTCGCTCTTTTCCCGCTCGCCGACGATAGCCATGAATGGCACCCGCCGCAAAGTGTGGGCGCGTATTTTATAGCCGATCTTCTCGCTTCTCAAGTCCGATTCTACGCGCAGGCCTTGCGCGTGCAATTGACTGGTCACATGCTCGGCATAGTCGCTGTGCTGCTCGCTGATCGGCGCCACCACTACCTGCGTTGGCGCCAGCCAGAAGGGAAATTTGCCCTCGTAATGCTCGATGAGCACACCAAAAAACCGTTCGACCGAACCCAAGATGGCGCGGTGGATCATGATCGGCACCTGCCGGCTACTGTCCTCCGCGACATATTCCATACCAAAGCGCTCGGGCAGATTGAAGTCGAGCTGAATGGTACTGCATTGCCACTTGCGGCCGATCGCGTCTTCGATCTTGAGGTCGATCTTGGGGCCATAGAAGGCGCCGCCACCGGCGTCGATCTGGTAATCGAGACCGGCCCGCTGCAACGCAGCTTCCAGCGCCTTGGTAGCGCTTTCCCAAATCTCGTCGCTACCGACGGAACCCTCTGGCCGCGTCGAGAGATTGATCTCGTAGCGATCGAAGCCAAAAGTGCCAAGAATGCGCTGAGTCAATGCCAGCACCCCGGCGATCTCCGCCTCGATCTGATCCGGCCGACAAAAGATATGCGCGTCATCCTGGGTAAAACCGCGTACCCGCATCAGGCCGTGCAGGGCTCCCGACATTTCGTGGCGATATACGGTCCCGAGCTCCGCCCAACGGATTGGTAATTCGCGATAGGAGCGTAGCTTGCTCTTGTATACCAGGATATGGAAAGGACAGTTCATCGGTTTGAGCTGATACGGCTGACCCTCGTCCTCCATGGGCTGGAACATGGACTCGGCGTAAAAGTCCTTGTGCCCAGAGGTATACCAGAGATCCTCATGCGCAATGTGGGGGGTAAAGAGAAGTTCGTAGCCAGCATCGATATGCGCGGCACGCCAGAAATCCTCGATCACCCGCCGCACCCGCGATCCCTGTGGGTGCCAGAAGACCAGGCCACCGCCGGCATCTTCCTGAATCGAGAAGAGCTCGAGTTCGGTTCCAATCTTGCGATGATCGCGACGTTCGGCCTCAGCTTGCTGCAACAAAAAGGCATCGAGATCTTTCTGCGTTGCCCAGGCGGTCCCGTAAATCCGCTGCAGCATCGGATTACGCGAGTCGCCGCGCCAGTAGGCACCCGCCACACTGCGCAGCGCAAACGCGCCGAGCATTCCGGTGCGCGGCACATGCGGACCGCGGCAGAGATCAACGAAATCCCCTTGATGATAGAGACTCAGCTCCTCTCCCGCGGGAATGTCCTGGATGATCTGGACCTTGTATTCCTCACCCATGGCGTGGAAGCGCTCGATTGCCGCGTCACGACCGACGACTTCCCGTCGCACCGGCAGATCGGCCTGCACCAGCTCCCGCATTTTGGCACTGATGGCCTCCAGATCTTCCGGCGTAAACGGTTTGGGTGCGGCAAAATCGTAATAGAAGCCGTTGTCAATCACCGGACCGATGGTTACCTGCACATCGGGAGACAGTTCCTTGACCGCCTGTGCCAGGAGATGCGCGGTGGAGTGCCGGAGAATCTCCAGCCCCTCCGGGCTGTCTTTGGTGACGATACTCACCTCGGCATCGTGGTCGATAGGAGTACCGAGATCACAGAGGCGCCCATCAACACGCAACGCCAGCGCTGCCTTGGCCAGACCAGCGCCAATGTCGCGCGCCAGTTCCGCGCCCGTCAGCGGCGCTGCAAAGGAACGTATAGAACCATCCGGCAGACGGATCTCGGGCATATCCTCTCCAAAGAAAAAGCACCAGTGAGCCAGGCCCCTCTGGTGCGGGTGTTGGTAGGCACGGGCGGTTTCGAACCGCCGACCTCTACCGTGTCAAGGTAGCGCTCTCCCCCTGAGCTACGCGCCTAAGTCGGGCAAAAGTATCAGTGTTTGCCGGGACTCGTCAAGATCGGCGCAGCATCGGCACGATATTGAAGCGCCAGATAAAACCGGGAATGGCGAAAACCGCAAACATGCACAGGGCAATCACATAAAATTCCCAGCCCTGCCCATGATTATGACCATCGAGCAGGCGCTCTACGCCCATACCGATGAGTCCCATGATCAGGCACATGACAAACCACTCGCCAAGGTACCAGGGCAAGGTCTTCACCGGATTGCGACTGCCAAAGACAAAACGCTTTCCACTCAGCCAGGGCAGATTCGCGGCGATAAACGCTACCAGGATGTAGATCATCGCCCATTGTTGCAAGGCCATTAGAGCACTCCCTGTAAGGCATGATAACAGAACGCCACCAAGGCGCCTGGAACAATGCCGAGAATCAGCAGGGCAAGACTGTTGACAGTAAGCACAGAAGCCGCCAACGGATCATCGGCACCATACGCCAGATCTTCCGCCGGTGCATCGAACAATGCAACCTTGAGCACCCGCAGATAGTAGAACGCGCCCACCACCGCCATCAGCACACCAAACACCGCCAGCCAGATGAAATGGGCCTCGATGAGCGCCTGGAAGACCGCAAGCTTGGCGTAAAAACCAATGGTCGGCGGTACGCCGGCAAGAGAGAACATGATGATCAGCAACAGGAAGGCTGCCCAGGGACGGGTACGGACCAGACCCCGGAGATCACTGATCTCTTCGGCTTCGAAGCCTTCGCGGCTGAGATAGACGATCAGACCGAAGGCCGCGGTTGCCATAAAGGCATAGACGACCGCATAGAAGAAGGCGCTGGCCAAGCCATTCTGCGTACCGGCGACGATACCCAAGGCGAGAAAGCCCATGTTGCCCACCGTCGAATACGCCAGCATGCGCTTGAGGTTGGTCTGGGCAATGGCAACCACATTGCCGATCACCAGCGAGACGACCACCAACGCAACGAAAAGCTGCCGCCAGATCTCGATGCTGCCATAGCCGCCGTCCACCAGGATACGCAGAAACAGGGCAAAGATTGCAATCTTGGGAACGGAAGACATAAACAGGGTGACTGGCGTTGGCGCGCCCTGATAGGCATCCGGTAACCACATGTGGAAGGGTGCCGCACCGAATTTGAAGGCGATTCCCGCCACCAGAAAGACCACCGCGAGCATCAACAGATAGTTGGCACTGCCCACATTGACCAGGGCAATGGCAATCTGGTGCAAATCCAGGGTTCCCGTGAGGCCATAGAGCAACGACATGCCGTAGAGCAACAGGGCCGAGGCCAACGCGCCAAGAATGAAATATTTCAGTCCCGCCTCCGTTGCGCGCAGATTGCCGCGTTGAAAAGCGACCAGGGCATATTGACTGAGGGCAAGCAGCTCCAGCCCCAGATACAGGATCAGCAGGTTGGCCCCAGAGATGAGGATCAACGCCCCTAGCAAGGCAAAGAGCAATAGTACGAAGACCTCCCCGCGATACAAGGACCGACGCAGGAGATACTTGCGCGAATACGAAAGCACCAGCAGACTCAGCAGCTCGACGAAGAAACTGGCGATGCTGGTAAAGGGATCGAGATGGAATTGCCCGAAGAAGGCAAATCCTGTCTGGCCCATCTGCGACCAGGTCAGGGCCATAGCCGCGAGCAAGGTGAAAATACTGAGCACATAGGCGACATCACGTTGGCGCTCGCCAACAAACACGTCAACCAGCAGCACCACACAGGCCATTGCCAGAACCCAAATTTCAGGAATGGCAAAGGACCAATGAAACAGAGCGTTCTGCATGGCGCCTCCTCAACCAGGAATTTTACTGGTGGCGACCTGCTGTAAGAGATGCGCCACGGATTGATGAACGATGTCGAGGAAAGGGGCCGGCCACACACCCTGCAGCAACACAAAAACTGCCAAAGACCCAAGGACCAGAATCTCGCGGCCATTGAGGTCACTGAGGGCGGCCACCTCGGCATGGATGATGCCGCCAAAGATCACCCGCTTGAAGAGCCAGAGGGTATAGCCGGCGCCGGTAATCAGCCCGGTGGCGGCAATGATCGCCGGCCACGGATGTACCTGGTAGGTGCCCAGCACCACCATAAACTCCCCGACAAAGCCCGAGGTCCCGGGTAGACCGACATTGGCCATGGCAAAGAGCATCATCAGGCTGGCAAAAATCGGCATCACGTTAGCCACGCCACCGTAGGCCTGAATATCGCGGGTATGCATGCGGTCATAGAGCACACCCACGCACAGGAACATCGCCGCACTCACAAAACCATGCGAGAGCATCTGGATGATCGCGCCCTCTATCGCCGTCTGCGTAAAAACGAAAAAGCCGAGAGTGACAAAACCCATATGCGCGATGGAGGAGTAGGCGATCAGCTTCTTCATATCCTGCTGCACAATGGCAATCAGGGCGATATAAACAATGGCGATCAGCGATAGCACGATCATCAACCACGCGAGTTGATGGCTGGCATCCGGGGTGATCGGCAGACTCAGGCGCAAGAAACCGTAGGCACCCATTTTCAGCATGATCGCCGCCAAAATCACCGAGCCCCCCGTCGGGGCCTCGACGTGGGCGTCGGGTAGCCAGGTATGTACCGGCCACATCGGGATTTTCACCGCAAAGGCGATCAGGAAGGCGAGAAAAATCCAGATCTGCGCGTTCGCGCCCAGGGGCGTTTTCTGAAAAGCCAGCAGACTGAAGCTGTCGCCACTGTGAAAATACAGGTACAGAAAGGCCACCAGCATCAACACCGAACCGAGGAAGGTATAGAGGAAGAACTTGATGGTGGCATAGACCCGGCGTGGCCCGCCCCAGACCCCGATGATGAGGAACATGGGAATGAGCATCGCCTCCCAAAACACATAAAAGAGGATGGCATCGAGGGCACAGAAGACCCCGATCATCAACCCGTCCATGATCAGAAAAGCGGCCAGATACTGGGCAATACGCATTGAGACGTTGCGCCAGGAGGCAATCACCACCAGCACCGTCAGGAAGCTGGTGAGCAGGATGAACCAGAGCGAAATCCCATCGATACCCAGAAAATACGCAATGTGAAATGCCGGAATCCACGGGACGCGTTCGACAAACTGCATTGCTGCCGTATGGGTATCGAAGCTCGTGAATAGCGGCAAGGTAATGGCAAAGGTCAGTAGTGAGACCAACAGCGCCAGCCAGCGCGCCGGGTTGCCGCCGGCGCGATCGCCCACGGCAAGGACCAGAAAGCCACCAAGGATCGGCGCCCAGATCGCTGCGCTCAGAAGGCCAAAGGAATGCATCGATCAGCCCCTCCAGATCATGAAATAGGTCATGAAGAGGACGAGCCCAATGATCATGACGAAGGCATAGTGATAGATATAACCGGTCTGCAGGCGCCGCCAGGAAAGGGCCGCGCGCGCCACCAGCCGGGCGCTGCCATTGACCATTCCGCCGTCGATGATTGCCTCGTCCCCCCAATGCCAGAAGCGCCGACCGAGCAACAAGGCACCCTGGACGAATACCAGCTGGTTGAAGGCATCAAAGCCATATTTCTTGCGCAGAACCCAGGTGAAGGGTGCAAGCAGGCGATTCAGTGCCGCTGGTACGCCGTCATGCAGCAGGTAGAACCATGCCGCCAAAGCGATGCCGAGAATGGCCAACCAGAAGGGCCAGGACTCCAGGCCGTGGACAAGGAAGGCGCCAGTCCCCTGCCAGTGCGCCGCAATTTCTCCGATGGTATTCCACTGCGCCCGAATCTGTAGCGAGCTATCCAGAAAAGCGCCCAGGCCCACCGGGGCAATAAAGAACCAGCCCGCCAGCAAAGAGGGAATGGCCAAAGCGATCAGAGGGGCGGTAATCACCCAAGGCGATTCATGCAAATGTTCCTGAGTGTGTTCGTCCATGCGTTTCTTGCCATGGAAGACCAAGAAAAACATGCGGAAGGTATACAGCGCCGTGACCAGCGCACCCAGCACCAACAGGACATAGGCAAAGGTCGCGCCGGTCAAACTCGATTCGCCGACCGCCTCGATGATCAGGTCCTTACTGAAAAAGCCAGCAAAGGGCGGGATTCCGGAAAGCGCCAACCCGCCCACCAAAAAGGTGAGATAGGTAATGGGCATGTGCGCGCGCAGCCCCCCCATCTTGCGGATATCCTGCTCATTCTGCATGGCATGGATGACCGATCCGGCGGCCAGGAAGAGTAATGCCTTGAAGAAGGCATGGGTCATCAGGTGGAATATGGCCGCAGAAAAAGCCGACGCACCCAAGGCCGCGGTCATATAGCCCAACTGGGAAAGGGTGGAGTAGGCGATGATGCGCTTGATGTCGTTCTGTACCAGCCCAATCAGTCCCATAAACAACGCGGTAATCGCGCCAATGATCAGAATGACGCTCAGCGCCGTTGCCGACTGCTCGTAAATCGGCGACATGCGCGAGACCATGAAGATTCCGGCGGTGACCATGGTCGCGGCATGGATCAGTGCCGAGATCGGCGTCGGACCCTCCATCGACTCCGGCAGCCAGACATGCAAGGGTACTTGCGCCGATTTTCCCATGGCCCCGATAAAGAGCAGGATGGCAATCCAGGTCAGTACCGACCAGGGATGCCCAGGGATGATGGTAACGGTCTGCCCGACCAGACTGGGGACCATGGCAAAAACGGTGCGATAATCCAGGCTGCCACAGTAGTGATAGATAGCGGCGATGCCGATCAGAAAACCGAAATCGCCGACACGATTGACGAGAAAGGCCTTCAGCGAGGCCTGATTGGCGCTTTCGCGGGTAAACCAGAAACCGATCAGAAGATAGGACACCAGCCCCACCGCTTCCCAGCCAAAAAAGAGCTGCAGAAAGTTGTTGGCCATCACCAGCATCAACATGCTGAAGGTAAACAAGGCGATATAGCTGAAGAAGCGGGCATAACCCGGATCGTCATGCATATAACCAATGGTATAGACGTGCACGCAGAGGGAAACGAAGGTGACCACCACCAGCATCACCGCGGTCAGACTGTCGATATCGAAACCGATGTGTACCGGTAGATTCCCAAACACCGCCCAAGTATAGACATTGCCATAGAAGGTCTGCCCATGCAGCACCTGCAAGAGTACAAAAATGGCCAGATACAGGGCAAAGGCAACACCGGCGATGGGTGCCCAATGCGCCCTCTCCCGCAGAAACCATCCCCCTAGGCCAGCAACTAGCGAGCCCGCCAGCGGTGCCAGGGGAATGAGCAAATAGACCCAGATGGGTGGCAGGCCATGCAGCCAGTCAAAGATCCACATATCAGCCCCGTAAGTCGTCGATGTCTTCTACATTGATGCTGCGGCGATTACGGAAATAGACCACCAGGATCGCCAAGCCAATGGCCGCCTCAGCGGCCGCTACGGTAAGGACAAAAAACACAAAGATTTGTCCCTGAAGGTTCCCCAAATAACGGGAAAATGCGACAAAATTGATATTTACCGCCAACAACAAAATCTCTATCGCCATCAGCAGAATAATGACATTTTTCCGATTCAGGAAAATTCCCACGACGCCGATGGAAAACAGCAGCGCCCCCAGGATCAACCAGTGCGACAACGGGATCATGGCTTCGGCCCCCGCAGATCGACCATGCGGAGCCGTTCGCGTACGGCGACCGCGACCTGTTTGCCGACCGCCTGCGACTTGGTGTCGGGCCGTCGGCGCAAGGTCAGGGCGATCGCGGCAATGATGGCGACGAGCAGGATCACCGCAGCGATTTCAAAGGGATAGAGATAGTGGGTGTAGAGCAACTCACCGAGGGCGCGGGTGTTGTCGGCATTCGCCGGGATCGGCCCTGGTGCCGGCACCCTACCGATCGGCGCGGTCCAGAACACCGCCACCATCTCCAGCACGCCAACGATCGCAATCGCCAAACCGAGGGGCAGGTAGCGCAGAAAGCCCTCTTTGAGACGCTCCAGGTTGATATCCAGCATCATGACCACGAAGAGAAACAGCACCATCACCGCACCCACATATACCAGAATCAAAATCAGCCCGAGAAACTCCGCGCCCAGCAAAAGAAACAAAGCTGCCGCATTGAAAAAGGCGAGTACCAGATAAAGCGCCGAATAGACCGGATTGCGCGCGGTGATGACCAACAGGGCCGATACCAGCAGAATGGCCGAGAAAACATAAAAAAGGATGGTGGTGGTGAGCATCATGCGTTTTCTCGTTCTCTCCTAACGGTAGCTACTGTCCGCCTGCCGATCGCGGGCTAACTCGCCTTCCAAACGATCACCATTACCCAGCAAACGAATCTTGTCGTAGAGCAGTTCACTACGGGTCTCGGCGTGATAACTCAGCACCCGACTTTCGACAATGGAATCCACCGGGCAAGACTCCTCGCAGAGTCCGCAAAAGATACACTTGCTCAGATCGATGTCATAGCGGCTGGTGCGGCGCGTCCCGTCGCTACGCTCCTCGCTCTCGATGGTAATGGCCAGCGCAGGACAAACGGCCTCGCAGAGTTTGCAGGCAATGCAGCGCTCTTCCCCATTCTCATAGCGGCGCAGGGCATGCAGACCGCGAAAACGCGGCGACTGCGGTGTCGTTTCCTCGGGATACTGCACGGTAAACTTGCGCGCGAAAAAATAGCGTCCAGTGAGCCGCATACCGCGCAGCATTTCGAGCAGGAAAAAAGACTGGAACCAGCGTTTGACAGGATTGGCCATGACAATCTCCTCAGCGCAGGATAGCCCGCAACGGGGTCTCGAGGGCAATACCTACTACCACGATCCAAGCGATGGTAATGGGAATGAAGACCTTCCAGCCCAAACGCATGATCTGGTCATAGCGATAGCGCGGGAAAGTGGCGCGGATCCAGAGGAAGACATAGAGCAGGAAGGCGGTCTTCAACAAGAGCCAGATGAGGCCCGGCACCCAGGTGAAAGGCGCGACATTGAAGGGCGGATACCAGCCCCCGAGGAAAAGCACGGTGGTCAGGATCGAGATAAAGATCATATTGGCATATTCGGCCAGGAAGAACAGCGCAAAGCCCATCCCCGAATATTCCACATGAAACCCGGCAACGATCTCCGACTCGCCCTCCGCCACGTCGAAGGGGGCGCGGTTGGTTTCGGCCACGCCAGAGATGAAATACACCAGAAAAAAAGGAAAGAGCGGCAACCAGTACCACGACCAGAAGCCTCCACCTGCCTGCGCCTCGACGATCTTGCTCAGATTCAGTGTCTGCGCCAGCATCAACACGCCCACCAGGGCAAAGCCCATGGCAATTTCGTAGGCCACCAACTGCGCAGCTGCGCGCATCGCCCCCAAAAATGCATATTTGGAGTTCGAGGCCCAGCCGGCAATGATGATCCCGTACACCCCCAGACCGGCTATGGCCAGGACGTAGAGTAGCCCCGCGTTCATGTTGCTGATGGCCACACCTGGACCGAAGGGGACCGCCGCCCAGACCAGCATGGCGGGAACGAAAGCCAAGACCGGCGCCGCCAGAAAGAGAAAGCGGTTGGCGGTACTGGGAATCAGAACTTCCTTGAACAGCAGCTTCAGGGCGTCGGCAATCGGCTGCAGCATACCGCGAAAACCAACGCGATTCGGCCCGAGGCGAATCTGGATGTAGCCGATCACCTTGCGTTCGGCCAGGGTCAGATAGGCGACGCCGAGCAAAAGAGGGATTAGGACGATGATGATTTTGATCAAGGCCCAAACGGGTGGCCACCAGGCCGCATTGACGAGATCGTGCATCCTTCCTCCCTACGCCCGCACCCGAATACTCGGCATCTGTACCCGCAGAGTCGTCCCGACTCCTCCCAACGCCTGCGTCTCGGGATGACCAAGATCGAGCCAGACGGCGCCGTGGGGAATTCCGGCATCGAGAACGAAGGGCAACTGCACCTGCGCGCCATTGCGCGCCAGCAATTCTACCGCGCCACCGCTGATTCCCAGTTCGGCAACCGTATCCGGGTGCAAGCGACAAACCGGCTCCTGCTCCAGGGGCTGGGCACGTCGGACGAGCAGGTCCTGCTGATAGATACGCCAGTCGCCCAGCAATTGGAGCCCCTCGGCGCCTTCTTGCTGACGTGCGGCAATCTCTGGCATTACCCCAAAACCCGGGACATCGAGGGGAAAATCCCCCAGCTGTTTCTGCCAAGTATCCTGCAGCGCTTCGAGATCATCGAAATCGAGGCCAGCCAGTTCCAGATGATCGGCCAGCACACGTAGGATTTTCCAGCCGGGGCGCGACTCTCCTGCCGGCCGCACCGCCGCACGATACTGTTGCAAGCGCCCTTCGTTATTGAAAAAGCTGCCACTACTTTCCGCCCAGCTCGCCAGAGGTAGAACGATATCGGCATAGGACTCAGCGGCGCCCAGAAAGCTGCTGATACTGATGACCGCATCGGCAGCATCGAGAGCTGCGCGGACCCCGGGCGCATCCATGGAATCCGCCTCAGGCTCGACACCATAGAGCAGGAACGCCTTTTTCTCGTCCCAGATCTGCGGCGCATCCTCGACCTGCACGCCTCCCGGTTTACGTCCGGGTACACAGCCGAGTAGCCAAGCACCAGCGCTATTGGCGGACTCCGCCAGCCAGGAGACGCGAGCGGCAGTCTGTTGCGCGATTTCAGCGATAACGGCCAGCAGCTCCGCTGCCCGGGGCTGCTGCAAGAGACCGCTACCCAACAGAAACAGCGGCTTATCGGCTGCCCGCACAGTATCTGCCAAATCCGCCAAGGCAGGATTCGATGCTGGCGTCCCATCGCGCAAAAGCGCCAAGAGCTCCTCATAGACCGCCAGATCGGCTCCCGCTGCCGCGCGGATCTGCCGCAAAGGAAAATTGAACTCCCGTTCGGTGCTATCCAGCGCCCAGATCTGCGCCCCCGCCAGGGCCGCCTTGCGCAGACGGTGGTTGGTCAGCGGTTGCCGCTCCCGCGGGTAGGCATGACAGAGAATAATGTTTCGCTCTGTCTCCAACTGTTCCAGGCTCATGTTCAGGGCCGGATATAAGGGCATGGCCGGGTCGGCACGGAAGTCCGTCTGCCGCAGGCGATGCTCGATAGCACGCACCCCGAGGCCCCGTAACAGGGCCTGGAAGAGATAGAGCTCCTCGTTGCTGGCCGCCGGCGAGATGATTCCGGCCACGACGTCGGGTCCCGCACGGCCGATGGTCTTTTGCAAGGCTGTCGCCGCCGCCTCCAGGGCATCGGCCCAGGACACTGGCTGTAAAGAACCGTTGATACGCAAGAGAGGAGTCTGCACGCGATCGGCTGCCTGCAATCCGGCATAGGCAAAGCGGCCCTTGTCGCAGAGCCATTCTTCGTTGACCGCCTCGTTGACCCGCGGCTTGACCCGCAACACTTCCTTGCCAAGGCTTTGCACATCGGTATTGCAACCCGTCGAGCAATGCGGACAGAGACTCTGGCTGTGCTTGAGCTCCCAGGAGCGGGCCTTGTAGCGGAAGGGCTTGCTGGTCAAGGCACCGACGGGACAAAGATCGATCATGTTACCGGACAGCTCGGAACGTACCGCCTTGGCAACATAGGTACCAATGGCCATCTTCTCGCCTCGTCCGGTGGCGCCCAGTTCACTGATACCGCCAATCTCGGTGCCAAAGCGAACGCAACGAGTGCATTGGATACAGCGCGTCATCTCGGTGGCAATCAGTGGTCCGATGTCCTTGTCTTCTACTACCCGCTTTTCTTCGGTGTAGAGGCTGTGCGGATTCGCATAGCCCATGGTGATGTCCTGCAACGGACATTCGCCGCCCTGGTCACAGATCGGGCAATCCAGGGGATGATTGATGAGCAGGAATTCGAGCACGCCCTGTTGCGCCATCTTCGCCCGTTTCGAGCGGGTGGAAACCTTCATTCCATCGCTCGCCGGGGTGGCGCAGGCGGGCAGGGGCTTGGCCTGCTTTTCGACATCCACCAGACACATACGGCAGTTGGCTGCCACTGACAGCTTGGGGTGGTAGCAAAAGAAGGGGATGTAGATACCGAGCTGCTCGGCGGCCTCCATCAATGTGGTGCCGGCAGCCACCTCGATCTCCTGCCCGTCAATCTCGATGCGTGGCATCAGGCAACTCTCCGTGCGGCATCGGCACCGACCAGGCAGGTCTTGTGCCGGACATGGTGCAGGTATTCATCCGGGAACAGACGCAGGGAGCTGGTCACCGGGGCCACCCCGCCGTCGGCCAGCGCACAGATCGTGCGCCCCTCGATGCGCGACCCAACATTCTGCAACAACTCCAGATCAGAGTCGCGACCCTGTCCGTTCTCGATCCGGTGCATGACCCGCCACAGCCAGCCCATGCCCTCGCGGCAGGGGGTACATTGGCCGCAGGATTCGTGCATGTAGAAGCGAGCGATGCGCTCCACTACCTTGACGATGCAAACACTGTCATCGATGATGATCACCGAGCCTGCACCCAGGGCCGAACCGGCCTTGGAGATGCTGTCGTAGTCCATGGTCACTTCCATCATCTGCGCGCCGGCCACCATGGCGGTACTGGTACCACCGGGGATCACCGCCTTGAGCTTCCGTCCCGGACGCAATCCGCCAGCCATTTCCAGCAATTCGGCAAAGGGGGTACCCATGGGTACCTCGAAGTTTCCCGGTCGTTGCACATGCCCGGTCACCGAGAAGATTTTCGTTCCCCCATTGTTGGGTTTGCCCAGATCGAGGAACCACTGTCCGCCACGTGTGATAATGTCAGGCACCGAGGCGAAGGTCTCGACATTGTTGATGGTAGTCGGCTGGCCATACAGGCCATAGCTCGCCGGGAAAGGGGGTTTGAAACGCGGTTGCCCCTTTTTCCCTTCCAGGGCCTCCATCAGGGCAGTTTCCTCACCACAGATATAGGCCCCCGCACCACGGTATACGTAAAGATCAAAAGAAAAATCGGTTCCCAGGATTTTTTCGCCGAGCAGACCAGCAGCATAGGCCTCGGCCAGGGCCGCCTCGACAATACGGATGGGTTCGATGAACTCCCCGCGAATGAAGATATACCCGGCCCGCGCACCCATGGCGTAGGCGCCGATGATCATCCCCTCGATGAGCCGGTGCGGCTCATAACGCATGATATCCCGATCCTTGCAGGTGCCAGGTTCCCCCTCATCGGCATTGCAGAGCAGATACTTCCTGCCAGTAACTCCCTTCGGCATGAAGCTCCACTTCAGTCCCGTCGGAAAACCTGCACCACCGCGACCACGCAGGGCCGAGGTCTTCATTTCGTTGATGATCTGCTCGGGCGTCATCCCCTCCAGCAAGACCTTGCGCAGGGCCTGATAGCCACCAGTGTCCTGATACACCTGCAAACGATGGGAATCCGGCAGACCGCGGTTACGCAGGGTAACACCATTCACATACGTTTCCGTCGTCATTGCTCCGCCTCCTTGCGCAATTGCGCGATCAGCTCATCGAGTTTCTGCGGCGTGAGATCTTCGATATAGCGATCTCCTAATTGCATCATCGGCGCATCTTTACAGGCCCCCAGGCACTCCACTTCTTTGATGGTGAAGAGACCATCGGCAGTCGTCTCGCCAATGCCAATGCCCAGGCGCTCCTGCAAATGGGCGAGGATCTCATCAGAGCCATTGAGAAAGCAGGACACGCTGCCGCAGACACAGAACTGGTGTCTACCGACGGGCTGCAAGTCATACATCGTATAAAAAGTAGCCACCTCGAAGGCCTGGATCGCTGGTACGCCAAGGATGGCCGCCACATGCTCGATCAGGGGCTCGGGCAGATAGCCATGCTCCTCTTGCGCAATGCGCAAGGCCGCGAGGAGCGCCGAGCGCGCCTGCTCCGGGGGATACTTGCTGCGCTCCGCCGCAATGGCATCGAGGGAGCTTTGCGACAGCCATTCGCTCATCGGTCGATCTCCCCAAACACAATATCCATGGTCGCCAGAATCGCTACCACGTCGGCAATCATGTGCCCCTTGGCCATCTCGTCCATGGCGGCAAGGTGGGAAAAGCCCGGCGCCCGGATCTTCATGCGATAGGGCTTATTGGCTCCATCGGAAAGCAGGTAAATACCAAACTCCCCCTTCGGGGCCTCGACTGCGGCGTAGATCTCGCCAGCCGGCACAATCATGCCCTCGGAAAAGAGTTTGAAGTGATGGATCAAGGCCTCCATGCTGGTCTTCATTTCTTCCCGTGGGGGCGGCGCAACTTTGTAATCGTCAACCATGACCGGGCCGGGATTTTTTCGCAACCAGTCGACGCATTGCGCAATGATCTTGTTACTTTCGCGCATTTCGGCCACGCGCACCAGGTAGCGATCATAACAGTCGCCTTCCTTGCCCAGCGGGATCTCGAAATCCAGATCGGCATAGGCCGCATAGGGCTGGGTACGGCGCAAATCCCAGGCGACCCCGGAGGCGCGCAACATCGGCCCGGTGAAACCCAGGGCAATGGCCCGCTCCGGCGCGACCACACCAATTCCCACGGTGCGCTGCTTCCAGATGCGATTGTCGGTAAGCAGGGTTTCGTATTCGTCGACATAGCCAGGGAAACGGCGGGTAAAGTCCTCGATGAAATCGAGGACAGAACCGCCACGGTTGGCATTGAGCTCCTCCAGCCGCTTCGCATCGCGGTAAGGAGACGCTTCATATTGCGGCATCTGCGCGGGAAGATCGCGGTACACGCCACCGGGCCGGTAGTACGCAGCATGCATGCGTGCCCCCGAGACCGCCTCGTAGACATCCATGAGATCTTCGCGCTCACGGAAGCAATAGAGAAATACCGACATGGCTCCGACATCGAGGGCATAGGCGCCGAGCCACAGCAGATGATTGAGTACCCGCGTGATTTCGTCGAACAGGGTACGGATATACTGGGCACGTTGGGGAATCTCGATCCCCAGCAGCCCCTCGACGGCGCGACAGTAGGCGTGCTCGTTGCACATCATCGATACATAGTCGAGCCGGTCCATGTACGGTAGGTTCTGCAGGAAGGTCTTGTGCTCGGCGAGCTTCTCCGTGGCGCGGTGCAGAAGGCCAATATGCGGATCGGCGCGCTCGATCACCTCACCATCGAGCTCCAGCACCAGCCGCAGCACGCCATGGGCAGAGGGATGCTGCGGCCCAAAGTTCATGGTGAAGTTACTAATTTCTGGCATCGTATCGCCCCTCTTCGTCACTGCGCACGATGCGCGGCACGACCACCCGCTCCTCGGTACGGGTGGGCTCGTAAATTACCCGCCGCTGATCTGGGTCGTAGCGCATCTCAACGGTTCCTACCAGAGGAAAATCCTTGCGGAAGGGATAGCCAACAAAGCCGTAATCGGTGAGAATTCGCCGCAGATCGGGATGCCCCTCAAAGAGAAAACCAAAGAGATCGAAGGTCTCCCGCTCAAACCAATTGGCCGCCGGCCAGATCGCATTCACCGAGGCGATGATCGGAAGATCTTCGTCGAGAAACACGCGCAGGCGCAGACGCTGCCGACTCTGAATACCGAGCAGATGGTAGACGGCGGCGAAACGCTCGCCCTCCCAGGTACCATCACCGTACTCGGCATAGTCCACTCCACAAATGTCGATCAACTGATCAAAACCCGCCTCATCGCGTAACCAGGTGCAGCTGGCAAGAAAGTCGTCACACGCGAGTTCCAGGGTCAGCTCGCCGCGGGCAATCTGCCGACGGCGTATCCGCTGCCCGAGCCCAGCCTCGATCTGCTGGGATACCATTTCCAGATCGTCCATTTTTGCGTTACCGGGCTATTGTGTGCGTACGGCGGATCTTCTTCTGCAGCTGGATCAGCCCAAAAAGAAGTGCTTCGGCGGTGGGTGGACAGCCTGGGACGTAGACATCCACCGGTACGATCCGGTCGCAACCGCGCACGACACTGTAAGAGTAGTGATAATACCCGCCACCATTGGCACAAGAGCCCATGGATACCACCCAGCGCGGCTCGGCCATCTGGTCGTAGACCTTGCGCAAGGCCGGGGCCATTTTATTGACCAGGGTACCGGCAACGATCATGACGTCGGATTGCCTCGGGCTGGGACGAAAAATGATGCCAAAGCGATCGAGATCGTAGCGCGCGGCACCCGCGTGCATCATCTCCACGGCACAACAGGCAAGGCCAAAGGTCATTGGCCATAAAGACCCGGTACGACTCCAGTTGACCACCGTATCGATACTGGTGGTGACGAAACCCTTTTCGAGAACCCCTTCTATTCCCATTCCAGAGCCCCCTTCTTCCATTCATAGATGAAGCCGACCACCAGAATGGCGAGAAACACCATCATGGCGAGGAACCCGGTCATGCCGACGGAGTCAAAGACGACGGCCCAGGGAAACAAAAATGCGATTTCGAGGTCGAACAGGATGAACAGAATCGCCACCAGATAGTAACGCACATCGAACTTGACGCGGGCGTCCTCGAAGGCCTCGAATCCACACTCATAGGGAGACAGCTTTTCGCTGTCGGGCCGATTAGGACCGAGCTTGCTGCCCAGAATCAAGGGCACGATGCCAACCACCAAGGCGATCAGCAGAAATATCAGCACAGGCAAATAATGTCCGAGCACCCGGCCCCTCCGTCAAAGTCATTACGCACCCATCAGGGTCGCCATAAAAAACTTTTTTTCTATATAATCAAATCTCTGCAAATCTACAGAGACAAAAAAACAGCCACGCGGGCTGTAATTTGGTGCCGAAGACCGGACTCGAACCGGTATGGCTTGCGCCGCCGCCCCCTCAAGACGGTGTGTCTACCAATTTCACCACTTCGGCAAGTGAATCAAAACTTTCTCATGCCCCGCCCAGGACGTCAAGGCTTGCCTGGAGAGGAATTCCCGGTGGCCACGCTCTTTCCGGACACAGCGGATTTTGCCGAGGCGGAAACTGGACTCCCGCTGCTCGCCACGCCTGCAGCTACAGATGCGGTCGACGCCGTTGCCGGTGCGGCAGCAGAGGGCGCTGCCGTCGAGCTTGGCAGCGCAATACCCGTCCCCATCTGGTGTGCCTCATGTTCTGACAGATAGGCCAACGCCAGGCTGTTGAGAAAGAAAATCGCGGCAAGAATTGCAGTGACGTGGCTGAGAAAGTTGCCCGCCCCCGCAGCACCAAAAACGGTCTGCGAACCACCACCGCCAAAGACTGCGCCAATATCCGCGCCCTGTCCTTTCTGAATCAGTACCAGACCTACCAGCACGACACAAATCAGTACCTGAAAAATCAATAACGCCGTATACATGCTCAAATACCTCGGGCTACCGCATGGGCGGCCTGACAGATCTGCAAAAACTCGACTGCCTGCAATGAGGCTCCACCGACCAGACCACCATCAATATCCGGCTGGGAAAACAGGACCTGGGCGTTGCCGGCCTTGACACTACCGCCATAGAGAATGAGGATTTTGCGGGCAATATCGGGATTCTTTGCAGCGACCAGGCCACGCACAAAGGCATGCACTTCCTGCGCCTGCTCTGGGCTGGCCGTCTTGCCGGTACCGATGGCCCAGACTGGCTCATATGCAAGGACCATGTTGGCCTGCTGTCCGCTACTGCCCAAGGCCGGGAGAACGGCATCTATCTGACGCCGCAACACCTGTTCCGTTTGGCCCTGCACCCTTTCCTGCTCGGTTTCACCGATACAGACCATGGGAATCAGACCAGACAGGAGGGCGGCCTTCACTTTTTTCAGGACGATTTCATCCGACTCCTGAAAAATCTGACGGCGCTCCGAGTGTCCAACCAGAACATAACGACAGCCATGATCGCGCAGCATCGGTCCCGAGATCTCACCCGTATAGGCACCGTGCGCTTCCCAAAAGAGATTTTGTCCGCCCCAACGCAAGGAACTGCCCTTGGCCAACTGATGCACCGTCGGCAATAGCGTGAAGGGCGGAAATACCACAACCTCCGGCGAGGCTGGCGCCAGACCCGCATCGAGAATGGCTTGGGTGAGGTGCTCGGCATCCGCATTCAAGCCATTCATCTTCCAATTGCCCGCTACCATGATCGACCGCACGTCGCCTTTCCTCACATTTGTCATCAATTGCTAATAGGACGGGCAGTGTAAAGAGTCCGCTGACGAGGGTCAATTTACCCTGTTCGCACGCTCTAGACCGCCACAGATTCGGTCACACCGGCGGCCACTTGCGCCCGCAACTCCTCAGCGACCTTTTGCGCCAGCCCACAGTCAACCGCCTCTACCATGATACGCAACAGTGGTTCGGTACCCGAGGCACGCACCAGAAGTCGCCCGCGTCCGGCGAGCTGTGCCTCCGCTGCCTGCAGCAATTGCTGCACATCGGGGCGGTCCAAGTGCTGGCGCGCGTCTGGCAGGCGCAAATTGAGCAAAACCTGCGGATACAGTTTCAGACCAGCGGCCAGCTCATGCAGACTCCTGCCTTTCTGCTGCAAAAAGGCAAGCACCTGCAACGCCGCAAGAATGGCATCGCCCGTGGTATTTGCGGGAGTGATGAGGTGACCGGAATTCTCCCCACCCAAGGGATAGCCCAGACGGCGCATCGTCTCCAGCACATATCGGTCTCCCACAGCGCTGCGCACGAAAGGCACTCCCTGCTCTGTCAGCGCCTTTTCCAAGGCGAGATTGCTCATCACCGTACCGACGACCCCTGGCAAGGCGCCCCGTTCCCGGAAGGCCTGCGCCAGCAGCCACAGGACGGCATCGCCATCCCAGGTATTACCTCGCGCATCCACGAGCAGGACGCGATCGCCATCGCCATCCAGGGCGATCCCCAGATCGGCCTGTCGCTCGCGCACTGCAGCAATGAGCGCCTGCGGCGCCGTCGAACCGACCCCATCATTGATATTGACACCGTTGGGTCGCGCTCCGATGCTCTCCACCTGCGCACCCAGCTCGCTGAACACCATGGGCGCGACCTTATAGCCGGCACCGTGGGCGGCATCGACAACGATCCGCACGCCGCGCAGATCGGCGGACGCCGGAAAGGTCGTCTTGCAGTATTCGACATAGCGACCGGCGGCATCCTCCACGCGGCGTGCCTTCCCCAAAGAGTCTGCAGCAGCACAGCGCATGGGTCCTTCCAGCTCGGCCTCAATGGCTTCCTCCACCGTATCCGGGAGCTTGTAGCCATCGCCAGAGAAAAACTTGATGCCGTTATCTTCGTAAGGGTTGTGCGAAGCGCTGATGACGATGCCGGCATGGGCCCGCAGGGTACGCGTCAGGTAAGCGATGGCGGGCGTCGGCAGCGGGCCAACCAACAATACATCGACGCCTGCCGCCGCCAGCCCGGATTCCAGGGCCGATTCGAGGAGGTAGCCAGAAAGGCGGGTGTCTTTACCAATCAGCACCTGCGGCCTGCCGGCTACCCCCCTGGTGAGCACCCTACCCGCAGCCCAGCCGAGCTGCAGGATCCAATCCGCACGCATGGGCATTTCTCCCACCCGACCGCGCACGCCGTCGGTTCCGAAAAATTTTCTGGCCATATTCGCTTTATCCTGTCGCTTCCATCGCTTCCCAAATGTTGAGTGCCTGCCGCGTAGCGGCAACATCGTGCACCCGATAGATCGCGCTGCGACACCGCTGTCGGGTCCAGAGGAGGGCCGCCACACTCGCTACCACACGCTCACCGGGGTTTTCCACGCCGGCAATCTCCCCCAAAAACCTTTTGCGCGACACGCCGAGCAGAATGGGGTGCCCAAGCGTCGCCAAGCGGTCGAGATGCCGCAGCAGGCGAATATTATCAGCCTGTTCCTTGGCAAAACCGATGCCCGGATCGAGCACGATGGACTCCGCGCGGATACCCGCCTGCAGGCACGCATCGCGCCGCTGGGCAAGATAGTCATGTACCTCGGTAAGCACATTTTCGTAGGCGGTGAGGGTCTGCATGGTAGCTGGAGTTCCACGCATATGCATCAGGCAAACATCAAGCCCTAATTCTGCCACCGTCGCCAGCGCATCGGGATCAAAGCTCAGGGCACTGACATCGTTGATGAGGCTAGCTCCGTACGCATGGGCGGCACGCATCACCGCTGCCTTACGGGTATCCACAGAAATGGGTAGGGGAATCTCGGCGCGGATCGCCTCCAAGGCGGGCAGGAGGCGTTCGAGTTCCTCCTCTACCGAAACTTCCATCGCTCCCGGCCGCGTCGACTCCGCACCGAGATCAAGGATGTCCGCCCCCTCCGCCCACAAACGACGTGCATGAGCCAAGGCCGCAGTCACCGAGACATAGCGACCACCATCAGAAAAAGAGTCTGGGGTCAGGTTGATGATCCCCATGATACAAGAACGCCCCTGCAGCCAGGGGCGTCTTTGCTGCAGCACAGCAGAACTCAAACGGGGTGTTCCCCGGGGTTAAGCTTGGGCAGGTTATTGGGAACCTGCTCAGAATTGCCGACGCCGCTGTTACCACTGACCGCTGGTGTGCCGGGGTTGTTGTCCTGCGGCGGACGCGGATCGCGCCCAGCCATGAGGTCGTTGACCTGGCCGGCATCCAAGGTCTCGAACTTGAGCAACGCATGGGCCATACGCTCGACAATGTCGCGGTTATCTTCGATGAGCTTGCGCGCCACCTGATAGCGTTCCTGAATGATCCCCCGTACCTCTTCGTCCACCGTCTGCGCAGTGCGCTCGGACACGCTGCTGTGTTTGGTGACTTCACGCCCGAGAAACATCTCTTCCTCTTTCTCGCCAATCACCATGGGTCCGATGGTGGACATGCCCCACTGCGTAACCATCTTGCGCGCCAGATCCGTGGCTCGCTCGATGTCATTGCCCGCGCCAGTGGTCATCTGATTGAGGAATACCTCTTCGGCAATCCGCCCACCCATAAGGATAGAGATGTTGTGCAGGATCTCCTGGCGCTCGTAGTTGAAGCGATCCTCGGTCGGCAACTGCATGGTTAGCCCCAAGGCACGGCCACGTGGGATGATGGTGACTTTGTGCACCGGATCAGTACCCGGCAGCAGTTTGGCAACCACCGCATGGCCCGACTCATGATAGGCCGTGGTCTCCCGCTGCTTGTCGCTCATCACCACCGACTTGCGCTCGGCACCCATCATCACCTTGTCCTTGGCGTCCTCGAAGTCGTGCATATCGACCAAGCGCTTGCTCTTGCGCGCCGCCATGAGGGCCGCCTCGTTGACGAGGTTGGCGAGGTCAGCACCGGAGAAGCCCGGTGTGCCGCGCGAGATGACTCTGGCGTCCACATCTGGCGCCAAAGGCACCTTGCGCATGTGTACTTGCAAAATTTGCTCGCGACCGCGAATGTCTGGAAGCGGAACCGTTACTTGCCGGTCAAAACGGCCAGGACGCAACAAGGCAGGATCGAGCACGTCCGGACGGTTGGTAGCGGCGATGACGATGATCCCTTCCGTACCCTCGAAACCGTCCATTTCCACCAACATCTGATTGAGGGTCTGCTCGCGTTCGTCGTTGCCACCGCCGAGACCGGCACCACGCTGGCGACCAACGGCGTCGATCTCGTCGATGAAGATGATGCAGGGGGCGTGCTTTTTCGCCTGCTCAAACATGTCGCGTACGCGCGAGGCTCCCACACCGACAAACATCTCAACAAAGTCCGATCCAGAGATCGAGAAGAAGGGCACCTTGGCCTCGCCGGCAATGGCGCGTGCGAGCAGGGTCTTGCCCGAACCAGGCGAACCCATGAGCAATACACCCTTGGGAATACGGCCACCAAGACGCTGGAACTTGGAGGGATCCCGCAGAAAATCTACGATTTCGGCCACCTCTTCCTTAGCCTCTTCCACACCGGCAACATCGGCAAAGGTGATCTTGTTGTTTTCCTCACTCAGCATGCGTGCCCGACTGCGACCAAAGCTCATGGCGCCCCGTCCACCAGCACCGCCGCCCCCCATCTGGCGCATGAAGAAGATCCACACACCGATAAGCAACAGCATCGGGAACCAGTTGATCAGCAAAGCCAACAGCAACGACTGGCCTTGCGGCGGCTTGACCGAGATCTTGACCCCGGCGGCCAGCAACTGCGGCACCAACTGGGTATCGTTGGGCGGGGTGTAGACACTGAATTGCTGCCCGGAACTGAGCGCACCGGTCAGATGGTTGCCGTCCATAGTC
This sequence comes from Acidithiobacillus sp. AC3, assembly GCF_050261095.1. Taxonomy (NCBI): domain Bacteria; kingdom Pseudomonadati; phylum Pseudomonadota; class Acidithiobacillia; order Acidithiobacillales; family Acidithiobacillaceae; genus Acidithiobacillus; species Acidithiobacillus sp. AC3. The sequence goes on from NZ_CP189838.1 coordinate 2,034,756, forward strand.
ACATCGGCAACCTGCCCCTGCTTGACGCTATTGACAAAGGTCGAGAAGTTCATTGCCTGAGCTGGCGTCGAACTCGACGAATTGAGATTCTGGAAGACGAAAATGAGAATGACCCCAATCGCCACCCACAAGAGTACGTTTTTGAAAACGTTATTCATTTCCTCACCTCCCCCATCGGGAGTTTAGATCGGGTACAAAATACCCCAACATGTGCGATCTTAGACCTCTGCAGAAAAACTGACAATAGCGCACCCCGCGCATAGCGGATAACCCAGCATCATTGGGTACCGCCAACCGTGAGATCACGAATTTTCAATGTTGGCTGACCGACTCCCACCGGCACGCTCTGTCCGTCTTTCCCACAGGTCCCCACTCCTGGATCTAATTGGAGGTCGTTGCCAATCATTTCAACCCGCGTGAGCACATCCGGCCCGTTTCCAATCAGGGTCGCTCCTTTGACTGGACGCGTGATGCGGCCATTCTCGATCAGATACGCTTCCGAGGCCGAGAACACGAACTTGCCGCTGGTGATGTCGACCTGCCCACCGCCGAAGTTCACGGCATATAGCCCCTTCTTGACACTGGCGATAATTTCCTGCGGATCGTGCTGACCATTGCGCATGTAGGTATTAGTCATACGCGGTATAGGCAGATGCGCATAGGATTCACGCCGACCGTTACCGGTAGGGGCAACCCCCATAAGCCGGGCATTCAGACTGTCCTGCAGATACCCGCGCAGAATGCCGTCTTCAATCAGTACGGTACATTGGGTTGGATGCCCTTCATCATCAAGATTGAGACTTCCCCGCCGGCCGCTCAGGGTGCCATCGTCCACCACCGTGACCCCGGGCGCGGCTACCCGCTGCCCAACGCGACCAGAGAAAGCGCTAGTGCCTTTGCGGTTGAAATCCCCCTCCAGACCATGACCGATGGCCTCGTGCAGCAGAATACCCGGCCAACCAGGCCCGAGGACAACTTCCATACCGCCGGCCGGAGCGGCCTCCGCCTCGAGGTTGACCAGCGCCTGCCGCACTGCCTCACGGGCATACTCCTCGGCCACGTCGCTGGCAAGAAATGCGCGATAGTCGTGGCGTCCCCCTCCACCGGCGCTTCCCTGTTCCCGCCGACCATTCTCCTCGGCGATCACCGTGACGTTCAGTCGCACCAACGGTCGCAAATCGGCAGCCAGACTGCCATCCAGACGCGCCACCAATACCACCTCGTAGCGCGCGGCCAGACTGGCCATTACCTGCACCACACGCGGATCGGCTGCCCGTGCAGCCACTTCCAGACGCTCGAGAAGGGCGATTTTCTCGCGATTTTCGATGCTCGCCAGAGGATCGACGTTTGGATACAAATCCAGACCGCTGCGGGAGCGCCACTGCAGCGCCCGCTGCTCGCCCGGGTGATGAACGATGCTGCGCGCCGCTTCCGCTGCTCCCAGCAGTGCCTCCACCGCGATTTCATCGGAGTAGGCCAGACCCTGGCGTTCTCCCTGGATAGCACGCACCCCCACTCCTTGATGAATGCTGTGACTGCCCGATTTGACCACTCCTTCTTCCAGGCTGAAAGCCTCGCTACGGCTGTATTGAAAGTACAGATCCGCATCGTCAAGGGCGCGGCGGCGCAACTGCGTAAAGGTGCGCTCCAGTGCCGTCTCGTCGATTCCTGCGGGCTGCAGCAAATTTTCCCGGGCGAGATCGAGGGCGTTATTCGTCATGACGTGCTTCTCCGACTGAATGTTGCGAAAGAGTATGCGCCGGCCAGCGATATAGAACAAGTCTAAATTTTTTATGCAATTTCTGCACTGCCTATCCCCAGGTCATCCACAGCTTGTCAACACTATATATAGTGTTGACAATGGCACTGGGATAACTATATTTTGTGCTATCACCAAGGAGGAGCCCATGCCCAGCACTGCCACAGCCGTTGTCCCGGACCTGTCCGATTCCCGTCACCGCGTCATCCGCCGCAATGGAGCGGTGGTGCCCTTCGATGCCAGCAAAATTCAGGTCGCCATGACCAAAGCCTTCCTCGCGGTGCAAGGCACGGGCGGAGCCGCCAGTGCGCGTGTCCGGGAACAGGTAGCAAAACTCACGGAACAGGTGCTCGGCGCACTGGAGCGTCGGCAACCGGGCGGCGGCACCTTCCACATCGAAGATATCCAGGATCAGGTCGAATTGGCGCTGATGCGTGCCGGGGAGCATGAGGTGGCGCGCGCTTACGTTCTCTACCGGGAAGAGCGCGCACGGGAACGCGCTCGGCAGAAACAGCAGGAGCAGGAGCTATGCACGGAATTGCAGGTGCGTCAGGCCGATGGCAGCAGCCAGCCCCTCGATCGCGAGCGCTTGCGGGCCGTCATCGACGAAGCCTGTGCCGGTTTGGGTGCAGCGGTTTCCCCAGAACTGATCCTGCAATCCACTCTGAAAAATCTCTACGATGGAATCAGTGAGGCTGAACTCTATCAAGCTCCCATTCTTGCCAGCCGCATCCTGATCGAGCGCGACCCCGCCTATGCCTACGTGTCGGCGCGCCTGCTCCTCGACCGCATCCGTCGCGAGGTGGTCGGGCAGCCATGTACCCAGGCGCAGATGACAGAGCGTTACAGCGACTATTTTCGCGATTATCTAGCCACGGGTATCGAGCACGAACTCATCGACCCGCGTCTGGCGCAGTTCGACCTCGATCGCATCACCGCAGCGCTACGCCCAGAGCGTGACCTGAATTTTCAATATCTGGGCCTGCAGATCCTCTATGATCGCTATTTCCTGCACGTGCGCGAGCGGCGCATCGAATTGCCGCAGGCCTTCTGGATGCGCGTCGCAATGGGCCTCGCCATCGAGGAGATCGATCGCGAGGAGCAGGCCATCGCCTTCTATGAGGTACTTTCTCAATTCGATTTCGTCAGCTCCACTCCTACCCTATTCAATTCCGGTACGCTACGACCGCAGTTGTCGAGCTGCTTCCTCACCACCGTCGCCGATGATCTCGATGGCATCTACGAGTCGATCAAGGACAATGCCCTGCTCTCCAAGTATTCCGGTGGCCTTGGCAATGACTGGACGCGGGTACGCGCCCTGGGTTCTTACATCAAGGGCACCAACGGTAAGAGCCAAGGCGTGGTCCCCTTCCTCAAAGTAGTGAATGACACCGCGGTTGCCGTCAATCAGGGTGGTAAGCGCAAGGGTGCCGTCTGCGCCTATCTCGAAACCTGGCATCTGGACATCGAAGAATTTCTCGAGCTGCGCAAGAACACCGGCGATGATCGGCGCCGCACCCACGATATGAACACCGCCAACTGGATCCCTGACCTATTCATGGAACGGGTAGAGGCGGGCGCCGACTGGACGCTCTTCAGCCCCAACGACGTCCCCGAGCTCCATGATCTGACCGGCGCTGCCTTCCGCGCCCGTTACGAGGAATACGAAGAGCAGGCACTGGCGGGCAAGATCGAGCTCTACAAACGACTGCCGGCCGTGCAACTGTGGCGCAAGATGCTGACCATGCTCTTCGAGACCGGTCATCCGTGGATCACCTTCAAGGACCCCTGCAATCTGCGCAGCCCGCAGCAGCATGTAGGCGTGGTGCACAGCTCCAATCTCTGCACGGAAATCACCCTGAACACCAGCGACAAGGAAATCGCCGTCTGCAACCTGGGGTCGGTGAATCTTGTCGCGCATCTGCGTCAGCCGGCGGGGCAGGATCCGCTAGCCCTGAACCCTGACCTGAGCGCGGAGCAGATCCTCGCCGCCATCGATGGCGAAAAGTTGGCGCGCACCATCCGGGTGGCCATGCGCATGCTCGACAATGTCATAGACATCAACTACTACGCCCTCGGCAAGGCACGCAATAGTAATCTGCGTCACCGCCCCGTAGGACTGGGTTTGATGGGTTTCTCCGACGCCCTTCTCGCCCTGCGCATTCCCTATGCCTCGGATGCTGCGGTGCGCTTTGCGGATATCAGCCAGGAACTGATCAGCTACCATGCCATCGATGCCTCGGCCGACCTCGCCCGCGAGCGCGGTACCTACCAAAGTTTCGCAGGCTCCCTCTGGAGCCAGGGGGTGCTGCCCATCGACAGCATCGAGATTCTGGCGCAGAGCCGCAGTCAGGGGGTCGATCTCGACCGTAGCCAGCAGCTCGACTGGTCGGGCCTGCGCGAGAAGGTGCGCGGTGGCATGCGCAACAGCAACTGCCTGGCCATTGCTCCGACGGCGACGATCTCCAATATTGTTGGGGTCAGCCAGGGGATCGAGCCGATCTACCAGAACCTCTACGTCAAATCGAACCTTTCCGGCGAGTTCACCGTGGTCAATCAGTATTTGGTGGAGGACCTCAAGCGCCTGGATTTGTGGGATGAGGTGATGGTCAACGACCTCAAGTACTTCGATGGCTCGGTCGCGCCCATCGACCGCATCCCGGCTGCCCTGAAGCCCCTCTATGCCAATGCCTTCGAGACCGATCCCGACTGGTTGATCGAAGCAGGCGGCAGGCGGCAGAAGTGGCTGGATCAGTCGCAGAGCCTGAATCTGTATTTCGGTACGCCCTCGGGCAAGAAGATCGACGATACCTATCGCCTGGCTTGGCGGCGCGGTATCAAGACCACCTATTACCTGCGCTCTTTGGGAGCCACCGCGGCAGAAAAATCCACGGTGCAGACCGGTACCCTCAATGCGGTGCCCGGCAGCCTCAAGGCCTGCGCCATTGACGACCCCACCTGCGAGGCCTGCCAGTAAGGCAGCCGAAAACTGGAGAGACCGATGCTAGATTTTGCAGAAGAACAACCGCAGTCCATCACCCTGCCTGCTTACCACGAACAAGGTCAGGCCGGCGCCGATATTGGCATCCAGGCCAGCAGCTTTGCCCGTGTGCGCGCCGAAGACAAACGCATCATCAATGGCAAGGCCGATGTCAACCAATTGGTACCCTTCAAGTACCAGTGGGCCTGGGACAAGTATCTCGCGGCCTGCGCCAATCACTGGATGCCGCAAGAGGTCCAGATGGCCCGCGACATCGCCCTCTGGAAGGATCCCAAGGGCTTGACGGAGGACGAGCGCCGCATCGTCAAACGGAATCTCGGCTTTTTTGTGACCGCCGACAGTCTGGCAGCCAATAACATTGTGCTCGGTACCTACCGTCACATCACCGCGCCCGAGTGCCGCCAGTATCTGCTGCGCCAGGGCTTTGAAGAGGCCATTCATACCCACGCCTACCAGTACATCGTCGAATCCCTGGGGCTCGACGAAGGGGAGATCTTCAATATGTATCATGAAGTCCCCTCGGTACGCGCCAAGGATGATTTTCTCATCCCCTTCATCGAAGTCCTGGCGGACCCCAATTTCAAGACCGGTACGCCAGAAAATGACCAGCTGTTGCTGCGCTCCCTGATCGTTTTCGCCACTATCATGGAAGGCATGTTCTTCTATGTGGGGTTCAGTCAGATCCTGGCCATGGGGCGGCAGAACAAGATGGTCGGTGCCGCCGAACAGTACCAGTACATCCTGCGCGACGAATCGATGCACTGCAATTTCGGCATCGACATGATCAACCAGATCAAGATCGAAAATCCGCACCTGTGGACCGAGGAATTCCAGGAAGAGATCATCGCCCTGATTCATCAGGGTGTGGAACTCGAATGCGCCTACGCCGACGACACCATGCCGCGTGGCGTGCTCGGGCTGAATGCGCCAATGTTCAAGGACTATGTGCATTTCATTGGTAATCGCCGGCTCAGCCAGATCGGTCTCAAGCCGCAGTGGGAGGGGGTCAAAAACCCTTTCCCGTGGATGAGCGAGATGATGGATCTGAAGAAGGAAAAGAACTTCTTCGAGACCCGAGTCACCGAATATCAAACCGGTGGCGCCCTGAGCTGGGACTGATCTCTCGCCCGGAGGCCCCGCCGAAGATCTTGCAGAGGAGGGCCTGCGGGCGTTATCATTCTTATTCTTCGGTGACTGTAGCTCAGCAGGTAGAGCCCCGGATTGTGATTCCGGTTGTCGTGGGTTCGAGCCCCATCAGTCACCCCATACAAAGCAAGGGTCTGAACATAGGTTCAGGCCCTTTTCTTTGCTGAAGGAAGTCCCGATCCTCTGGTGCGATGCTGCTTCCAAAGAGTGGGCCGTGGAAGAACTCGCCATGCAGAGGCGGATCCTGTGGCTCGCGGAGTTTTTCCTTCGGACGCCTATCGAGTCCTTGTCCGCCGTGCGCCCCCTGAGTAGACTCAGCCTTTCTTACAAGCCAGGCGGGACGTTGATGCCGGAGCGCATACCCGATGATTGCGTGGGACTGGTAGAGTACCAGGACCTTCACATCACAGAAGATCTACTCTTGGAATGTGGCCGCAGTCTGCCCGGCTACACTCTGCGCTACGAGTGCTATGGTACGTTGAACAGCGCTCGCAGCAACGCCATTTTGATCTGTCACGCATTGTCTGGCGACCATCATGCTGCCGGTTACCATTCCCCAACAGACAAAAAACCAGGCTGGTGGGACAGCATGATCGGGCCCGGCAAACCTATCGACACGCGACATTTTTTTGTGGTGTGCAGTAATTTCATTGGCTCCTGCAAGGGCTCCACCGGACCGGCGAGCATCAATCCGGCAAGCAACGAGCCTTGGGGGATGGACTTTCCCATGGTTACCGTGTCGGACTGGGTTCGTACCCAGGTCACCCTCAGCGATCATCTCGGCATCGATTGCTGGGCGGCAATCGTTGGCGGAAGTCTGGGTGGCATGCAGGTCCTGCAGTGGGCCATCGATTACCCGGAGCGCTTGCGACATGCCCTGGTCATTGCTGCAGCGCCCAATCTGAGTGCGCAGAACATCGGTTTCAACGAGGTCTGTCGTCAGGCGATCATGACCGATCCCGATTTTCACGGCGGGCACTATTACCGCTACGAAAGCAAGCCACGCCACGGCCTTGCCCTGGCGCGGATGATCGGCCACATCACCTATCTCTCCGACGATGCCATGGGGCAGAAATTCGGTCGGGAAACACGGCTAGGCAAGACTCTTTCCTATGGCTTTGACATTGATTTCGAGGTCGAAAGCTACCTGCGCTATCAGGGATCCCGCTTCGTCGAGCACTTCGATGCCAACAGCTACCTCTACATCACCAAGGCACTCGACTACTTTGATCCCGCTGCCGCTTACGGAGGCAATCTCGCGGCAGCCCTCGCCAAGGTCCAAGCAAAATTTTTTGTCGCCAGCTTCAGCAGCGATTGGCGCTTTTCGCCCGAGCGATCGCGCGAGATCGTGCAGGCCCTATATACCGCCGGCGCGCATGTGAGCTATGCCGAAATTGAATCCCATCATGGGCATGACTCGTTTCTGCTACCGATTCCCCAGTACTTACGGGTCATGCGCTCTTATCTGGAGCGTATGGCAGAGGAGCTCGGCGTATGAGCCAGACATTGCGACACGACCTGCGGATCATTGCCGACTGGATTCGTCCCGGGAGTCGCGTGCTCGACCTGGGTTGCGGCGAAGGGGAATTGCTCTCTCATCTGCAGCAGCAAAAACAGGTCAAGGGTTACGGTATCGAACTGGACGATGAGCGGGTGGCGGCGGCCTTGCGGCGGGGCGTGCCGGTCCTGCAACAAGACCTGGATAGTGGCCTGCGGCAATTTGCTAGCGGTAGCGTGGATACGGTGGTTTTGTCGTTGACCCTGCAGGCGGTGCATTACCCACTCGATCTTCTGTTGGAAATGTTGCGGGTGGGCCGCGAGGGAATCGTTACCTTTCCCAACATGGGCCATTGGCGCGCGCGCTGGCAACTCGGGGTCGGCGGGCACATGCCCATGACCGACGTTTTGCCACATACGTGGTACGATACCCCTAACATCCACCTTTGTACCCTTCGCGACTTTGACGCCCTGTGCCACAAAAATCGCATCGAGGTGCGCGAGCGCGTAGTGTTGGACGATCGCCGTCGCAACACCGCGAGTAACCGCATTCTGCCCAATCTTCTCGGAGAAGTGGCACTCTATCGATGCGCCAAGGCGGACTGAGCGCACGCCGCTGGAGCCAGCCATGACCCTGGAATTGATCAGCTTTCCTCTATGCCCCTATGTGCAGCGCTCGGTCATCACCCTGCTGCATAAAGAGGTTCTCTTCACCCTGACCCATATCGACCTAGCCCACAAACCTGAGTGGTTTCTGGCCATCTCGCCTCTGGGTAAGGTTCCCTGCCTGCGTATCGATAACGATACCGTGCTCTTTGAATCACAGGTCATCAACGAGTATCTCGACGAGACTCTGCCGCCGCCATTGCATCCTGCGGACCCCCTGGAAAGGGCCCGGCACCGGGCGTGGATCGCCCTGGGGGGCGAGGCGCTGGGAGATCAGTTTCAGATGATGGTGGCGCAGGGAGAGGAACGCTTTACTGCGGCGCACCGGCAGCTCTTCGACAAACTGCAGCGACTGGAAACGGCAATGGGCGACGGACCTTTTTTCGCAGGAGAGCGCTTCAGCCTAGTCGACGCCGCCATCGCCCCGCTCTTCATGCGCATGGAAATCCTCCATGCCCTGCGACCATTGCCGAGCTGGGAAAGTCTCGGCAAACTACGGCGGTGGACCGCGCAACTCATGGAGTTGCCGGAAGTCGCCAGCTCGGTGCGGGCGGATTTTGCCAGCCTGCTGCGTAACTATTTGAGCGAGAAAGGCAGTTTACTGCTGCGTTCAATCTAATGGAGAGAGGGATGACCGATCACGACCTGCCGGAAAACGAGCAAGAGTCTACCACCACCCATTTTGGCTATCAGGAAGTTCCGGAGGCGGAAAAGGAAAAGCTGGTGCGCGGGGTGTTCAGCAGCGTTGCGAGCAGCTACGACCTGATGAACGATTTGATGTCGCTGGGGGTGCATCGGCTGTGGAAGCGCTACACGGTAGACCTGGCTCGGCCCCGCCCAGGGCAGCAGGTGCTGGATCTGGCCGGCGGCACCGGAGACCTGGCGGCGCTTCTCTATAAACGTCTACAGCCAAATGGTCGCATTGTCGTCTCCGACATCAACCCGGAGATGCTGGCGGTCGGCGAAAAGCGCCTCGCCGACAAAGGCATGCTCGCCGGCGTCGAATTCGTTGAGGCCAATGCCGAAGAGCTGCCCTTCCCCGACCAACAATTCGATCTCGTTACCCTGGCTTTCGGCATCCGCAATATGACCCATCCCGAACGCGCCCTGGCGGAGATCTACCGGGTACTCAAGGTTGGCGGCCGCGCCTTGATCCTCGAGTTTTCGCATCCGCGTTGGCCGGGCCTGCAGCAGATCTACGATCTTTACTCGTTCAATATCCTGCCAAAGATTGGCGAAATCGTCGCCAAGGACCGCGACAGTTATCAGTATCTGGTGGAATCCATACGCCGCTTTCCCGATCAGGACACCTTCCGCATGATGATGGAGGATGCCGGTTTTGCGCGGGTCGACGTGCATAATCTGTCCGGTGGCATCGTCGCCATCCACCGCGGTTTTCGTCTCGACTGATCCGGCCAGTGAAGGGGATTCATCCCCGGGCGTAAAATTTCCCACTTGAGCCGCACCCACCAGCGGGGCATGATGGCTGCAATTTTGGCAGAGGAGTGATGACATGACCCGGGTGCACAATCTTGGTTTTCCCCGCATCGGCCACAAGCGTGAGCTGAAGAAGGCCACCGAGGCCTATTGGTCTGGCGAAATCGACGGCGCCGAGCTGGAGGCACGAGGTGCGCAGCTGCGGGAGCGTCACTGGCGTATCCAGCAGACCTGCGGCGTCGATCTCGTCCCTGTGGGCGATTTCACTTTTTACGATCAAATGCTCGATATGAGCTGCACCCTGGGCGCCATCCCGCCGCGCTACGATTTTGCAGGTGGCGAAGTCGATCGTGACACCTTCTTTGCCATGGCGCGTGGGTCCAAGACGCAGCCGGCCATGGAAATGACCAAATGGTTTGATACCAATTACCATTACATCGTCCCCGAATTCCATGAGGATATGGAGTTCCGGCTGAGCAGCGAGCGGATTTTTGCCCAGGTGAAAGAGGCCCAGGCCTTGGGCGTGAAGGCCAAGCCGGTGCTGGTGGGTCCGCTGACCTACCTGTGGCTCGGGAAGGAAAAAGACTTGGACATCGCCCATGGCGAGGCTGGTCATCGCCACGATGAGGGCTGCGCTGGTCACGGCGAGGCGCCCCGCCACAGCGGCTTCGATCGCCTGAGTCTGTTGCCCAAAGTCCTGCCCGTATACGCCGAAATCCTTGCCAAGCTGGCCGCGGCTGGCGTCGAATGGGTGCAGATGGACGAGCCGGCACTGGTCCTTGATCTGCCGCAGGAGTGGCTGGACGCGCTGGACACGGCCTATGCACAGCTGACTCAGGGGAAGACACCCAAGATCCTGCTTGCCACCTACTTTGAGTCCGTCGCCGATCATGCCGCACGGCTCAAGGCCCTGCCCGTGGCGGGACTGCATCTGGATCTGCGGCGGACGCCAGCGCAACGCGACGTTTTCTTGCAGAACTACCCAGCCGACAAGATCCTCTCTCTGGGCGTTGTGGATGGACGGAACGTATGGCGAACCGATCTCGACGCCGCTCTGGAATTGTTGGCGCCAGCGCACAAAGCCCTTGGTGATCGTCTGTGGATCGCGCCTTCCTGCAGCCTGATGCACAGTCCGGTAGATCTGGCCCAGGAAACAGAACTGGATGACGAACTCAAATCCTGGCTGGCCTTCTCCGTGCAGAAGCTGGACGAGCTTTCGGTGCTCGCCCGCGCAATCGACAAGGGCGAGTCGGCGGTTGCCCAGGAACTGGAAGCGGCGCGCAAGGCCGTCGCCTCGCGCAAGAGTTCGCCACGCATCCACAACGCCGCCGTCAACGCCCGCCTGCAGGAGCTGGGCAACGATGATGGCCAACGCCACAGTCCCTTCCCGGCCCGTGCCCAGGCCCAGGCCGCGCGTTTCAAACTGCCTCCCTTCCCTACCACCACCATCGGCAGCTTTCCGCAGACACCGGAAATTCGTAAGGCACGACTGCAGAACCGCAAGGGTGAGCTGTCTGACGCCAAATACCACAAGATGATGGAGGCGGAGGTCGCCCTGGTCGTCAAGGAACAGGAGCGTCTAGGCCTGGACGTGCCGGTGCATGGTGAGCCCGAGCGCAACGACATGGTCGAATACTTTGGTGAGCAGCTCGCCGGCTTCGCCTTTACCCGTCACGGCTGGGTGCAGAGTTACGGCTCCCGCTATGTGAAGCCGCCACTCATCTTCGGGGATGTCTCGCGTCCGCACCCAATGACGGTGGAATGGGCCAAATACGCCCAGTCCCTCACCAGCAAGCCGATGAAAGGCATGCTCACCGGTCCGGTCACCATCCTGCAATGGTCCTTTGTGCGTGACGATCAACCGCGCGAGCGCACCGCGCTGCAGATCGCCCTGGCCATCCGTGATGAGGTCAAGGATCTGATCGATGCCGGTATCGGCATCATTCAGATCGACGAACCGGCCTACCGCGAAGGTCTGCCCCTCAAGCGCAAGGATTGGGACAAGTATCTGGGCTGGGCCTCGCGTGCCTTCCGCATCTCGGCGCAGATCGCCCCCGATGACGTGCAGATCCATACCCATATGTGCTACTCGGAGTTCAACGACATCCTGCCGGCCATCGCGGCGATGGACGCGGATGTGATCACCATCGAGACCTCCCGCTCACAGATGGAGCTGCTCGATGCCTTTGCCACCTTCAACTACCCCAACGAGATCGGGCCGGGCGTCTATGACATCCACTCTCCGCGGGTACCCAGTGTGGAAGAGATGGTGCAGCTCATGGAAAAGGCCGCCAAGGTGGTCCCTGCCGAGCGTCTTTGGGTCAACCCCGACTGCGGCCTGAAAACCCGCAAGTGGGCCGAGGTGACCCCAGCCCTGGAGAACATGGTCAAGGCCACCCAGGAAATTCGCCAGCGCCTGGCCTGAGCACAGAGGTTTTCCAAACCCAACAACCCCCGCCCTGCGGGGGTTTTTTATGGCTAGGGAACTAGCTTGCCCGCTGTTACTCTAATGGCTCGCCATATCTGATAAAGGGAGCCAATGGATGAGTCTGCCACAGACCTCCTCCGCCGGGCAGCAGCCTGCTGTCCAGAAACTCAATCTTTCACCCCTTGCCAATTTGCGTTTCGACGTTCCTGCTGCCCTGGTCGTCGCCCTAGTGGCCATCCCCCTCTGTCTGGGCGTGGCCTTAGCATCGGGGGCGCCGCTGATGGCGGGTATTCTGGCGGGCATCGTCGGCGGCTTGATCGTACCGCTGTTCAGCAAATCGCCCCTCTCGGTCAGCGGGCCCGCTGCCGGACTCACGGCCATCATTGTTGTTGCCATCGAAGACCTGCACAGCTTTCCCATTTTCCTGCTGGCGGTCATCATCGCCGGTGGTCTGCAGATCCTGATGGGCGTTCTGCGCGCCGGTGGCATTGCCTATTTTTTCCCTTCTGCAGTCATCGAAGGCATGCTTGCAGCCATCGGCATCATTTTGATCATGAAGCAGTTTCCCTATGCAGTGGGCTTCGATCTCGGACAATTTGGCAGCCAGGAATTCAGTAGCGGTGGAACGGAAAACACTTTCTCCGGCATTTTCAGCGCGCTGGGGCACCTGCAGTGGGGTGCAGTATTGATCAGCGTGGTCTGCCTGACCATTCTTCTGCTCTGGGACTTGGTTCCGGTCCTGAAAAGACAAACCTGGTTTTCTGGCCCCCTCATGGCCGTACTTGCCGGTACACTACTCAACCTGCTTTTTGGTGCTGTACTCCCATGGCTGCAACTTGACACCGACAAGCTGGTGCAACTGCCCGTCATCCACTCTACGGCAGAACTCGGCCAGCTCGTGCAGTTTCCCGATTGGTCGGCCCTGGGTAAGCAGCAGGTGTGGATCGTTGGCGTGACCATCGCCATCGTCGCGAGCCTGGAGAGCCTACTGTCCATCGAAGCCGCCGACAAACTCGATCCTTTCAAGCGGCGTACGCCTCTGGATGGCGAGCTCTACGGCCAGGGAGTGGCCAATATCATCAGTGGACTGATTGGCGGGCTACCCGTGACGTCGGTCATCGTGCGTTCCAGCGCCAACATCAGCGCCGGCGGCAGGACCAAGGCGGCGGCATTTCTGCACGGTGTCTTTCTGCTGCTTGCCGTGCTGCTGTTGGCGTCTTTCCTCAACCAGATCCCGCTCGCGGCCCTGGCTTCGGTGTTGATCATGGTCGGCTTCAAGCTCGCCCACCCCAAAGTCTTTCGCCACATGTATTCGCTGGGCAAGACACAGCTGCTCCCCTTTGTCATTACCATTGTTGCCATACTTTTTACCGATCTGTTGATCGGCGTCGCTGTCGGGCTGGTAGTAGGTCTATTTTTCGTATTGCGCGCCAACTATCGCAGTGCATTGGAGCTCTGTCAGGAAGATCCCAATCACTATCTGTTGCGCTTCAAACGCGAATTGACCTTTGTGAACAAGGCTCGTCTGGCACATCTGCTGGACTCTCTACCAAACGGCAGCGTACTCACCCTAGACGGTGCGCAAGTGGCATTCGTCGACCATGACGTGCTGGAGGTAATCCGCAACTTCGAGGAATCCGCCCCGTTGCGCCAGATTCAGGTCCACGAACAGCACTTCGACAACCCAGTCTTGCGTGCGCGGATCTAATTTATTCCGGTAGCTTCGGCGATAAACGGAGTGAGCGCTCTGCGGCGAGTTGCCGCAGGGCTGCCGGGTTTTTGCCATCTCTGGCCAGGCGCTCCCACAGTGGGTGAGGCCCTAGATTCATGCCGGCCCGCAACATCCGCTCGCGAATGCCGCCGCCACCACTAGCGAGCGCTAGATTCATCAGGATCAGGGCGTCGATATAGCCATCGATATCTCTTTGATTGTGAGTGATGCGCAGCAGTTCTGCATACAGCGGCAAACGCAGTGGTTCTTCCTGGATGGCGGCTTGCAATATGGCAATGCCATAGTGCGGATCGGTATTGCGTGACACCAAAGCTAGTGCCTTGGCCGCCGTCATTGGCTCCTGCAGTTGTGCCTCTGGCGAGGGAATGGGCATGCCCATCTTTTCCGCGAGGACGAGCAATTCCAGATTTCCCGGATCGCGTCGCAAGCCATCGCCCACCCGTTGCTTCCACCAAAGCTCGTCGCCGGGCACGGCACTCGATTCGCCAAGGCTCTCGAGCAACTGTGTATAGGCATTCATATCCTCGAGGGCGAGGTAAGCGTCGAGGAGTTGATTGATCGCTCGGCCATCGCCAGGCTGCAGATCCACATACCAACGCAAGACCGTCGCGGCCTGTGAATAATGGCCGTACTGCATATAGATGTCCGCTTCCCGCAGCAGATCCTCCCCGCTCAGGGCTTCTTCCTGCACGACCTGCTGCGGCGCAGGCGTCGCCGAGACGGAAGGAGACACCGCGACGACGGGCTTCTCTTCGGGCGCAGGCGGGGCTAAGGGAAATTCGGTGCTATGCGCCGGTTTCTTACCCTTACGTCGCCCCGTGAAGCGGATGTACACTTCAATAGCGACCAGCACCACCACAACGATTTCCAGGATCAACATCAAACCCTGCACGGATCACGCTCCTGACTTGCCACTCTGTGCGTAGGCACTTAGTCGAAAATGGAAAATTTACCGGGAAGGAGATTGTGGCACCCCGCGTTGGATGCCGCCCAAAGAAAATTCGTCGTGCATAGCGTTCCTCTGTCCAATCTCACCAACGAGGAGTCGCAGTAATGTCAGCACTTCTTCGCGATCACGGACGTCCGTGGTAGTGAGACGCAAGCGGAGGTCTCCGTGTCGCAGATAGGGCGGAAGACGCAGCTCTTCGCGTTCCGCTCCGGAAAGCTTGTTGAGCGCAACTACGCCGGAGGGCTGGTGCAGATAGGGCAAAATCCGATCCAAGTAGAGATGGATTGCCTGCAGCGGTTTGGGTATGCGTGCATCCATCAGCAGCAGTATCCCGCTGGCATTCCGGCTCAGAATTTCCCACATGAACTGGAAACGCTCCTGTCCCGGAATAGCATAGATGTGCAAACGGTCATTGCTCACCGGGCAATCGATCACCCCGTAATCCATAGCAACCGTGGTCGTGGTTTTACTATCCGAGACCGCCTCACTATGGAGCGCATCGGTAGTCAGGGCCTGATCGCCGAAGAGAGTCTGCAATACCGTGGTCTTGCCAGCCCCAACATGACCGGCAATCAGGATCTTCCTGACGGTTTGTGTCGGCCTGACGACGTCCAAGTCGTTGCACATTTTAATTGGCAGGAGCTGAGATCGCTTCTCCCACATATTTACCGACCCAATGCTCAATGTCCTGCACGTCGCGCAGGTGACCATACAGGCCAATCCGCGCATCAAATTTTGTGACCGACGCCCCAAGTCCATGCAAGGTGATCAGGATTGCGTCCCCTCCTGCAGTGTATCCGCGCAACTCCACCGTTTGCGCATTGACGGTCTTCGTCCCGGTAAAACGCATACCGGCGGCCGGTAGGGCGCGCTCCGTGGCACTCACGACTGTCGCAAGGGAGGCAGGATAGTAGGTGTAGTACGGCACCGGATTGATCTGCGGGGCAACAGTGGAACTACAGGCACTGAGAGAACCCGCCATTCCCAGCAACAGTGCCACCATTATCATGTTCTTCTTCACGGAAACATCCTCTCTGCAGGGGATCTGGATCACCTTGGGGAAGCTCCAAGGCACCTACTTGCGCATGTCACAAAATGCTACCATATTGACTGTGGGTAAAGCCAATTGTAACGGTATAGATAGAGGGAGTTATCAATGACGACAATACGTTGGATAGTCATCGCAATGGTTCCTGCCGTCCTGGCGGGCTGTGCCAATAATCCCTACGCCAGTAACGGGACCACGGCCAATGCCACCGGCGGGGCACTTCTGGGCTCCATTGCCGGCGCGGTCATTGGCAATCAGACCGGTTCACCATTGGCGGGCGCTGCCATCGGGGCAGGGCTCGGTGGCCTGGCCGGCTACGGCATTTCCCGGTCGCAGGAACAGCAGGCCCCCCAGCCAGCGCAGCCGAGTTATTACGCCCCGCCTGCCAACAATGTGCAGTGCCCGCCAGGATATACCTGTACACCGACCGCGCCACAGTATCAGACGCCACCCAGCTGTCCCCCTGGTTATAACTGCACCCCCAATTGAGAGCAGGCGACGCTTTGGCAAGGGACAACGCGCGGCCTGACCAACAAATATGGCAGCGAGCCGTCCTTACCTGGCAGAAAGCCGTTCCGTTCTGGCAACGACAGGGGATCGTCGTTGCCGGTTCTGGGCCGCTTCGCTGGGCGCGCCTTGAGCTCAATGGACGACAGATGGTCATGCAAATTCCCTCAGCGGGGCAGAAAACCGCGCAGGAGCATTGTGAAATTCTGCTGCACAGCAATGAAGTCGTTGCGCTGAAAAACACCGATGGTGAGGTGCACCCCCTGTGCCTCGATCGTTTTGGGGCAAGTATCGAATTACTGCGGCGCGAATGGATGCTGAGCCTGTTCCTCTTCGGACCGATATTGGGGGTTTTTCTGGTAAACCTCATCTTTGGTATGCCTACCTTTTTGTGGTGGACGGCGCTCGGCGTGCTCGGCTTTTCGCTGGCAATCATGGCCAGCCTGCTGCGGCGGGATCTGCAGAACATGCAAGGCTGGTTGCAGAGCCGACAAAAATATCTGACTGTCAGCGGGTAACCCGCTCGTATCCGTGCCGATACTTGCAAGCACCTTGGCAAGTCTATTTTTTTCTTCTATCTTTCATTTTACTAAGATCCATATCTCGCGTATTACCATAGGTATCGCGGCGCGCCAGTTCGCCATGAAAAAATGGAGGTGAAAAGAAGAATGCAGGAATGGGCACCCAACCGTCTGCTGCGCTGGTCTTGCGTTGCCGCCGGGCTCGCGACCCTGGCCGGCTGTGCCAGCGTCTCCACACCACCGCCATCATCTTCCATGGCGCGTAGTTCGAGTTCCGGAGTGGCCTATTCCACCGGCACCACCTGCTACGCACCTTCTCCCAATCTGCAGGCGGCCTACAATCAGCCTTACGAGATTAATGGGCAGTGGTACCACCCGCTGCAAATTGCCCAGGGGTATAACCAGACGGGCACCGCCTCGTGGTATGACATCGCTTCCTCCAGTCACGTCACGGCTATGGGCACCACCTTTCACGACAACCGCCTGACTGCTGCAAGCCGGGTGCTGCCCCTACCCTCCTGCGTACGCGTCACCAATCTGCAAAATGGTCGCAGCATTCTCGTTCTGGTCAATGATCGCGGCCCATTCGTTGCTGGGCGAATCATGGATTTATCGATTGGCAGTGCGCGTGCCTTGGGCATCGTCAACCAGGGAACGGCGCAAGTGAACATCCAGGCGGTGCAAAGTAGCGTTCCCGCACCAGCGCCCTATCGTCCGCAGGTAATGCAGCAACTGGTTCCGGTACAGAACATTCGAGCCGTCGTACCCAGTGTGCCCTCCACCCTGCAGTCGCCTGGTTCTGGCGTACAGCATTCCCAGGCCAAACTGCGCTCGGTAGTCGCCAGCGCTTTTGCCAGTCCCCAGCAACCGCTATCGGCTCCAGCAAAGCCAGTCGCAACGCCAGTCACGACGACTGTACGGCCGGTGCTTTCCGCCCCCCAACTGGAAGATGTCATTTACCTGATCAGTACCCAACCCATGGAATTGCAGCGCGCCCGTGCGGAACAGCAAAAATTGCAGGCTTTCGGAATTACGACGGCGCATCTGGTCCCCGCCGCCCAGGGCTATGTCGTTAAGATCGGTCCGCTGGCAAGCACCGACGACACTGCGGGCTACGTGCACAGCCTGCGCCGCCTGCAGTTGGGCGATTTTCAGCTCAGTCAGAAGGGAGTTGACTGATCAGACCTTGGCGCCAGTACTGAAAATGGTATCGAGTACCGCGTCGCCGTGAAACTCCTCTCCCATGAGGCTTTCTACGAGTAGCTGTCCACCCAGAACCTCCGGGGCAATGATCAGGTCTACGCCCGTCTGACGCAGACGTTGCAAGTGCCGCTGGTTTCCCACCAGAGCCACGGTTTTGCCGGGAACTGCCATCTCCTTGGCCGTGAGAATGATGAAGGCGTTTTCACTATCATCGTTGCGCAGCGCCAGGACTCCCAGGGCCCGCATCGCACCAGCGCGGCGAAGGATCTCGGGATCGGTAGGATCACCCACGAAAAGGTCTTCTTCTGGTAGCCACAGAGGTTCCGGTCGCGCCGGCGCTACTACCAACACGCGCAGGTGGCGGCGGCGCAGGGCCCGGTAGGTATTCTGCGCGAAAAGATTGTCACCGATGAGGACATAATGGTCGCTCCAGTCGGATTTTTTCTCGCCCAGCAGCAGGCGTTGCATTCGCCCATTGATCAGCGGCACGACTACGGCGGAGATCGAGGTGGCGAAAACGGTGATCCCGAGGATGATGATGGAGATGACAAAGTAGCGCGCTTCCGGACTTTTGGGCACGATGTCGCCGTAGCCGACGGTAGACATGGTCACCACAGCAAAATACAGAGCCGAGTCCAACGATTTGATTTGCGGACTGAAACCAGCTCCCAGGACATAGGAACCAAAGACGGCATAGCTCAGCAGTAAAACGATGGAGAGAAAGGCAAAAAGGGTACCTGCGGCGACACTCGACCGGGAAAAATGGCGCCGGAAGATCAGCAATCCGAGCAGAATCAGACCGTTGAATATCAGCATGGCGATACTGAGATGCTGGTACCGGTGCAGAAGGAGGGCCAGACTGATGGCCGAAATCATCAGCGTCAGAGCCCAGGACAGTCGGGAACGGAAGACCAGACCAAAGGCCATGATCAGGAGCACCGCACCCACGACCAGTGCTGGAACAGCGCCAAGCTCCGACATGATCGGCAGATCTGTGAGACTGCTGCTGGGAGTGATCACCGATAATTCCGGGATCAACGACTTCAAGGCAGGCAGGGCATGTAGCAAAGAAAGTGCGCCCAGCGCCGCCACCGCCAAAGCCAAAGGAATTTGGGGGAACCAGCGATCGAGACGCAAAACGGCACGCATGCGCGTACCCCAACGGCGCAAGCGCTGCCAGGGGGAAAAGTGAAACAGCTCAGTAGCGCGCATCATGAACCAGAATACCCACTACCCAATGTCCCTTTAGGAGCGCTCGCTACCATCATCACTGGTGAAGGTACTCTTCATCCCCATGACCATGGCGATGACCCAGAGCAGGCTAAGAACGATGAACAACGCATAAAACATGGCTACTCTCCTACATTCTTACTATTGACTAGAGGCTATATTAGAACACAAGCGTAGACTCAAGTTCCAATCGAGCTTAACCGAAGGCCTGGGCCGGATTGACGACGATATTGGTAAACGTATGCAATTTCAGCTTGGGACGCAAATAGGAGAGGATCGCGGCCTTCGCCAGTGGCAGGGCCTGCCACGCATTGCCGCCGCCATCCTCTACCACCGCCGCTACCGCAATTTTCGGGTGATGGTAAGGCGCCCAACCGATAAAGAGGGAATCATCGTTATAGATCGTGCGTCCGTCTCTGTAGCCCACCGGTACCTCGGCGGTGCCAGTCTTGCCCGCCACGCTCAGGCCCGGATAGGCGACGGTCTTGCAGGTGCCTGAGGTAACACAGGCGCGCATCCCCGCGCGCACGGCACGTAGGGCAAATCCGGGAAGGTGTAACTCGCGTGCCGCCGGAAAATCCGGCTTGATGATCTGATCCGTTTGCGGGTTTTTCACATCCCTCAGTACATGCAGATAGGGCAAACTACCCCCATTGGCAATGGCGGCGACCCCGCGCACCAACTGGGTCGGGGTGACCAACAGATACCCCTGACCAATCCCCAGAATCACCGTATCACCAGTATACCAAGGCGCATGGAGTTGGCGGACCTTCCAGGCGGGTGTAGGGACGAATCCTGCGGCACTGCCGACGAGGTCAATAGGTGCCGGTTTGCCAAAACCAAAGCGCCACAGGGTCTGGTCCTGCAGCTGAATCCCCATCTTCAGCGCTAATTTATAAAAGAAGACATCGACCGACCAGGCCAACGCCTTGCGCAGTCCGGTCTCGCCAAAACCCGAGCGATACCAGTCCCAAAAGACATGCCCTCCTACCTTGATGTAGCCCGGGCAGTAGGTATGGAAGTTGGGAGCAATCACACCGTTCTGTAGAGCTTCCAGGGAATAAAACGGCTTGATGGTGGAGCCTGGAGGGTACAATCCAGCAAGGGTTCGGTTGAGTAAGGGGTGATCGGGATCATGCAACAGCGCCTGCCAATGCTTGCTGCTGATGCCTCCGACAAACCAGTTGGGATTGAAACTGGGATTACTGACACTGGCGAGGATCGCACCGGTATCGGGGTTGATGGCGATGAGGGCACCCCGGTAGTGCTCCTTTTTCATGACGTGGGCAACGGCTTTTTGCACCCGCAGACGCAGGGTGGTGCGCAGAACGTCGCCCGGCTTGGGCGGCACCCGGCGCAGAGGCGCCACCGGGTCCCCCAAGGCATTCACGCTGCGGATGTCATAGCCAAAATGTCCGCGCAATTGCCGTTCCAGGGTGTACTCCAGGCCACTGACGCCAATGGTGTGCCGGTACAGATACTGCTGCGGATCAAACCCTTGTAAATCTCTCTGGGTGACTGGCCCAACATAACCAATGGTATTCGCAAAGAGGCTGCCATAAGGGTAGTAACGGTGCCAGCGCACAGCAAGACGAACTCCGGGATAGCTTTCCTCCCGTACGGCAAAACGCGCCAGCAGTTCCGGCGATAGTTTGGTCAGCAGGACGCGCGGCAAATAGGCCGGTTTGTCATCGATGGTATGCAAGAGATGCTGCACCGTCTTTTGCGAGATCGGGAAGTCCCGCTGCAGCCGGCGTAAGGTCGCATGCAGGTGATGGACTTCATCCGGAAACAGTTCGAGGACATAGCGCGCCCGATTGGCCGCCAAAACCTGCCCATGGTCCGCCAGAATCAGACCGCGCGGCGGTGCCAGCGGGACAATGGCCGTGTGATTGGCACGCGCCAGCTGGCGAAAGCGCCGATAGTGAAAGATCTGCAGGTCGATTACCCGTGCGGCAAGAAGCAACAGCAGCGCCAGCAACAGCAGCGCCGCCCACCCTAGGCGCCGGCGAAATTGGCGCGATTCGTCCCGATGCGTATCCATGTGCAAGGGATAGAGGATAGAAAGGGCAAAGAGTTCCCAGAGCCTACAGGGATATTCATCGATGTTCACAGGGTACCCGGGAACTTCCCTCGTAGCCTGCCCGTCATAGCTTTCGGTAAACAGAAAAGGAACAGCCGATTATGACCGCAAAATCTCGCAAAATGCTCCTCGCTGTCAGCAGCGCCGTATTTGCTTTGGGTCTGGGAGCCGTTGGTGTCTCCTTTGCCGCCAACGAGGAAATGCCCATCCCCAAGCCAGTTCTGCATGCGCCGGGTCCAAAAATGGTACCGGTTCCAGATTTCACACCGATCGTCGACAAGTATGGCAATGCCATTGTCAAGATCGATGATTCCGATACCAAGGTAGTAGGTGGCCATCAGGGACAAAATCCGTTCCCGAAGAATTCCCCTTTCTATCAATTTTTCCGCAACTTTCCCGGCGCCCAGCCACCACAGAAAGAAAAGGAAGAGGCCCTTGGTTCGGGCTTTATCATTTCCCCCAACGGCTACATCGTCACCGCTGGTCATGTGGTGCGCGGCATGCATCACATCGTTGTCACTCTCACCAATCATCACGCGTACCCCGCCAAGGTCGTCGGTCTTTCGGTGCGTTATGACACGGCCCTGCTGAAGATCGACGCCCATGACTTGCCCACGGTAGAGCTGGGCAATTCAAAAGATCTCAAGGTCGGTCAATGGCTACTGGCCATTGGCATGCCCTTCGGTTTTTATAACACCGTCACGCAGGGAGTAGTGAGTGCCCTGGATCGTTCTTTGCCGCATGATGACGAATATATCCCCTTCATCCAGAGTGACGTGCCGATCAATCCAGGCAACTCCGGTGGCCCTATCTTCAATATGTCCGGCCAAGTGGTCGGTATCAACGATCAGATCTACACCAACGATGGTGGCTACATGGGGCTTTCCTTCAGCATCCCCATCAACACCGCCATGCGTGCAGTGGATGCCTTCCTCGCGCACAAGAAACTGGAATTCGGCTGGCTCGGCGTCGATGTGCAAGAGGTTACGCCGCAAATGGCGCAGGCTCTGCACCTGAAAGAGCCGGTAGGGGCGCTGGTGGCCAACGTAGAACCCCATGAGGCCGCCGCAAAAGCGGGCCTCAAGACTGGCGATGTCATTGTCACCTATGATCACAAGCCGGTGTACAGCGTCGGCTCCCTGCCGCCGCTGGTAGGCGACACGCCACCAGGGACAACGGTTCCCATCGGCATCCTGCGCGATGGCAAACCCGAAACCATCAATGTCGTCATTGGCACCATGCCCCAGAAAATGCGCCATGCCGAGATGGAGAAGGTAGTGGATATTCATCGCCTGGGCTTACGCGTGAGTAGCCTGGATGCGGCCGAGAAAAAGGCCCTCGGGATCCGCCACGGGGTTTATATAGAAAGCGTCTATCCGGGACCCGCGGCAGAAATCGGCCTGCATGAGGGTATGGCGATTCAGGAGATCGATCAGCAACCCGTCGACAGTCCGGAACAGCTAGAAAGCATCGTCAAGAATCTTCCGGCGCATCAACCCATTTCCGTTCTGATTCGTCAGGGACATAACAGTCTCTTTGTAGTCATCCATCTGCCCAAAAACTAAGGAAACCGACAGATGAATCCATCCCTGCGGCGCCTGCGGGCGCCTCTGTTGGCGTTGTGCCTTTCTCCTCTGGGCGTTTCTCTTGTGCAAGCGGCGGACCTGCAGCCCCCGCCACCGCCCATTCCCGACTGTAAAAGCTACGTGCTGATGGACTCTCGTACCGGCGCCATCATTGCCGAAAAAGATCCGGACCTGCAGTTGCCCCCCGCCAGTCTTACCAAGTTGATGACTGCCTATTTGACCTATGGCGCCCTCGCTGACGGACGTCTGCATTGGAACCAGCAGATCCCGGTCAGTAACGTAGCATGGCACACTGGCGGTTCGAGCATGTTCATCCAGCCCAACCTGCCGGTTACCGTCAGCCAGCTCATGCACGGGCTGATCATCGACTCCGGCAATGACGCGGCCGTAGCCCTGGCCCAAGCCGTCGCCGGCAGTCGCGCCGCTTTTGTCGAGGAGATGAATGCCGAGGCCGAGAAAATGGGCCTCAAGGGGGCGCATTATACCGATGTCGATGGTCTACCCGATCCCGGCCTGCATCTTTCGGCCATGAACATTGCAATCATTTCTCGCAACCTGATCCAAAAGTATCCGCAGGTGATCGATATTTCCAAGATCAAATATTATCGCTACAACCACATCACCCAGCGCAGCTGGAATCCCGCCCTCTTTGGCCATCCGAGTATTGACGGACTGAAAACCGGTCATACCAATGCCGCTGGTCACTGCATGGACACCACCGCCATTCGTAATGGACGGCGCTTGATCGCTGTCGTCATGGGGGCGCCGAGTTGGCCCGCCGGCGTGAATGATGTCGTTGCCCTGCTCGACTATGGCTACGCCTTTACCCACGACCTAGAAGCAGTGAAGGCAGGGACGGTGCTGGGCAAATACAGCGATCCACAACTGGATCCAGAGAACTTCGCAGTCAAGGCGGCGAAGGATGTCTGGGTGACGGTACCAGAGGGAGAGCAAAAGGATCTGCAGCGCAGCGTCAGCTATGACAAGCTTGGCGGGCATGGGGTAGCCGCTGGTGCCATCGTGGGCCACCTGCAGATCACTCTGCACGGCAAAGTGCTTGGTGAAACCCCGCTAGTGGCGGCCCAGGCTGCCAAACCTGCGGGCACGATCGGTACTCTCTGGCATCAAGCTGAGAACGCGCTGTAGTCTGGGAATCCCTGCCTTGCCGATCAGGCGAAGGGCAAGCCATTCTCAGGGGGCTGTCGTCCCCAAGCGGTGCGCCTCTTCCGGAGACAGACGGCGCGCCCGCCACTTGGCAAAGAGTAGCGCGGGCACGATGGCTACCGCCCAAAGGGCCAAGGACCAGCCGAGCGGATAAGCGAGAGGAAAGAGCGATTCCCAAAGCACCCACCAGAAGAGCAGTGTTGCCACGATCGGCAAGAGAATATGGAAGAAGATGCGACTGCCATGGGAGCCGCCACCCGCCGGCAGACGCATCAGGGCAAGATTCATCAGGGTATGGGCGGTTACCAGGCCAATCAGGACGGCAGTCGTCATGACATTGAAGCCATTACTGGGTCCGAAAACCAGGCCGAACAGAATTGCGAAACCCAGTGCCAAAGCGGCAAGAAAGTTGATGGCCCCCTGGGGCGCACGTTGCCCATTCACCAGAGCGAAACGGGTATGCAGCAAGCGATCACGGGCGATGGCGAAGAGCACCCGTGCCGAACCATTCAACAGGGCCAGGCCGTCGGCCATGGCACTGTTGATGGCCAGGATCACCAAGGCCGTCGCGCCCCAGAATCCAAGATATTTCTCGAAAACCACTACCCCTGGAGCGCCGTTGCTGGCAAAGCTGCGCATATCGTGCACCCCCCAGCCCACGGTCAGGGCGTAGGCCGACAGGATCAGCGCAGCACCAACCAGGCTCAGGGAGACTAGCGCCGCCTTGCCAATCACGCGCCCGTTCTGGGTGCGTACCCCCCGCGCCTCCTCGGCCAGGGGTGTGTGGCTACCAATGCCGATAAAACTGGTAATGGCAAAGATCATTCCCATCGCTACGCCCTTGAAACCAACGTCTGCCGTGCTGAAGGGCGCCCACGGATGGGCAGGCAGGGCGCGGCTGATAATGAATAGCGAACTGCCCACCAAAAACAGGATCTCCATCAGGCTGGTGATCGCCACTGTGCGAATGCTTGGGCGAATGCCGGCCACACTGAGCAGCCAGGGGACACCCACAAAAAACAGAATACTGGCAATCCAAAACCAGGAAGGTAGCGCGATGCCCAGGCTGCGCGCGAGGCCCGGCAGAAAGACACCGCCCACATAGACCGGGATCGCTCCGACGCTCAGGGTTTGGTAGAAGATGACCATAAAACCTGTCACCAGCGCCGCCGGTGCTCCCAGCCCTGCCGAGACAAAACTATAATAGCCACCGGCTGAGGCCCGATGCTTGGTCAGGTGGTAGATGGTGTTCACTTCGATGAACATCAGGATGAACGCTGCCAGATAAGAGAGTGGCATGGCTACCAAGGCAAAAGCGGCACCGGCAGTCATGAAAGCGACCACGTCGCAGGTCGGCGCCATGCCGGATATGCTCTGGCCCACCAGGCCCCAAAAGCTCACCACGTCCTGTTGTAAGGTTCCGGATTCCGACTCAGACATGCTTTGGGGCCTGTTTTGCAACACTGTTGCATGCGATGGTAGCGATCCACGCGCAATTGTCAACAACACTACCGGCTTGAATGATGCTGATGGTAGCTCTGTACTTTGGGTGAGTGGTTTTCCGAGACCTATCCACTCGTTGGAGGGGTTCAGCGCCTTGCGATACAGATCACGGCCTTAGCAGCACCCGACGGAGACCTTCGCCCTTGCTCCCACTCCTGCAGTGTGCGCTTGGAAATACCCAAGGCCTCCGCGAATTCTGCTTGCGACAAGCCTGCGCTCTGCTGCGCTTGCATAATTTCATTGGGAATGCGCTTCGACTCTGGACAAGGCCAGGCAATGAATGAAATAACGGCTTACGGTACGGCAGTGATCCTGGAGTAACCGGATCTGATGTAGCCGTCGATTGCCGCTGCGCTCTTGCGGCTCTACCGGCCCATCTTATGTTCCTCTATATCCAGAGTGGCACGCATGGGCTGCTCGGCGCTTGACGGAGGGAAGCTTTCTCCATATTATTCTGACCCTTTCCGGCGCCTCTCGCCGGCAGTCCCATTTGTGGAGGTTCTGATGTACGCGGTAGTCGAGAATGGCGGTAAGCAGTATCGAGTGGCAGTGGGTGACAAGCTGCGCTTGGAGAAGATGGAAGCCGAAGCTGGTAGCGAGCTGGTTCTCGACCGTGTACTGCTGCTCGGCGAAGGCGAAGAAGTGCAGGTGGGACAGCCGCTCGTCGCGGGTGCCAGTGTCAAAGTTACGGTGCTGAGCCAGGGGCGCGCCGACAAGATCCACATTTTCAAGATGCGTCGCCGTAAGCATTTCCGGAAGCGGCAGGGCCATCGTCAGTACTACACCGAAGTCCGCATCACCAGCATCGACGCGTAAATCCAGGAGCAACGAATATGGCACACAAGAAAGCAGGCGGTTCTTCGCGTAACGGACGCGACTCCGAGTCCAAGCGTCTGGGCGTCAAGCGCTACGGTGGGCAGGCGGTCATCGCCGGCAACATCATCATCCGCCAGCGGGGTACGCAGTATCATCCCGGCGCCAACGTCGGCATTGGCAAGGACCATACCCTCTTTGCTCTGAGCGATGGTGTGGTACAGTTTGAGCGCAAGGGTCCGCGTCAGGTACGCACCGTCAGCGTCATCAACGGCTAAAAACAGCCATCGGGAAAGCCCCGCCCCGGTTTAGCGGGGTGGGGTTTTTTCATGCAATTTCTCGACGAAGTCCGCATCGTGGTTGGCGCCGGCAATGGTGGCCACGGCTCTGTCAGCTTTCGTCGGGAGAAATTCATCCCCTTCGGCGGACCGGATGGCGGCGATGGTGGGCGGGGCGGTGACGTCTACCTCGTGGCCCAGGAGAACCTCAACACCCTCATCGATTTCCGTTACCAGCGGCGCTATCGTGCCGAAAACGGTCATGGTGGTGCCGGTCGACAGATGACGGGGCGGGCTGGGAAGGATCTGGAAATTGCCGTCCCCGTCGGCACGCTGGTTTATGACGAAGACACCCGTGAACTACTTGGCGATCTGCGCGAAAACCAGCAGCGCCTCCTGATCGCCAAGGGCGGACGCGGTGGGCATGGCAATCTCTGGTACAAGACCAGTGTCAACCGCGCACCCCGCCAGTTTGAAAAAGGTGGCATTGGGGAGGAGCGCAACCTGCGTCTGGAACTGCGCCTGCTTGCCGACGTCGGCCTGCTGGGCCTGCCCAATGCCGGCAAAAGTACCTTCATCCGCGCCGTCAGTGCTGCCAAACCCAAGGTTGCCAGTTACCCCTTCACCACCCTGCACCCGCAGCTTGGCGTGGTGCGCGTGGGGGAACACGAATCCTTTGTCCTCGCCGATATCCCCGGCCTGATTCCCGGTGCTGCCGAGGGTGCGGGCCTTGGCACCCGCTTTCTCCGCCATTTGCGCCGTACCCGGCTGCTACTGCACTTGGTCGACATCGCCCCCCTGGAAGAAAGTAATCCGGCACAAAGCGTCGCGGCCCTGGCGTCCGAGCTCGAGGCGTATAGCAGCGAACTAGCCAGCCGCCCGCGCTGGCTGATCGGCAATAAGGCCGATCTCCTGCCCCTCCCGGAGGCCGAACAACGCTTTCAGGCCATTTGTAAAGAGCTCGCTTGGGAGGGACCCGCATTTCTTGTCTCGGCGGCGACGGGCGCCGGCTGCAAGGAATTGACGCAAGCCATCTGGCGTGCTCTGCCGGAAATTCCTCCAGCCCCGGAACCCAGCGGTGCCATCGACTGGTACGACGAGGAAGATGCTGCCGAAGAGGGTGACTGGGACGAAGAGGATTGGGGCGACGCCGATTGGGAGGATGAGGAAGAGGAATGAGCCGCAGCGAACTCGCCGAAACCCGTCGTTGGGTCGTCAAGATTGGCAGCAGTCTGCTCACTAATGATGGTAAGGGGCTGAACCATCCCGCCATTGCTGCCTGGGTTGCGCAGCTCAGCGAATTGCACTGCCAGGGACTGGAGCTGATCCTGGTCAGTTCCGGCGCCGTGGCAGCAGGCATGGAACGCCTCGGCTGGCAGACCCGCCCACGCGCTCTGGCCGAACTGCAGGCCGCCGCCAGCATTGGGCAGGCCGCCCTGGTCCAGGTCTATCAGGGATATCTGCAGACGGGCGGCATGATCGGTGCGCAAGTTCTCCTCACCCATGAAGATCTCCGCGACCGCCAGCGCTACCTCAGTGCCCGCGCCACCCTGCGCACCCTGCTGGAAATGGGAACTCTACCCATCATCAACGAAAATGACGCGGTCGCCAGCGCGGAACTGCGTTTTGGTGACAACGACACCCTCGCTGCTATGGTGAGCAATCTGCTGGAGGCCGATCTGCTGATCATCCTCACCGACCAGGCGGGCCTATACGAGGCCGATCCGCGCCAACACCCGGAGGCCCGACTTCTTCACGAAGTCCGCGCTGGCGACCCGCAGTTGCTGGCCATGGCTGGCGGCGCTGGCAGCAAGGTCGGAACCGGTGGCATGCGCAGCAAGGTAATGGCTGCAAGCCGAGCGGCACGCTCGGGTACCGCGACGATCGTTGCCAGCGGCCACGAAGCAGACGTGCTGCTGCGCCTGTACCGAGGGGCGCTACTGGGCACCCGTTTTCAGCCACAAATCCCTCGGCTTGCTGCGCGCAAGCGCTGGTTTGTGGGGCAGTTACGGCCCATGGGCACACTCCGGCTCGATGCTGGGGCGGCACGCGTCCTGCGCGAGAAAGGCTCCAGCCTGCTACCGGTAGGGGTGACGGCTGTCGAGGGAGAGTTTCAGTGTGGCGACCTGGTCTCCTGCCTGGATCCCGAAGGACAGGAGATCGCCCGCGGCCTGATCAATTTCGCCAGCGCCGAAGTGGCGGCCCGCTTGGGGAAAAACAGCGCCGAGATTACCGAGCTGTTTGGCGAGCAGGAGGCGGTGGAACTCATCCACCGCGACAACCTCGCCCTGCTCCCCTGAGGACGTTCTAGATGTGCCCTTCGGGGGCAAGTACACAGGAATGCGCGCTATCGCCGGTTTCCACCTGCAGGGTGGGATGATGGATCTGAAAGTGCTCTGCCAGCTCTTCGGCAAGCTCGTGCAAAAAATCGTCGCCGCGCGGCCCATCTGGCATTAACAGATGGGCTGTCAGGGCATTTTCACTGGTGCTCATGGCCCAGATGTGCAGATCGTGCACCTCCTGCACCCCGGGCTGGGCAAGGAGAAAATGCCGCACAGCAAGAGGATCGATCCCTCTGGGCACGGCATTGAGGGCAAGACCGACCGACTCCTGCAGCACGCCCCAGGTAAACCAGACAATAAAGGCACTGACCAGAATACTGGTGGCGGCATCAAGCCAGAGCCAGCCGGTGAACAGAATAGTAATGCCCGTGAATACGACCCCTAGCGACAGCGCGGCATCCCCCGCCATGTGCAGAAAGGCGGCGCGCAGATTGAGATCCTCTTTTTGCCCGGCGACGAAGAGGAGAGCCGTCGCGGTGTTGATGATCACACCGACGGCCGCCACGACGATGATATCCCAGGCGGCGACTGGCGCCGGGTGCATTAGGCGTAGGATGGCTTCCCAGACGATACCGCCGGTGACCAGGAGCAGAAACACCGAATTGCCCAAGGCCGACAGGATCGAGGCTCCGCGCAGGCCGTAGGTAAAGCGCAGGGAAGGAGAACGCTGCGCCAGCTTGCTTCCCCCCCAGGCCAGGAGCAGGCCAAAAACATCCGCAAAGTTGTGTCCGGCGTCTGCCAACAAGGCGAGGGAGTCTCCCAGAATGCCAAACGCAATCTCTACCAAAACGAAGGCAACGTTCAGAGCGATGCCGATGGCGAAGGCGCGACCAAAATTTGCTGGCGCATGGTGATGGTGGGCATGGTGACCATGCCCATGCGAATGGTGTTGGTGCTCCAAACCCTCTGCCGTGTGCTGCATTTCTCCTCCCCGAGATGGTATGTGTCGTAGTGTACGCATCGCTGCAGACGCTTGCACTCTCGGCGCAGAGCTGCGTTAATATTGGCAGAGCGTCTGCGCACGGAGTCAAATCATGAAGCGCGTCTTTTTGTTTCTGGCAACCAATCTTGCCATCCTGCTGATCCTCAGCATTTCCTGGACCATTCTCTCGCATCTCTTTGGCTTTGATCAGGCCAGAGCGGGAGTCCACCTGCCGACCCTGCTGATCTTTTCCTTGGTTTTTGGCTTTGGCGGTGCATTCATTTCCCTGCTGATGTCGAAGTGGATGGCCAAGCGCAGCGTCGGTGCCGAAGTCATCCAGCAGCCACGTAACCCCACCGAACAATGGCTGGTGCAGACCGTGCAGCGCCACGCGACTGCCGCCGGCATTGGCATGCCCGAAGTCGCGATCTATCCCTCGCCCGAGATCAACGCCTTTGCCACCGGTGCCAGTCGGAATCACGCCCTGGTTGCCGTCAGTACTGGCCTATTGCAGCAGATGAATGCCGATGAGGCAGAGGCCGTGCTCGGACATGAAATTGGGCACATCGCCAACGGCGACATGGTCACCCTTACCTTGATTCAGGGCGTGGTCAATACCTTCGTCATCTTCTTCGCCCGCATCATTGGCAATCTGGTAGACCGCGTGGTGTTTCGCAATGAAGAGGGCAATGGCATCGCCTACTGGATTACCACCATCGTCGCCGAAATGGTCCTTGGCGTGCTGGCCAGCATCATTGTCTTGTGGTTTTCCCGCCAGCGGGAATTTCGCGCCGATGCCGCCGGTGCCCGCTTTGCCGGGCGCAACAAGATGATCGCCGCCCTGGAACGCCTGCGCGCGTCCCACGAAGAAAGCCATCTACCCAAGGCCATGACGGCCTTCGGCATTCTCGGACATGGCGGCCTTTCGCGCCTGTTCATGAGTCATCCGCCCCTGGAGGAGCGTATTGCGGCCCTGCGCCAGCAGCGCTAGAAACGAGCCGTTATCAGAAGCAGGGGGTTCAGCTACCCTGCCCTTCCAGGGAGCAGACGCCCTTCTCTTGCATTCCTTTGCAGGTGCCGTAGAGAGAAAGGCTGTGGTCGGTGATGTGGAAGCCACGCTCGGCAGCGATCTGCAGCTGCCGGTTTTCCAGGGTTTGATCAAAAAACTCGAGGACTTTGCCACAGGCGGTACAGACCATGTGGTCGTGATGACCACTTTCATTGAGTTCAAAGACCGCGCGATCGCCTTCAAAATGGTGGCGACGCACCAGACCCGCCATCTCGAACTGGGTCATGACGCGGTAGACGGTGGCCAGGCCCACCTCTTCTCCGGCATCGAGCAGCTGCCGGTAGACCTCCTCCGCTGTCAGATGGCGCGTATCGCTGGCCTCGAGAATCTGCAGGATCCGCAGGCGCGGCAGGGTGGCCTTCAGACCAGCCCGTTTCAGTTCTTCACTATTCATCCGTTCCAATGGCAAGTAGCGCGTTCTTTTAGTAGCATAGTGGCACCGTACGCCTAAGACAAGGATCATGCGCACATTCTCTTTTCTCGCGAGCACCCTCCTTCTCTGCACCACCCTGAGCGCCTGCAGTATTTATCGCGTCAATGTGCAGCAAGGTAACGTCGTCAGTCAGAAAGAACTGGCGCAAATCCACAAAGGCATGGACAAGGCCGAGGTCAGCGCGGTGTTGGGCGCGCCTTTACTACAGGATCCCTGGAGCTCCGATGAATGGGTCTACAGCTACAGTGACAAGCCTGCTTACGGCAGTACCACAGTGCGCAACGTCATCCTGCATTTCAGTCGGGACGGCAGCTTGCAAAGTATCAGCGGCGACGTAAAGGCACTCGCCGGCGAAAAGGGCTGACAAAGCGCTCAGCCTGGTTTTTTTGCCAGACGCGGGCTGCCATATACCTGCCGTGCCCGCTGTCCAAAGCGCTGCACCATGGTTTCGGCGGCCTGTTTGAAGATTGGCTCCAGGAATGCGCCGATGAGACGGCTGGCGAATTCAAAGCGCATGTCCAGGGTCACGCGTGTGCCACCCTCCACTGGCTCGAGTTGCCAGAGCCCTTCCAAAAAACGAAAGGGACCGTCGACCAGTCGCACCTCGGCCAGCTTGGGACGCTGGTAGCGGTTGCGCGTGGAAAAGGCTTTACCGAAAGAATTGTGGGCGATGCGGATCTCGGCCACCACTTCATCGCCACGATCCTGCAGG
Source organism: Acidithiobacillus sp. AC3 (assembly GCF_050261095.1). Classification (NCBI taxonomy): domain Bacteria; kingdom Pseudomonadati; phylum Pseudomonadota; class Acidithiobacillia; order Acidithiobacillales; family Acidithiobacillaceae; genus Acidithiobacillus; species Acidithiobacillus sp. AC3. The sequence continues at coordinate 2,066,785 of NZ_CP189838.1, forward strand.
ATACGGGTGGCGCCACACCAGGGCAGGAATTGCGGATAACTGCGAATATCTTCGACCAGGGCAAAAATCTCTTCGGCGCTGTAGGGCAACACCGCCGACTTGCGGATATGGTGCATCAAGCTCCTCGACTCAGTAGCGGCGCGAGCCCAGCGCCCGCGCCTGAATGCGACGATCGACCTGGGCCAGCAACCATTCCAGCGGACGTCGCCACCAGGACCGGCGTTGCCAGTGCTCCGCCGAAATTTCCCGAGAGCGGGCAAACTCGCGCAGAAACAGGGTACGCAGCGAGGCCAGGGGAAGCAGACCTTTTACTTCGAGATTGAGCTCGCGGTTGAACCAAAGGCTCAGAAAATCGAGATTGGCCGAACCGACCGCTCCCCACTGACCATCCACCAGAATGTACTTGGCGTGCAGAAAGCTTTCCTGATATTCATACACCCGCACGCGATGTCGCAACAGTTTTTGATAATACGCCTGAATGCCGAGGCGCAAAAGAGGATGATCGGTCACCCGGCCCGCCAGCAGCACGCGCACATCCACGCCACGACGCACGGCGCCATACAGGGCTGAGAGAACGATGGGATCGGGGTTGAAGTAGGGAGTAGCGATCCACAGACTCTCCCGCGCCGAGCGGAAGGCGGCGAGATAGCGCCGGCGGATCGTAAAGCGATCCGGTGGCGAACCCGCCAGCAAGCGTACTATAGCGTCTGCATGACGGTCTGGGGCTTCGCTGGGAGCGGCGCGCAACTCCTTGTGCGATAGTGGACGGTTTTTCAGAAACAGGCGACGGACCAGAGGCACGATCGGCCCGCGACAGGCAAAAAGCACATCGCGGTAGGGAAGCTGCCCCGGATCGCCGCGTAGCCAGGCATCGGCAAGGGCAAAACCGCCCACCGCCAACCATTGTTGGTCGATGAGCACAATGCGACGGTGACTGCGGCGCAGGCTCTTTTCCCAACCGCGCCAGCCGAGGCGGTGATACCATTCGAAAGTGCCACCGGCGGCACGCAATTTCTGAATCCAGCGCTCGGGAAATCCGCGACTACCCACCGCATCGAGACGCAGATGCACGAGCACACCATCGCGCGCCTTCGCGCAGAGGATGTCAAAAACTTCTTCCGGCCAATTGCCCGCCTGGAAGATATAGTTCTCGAAGAGAATTTCCTGTTCCGCAGAGCGCAGCTTTTCCACCAGATGGCGCGCAATGACTGGCATCTCCGTCAGCAGGGTCCAGTCCTCCGCCGGCAGCCAGGCCGGGTTACGCCGCGTCATCTCTCCCCTCCCCAATGTTCGGCATTGCTCAAACCTTCGCCGGGTCTTCCCGCTGGCAGTCTAACCCCAGGCACCCCGCAGGGGCTATGGCGCCTTGTGCGCTGCGCCGCGCTTTGCGCTAAGATCGCCCCTCTGATCCAGAGCTTGGGATGTCATGAGCAGCAGCACCATTGCCCTCAATCGTGAGGCGAGACATGAGTACTTTATCGAGGAGCGCTTCGAGGCCGGCATCGCCCTCGAAGGGTGGGAAGTAAAGTCCCTGCGCGCCGGACGCCTGCAGCTCAAGGACAGCTATGTGGTGATCAAAAACGGAGAGCTTTGGCTCCTGGGCGCGCATGTCAGCCCGCTACCCACTGCCAGCACCCACATCCAACCGGATCCGACCCGTACCCGCAAGTTGCTGATGCATCGTCTGGAAATCAATCGCCTGATTGGTGCCGTCGAGCGCAAAGGCTTTACCATCGTCCCTCTGGCGATGTACTGGAAGCAGGGGCGCGCCAAGACCGAGATCGCCCTGGTCAAGGGCAAACAGGCACACGACAAGCGCGCCACTCTGAAAGAACGCGAATGGCAGCGGGACAAGGCGCGCATTCTGAAAGGTGGCGCACGCGATGGCTAAGACGCAGAAGAACGGCGAGCACCATCTTCTCCATGCCCTGCTGCTCTTCGTCTTTGCCTTCTGGCTTTTTGCTTTCCATACCGGCGACGCGAGTCTTTGGGACATCGACGAGCCGAACAACGCCCAGTGTCTGAAGGAGATGATCGCCCACAACAACTACGTGGTGCCTACCTTCAATGGCCAGTTGCGACCGGACAAGCCTGTTCTCAATTACTGGTTGATGGACCTGGGAGTACGTGCCCTGGGCATGAATAGTTGGGGGCTGCGCATCGGTTCGGTGCTCATGGGCGCACTCCTCGTACTGTATTTGACGCTGACCCTGCGGCGTCTGCTTGGAGCACGCGCGGCTCTGCTCACTGGCCTGTTTACCGCCACCGCACTGCACAGTCAGATCATCTTTCGCGCCGCCGTCCCCGACCCCCTGGTCATCCTCTTTACTACCGTCGCTTTGCTGGCCTATCTGCGCGGCTACCTCTACCCGGAGGAACGGCGCTGGCAGTATCTCCTGTCCTATGCCGCCATGGCCCTGGGCACCCTCACGGAGGGACCGATCTTTTTCCTGCTGCCCGGCCTGATCATTGTCGTCTTTCTGCTGCTGCGCCGCGATTTGCCGCATCTGTGGCGGCAGGGGCAGCTGCGCTGGGGCCTGCCGATCTTTTTGCTGCTCACCCTGCCCTGGTACATTGCCGTGGGAATCGAGACCCACTGGCGCTGGGATCTGCTCTTCATTGCCCAGCAAAATGTAGCCCGCTACACCGGCGCCATGCAGGGACATCAAGGGCCCATCGTCTATTATCTGTTCACGACCTTCCTCGGCCTGCTACCCTGGTCAGTGTTTTTTCCCCAGATGTTCGCCACCTTGTGGTTGCAGCGGAAAGAGTATTTCCGTTCGCGCCCAGACCTGCTCTTCTTTGGGCTCTGGGCGGGGATCTGGATTGCTTTTTTCAGTCTGGGCGCGACCAAGTTGCCCAATTATGTCTGGGAGGCCTATCCGCCTCTACTCGCCCTCCTCGCCTGGCGCATGGACCTTGCCTTGAGTGGTGTCCACGCCTTTTGCGGGCGTGGCATCATCGCCTCATTGCTCGGCCTGGCGGCAATCGGCGGCATCCTGCTCGGGCTGGGCGCCACGCTGGTACCGCAAAGCTTGCCACCGCTCGGCTCGGTCGCCTATCTGGGCTTGCCCTATCTACTTGCCGCCGTCGTCGGCCTGTATTTTGTCTATCGGCAGCAATTCCTGGGCGTGATCGGCAGCCTGGGGGTAGGAGCCGTTGCCCTGGCCTTCTCTATGATTCTGCTGCTCATGCCCGGCCTCGATCACCTAAAGCCCTCGGTGACCATGGGAGAGATGGTGCACAGCATAGAGGGACAGCGGCCCTATGCCATCGCCACCTGGCAGTGGTGGGAGCCGAGCTTCCTGTTTTACGCCGGCCGCGGAGCGATGACTGCAACACAGATCCAGCAGCCCAAACAACAAATTCCGGCGATTCTGGCAGCCAGCCACGGACCTTTGTTTCTGGCCCTGCCGCAAAAAGATATCGTTGCACTGCGCCAGGAAATGACTGCTGGGGAGTCGGCAAAAATCCTCTATACTGGCTATGAGATGTACAGTCGTCAGAATATTTCTTTGGTGCGTATCGATGCGAAATAAATTCCTGCTTGCCTTCCTGCTGCTCCTCGGCAGCCTATTGCTTTTTCCCTTGCAGCCAGTACTGGCGCAAGACGCGGCGCCCCATGCAGCAGACCATGATCTGCAATTCTGGGATGCCCTCAGCCACTCCTATTACGTACAGGAGGGCTCACGAGGATCATTGGTCTACTTGTTTCTGGAGCCTGATTGTCCGTACTGTCATGTGCTCTATAACTGGCTGCAAAACCCCGTCAGTTCGGGCAAGCTCCGCCTGCGCGTCGTCATTATCGGTTTCCCGAACTCCTCCTCCAGTATGGGCAAAGCCGCGGCGATTCTCGGCGCCAAAGACCCTGTACAGGCGTTGAAGGAAAACGAGAAGGGCTTTGCTATCCACAATGGTGCGCCAGAGGGCGGCATTGCTCCTGCAAGCGCCGCCCTGATCCAGAAGCAGCTCGGCAAACTGCAGCGCAACTTCAACTTCTTGGCGGGGAAGGAGTCCCTACTCGATCCCCAGAGCGTCCAGCAATCGGGGGTAAGCACGCCCATGCTGGTCTATCGCAGTGGCAAGCAGGTGCAGTACGTCCTCGGCCTTCCCGACCATCAGCAATGGCAGCAGATCATCGACGGACCTTGAGCCTGGCATTGGCCAGCTTGGCGCTACTGCTTGGTCTGGCTGCCCTGGGTACGGTGCTGTACCTGCAATTCGCGGGTGATATTCAGCCTTGCAGTCTCTGCATTTATCAGCGCGTGGCGGATCTGGCGATGCTCTTGGCGATCAGCATCGGCTTTTTTGCCGGGCGACGCTGGCTCTGGTCTTTGGCTGCTTTGGCGGCACTCGGCGGGGCGGTACTGGCAGGATGGCAGTGGCATCTGGCAAATAGCGCGACGCGCAAGGTTCATGCCTGTGCAGCCATTCAGTTACTACCGCAAGAAAACTTTGCGTCCGGGAGCTTTGCTGGAACGTTGGCTGGCGCTCTGGCCGGGCAAGGGTCCTGCGCGATTGCCGGGCAGCAGCGCTTCTGGAACCTGCCGATCACCCACTGGAGCGTTACCGTATTTCTGCTCTGTGCGCTGTGCCTGCTGCTGGCGATTTTCTTCAGCGCCCGGCGGCGCTGAGGGCAGTCCGAGCTGCCGCCTGGGCCTGCCCCGCGTAGGAACGACCAAAAAGCAGCCAGTGGTTGAGCAGATGATAGAGTTGGTAGAGGGGACGCCGAACGGCATAGCCAGCGGCATCAAAAGCCGGCATGGCCAGGGCTTGATAACGTTGCCAGAACACTGCCGGTGGCTGGGCGAAGAGTTCCAGCATGGCAAGATCCATCTCCCGATCACAGACCGCTACAGCGGGATCGAAAAGCCAGACATCGCCATCGACCCCCGCGCCCCAATTCCCTGACCACAGGTCGCCGTGAGTGAGGGAACCTTGCGGGGCATGATTCTGCAGGATCTCGGGCAGAGCCGCCAAAAGATCCGCAAACAGCCTCGCCTCCTCGCGCTGCAGCTCCATCTGCGCGATTAGGACCTCCAAACGCTGCTCGCGCAAAAACTTCTGCCATTCTGCGGCGCTGGTTCCGTCCGTTAGGCGATTCTGCTGCCGCGTAGCGCCGAGAAAATTGTCGCGCGGCCAACCGAATTGCGGCCAGGCCGGGCTATGCAGAGCGGCCAGGACACCGCCCAGGGCGGCCCAGGCAGCATCGTCCTTGTGCGCGAAGGTCAATAACTGCAGGGCCAGGATGGTATCGCCGGACTCCTCCCAGACGCCATAGACGTGGGGCACCGGCACGCCCGCCGCCTGCAGGGCGCGTAGGCCGTCGGCTTCGGCTTCCGACTGGGTGCGCCCCTTCCCGATCTTGAGGAAAAGCGCCCGGTCGGCATTGTGTGCCCGATACATGCGAAAAAAATCACTCGCCCCACTGGCCTCTACCCGCCAGTCGCCGCACAGCTCTTGCTGCAAGCGACGCTCTACAGACATGGTCTAGTAGCCACTATCAGCGCCGCACAGCTCCGCCACCGTGCGCAGGGCAGCCGTCCGGCTCTCGGCCAGAATGTTGAGGTGACCCATCTTGCGCCCCGGCCGCGCCTCACTCTTTCCATAAAGATAGGGCTTTACTTGCGGATGGCAAAGCCAGGCGTTCCAGTCTGGCCCCGCCCCCTGCCACCATTCGCCGAGCAGGTTCAGCATCGCCACCGGCGAGAGCAGGCGGGTATCGCCCAAAGGTAAGCCGGTCAGGGCTCGTACCTGCTGATCGAACTGGCTGTGCACGCAGGCGTCGAGGGTATAATGGCCACTATTATGCGGGCGTGGCGCCATCTCGTTGACAAGCAATTCGCCATCCGCGCTGAGGAAAAATTCCACGGCGAGGACACCGACATACTCCAGTGCCTCGGCAATGCGCAGGGCCGCGCGCCGCGCCTGTTCCTGATGCGCTTCAGAAAGCTCGCAGGGCACGATGCTGAGGTCCAGAATGCCATGCCGGTGTCGGTTCTCGGCGATGGGGTAAAAGACCGCCAGGCCATCGCTGCTGCGCGCAAGAATCACCGAAAACTCCTGACGCAGGGCGACCCGCGCTTCCAGCAACGCCGGACGCTGTCCCAGTTCCTGCCACGCCGTTGCCAAATCGGCGGCAGAGGCTACGGCCACCTGCCCCTTGCCATCGTAGCCATCCTGCGCGGTCTTGAGGATTGCCGGGAAAGCAAGCTGCGCGGCAGCCGGCAGATCGGCGGCCTGCTCGAGGAGGGCAAAGGGTGCCGTTACCAATCCCAGATCCCGAAAAAACGCTTTCTCCAGACGCCGGTCCTGGGCGATGCGCAGGGCTTCTGGACCTGGCCGCAGAGGAAGCCGCTCGGCACAGTAGGCGAGGGTAGAAAGCGGGATCTGCTCGCGCTCGACCGTGACGGCGGCCACTCCAGCGCAGAACTCCGCCAACACCGCATCCTCGGTGAAAGGGGCGCAGAAATGTCGGGCCGCGACCGCCGCCGCCGGGGCTTTGGGATCCGGATCAAATACCCAGACATCGTAGTCGAGTCGCCGGGCGGCCAGGGCAAACATCAGCCCCAATTGGCCACCACCCAGAACGCCAAGGACACTGCCGGGCGCGATCATGATGCCGGTGGCGGCACTTGGCTGTGCAAGGCCTGCTCCGTTTGCGCTGCCCGAAAACGCTGCAGCCGCGCATGCAAGTCCGGGTCGTGCAGGGCCAGTTGTGCTGCGGCAAAGAGCGCCGCGTTGGCAGCCCCCGCCGCGCCAATGGCAAAGGTGGCGACCGGCACTCCCTTGGGCATTTGCACAATGGACAGCAAGGAGTCCTGCCCCTGCAGGTGCCGCGAAGGCACTGGCACCCCTAGCACCGGCACCAGGGTCTTGGCGGCTAGCATCCCCGGGAGGTGGGCGGCACCGCCGGCGCCCGCAATGATGGCCTGCAATCCGCGCGCGCTGGCCTCCTCTGCATAGGCAAAGAGGAGATCGGGGGTGCGGTGGGCGGAGACGACCCGGGTCTCATGCGGTATCTGCAAATCGGCCAGAATCTGGGCAGCCGACTGCATCACCTCCCAGTCGCTCACACTGCCCATGACCACGCCGACAATCGGCCCCTGCTGCATTGCTCTCCCCTTCGGCGTCGCACCGGAAACTGGCTATAATGCCGGGCATGAACGCGTCTCTCAAGCCCGAATTTCGTCCCATCCGCAGCTTTGTCCTGCGTCAGGGCCGCCTCACCAACGCGCAAGCGCGCATTTTGCAAGAGCGCGGCAGCTTTTACATTCTCGATGCTCAGGCAGCCTGGCACTCACCCTGGGCCGGCTCCCAAGCCCTGATGCTGGAAATCGGCTTTGGCAATGGAGAACATCTGACGCAGTTTGCCGAGAAGCATCCGGACTGGGGCTGCATCGGTGCCGAGGTCCACTCCCCCGGCGTCGGCTCCCTACTCTTGCGTGCCGAAGCGGCAGGACTCCAGAATCTGCGGGTACTGCATGACGATGTCGCGCCGTGGTTGCGTAGCTTGCCAGACAGCGTCTTTGCGCTGGTTGTCGTCCAGTTTCCCGATCCCTGGCGAAAGAAACGGCATCATAAGCGGCGCATCATTCAGCCCGATTTTCTGGAGCTGCTGCATCGGGTCATGCAATCCGGTGGTGAGTTGCAGCTGGCGACAGACTGGCAGCCCTATGCCGAGCAGATGCTGACCTTGCTGGAAAGCGCGCCCGGCTGGGAGAATTTGGCGGGATCGGGGCACTATGCAGCCCCCCCGGAAAACCGTATCCAGACCCGTTTTGAACGCCGCGGTACGGCCTTGGGCCATGCCGTTTTCGACCTGCGCTTTGCTTGTCGCAAAAAATGAGCGTGCCGCGCCTCTCCGATTGCCTGCACTGCCGGATGCGCGGGGAAAGTATCTTTGCTGGCCTCAATCCGGCGGAACTCTGCACCCTGGGCATGGAAGTGCAGGACATCGATTGCGCCGCCGGGGAGGTCCTCTATCGCTCGGGAGATCCCGCCCGCCACGCCTACACCCTGCGGGAAGGAGCGGTGAAGTTGGTAAAGACCTTGAGCAACGGCCAGCAGGTCATCCTGCGCCTGCTGCATCACGGTGATCTCTTTGGCTTTGAAGGACTGCGGGAGAAAGAGCATCGGCACGATGCCATCAGCATCGCGCCGGGCAAACTCTGTCGCCTGGATCTCGTCGAACTGCAGCGCCTATCCGAGCGCCAGCCGAAAGTCCGCGAGGCCATTTTTCAGCGCTGGCAGGACGCTCTGCGCGCCAGCGAGGAACGGGTGGTGGAGCTCGGTGCCAAGAAGGCCGAGGCACGCCTCGCTACCTTTCTGTTGCAATGGGCACAGCGCTATCCGCAGCTGCGCGTCCTGCCCTTCCCTCTGACCCGTCAGGATCTCGCCGATTTTCTTGGGCTATCGGTGGAGCATGTCAGCCGCCTCATGGCGGAATTCAAGCGTCAGAAACTGCTGCAAGAAGCTCGCAACCAACTGGAAATCCTCTCCCCGCAAAGACTGCAGGAAATCGCTGCGGCCAAATCCGACTGATTCACTCGAGATTGATCTTTGTCAATGCACGCTTGTGCTGCCCTAGGCAAGATATCTCCATTGGCGAGATGCTGCTCTGTTTCGTCGCGAAAGCAGCACTCTTTACAGCACCAAAAATTGAGACAAGGAGATTCCATCATGTACCAAAACGATTCTGCAATGTTCCGCGTTCGTGGCCAGGGTGGCGGGCGCGCCGGTGGCGATCCTGCCCGAGCCGCCCGGCACCAGCACGATCAAGCGGTGTTTCACCGTCTGCTGGCCCTGCACGAGCAGATCGAACGCGACCTGGAGTTGTTGCCCAATGGCGTGCGTGCCCGCACCCGGTCCAACAATCCCGAAATCGTCGCGCTGTTGCACGACCATGTCCCCTCGATGAAGCAGCGGCTGGAAGAAAATTTTGGCCTGCGCTTCTGGGACCCGGCCTTCGCCGAGCTCTTTGCCCAGCACGACAAGATCCATATGGAGCTCACCCTGCTGCCGGATGGTGTACTGATCGAGGAGACCAGCGAAGATCCGAATGTGGTCGAACTCATCCAGGCCCATGGCCAGATCATCAATCTCTTCGTTGCCAAAGGCGGCGCCCAGGCACAGCAGGAGAGCCCGTTGCCGGATGCCTATCGGCGCGTGCTGGCCTGAGCTATCCTGATCAAAAGCATCGGTAGCATCACAGGAGGATTGTATGGCCCAATTTACCCTCATTGGTAGTGGCTTTGGCGGCCTGACGGCCGTGCGCGAGCTGCGCCGCCGCGCCCCCGACGCAGAGATCCGTCTCGTCGCCCCCAAGCCGGAGTTCATTTACTACCCCAGTCTCATCTGGGTTCCGACCGGTCTGCGCCAGGGCGAGGAACTGCGCATCGACCTGCGCGACTTCTTCCAGCGCCAACGGGTGGAGTTCGTTGCCGACACGGTGCAATCCATCAATGCCCAAGGACAAGTGGAACTGGAATCCGGCGCCAGTCTGCAACAGGATGCCCTGATCATTGCCGCCGGCGGACGCGGCCTGCGCAAGCTGCCGGGGATCGAACACAGTCTCGCCATCTGCGATGGCATCGAGACCGCGCAACAGATTCGCGAGCGCCTGCAGAGCATGGCCGGTGGCAAGATTGCCTTCGGCTTTGCCGGTAATCCCCAGGAACCGGGTGCCGTACGCGGCGGCCCCATCTTCGAGCTGCTCTTCGGGATCGACACCTACCTACGCCGTCAGGGCAATCGCGAAAAATTCACCCTGACCTTCTTCAATCCCATGCGCGAGCCGGGTAATCGTCTCGGTGTCGATGCCGTCGCGGGATTGTTGGCGGAGATGGAAAAACGCCAGATTCGCACCCACCTCGGCCACAAAATTACCGGCTTCGATGCCCAACAGGTGCACACCGAGGGGGGCGACATCGATGCCGATCTGATCCTCTTCATGCCCGGTATGACCGGCCCGGCCTTTGCGGCCAACAGTGCCCTGCCGCTGTCGGCGGGCGGTTTCCTGCAGGCCGACAATCACTGTCAGGTTCCTGGCCTGCCCGGGGTCTATGTGGTGGGGGATGCGGCATCCTACGGTGACAGTCCGGACTGGCTACCCAAACAGGGACACAGCGCCGATCTCCAGGCTAAGACTGCGGTGCACAATGCCCTTCGCCATGTGCAAGGACAAGCGGCCGACCAGAGCTTCCGCCAGGAACTTATCTGCATCGTCGACAGTCTCGACGGCGGCAACCTCGTATTTCGCAACCCCAATACGGCCCGCGTCGTCCCCGGCTCCTGGTGGCATCTGGCCAAGCGCGCCTTTGAATGGCGCTATCTGGCCCCCTATCGCCCCCGTTCTGCCGGGTAAACCCGCCCCTTCCAGGCACCACCCCGCCCGCCGTAGTGACGACGGGCGGAGTCCAAAGTCATCAGGGTATACAGCCAGGCGGCCGGCTGTAATGTCAGCACCCAAAGCGGAGAAAGCCGATAATCGCGCAGGGTCGGCCAGAACATCCGCCAGGAGAGTAACAGGCTGACCAGGGATAGTCCCCAGACCCAGACTTGATCGTAGGCGAGTCCGACGAGCAATAACACCCAAGGCAACAGATACAGAAAGAGCATACTCAACGTGGCAATGAGTAGGCGCGAAGGGCGAAAATCGAGTTGCACATAGGCGGAGCGCGTCACCATCTGCCAGATTTCCTGCAGGCGGGTATAGCGTCGCAGGCTGACACTGTGATCGGCAAGTCCCAGCCAGATAGGCCCCTGTGCCTTGAGTTGCGCGGCTAGGGTGCAGTCGTCGATGAGCGCGCCACGCATCGCCAGCAGCCCGCCGCTTGCCGTCAACGCTGCGCCTGCCACCAGCATGCATCCCCCCGCCGCGCCGGCGAGCTTACGTCGCGGGTCATTGACCCAGGGGAAGGGATACAGCTTCTGAAAAAAGAACAGAAAAGGCGGAATGAGCCAGCGCTCCCACAAAGTCTGACAGGAAAGACGCACCATGAGTGAGACCAAAACACGCTTTTCCGTCACCGCTTTGGCGACGAGGGCGCGCAAGACCAGCGGCGCATGTACGATATCGCCATCGGTAAACCAGAGGTAGGGTACGGCGCCAGCCGCCTCCACCCCTTGCGACATCGCCCAGACCTTACCCGCCCAGCCTGCCGGGAGGTCTTTTCCGCGCAGGACCGTCAGCCGCGATGCAGCATCCAGTTCTGCCGCAGCAGACTGCGCCAGATCCGCAGTACCGTCGGCACTTTGGTCATCAATGACGATCAGTCGCAGTTCGCCGGGATAGTCCTGGCCAAGAATCCCGCGCACGCAGGCAGCAATTCCGGCCGCCTCGTTCCGTGCGGGGACCACGGCAGTGACTGCCGGCCACTGTGCAATTTCCGCGGCGGTAAGGCGTTGGTCCGCTAGCCAAAATCCTCCCCGCGCCAGATACAGGACAACCCACGCCAGAAAAACCGCGATCGCAAAGCCCAGCAGCATCAGGCATTGCCACCAATCCGCCATTGGGTCGCCGCCTCGGCTTTGGAACCCGGGTCCTCCAGACCACGCTTCATGCACTCCATTTTGATGGCCAAGCGCAAATCATTCTGGGAATCGGCGCCACGGATGGCATCCTCGTATTCGATCATGCCGTCCATATATAGCTTCACCAGCGACTGATCGAAAGTCTGCATGCCGACATCGTTGGGCCGGGCCATGGCGTCCTTCAACAGGCCGACTTCCCCGCGATAGATGAGATCGGCAATTGTCGGCGTATTGATCAGCACTTCCATTGCCGCAATTCGTCCTGATCGGCCCTTGAGGGGGAGAAGACGCTGCGATACCACCGCCTTGAGGTTGAGGGAAAGATCCATGAGCAACTGCCGTTTACGCTCTTCCGGGAAGAAATTGATGATGCGCTCCACCGCCTGATTGGCATTGTTGGCATGCAAGGTAGACATACACAGATGGCCGGTTTCGGCATAGGCCACCGCATGTTCCATGGTAGCGCGGCTGCGCACTTCGCCGATCAGGATGACGTCGGGGGCCTCACGCAGGGCGTTTTCCAGGGCGTTCTCGTAACTCAGAGTATCAATACCGACTTCGCGCTGATTGACGATCGACTTGATATTTTTGTGGAGATACTCAATGGGATCTTCAATGGTCAGTATGTGCCCTGCCGAACTGGCATTGCGATGTTGCAGCATGGACGCCAGGGAGGTGCTTTTTCCGGAGCCGGTAGCCCCCACAAAAAGCACCAAGCCGCGGGAGGTCATCGCCAATTCCTTCAGAATCGGCGGCATGTGCAGCTGATCCAAGGTCGGGATCTGCGTCTTGATGGCACGGATAACGAAGGATATTTCATTTCTCTGAAAAAATCCGTTGACGCGAAACCTACCCACACCCGGGATGGACAAGGCGAGATTGGCCTCCTTTTCGTGCTGGAAATCCTGCAGTCGTTCCAGACCGAGGATCTCCTTCGCGAGCGCCAGACTTTGGCCGGGTTTCAGGGGCTCGTCGCTGACGGGAACGGCGCGTCCATCGATCTTCATCACCGGTGGCGAGCCAACCGTAAAATACAGATCGGAACCGTTTTTCTCCATCATCAACCGTAACAGGTCATCAAGCACTGGCATGGTCTTCTCCCATCAAGCGACGTTGGCGAGGCTCTCTTTGTTCTGTGCCCGGCGCAGCGCATCGTCACGGCTGATCTTGTGCGCGCGGACCAGGGCAAGCAAACACTGATCAAGGGTCTGCATCCCCTGATTCTGACCTGTCTGGATGACGGAATACATCTGCGCCACCTTGTTTTCCCGAATCAGATTGCGGATCGCCGGGTTGGCAATCATGATCTCGTGCGCCGCCACCCGCCCACGATGGTCTGCGGTCGGGATGAGGGTTTGCGCGATCACCGCGCGCAGGGACTCCGAGAGCATGGCTCGCACCATATCCTTCTCCCCGCCAGGGAAGGAATCGATGATACGGTCGATGGTCTTTGGAGCAGAGCTGGTGTGCAGGGTACCGAATACGACATGCCCGGTCTCGGCTGCGGTCAGCGCCAAACGCATGGTTTCGAGGTCGCGCAACTCACCCACCAGAATCACATCTGGATCCTCACGCAGGGCAGAGCGCAAGGCGTTTTCAAAGGATTTTGTGTTAGGCCCGACCTCACGCTGGTTGATCAGACACTTGTTGGGGGTATGCAGAAACTCGATCGGATCTTCGATGGTAATGATATGATCCTGACGATGATTATTGATGTGGTTCACCATGGCCGCCAGGGTAGTCGACTTACCCGATCCCGTCGGGCCGGTCACCAGCACCAGTCCCCGCGGCACGTCGATGATCTCTTTGAATACCGTCGGCGCATTCAGCTCTTCCAGACTGAGGACCTTGGCGGGAATAGTACGAAACGCCGCGGCGGGGCCGCGATCCTGCTGAAAGGCGTTGATACGAAAGCGTGCCACCTGCGGGACGTCGATGGCGAAGTCGATTTCCAGATTCTCTTCATACCATTTCCGCTGCGCGTCGTTCATGATGTCGTAGATCATGGCATGCACGATCTCTTTGCTAAGAGGTGGCACGTTGACGGGTTTGATCTCGCCATTGATGCGCACCATGGGGGGCAGACCAGCGGAAACGTGGATATCGGACGCGTTGTTTTTTACCGCAAAACCGAGCAGATCGGTCACATCCATTTGGCTCATCTGCGACTTCCTTGTTTGGGCAACCAGCGATAGGCCATTACTATAGGCGATCTTCCAGATTCCGCCCAAAGAGAGTTGAATGGACCTTTCGCAACGCCTGCAGCAGATACAAGAAGAACTTCGCAGCCATGCGCCCTGCCGTCTCCTGGCGGTCAGCAAAACGGTGCCAGCTGAGCGTATGCGCGCCGCCTACGCACTGGGCCTGCGCCATTTTGGGGAGAATTATCTGCAGGAGGCCCTGGGCAAGATGGCGACCCTGGCGGATCTGGAAATCTGCTGGCACTTCATTGGCCGCATCCAGCGCAACAAAACCGGCGAGATCGCTCGCCACTTTGACTGGGTGGAGAGTGTCGATCGCAGCCTTCTCGTCGAGCGTCTGGATCGCGAGCGGGCTGGACTCCCACCTCTGCAGGTCTTGATCGAGGTTGCCATCAGCGGCGAGGAGAGTAAAGGCGGTTGTGCGATAGAAGGCATTTTTTCCTTGGCGGAACAGATTGTCGCCAGCGCCAATCTGCGGTTCCGCGGCCTGATGGCTCTGGCACATCCCGATCCTCATGTGGCTGCCCGGAATTTTGCGCAGCTAAGTGAATCTTATGAACAATTGCAGAGACATTTTCCCGCAGAGCAGATCGACACTCTTTCCATGGGCACCTCAGGCGACTATCCTGAAGCTTTGGCCCACGGGGCCACGGAAATTCGACTGGGGACCGTGCTGTTTGGCAGTCGTCCCAAGGAGCAATGATTGCAGCAGCAGATTATCTTTCTCGGAGCGGGCAACATGGCCCGCGCTCTCATCGCCGGCCTCTGCAACCATGGTTTTCCCGCGCAGCAGATCCAGGTCCACGCCCCCCATCCGCAGCGCCGCGACGCCTTGGCTGCGGAGTTCGGGGTACAGAGCTTAGCTGCCGAGCCATGCCCCCTGCCGCCAGAAGCCATAGTCGTATACGCCGCCAAGCCCAAACAGATGCGGGCAATACTTACGGCCTGGGCGCACGAACTGCGCGCTGCCAGAGTCTTGTTGATCTCGGTTGCTGCCGGCGTTCGCCTCAGTTCGTTACAGGCGCTGGTACCCGAAGTGGACGTCGTCCGGGTCATGCCCAATACCCCCACGCAGATTGGCGCTGGCGCAAGCACTCTTTATGCGCCAGCAGAGCTCGACACCGCGCGTCGCCAACAGGCGGAAAAATTGGTGCAGAGCACGGGATTGGCAGAGTGGTTGCCAGATGAAGAGAGTATGGACATGGCCACCGCCCTCGCCGGGAGTGGTCCCGCCTATGTGTTTCTCTTTCTGGAAGCGCTGGAGGATGCCGCCGTGGCTGGCGGACTGTATCGTGATCAGGCCCGCCGCCTGGCCATTGCCACCCTGCGCGGGGCGGCGGAACTCGCGCAGCAGAGCGATCTGGCACCGGCCTTGCTCCGCCACCAGGTCACCAGTCCCGGGGGGACGACGGCGGCGGGGCTCAGCGCCTGGGAGGAAGGCCTGCGGCCTCTCGCCAAACGTGCCCTGGATGCTGCCAGTCGGCGTAGTCAGGAGCTCGCCGCACTCCTGGCAGAAGAGCTCTGAAGATGCTGCTCTTCGATCTCTATCGCCTGCTGGATTTTGCCCTGACCTTGTTGCTCTTGGCCATTTTTATCCGCGCCATCCTCTCTTGGGTGCAACCCAATCCTTACAATCCAGTCGTGCGTTTTCTCGACCGCGTGACCGATCCCATCCTGCGCCCACTGCAGCAGCATCTACCGCCTCTGGGCGGCATCGATCTCAGCCCGCTGGTGGCCATGCTGCTCATCGAAGCGGCCAAGATGCTTCTGCATCGCCTGTTTTTTGGTGGTTTCTAATATCCTCTTTCCGGTTTGACCTTTTTGGACCAAGATCATGACACACCCTTCCCTGGAAGAAATTCTCGAAATCTTTTCCCTCCCCTTCAACGATCTCCTGTTTCGCGCCCAACAGGTGCATCGAGCGCACTTTGCGCCGAATGCCGTGCAATGTTCCACGCTTCTGTCGATCAAGACCGGGGCCTGCCCAGAGGACTGCGGCTACTGCGCGCAAAGCGTGCATCATGAGGCCAAACTGCCGGTCACCCCGCTGCTGCCTCTGGCAGACGTGCTCGAAGCCGCACAAGCCGCCAAGGACGCGGGGGCGCAGCGTTTCTGCATGGGCGCGGCCTGGCGCAGCCCGCATGAACGGGACCTGGAGAAAGTGGCAGAGATGGTGCGGGCAGTAAAAGAACTCGGCCTCGAAACCTGTGTCACCCTGGGGATGCTCAAACCCGGGCAGGCGGAGCGCCTGCAGGCGGCGGGTCTGGACTACTACAATCATAATCTCGATACCTCGCCCGAGTTCTATGGGGAGGTGATTCACACCCGCAGTTACGACGAGCGGCTGGAGACTCTGGCGGCGGTACGTAACGCCGGGATCAAGGTCTGCAGCGGCGGCATCCTGGGTATGGGAGAAAGTCGGCGTGACCGTGCCCGCCTGCTGCAAAGCCTGGCCGCCCTGGAGCCAGCACCGGAAAGCATTCCTATCAACGCCCTGGTGCCTATTGCCGGTACCCCCCTCGCCGAGGCGGAACCCATCGACGAGATCGAATTCGTGCGCACCATTGCCGTGGCGCGCATTCTCTTTCCCAATAGTTACGTGCGCTTGGCCGCCGGTCGGGAAAAGATGAGCGACAGCCTGCAGGCGCTAGCTTTCCTTGCCGGCGCCAACAGCATTTTCCTGGGAGATCGTCTGCTGACTACCAACAACGCCAGCAGCGATCACGACGCCAGCCTCTTCGCCAAGCTCGGACTGTGCGCCGCCGGTTAAGCAGCGGCGTCCTGTCTTAGCCGTGGTCGCCAAAGGAGAGGGGGAAGGAGTAGGTAACTAGAGCTTCGTTCTCGCCAGGATCCTGATTGACGATGTAGGCATTGGAAATGTGCGCGATCTTCACCCCGAGGCGCCCGCCATTGGCAAACTGATAGGCGAGACCCAATTCCAGGCGAAACTCGAAGATGCTGCCCAATTGCTTGCCATTGCCGGCGTCATAACCACCAAAGCCAAGAACGGGGGTCAAGACCCAACGATCCCAGGCGATGTCGGAATAAAAACCGGTATAGCCCATGAAGCCACCCCGGGTATTGGCCATCAGCCCCCATGCCGCACCGATACCGAATAGCTTGGATGCCGACTGATACTCTACGTTGATCTCCGGCACGCGCGGATTCGGCCCAGAAATGGGGTGAATCCCCACCCCGTTGAACACCCCCACGCCGGCACTCAGATACGCCGGCCCGCCCTGGATCACATGCAAGCCCTCGGCGCTGGCAAAAGGTGCAAAAGCCAGCATAGCGGCACCTGCAAATAACATCTTCGGGGAAGAAATTCGCATCCTCTACTCCTTAGTCTCTGTTCAAAAATCACTTGCCCGTAGGCGCGCCATGCGCTACCTTATCGACCGAACGGTCAGTATGTCTTGTGTTACGAATTCCGTCAAAGATTCTAGCGCTGGACAGGCACCAAGACGGACAGAAGTGCCCTACGTATTGCTGCGGGAGAAGGGAAATCGCCATGCGATGGATCAAACGGTTTGCGGTACTCATCATTGTGGTGCTGGTTGCCTTCGGCGCCTACGCCTATTTTCAGATCTCCGACTACTATCCAAGTACCGATGATGCCTACGTGCACGCCCATGTCGTCAACATCGCTCCGCGGGTAACTGGTCATATCGTCGCGCTCTACGTGCGCGACAACCAGACTGTCCAACGGGGGCAGCCGCTGCTCAAGATCGATCCACGGGCATATGAGTATAAATTAGAACAGGCCGAGGCTGAACTCGCCCAGGCAGAGCGGCAACGCGCCAGCATTGCTGCCAAAATCGATTCGGCACAGGCACAAGTCCAGGCCAACCAGATCAATTATGCCAACGCCGCACGCAATGCCGACCGCGCCAAGGCGCTGGCCGCCAAACAGTATCTGTCTGCGCAAGCAGCAGACGACGCGCAGACCAAAGCGGCTGAGTTGCAAGCGCAGTTGCAGGCCAATCACGCATCCCTTGCTGGAGCCGTGTCGGAAAAATCGCTGAACAAAGCGCGGATTGCCGCAGCCGAGGCAGCAGTGCGCATGGCCAAGCTGGATCTCTCCGAGACCACGATTTACGCACCGATTACCGGTGTGGTCAGCAAGGTAGATAAAATTCATATAGGAGATGTCGTTTCCGTCAACCAGGATCTCTTTCCCCTGATTGGCAACCAAGCCTACTGGATCGAGGCAAATTACAAAGAGACCGATCTCGACCGCGTCCATCCGGGACTCGCAGCGACCATCAATATCGACATGTACCCCAACCACACCTTCAAAGGCAAGGTAGTGAGCATCAGCGGTGGTGCCGGCAATGCCTTCTCCCTGCTGCCTCCGGAAAATGCGACCGGTAACTGGGTGAAGGTCACGCAACGCGTGCCGGTACGTATCGACGTGCTCAATCCCGATCCGAAGCTGCCCCTGCACATCGGTACGAGCGCAACCGTCACCGTAACCACCAAACATGTCCCCGGCTGGGTTACCTTTCTACAACCATACTTCTGATTTTGTTTTAGGCAGGCCCGATGCGCTTGCCTTCGATTTCTACCCCAATCGTAGGCGGCGCCTGCGTTCCTTGCGACACCTCCGTTTTGCGTGTCTCTCTACCTTGCGCCTCCCAATGACTTGCGACAAGCAGGTGGCAGCTTGGCCAGTTGCCCGGGCTGGCGGCGACGCGGGTGAATCCAGGTAGTGCGCATACCCAGAAGGCGCGCAGTGCGGAGATTGGCGCGGCTATCATCAAAAAAATGACAGCGCAGGGCAGCGACCCGGTAGCGTCGTAGCAAGCTGCGGTAGGCGTGAACATCGGGTTTGCCGCGCAAGGCCGCCGCCGAGAGGTCAAAAATTCCCAAAAAATGTCGCGTCACCTGCAAGCGCGCCAGGACCCGCTCGGCATGCGCGGTGACACTATTGGTGAAGATATACGCAGGTCCGTCGAGGCTGGCCAGCCAGCGGTCGAGATGCAGATCGGCGGGTACCGTGGCCGCCAAGGCTGGCGGATGAATGGCCTGCAAAAATTCGTGGGGATCGGTGTCGTGATGCCGCATCAATCCCGCCAGCGTGGTTCCGTAGCGGCGCCAGTATTGCTGGCGCAGCGCCTCCGCTGCCGCACGCTCGAGGCCGAACTTCTCTTGCAGATAGGCATGCATGTAGCGATGCATCTGCGGAAAGCAGTGCACATTAGCATCGTAGAGGGTGTTGTCGAGATCGAAGAGGTAGACCGGCCAGGGCCGTCGGCGCAACCCCAAAAAACGCGGCAGGATACCATCGGCTCGTGGGGCCCCACGCCGCTGCCCTCGTTTCCGTTTTCGCTTCAATCGAGATCCGAAATCAACGTGCCAACACCCAGGCGCGTGAACACCTCGAGCAGCAAGGCGTGCGGTACTCGACCATCAATGATGTGGGCGGCACGCACGCCCCCGGCCAGCGCATCGAGACAACAGCGCAACTTGGGGATCATACCGCCGGTGATCACGCCATTGCTCATCAGCTGCTGTACCTCGGCGATGCGCAGCCGCTCGTAGAGTTGATTCTCCGGGTCCAGGACGCCGGCAACATTGGTCATCAGCACAAACTTTTCGGCATGCAGGGTGCTGGCCAAGGCGCCTGCCACCAGGTCGGCATTGATGTTGTAGGATTCTCCACCCACCCCAACACCAATTGGCGCAATCACCGGAATCACCCCACCGGCATCGAGAAAGCGGATCAGCTCGGCATTGACCCGCGTCACTTCTCCCACCCAGCCCAGATCGACGCCATCATCCCGCTGCAGCTTGGCTGCCTGGATCAGATTCCCGTCTTTGCCGGTCAGCCCCAGCGCTTTTCCACCGGCACGCTGAATTCCCTGGACGATCTGTTTGTTGACCAGGCCACCGAGCACCATCTCCACCACTTCCATCGTCGCGTCATCGGTCACGCGCATGCCATCGAGCATTTTGGAAGGTAAATCGAGGCGCTGCAGCAGTGCATTGATCTGCGGACCACCACCATGCACGATGACCGGGTTCATCCCCACCTGTTTGAGCAGGGTGACATCGTAGGCAAACTGTTCCTGCAAGACGGGCTCGGTCATGGCGTTGCCACCATATTTGATGACCAAGGTGCTGCCCTGGAAGCGTTGCATGTACGGCAAGGCCTCGATGAGGAATTCGGCCTGCTGACGGGGGTCGATACTCATGAAGAAATTCCTATGGCTCAGAACGGTTGCGAATTCCGCGTAATAGCATCTCGACCATCGCTCGGTCATACTCTTCGGGGCGATCGACAAAGGTCACGGTAGGATATTGTCGCAGCAATTCGCGCGATTGAAAAAAGATGACATTGGCGCCGAGCAACATGGTAGCCACCAACGCCGGATCGAAATCCTTGCGCAGTTCTCCCCGCTCCTGACCGAGCTGGAGAATCTGCACCAAACTGGCGAACAGATCTGCCAGCCCGGCATCCGCCAGATCGCGGGCGCGTGGCTCGCCTTTTTCCAGCATCTCCCGCAGAAACAGACGCACCAATCGTGGACGCGCCAGCAGGTGCTGCAGATGATTCACGGCAAAATGGTGCAAGGCCTCGCTGGCTGTGCCGCTCTTGTCCACCGCTGCCTGCAGCAGGGCGCGCAGGCTGGCCGCGGCACTCTGCAGAACCGCCAGATAAAGAGCGTCTTTGTTGGGGAAATAGTGATAAATATTGGCCTTGCTAATACCCGCATCGGTAGCGATGGCATGCATGGAAACCGCATCGAAACCGTGATCGGCGAACAGCTTCTCGGCCGCCGCAATGATTTTGCGGCAACCCTCTCCTTCGCTGCTCACGCTGGTCGCGTCATTTTCCATTCTGGTAACCCACACAACCGATACTGACTCGTCGGTCAGTCTAGCACTGGAGCGCCTCCCAACACCATCCACGCGATGCAGTCGGCTTTGCCATTTGCTATTCTTAGCGCCAATCCTCTGCATGGTGCCCAATGTTCCACCAACATAACAGCCACAGCGACTTTTCTTTCACCCTGCTTTTGCAGGCATTGCATGGCGTCACCCTCTGGCGTCCCAATGTCGTCTACGGCGGATGCATCCTCGCCGGGGCTATCCTTTGGGAGGGCCTAGCCAGCTGGGGACAGGACGCAGCGGGCGCAGTGCTGGGCGCGGCTCTCTTCGTCCTGGCTGTATTGATTGGCTACCTGGCCGCCGGACGTCTGCTGGTCTACGACGCCCGCGGCGAGCGCAGCCCAGGTATCTGGCGCAGTATCGCGTTCGCATTGCGGGCCTGGCCGCGCCTTCTCTTACTGGTGGTAATGGAGGGACTGCTGCTGCTGGGAATCGGTGTCGTCGAAATGCTGGCCTTTGGTCTGACGCGCATTCCTGCGTTTGGTCCCTATCTCGTTGTACCGCTCTTTCCTTTGGCAGTCATTTTCAATGCCGCATTGCTCATCCTCGCGATTATTGTCTTCAATTTGTCGGGCCCCGCCCTCTGGCATGGCGAGGGAGTGGCAAAAGCCTTGCGACATACCATTACCATCGCTCGGAAACGGCCTGGTTCCGTGTTACTGATGATGCTTTTGCTCGGAGTATTGAGCAGCGCTGTGGCGGTAGTCATCATTCTGCTTCTTTACGGCGGCTATGCCCTGACGCTGGCGGCGGCAACGCCATTTCTGGCGAATGCGCTGTACGACCATGGTGGCGGCGAGGCGCTCTTGCTCGATTGGCTCCCCAATCTGCATGTCGCGGTGCAGCAGTGGCAGCAGAGTGTCGCCCCCATCGTCCACTGGACCCATAGCGGCCAGCGTCTGTCCTGGTTTGCCGCCGGCATTCTTACCTTTTTGTTGCCCAACGTCGTATTTCTGTTGGGCATGGCTCACCTCTACCTGGAGGCCCTGGAGCTGGAAGCTCCGGAAGACCTGTAAGGAAGGATCCTATGAAAAAATTAAAACGGCAGTGGGAATTGGAGAAACAACGTTGCCAGAGCTGCGGCATGCCTCTGTGCTTCGATCCAGAGGGCGGAGGCAGCGAAGCAGACGGCAGCCGCAGCAAGAAGTTCTGTAGCTACTGCTACGCGTCTGGGGAATTCAAGGAGCCCGATCTGGAGCTGGAGCAGATGCAGCAGCGCGCCCGCAACCTGCTGCGCAAACGCGGTCAGCCCTGGTACATCCGTGCGTACATGGCGCATCGGATTGCCACCCTGTCCCGATGGCGCAAGAAATGAAGTGGATAAAGCAAAAGGGCCGGCATGCAGCAGGCCCTTTTGCTTGGCTAGCGCGTAATCAAATACTGTTGCGCGGGCGACGTCCACGACGAGGCTTCAGCTCCTGCATCAAAGCCTCACCGCGCTGATGCAGCGCATTCATCTTGGCTTCGTCCCCATTCACTCGTTCATAAACTTCTGCCACGGCTGCAAGGATTTGCGTCGCCTCCCAGCCATTGGCCAAACGAGAAATACGATCGACCAGCATACGCCGCTGCGCATCACGCTCACGCTTGAGTTTGGGATTTTCCTGCAAGCGGCGCTTCTGCTCCTCGATCTTGTTCATCTGCTCGCGCATGCGAGCTTCCATCTGCAGTTTTTTGGCTTCCAGATCTGCCAAACGTTCTTCCGCCGTACGCCGATGTCTTTTCTGCTTTTCCATTTTCCGAGCTCCCCATTACCGAAGATTTGGCGTCATCTACGCCAACGCCAGAGATTATGTCAGCTCGTTTTACTTTTCGCAAATACGAAAGCGTCAGAAAATATATATTGCGAATCGAGACCGGATTGCTCCAGACTTTCGGCCAAGTCGAAGACCATATCCGGATGCCCGCAAAGATAGGCGACAAGGTCTTTCGGCTGGGGAAAATCCGCGCCGATTGCCGTGGTGATATAACCAGTTCTCCCATTCCAGGAGGCATCTGGACGCGAAACCACGGGATGGAAGTGAAAGTTAGGATGCCTCGCCTGCCATTCCTGTAACAGTTCCTGATAATAAAATTCTTGGGCATAGCGCACACCCCAGTAAAAATGGATATCGCGGGTATCAGGATTGGCAAAGAGTTGTTCCAGCATTCCCTTGATCGGCGCAAAGCCCGTTCCCGTTGCCGCCAGGAGTAATGGGCGCTCCGGCCAGTCATCACGGATGAAGAAAGTACCCAGCGGACCTTCAAAGCGCAGGATGTCTTTTTCCTTCATGGTGGAAAAGACATGCCCGGTGAACTGGCCACCCGGGACATGCTTGATGTGCAGCTCCAGCTGCGCGCCGGGTCCTGGCATATTGGCGATGGAAAAGCCTCGTCTACTGCCGTCCTTGAGCAGAATATCGATGTACTGGCCAGGTAAAAAGCGAAATTCCTGGGTGCTGGGCAGCTGTAAAAACAGGGCTCGTACCTCGGGCGCGAGGTCAACGATACGCGCCACCCGGGAAGGCAGAGTCTTGATTTCGATCCCAGCGGCAGCACCAACCTCGCGCGCCTCAATCGATAAATCCGTTAACGGTGTCGCCTGACAAAAGAGGGCAAAACCTGCCTCCATCTCTTCATCCGGCAACATCTTTTCATCGACGTCCCCATAATCGACAGATCCCGCCAGAATCTTGCCTTTACAGGTTGCACACGTGCCACTGCGACAGCTATAGGGCAAGGCATAGCCATGACGCAGGGCTGCCTCGAGGATCGTTTCGTTGGCCTCGATGTCCATTTCATGGCCACTGGGTTCGATGCGTAAACGATAAGTCATGTGCTACTCCTGTCGAGAAGAGATGACGACCCGGGAAGCGGAGAAAAGGGCGAAATCTCGCTCTGATCAAAACGGTTCCAGATCCAACAAAACAATGCAGCGGTCCTTTCTGCATCATATAAGGCCGAATGCGCCTGTTTTCCATCCCAATCCAAGCCGGCCTTGCGCACCGCTTTGGCGAGGACGGTTTCACCGAGCGCCAAAGCAGACAGTGTGACCGTATCCAGGGTACTGAAAGGATGAAAGGGACTGTTTTTTAGCTGCTCTCGTGCCGCAGCGGCGTGCAGAAAAGACAGATCAAAATTGGCATTGTGTCCCACCAAAACGGCACGACGACATTGCTGATCACGCACTTGGCCGCGCAGCGCCCGAAACAGCTCGCGCAGCGCCTGCGCCTCAGGAATGGCGCCGCGCAGGGGATGCTCAGGATCGATCCCGTTAAATGCCAAGGCCTGCGGATCCAGGATGGCGCCGACAAAAGGTTCTACGTGATAGTGCAGAGTTTGCACCGGCTGCAAGTTACCGCTCTCTCCGGCAATTACCACCGCAGCGATCTCCAGCAGCGCATGGCGCTGGCAATCGAAGCCGGCAGTTTCGACATCCACTACCACCGGCAGAAAACCGCGCACGCGCTCAGCAATGGGGGTCATGCTCATACGGCGTCCACTCGCGCAGGAAAGCGCAACGCCCGCGGCCCGGCAAGGACTACGGCGCTGGCGACGCTCAGACTCACCGCGGCGGTCAACATTAGCATCACCACCAACTGCATCGATACCGCCGCAAGCGGCGCCATGCCCGCCAAAATCATCCCCGCAGTGATGCCCGGTATATGGATCATGCCCACGCTTTTCAGACTGTCCAACGTGGGGATGAGGGAACTGCGCACTACCATCGCGTAGAGCTGGCGCATGGCCTGGCGCTCGGTGGCGCCTAGGGCGAGCATGGCAAGTAGCAGATCCTCGCGCTGGTCGACCTCACTACGCAAACGATTCAGGGCAAGCGAAACCGCGTTCATCGAGTTGCCGATGATCATCCCCCCGATCGGCACCAGGGACTGCCCCTTCCAGGTGACCAGACCCGACACCAACATCCACGCTAGGGTGATCGTGGTGGCCAGGAAGATGCTTGCAGTTCCCACCCAGTAGGCATGTGGGATTCCCGCCCCGCGTTTGCGATTGAAGAAACCGGCAGTGAAGATCATCAGGGCAAGAAACAGAATGAGGAGAGGTGGTGACTCCTGGCGAAACAGCCAACCCAGGATAAAGCCCATGATAGCAAGCTGGACGGTGGCACGCAGCGCCGACCACCACAACTCCCGCCCCACTCCAAGCCGCTGCCAGGCAGACAGCGCCCAGGAACTGCCGAGGAGACCAAAGACGCCAGCAATCGCCCACGGCGAAAAATGACTGAATAAACCGGTCGCAGCGTACTGCATACCTTTCTCGAAACGGAAAATAAGCGGTGACTATAGCAGGCTTGCCATGCCGTTTCACCGCAACGAATTGTCATGCGCGGGCATAGCGTGACACGCCAAGCCTCTGGTGTGTATAGTATTAACTATTGATACACATTGAGGAGACAACGATGCGGACCAACATCGTGATAGACGATAAGCTCATGGATGAGGCCCTGAAAGCCACCGGCCTCAAAACCAAGAAGGAAGCCGTGGAGCTTGGTCTGAAGACGTTAATTACGCTAAAGAAACAGGCGACCATCAAAGAGTATAGAGGCAAACTGACCTGGGAGGGCGATCTGACAGCAGTACGGACTGCCCGATGATAGTGGTCGATTCCAGCGTCTGGATCGATTATTTCAACGGTGTTGCTAGCCGCGAAACCGACACGCTCGACGCCCTGCTGGGGGTTGAAGCTCTGGCCGTGGGTGACGTGATCCTTGCCGAAGTGCTACAGGGCTTTCGGAGCGATGCGGACTACAAGATCGCCAAAAGCCTCATGAGTTCTCTTATCGTTGTAGAGATGCTTGGTGAAGCGAACGCCATCAAGTGCGCCGAGCACTACAGAGCGCTACGCAAACGTGGCGTCACAATACGAAAGACGATCGACGTTTTCATTGCCACCTACAGCATCGAGAATCAGTGCCCACTACTGTTTCAGGATCAGGATTTCCTGCCCTTCGTAGAGCATATGAGCCTCTTGCCCGTTATCAAGTGCGCATAATCGATGAACATCACATGGTGTATCTAGTTAACGGGGATGCGCTCTTCACGAAACGCCAATTCGGCTGGCGAAGGAAGGAAGTCAGGAAGCACCTGAATCTTGCCAAGAGGTTCATCGGTGTATTTGATTTTCGCGCTCATAGATAGTCTTTCCTTTGCGCCAATAGCCGAAGGTCGGGGACCGCGTCGCACGTTGATCGTGTTCATCGACGATGCCACCAGCGAGTTGCTGGCCCTGCGCTTCGCCCCCGCCGAGACGACCCAAGCCTACCTGGAGACCCTGCGCAGCTACCTGAGCGAGCATGGGCGGCCGGTGGCGCTCTACTCCGACAAGCACGGCATCTTCCGGGTGAACCACCCGGAGAGGGAGGGGGAACTGACGCAGTTCACCCGCGCGCTCAAGACCCTCGACATCGCACCGATCCACGCCAACACACCGCAGGCCAAGGGCCGCGTCGAGCGGGCCAATCAGACCCTCCAGGATCGCCTGGTCAAGGAGCTGCGTCTGGCCGGCATTTCGGACATCGACGCCGCCAACGCCTTCCTGCCGAGCTTCAGAAAGGAGTACAACGCACGCTTCGCCGTGGCTCCGCAGAATGCCACCGACGCGCATCGTCCGGTGCTGCACGACGCTCTGGAGCTCGACCTGATCTTCAGCCTCCAAAGCCACCGCAAGCTCTCGAAGAACCTCACCCTCCAGTACAAGAACCGGGAGTACCAGCTCACCGGACAGGGCAAAGGCTATCGCCTCAGAGGGGCACAGATCACGGTCTGCGAGGCCTTCGACGGCACGGTGACCTTGCTTTATCAAGGGAAGGCTCTGCCTTATCGCATCCTCAACGAAGGCGAGCCGCCCATCCCCGTAGACGACGAGAAGAGCATCCATGCCACCGTCGAGCAAGCCAAGACCATCCAGCTCCATCGCAAAACCTATAAGCCCGCACCCGACCATCCGTGGAGACGAGGCGCAACTTCTTCACCCTCCGCTACCGTCTGACACCACAAAAGGCATGAGAAAGGGGACATTTCAGTCTGGGAGAAAAGAGGACATTTCAGCTTTGGGTTGACACCGTCTGCCCGAGCGATTGACTTAGGCAGTATACGGTGGTAGGTTTAATAATCCTAATAGTAGTTGGGCCTCTAATTCGCTTACCTTCATTCACCACGCACTGATCCTGCTCTACGCCGATAACCCCTCTACAGGAACCTAAACCCATGGCGATTCAAATCTCCCTCTTTAACCACAAGGGCGGTGTAGGCAAGACCACAACCGCATTCAATCTGGGTTGGATGCTGGCCGCTAAAGGAAAGAAGGTACTTCTTGCGGACTGCGATCCACAGTGCAATCTGACTGGAATGGTTTTAGGGTTCAAGGGCCCTGAAGAATTCGCCACGATTTACGAATCTGGCGGCGTCCGAAACATCCGCGATGGGCTTGCCCCGGCATTCGAATCGCGTCCCGCACCAATCGACCCAGTAACCTGTGAGTCTATTGATGGCCAGCCAAACATGTATCTCATTCCGGGGCATATCGGACTAGCTGAATACGAAGTAACACTCGGTATTGCTCAAGAACTTTCCGGATCACTAGTAACCCTCCAGAATCTTCCTGGGGCGCTACATTACCTATTTCGCCTAACTGCGTTGAAGTACAAAATTGACTATATCTTGGTCGACATGAGTCCGAGCCTTGGTCCCATCAACCAAAACCTTTTGATGACGAGCGACCACTTCTTGGTGCCAATGGCGCCTGACTATTTTTCGGTAATGGCAACCGACTCCCTTGCTTCCGTCCTCCCAAAGTGGAGGGCATGGGCTAAGCAGGCGCAGGGCGTCGCAGTCCTTCAAAAAGCAGCCTACCCATTCCCAACAGTTAGTCCAAAATTCTTGGGTACAGTTGTGCAGAAATATCGGCTCAGGGAAGGACAAACACCCTCAGCAGCATTTCAGAATTGGATTGACGAGATTGAAAGCGGAGTCCAACAAAAGCTACTTCCTGCACTTAAGGCTGCTGACATGCTGATGGCTGATGCCGCTTACCAAAGCATCGACATCCCTCCGGGTAAGCCTCTATTGCAGATGTCGGACTTCAACAGCCTAATCGCCCTCTCTCAGAAGCATAAGGTTCCCGTATTCGCACTGAGCGACGCACAACTAGAGCAGACTGGAGTCGTCCTAGAGCGTACGAAGAAGTCAATGCACCAATTTCGCGACCTTTTCTCAGACGCGGCAGATCGCATCCTGACCCTCACGTCCTATGATCAAGGCCATTGACGCATTCCGAACAAGCATGGACCGCGCTCGCCACTTGGGCGGTCTACACGACGTCTTGTCGTCGCTGACGACAAGCGCAGTAGACTCCTCGGACTTACTCAGAGCGCAGCTTGTCCTTGGGGTAAGTGCCCTCGATTACTACGTTCACGAAATTACAGTGCTGGGAATGGTTGCCGTATTAGAAGGAAGGCGACCTCGCACGCCAGCATTTCTGAAGTACCGTGTTGCGATGGATTCGGTACTCTCTGGTAGCACGGGATACGCGTGGTTTGAATCCGACATCCGCGAGCGGCACAGTTTTCTCTCATTTCAGCAGCCTGACAAAATCGCAGATGCAATACGTCTATTCTCTGACGTGAACCTTTGGCAGCAGGTCGCACTGCAATTGTCCATGCCTGAACAGGATGTCAAAGCTCGACTCAAGCTCATTGTGGACCGACGAAACAAGATCGCGCACGAGGCAGACGTTGATCCCAGCTTTCCAAACATGCGCTGGCCAATTATTCAGTCAGACGTCGACCAATCTCTAAACTTCGTCGCTCATATCTGCGAGAGCATCTATGTCGCAGTTCAATAGGCAAATCAATCAGGTTGCGTGCAGTGTCAATTCCGAGGCCCAACCCATCATTCCACCGGACCTGCGCGAAAAGCCGCGCAGTCCGGTGAATTCAAAGGTTAGCCGTCATCCCCACGGGTAAACCAAGCGCTATGAATCCTTACTACATCTACGCACTGAAAGATCCAAGATCTTCCCCTGCGAAGCCTTTTTACATCGGGAAAGGGACAGGCAATTGCGCCTGGGATCACACCTTGCGCGTGGATGCGATTCGCAAAGGAAGGCGCATCTCTGAAATCCAAGAACAAGGTCACGAAGTCGTGACGGCAGTACTTGTTGATGACCTAACCGAAGCCCAAGCACTGAAATTGGAAGCCGAGTTAATCGCAGCGTTTGGTTCTGAGGACACGGGCGGCCTCCTCACAAATTCGGTAATGCCATCTGGCGCCGCGCCTAAAGCTCGACGCAACCTGACGGTTCCCGCTGGCGTTGTTGAGAAAGCTCAAATTGGCCTGGAACTCCTGAAGGCAGCTGTTCTTGAGCTGTAACCGCTCAAACCGCACCGTACTTTCGGGGCTGGCTGGCGAGCTCTAACCTGCTTTTGTTTTCACTGAGCAGGAGTGCGATATGAACCCGCGACGCAGCCAGAGCGACTGGCAACGACTGATCGACGAGCAGAAGGTTTCTGGCCTGAGCCAGAAGGCATTTTGTGCCCAAACTGGTATAGCGGTGGCGACCTACCAGTATTGGAAGCGCAAGCTGCGGGTCGATGCTGCGGTCCAATCGGACGCGGTGACGGGTTCCCGGAAGGACTGGCTCGAGCTGACCCCCGAGCTGTCCGAGCCGGCGCTTGGCTGGCACATCGAGCTCGATCTGGGCCACGGGGTGTGTCTGCGGCTGCGTCAGGGCTGAGCATGCTACTGCCGGAGTCCGGTATCCGGGTGTGGCTGTATGCGCCGCCTGCGGATATGCGCAAGTCCTTCGATGGGCTCAGCGCCCTGGTGCGACAGAAGCTCGCCGGGGATCCGGCCAGCGGCCAGCTCTTCGTGTTCCTCAACCGCCGGCGCACGCAGTTGAAAGTGCTGTACTTCGAGCCAGGCGGCTACTGCCTGTGGAGCAAGCGCTTGGAGGCGGGTCGCTTTCATTTCAACGAGCAAGCGGGTGACCGGCAGGCACTGAGTTGGACAGACCTGAGTCTGATGATCGAAGGCATTGATCTATCCTCGCTGCGCCGCTTCAAGCGCTTCGAAAAGGGCAAAAACCGTAGCCATGAGAGGCCCGAAATGCTATAATGCCGTGCATGCAACTCATTGATTCCAAAGCATAAAACGTCCTCGCACCCGGAATCGATCCGTCGGCCAACTTCTGTCGCACCAGGGCGCTGAGCCCATCGAAGGACTTGCGCATTGAAGTGGCCCCCGAAAGTTGGACAAGGGGTTAAGCTCTGGGCTTCAGGAAAGGAGTCGAGGGATGAAGGGAAAACGCAAGCAGTACAAGCCGGAATTCAAGGCGCAGGTAGCCCTGGCGGCCTTGCAGGGCGATAAGACGATGGCCGAGCTGGCGCAAGAATTTGGGGTACACCCCACCATGATCAATGCCTGGCGCCGGCAGCTGGTGGAGCATGCGGCCACGGCCTTTGAACGGGGAAAGTCCCGGACCGAGGAGCCCGTGGACGTGCAGGCTTTGTATCGGAAGATCGGACAGCTGGAGATGGAACGCGATTTTTTAGCCTCCAGGCCCGGTCTCATGTCTCGGATCGGGAAAGGCGCCAAATGATCGACCGGGCCCAAACCCCAGTTTCTGTGCAACGGCAATGCGCTCTTTTGGGCGTGCCCCGCAGTACGGTCTATTACCGCGCGCATCCTCGGCCGATGGGCGACGGGCTGTTGCGGGCGATCGATCGCCTCTACACCGCCTTTCCATTCATGGGTAGGCGGCAGATCCATCGGATGCTGAAAGCGGAGAATGTCGTGGTCAACCGCAAAACGGTACACCGGGCCATGCGTATCCTCGACATTGCCGCGGTGGCGCCCGGACCACACACCAGCAAGCCCCATCCCCAGCACCCAAAATATCCTTATCTGTTGCGTGGCGTGACGGTGGACCGTCCCCACCAGGTCTGGTCCGCGGATGTGACCTATCTGCCCATGGCACGAGGATTTCAATACCTCGTAGCCGTAGTGGACTGGTTCAGTCGTAAGGTGTTGTCCTGGCGGGTTTCCAACAGTCTTGATGCGGGTTTCTGCGTAGAGGCCCTGAAAGAGGCCATACGCCGCTATGGCACCCCCGAGATCTTCAACACGGATCAGGGCGCTCAGTTCACCGCGGAGTCCTTCCTCTCTGTACTCCGCCAGCACGGCATTCGAATCAGTATGGACGGCAAAGGCCGGGCCCTAGATAACGTCTTTGTCGAACGGCTTTGGCGCACCGTCAAATACGAGCACGTCTACCTGCGGCCAGCAGAAACTGGAACCGAGCTGAAAGCTGGCCTCAGAGCCTACTTCGACTGGTATAATGCCGAAAGACCGCACTCCTCTCTGGGAGACAGAACACCCGATGTGGTCTATGCAGAAGGTTTACAAAGGCTGGTGGCCTGACCCGCCATGGAAACAGGTTCAGAGCTTAATCACTCCAGCAGGCTGTCCAATCCAGGGGGGCCACCTCACATATCCGCAGGCGGCGCATACAGCCACACCCGGATACCGGACTCCGGCAGTAGCATGCTCAGCCCTGACGCAGCCGCAGACACACCCCGTGGCCCAGATCGAGCTCGATGTGCCAGCCAAGCGCCGGCTCGGACAGCTCGGGGGTCAGCTCGAGCCAGTCCTTCCGGGAACCCGTCACCGCGTCCGATTGGACCGCAGCATCGACCCGCAGCTTGCGCTTCCAATACTGGTAGGTCGCCACCGCTATACCAGTTTGGGCACAAAATGCCTTCTGGCTCAGGCCAGAAACCTTCTGCTCGTCGATCAGTCGTTGCCAGTCGCTCTGGCTGCGTCGCGGGTTCATATCGCACTCCTGCTCAGTGAAAACAAAAGCAGGTTAGAGCTCGCCAGCCAGCCCCGAAAGTACGGTGCGGTTTGAGCGGTTACGACGAACTATACCCAACGGGCCATTGAGCTCCTGCGCCCGATCTACGATGCCCAGTGGCGACACATTCTACAAAGCCGGGTCCTGGCGATGGATGAGACACCGATCAAGGCGGGACGCAAGAAGCAGGGGCAGCTACAGGCGACCTGGTACTGGCCGATCTATGGCGAGGACGACGAGCTGTGCTTCACCTGGTCGACAAGCCGTGGCAGCGTGCACATTGAACAACAGCTCGAGGGCTTTGCAGGCGTGTTGCTCAGTGACGGCTATGCGGCCTATGACCGCTATGCCAAATCCCGCCCTCAGGTGACCCAGGCCCAGTGCTGGGCGCATGCCCGGCGCTACTTCGAACGGGCGCAGGAGCAGGACCCGGCCGCTGCCGAGGCCCTCACCTGGATCGGCGAACTCTACCGTATCGAACAGCGGATTCGGGAGCAGGGACTCGAAGGCGAGCAGAAGCGCGACCATCGCAGCCGCCATGCCGGCCCGGTTGCCGAAGCCTTCTTCGGCTGGTGTCACCAGCAGCGCCAACGCATGGATCTGCTCAACACCGATCTCCTGGCCAAGGCCTTGGTTTATGCCGAGAATCACCAAGCCCAACTGCAGGTCTACCTGCGCGATCCCGAGGTACCCATCGACACCAATCATCTGGAGCGGGCCCTGCGGGTCATTCCGATGGGGCGCAAGAACTGGCTGTTCTGCTGGAGCGAAGTGGGAGCCAGGCACGTCGGCATCATCCAGAGCCTGCTGAGCACCTGCCGCCTGCACAGCGTGGATCCCTACACCTATCTGGTCGATGTCCTGCAACGGGTTGCCTTGCACCCGGCCCGGGATGTCGAAGCACTGACCCCTCGGGTCTGGAAGGAGCGCTTTGCCGCCAAGCCCCTGCGCTCGGATCTCGACCATGCCCGTTGACATCGATGGCCTGAGCTTCGAAGAACTGCTGGGGCTCAACCAGCGCGTAGTGGCGCGCCTGAAAATGCTCGAATCGATGCAGGCGCACCTGGAGATGATGCGCTTTACTCCCGGCCAGCGTGTCAGCTTTGCCTACCAGGGCGGACGCCTGCTGGGCACGGTGGTCAAATACAACCGCAAGACCGTCACCGTGGTCACCGACAACGGCCGGAGCTGGAATATCCCACCCCATCTACTCTCGCCGGTGAGGGACGCTGGACCCGTCCAGCCCCACCCGCCAGCTGCCGACAAAAAAAGACTCAGATAACCGCAATTGGGGCAATAGCGGTCTGGTTTGGACGGTTACCTTGAGCTAGCCCAGGCCAACCCTGACGGAATCACTAATTCCGACGCATCAAAATCTCTTGGCCTTCAAAGCGATTACGCCGGTGGGTCCAAGGATTATCTTGCTTGGAGTGTGCTCGGGTTACTCATGCGCGAAGGGAAAATGGTTCGCGGCGAGGAGAGGAAACATCGTGCCGTTGTTCGCTAAAACTACGGCTAACAACCGCTTCGAGAGGGACTGTCCAACAGCGGGCTTTGCCCGCCGTCGGCCGGCCCCTCAAGCTAAACGTTAGCCATTTATAGGAAACCCCAGCTATGATCAAAAAGGGGAGATGGCGGGTGCCAGTGCCGAAGTTACCAATCTGAGGCAAGCCTCAGGTGGCCCTTTTCCTGTGCGATCTGAGAAGAGGCAGTCCGGGGTACGAGTCGGCCTGGCGGGTCACGTTAAGCTCGGGATGGAATCGCCAAAATGTTGCTCGACCTCATCTCGCCATCTCCACCCCCAGATTTTCTTACATTCTCCGGGGTGGCGCGAGGCGCAATGTACGTTAGCTGGCCCGCGTCAGCGCGCTGGATCTTTGCTTTGCAGGGCGGCGATCCGTTGTTCCAGCGTCGGATGTCCGGCCAGAAGTCCTCGACTCTGACCAAAGGTGGCCAGTGCTGCCAAAGGTCCGCAGCAGTCGTCCTGCGTATTGGCAGACACCCGTCGGCGCAGCAGCGACATCATCCCGGCAACCCCATACTGCTCGGCGGCGAAACGATCCGCCGCATATTCCCGGCGCCGCGAAAACCAGGCGATGGGGAGCAGCGCAAACAGAAAAATGACGACTTGCAGCACGCTCAACAAAAGGGATCGCGATTGCTGCGGAGTATGAAAGAGCATGGTCAGAATTTGTGCCAGGGCAAAGGCCGCGACAATACTCGTGCCCAGCAAGAGTTGCATGCTGAGCATATCTCCATAGTACATATGCGCCATTTCATGGGCGATGGCGGCACGTAGTTCTGCGTCGGAAGCCGATTGCAGGAGGTCCGAAGACAAGACCAGCCAGGCATGTTGCTGACCCATGCCCAGCACAAAGGCGTTGGGGCCTGCGGCGGAAAACCGGTAAAGTTGGGGCGCTGGCATTCCCAGGCGTTGTGCAAGTTCATTGGCGACAGCAGTCGCGAAGTGCTCTCGGGGCGTCGCGCCCAAGCGCTGCAAGTGTAAGCCGCGCTGGACCACCAAAGGTGTAAGCAACCCGAAAAACAGAGCGCCGAAAAGGCTCCATCCGAAAACAAGCAGCGGCAGCCATGGGAGCAAGGTGTGCAGCGAAGAGGAGAGGTCACTGCCGGAAAACGGCAACAATGCCAGGGAGATCACCAGGACCATCCCTATCGTCATCAGGAAAGCACTGAGCAACAGCCACGCCAATGTCTTGATCCACACCATCCCACACGCTCCCTTCTCTGTACTTTTTGCGGCATGTTGACGCCTGCAATGCGCTTCTAATATTGGGAAGAGTGTAAACAGATCCTGAGCATTACGGAAGCTCGAGGCCGTCGAACTCCGTCGCAAGAAAAGGCAATCTACCAAGATAGTTGCCGAGCATCAGCTCCTGCAGGGTCTCAAGGGTGCCGGCGGCGACTTGTTCCTGGCAGTGGTTTGCGATCCATCCCGCATAGGGTATCCCGCGCTGCAGAACGACGGCCTCGCTGAGACGGGCATGATTGATGGCACCCAGGCGCAAACCAACCACCAGAATCAACGGCAATCCAAGTTCCTCGATCCAGTCCAGGGTATCCCAGCCGGGGCCCAGGGGCACGAGTAGCCCCCCTGCCCCTTCCACGAGGAGGCGATCCACCTGCTGTGCACGGGCCTGCACGAAGGCGGTCAACCGGCTGCGATCCATGTTCTGCCCCGCCAGCTGCGCCGCCCAATGCGGCGCGATGGGCGGAGCGAAACGATAGAGGTTGCACTCCTTCTGCGGCAAGGGCGGATGACTGGCAGCGCGCAACTGCTCGATGTCGGTCCAGGTGCCGTCGGCCTCCTGCCCCGAGGCGTAGGGTTTGAGCGCCGCCACCGTCAAACCGCGCGCGGCAAAGGCGCTGGCAAGAGCGGCCGTGACGTGGGTCTTGCCGACTTCCGTATCCGTACCGGTAATGAAATATCCCTGCGCCATCAGTTGCGCCTGCGCGGTATAAATTGCAGGGGTTGCAACTCTCCTGACGGCCGGTCGGCAGCCCGCCAAGCATGGGCATGGACGACCTCGTACTGCAAAGGCAGCTTACCGTCTGGCGTACGAAATTCCTCGTAGGCGCTACGCAGGCGTTGCAATTTCCGCGGCGTAAAGAGGCCTCGACGAGGCTGGGAGTTGCCTGCGCCAATACCGCGCAGATCACGCAGCAGCGTATCCAGATCGTCGTAGTGCAGTTCGTAGCGCTCGACATCGAGCACCGGGTCGGCGAAACCGGCCTGCACCATGGCATCGCCAAGATCGTGCATATCCAAAAAATCATGCACATGCGGCTCCTCGTCGACGGACCGGAAGGCCTGTCGCAGCTCGCGTAGACTATCGGGCCCCAGCGAGCTGCAGAGTATAAGCCCCTCCGGTTGGAGCACCCGCCGCAGCTCCCGCAAGGCGGGCAAGGGGTCGGGCAGCCATTGCAGGACAAAATTCGAAAACACCATTTGCAACGACTGATCGCGCAAGGGCAACCGTTCCGCATCGGCCTGCAGATACCACTGCCGTTGGCGCCAGGATTTGCGGCGGCGCGCTTCTTGCAGCATGGGTAGTGCCAGATCGACGGCGAGCACCCGAGCGCGGGGAAAGCGACGATTCAGACGCCGACTCTGCAAGCCCGTCCCGGCACCCAGGTCGAGTAGCATCTGCGGGTCGATCTTTAGCAGATCCAGACGTTCGATCATTTCCTGCCCGACCTGATTCTGCAGGGTGGCCAGTGCCTCATAGTCTGCTGCAGCGTGGGCAAAGTGGCGACGAACGAGGTGTTTGTTCAGGATCATGCGAGAAAGACTTCACGCAGGGCTTGGGAACAGGCCGCGGGCTGGCTGAGGAAGGGGGCGTGACCACAGTGTAGCAGGCGCAGCACGCTCCCGGGCAGGGCCTGCTGCAGGGCCTCCGCCGCTGCCGGCAGCACGATCCGGTCGGCATCCCCCTGCAACAGCAACACCGGGTAGGGAAGAGCATGTAGGGAAGGACGCAGATCGATATCCCGCAGAAATTCCAAACCTGCCTGCAAACAGTCGCGATCTGGCAAGGGCCAGTCGTCAATCTGCGGCATACGGGCGCGGGCGGCAGGATCCCCCAGGGTCTGCAGGGCAAAAAAACGCCGCCGCAGCCCCTGGGCATCGCGCGTGAGTTCTCGAGCGAAATCGTCGAGGGTTTGCGCTGCGATTCCCGCTGACCAGTCGGGGCGTTCGACAAAACAGGGGGAAGTGGCGACCAACACCAATCCTGTCAGACGCAGATCTCCACGCAAGGCCAGGGCCAGGGCAAGTAATCCACCCAGCGACCAGCCCAAGAGAATGGAAGCTGCGGGGACTGCCGCCAGCCGCTCGCGCAAGTCGTCGAGCTCCGTTTCCCATTGCCAGCCTGCCGCCGGGCAGGGACGCTCGCCGTGTCCCGGAAGCTCCCAGCTGTGCACGTGAAAATCCTGCTCCAGCATTGGCAGCCAGGGCGAGAAGACCCGCCGTTCCATACCCCAGCCATGCAACAGGACGAGATGCGGACGTTGGCGCATCACTCGCCACCCGCTATGAGCTGCAAGGCACAGAGTAGACGCTGGATGTCGTCTTGGTTGTGGGCAGCGCTGAGACTGATGCGTAGTCGAGCTTGCCCCACGGGCACAGTCGGCGGTCGTACCGCCGGACAGTAGATGCCCGCACTGCGCAAAGCAGCGGCCGCCCGCAAGGCTGCTGCGTTGCTACCCAGGATCAACCCCTGGATGGGCGTCTGGCTGGGCAGAAACGCCCGCCCCTGCAGACCGGCCTGCAGGGTATTGCGGAGCCCCTGTAGATGCTGACGTAACCCCTCTCCCTCGCGCAGTAGGTCGAGGGCGGCGCGACTGGCCGCGGCGACGTTCGCCGGCAAAGCGGTATGAAAGAGATAGCTGCGGGCTGCCTGCTGCAACCAGCGCGTGAGGCGGCGGGGACCGGCAACAAAGGCACCATAACTGCCAAAGGCCTTGCCGAGAGTGCCCACGCGCAGGGTCACCGCCCCGGCTGGCAAACCCCAGTACGCCAGACTACCCCGCCCCTGCGCGCCGAGCACACCAAAGGCATGCGCCTCGTCCAGCAGCAGACCGGCGTCATAACGCGCGGCGAGGGCCGACAATTCCGGTAGCGGGGCCAGGTCTCCATCCATACTGAACACCCCTTCGCTGACGATCCAGGCTCGGCCACGCCGCGGCTTTTGCAGCAGCGTTTCCAGATGCGCGAGGTCGTTGTGGCGAAAACGTTGCAGGCGGGCCCCGCTGAGTCGCGCGCCGTCGATGAGGGAGGCATGGGCAAGGCGGTCGAGGAGGAGCAGGTCACGGCCCTCGACCAGCCCACTCAGTATGCCGAGATTGGCCAGATAGCCCGAGCCAAAGAGCAGGACGTCTTCCACCTCCAGCCAATCAGCCAGGGCTTGCGCCAGGGCCTCATGCTCCGCCCGCACACCACCAAGCAGGGGCGCGGCGCCCGCACCGTACTCGCCACTGGCAAAACTCGCAGTGGCCGCCGCCCGCAAGGCGGGGTGCCGAGCAAGACCGAGATAGTCATTGCTGGCAAAGGAAAGCAGGGTCTGGCCAGCGCTGTCGCGGTAGAAGGGCCGCGGCCCCGGCAGCGGCTGCAGAACTTCCGTCTGGCGCAGAAGTCCCGCCTCGGCGCGCGCCGCGAGGGCTGCCTCCCAATCGCAGTGCAGGGTGCTGGCTATCGTCATGGGCACGGTATAGGGGAGCTGGGCGCGCCTTGTCAATGCGTCAGGCAATGGTGACAATGCTGCCTGGGCAGAGGGGATGGCAGCTTGCTAGCAATACCACTCGGGTTATCGAGGCGAGAGATTTGGCGCGAGGCACCGGGACGTTTCGTCTCTTGGCTCCTGCCGGAAAGCTGCCGTTTCTGCTCGGCACCCGGAACCGCGATCTGTGACGATTGCCACCGCGAACTGCCCCGACTGCCCGCCGACGGCTGTAGCTGGTGCGCCCTGCCCGTCAATGCCGATGGCGACTGTCCGGTCTGCAGTATCGAGGCACCCAGCTACGATTACACCTTTTGCCCCTTCGTCTATACCCATCCGTTGGCCGCAGCCATCAGCGCCTGGAAATTTCATGGCGGGCTGGACTGGACCCGCCCGCTGGCCCAGGCCTGGCTACGGACCTGGACCACGGAGAGCCTGCCGGCACGCCCCGGTGCCTTGTTGCCAGTGCCTGCCCACCCGGCCCGTCTGGCCGAACGCGGCTACAATCAGGCGGCTTTGTTGGCGCGGCACTGGGCGCGTGCATACCGGATTCCGTTGCGCGATGTCCTGCGTCGTACCCGCAACACCCCTCATCAGGTGGGAGGTAGCCGCGACCAACGCCGTGCCAACCTGCAGTCCGCCTTTACCCTGCGTGGCAAACTACCGGCACACATAGCCCTGGTCGATGACGTCATGACCACCGGGAGTACCGCAGAAGCGCTGGCGCAACTCCTCAAAGCGCAGGGCGTGCAGCGGGTGGATCTGTGGATTCTGGCGCGCGCACTGTGAGCACACCCTTCATCGAATTGGTGCTCTATCAGCCCGAAATCCCTCCCAACACCGGCAACGTCATCCGTCTCTGCGCCAACACCGGGGCGCGCCTGCATCTGATCGAGCCCTTAGGCTTTGCCTGGGAGGATCGCCGTCTGCGCCGCGCCGGCCTGGATTACCATGAATTTGCCGAGGTACAGCGGCATGCCTGCTGGGCAGACTGCGCCGCCCAATTCGGTGACCGGCGGATCTTTGCCTTCAGCACCAAAGGGGCTGCAGGAAG
This sequence comes from Acidithiobacillus sp. AC3, assembly GCF_050261095.1. NCBI lineage: Bacteria > Pseudomonadati > Pseudomonadota > Acidithiobacillia > Acidithiobacillales > Acidithiobacillaceae > Acidithiobacillus > Acidithiobacillus sp. AC3. The sequence goes on from NZ_CP189838.1 coordinate 2,105,556, forward strand.
TTTTGCCGAGGCACGCTTTGCCGCCGGGGATGTCTTTCTCTTTGGTCCGGAAACCCGGGGGCTGCCCGACGCGGTCCTCGCAGAATTTCCTCCAGACCGTCTTCTCCGTCTCCCCATGCGACCCGGACAGCGCAGCCTGAATCTTTCGAACTCCTGCGCCGTCGCTGTCTTCGAGGCATGGCGACAGCTCGACTACATCGGCGGCCAGTAAGCTGTCATAAAAGTGTCATAAAAGCTTCATCATAATGTCACATAAAAGGTATAGACTATGGTCCTGCTCAGTACATAGCCGCAAACTGCAGGAGGTCACCGCATGAGCAACGCCACTACCAGCGTCGGGGATAGCGATATTTCCAGCGCTCTCAACACCGCCACGTTCAGTCCCTTTCATCTGAAGGCCATGTGGGCATCTTCCATGGGCTTTTTCACCTCCGCCTATGATCTCTTCATCATTGGTACCGCTCTGGTGCTGATCAAAGAGCAATGGCATCTAAGTCCGGACGAAGTAGGGCTGGTGGGAGCCATTTCCCTAATCGCCACCTTCGTCGGAGCCTATGTTTTCGGCATTCTCGCCGACAAACTCGGCCGCAAAAAGATCTACGGCCTGGAAGCCCTGTTGATGGTAATCGGTGCGCTGCTATCGGCCGTGGCCCCCAGCGTCACCGTCCTGATCATCGCCCGTGTCATCCTGGGGTTGGGAATCGGCGGCGACTATCCGATGTCGGCCGTGCTGATGTCGGAATACGCCAATAGCAAGTCCCGAGGACGCATGGTCTCCCTGGTGTTCTCGGCGCAGGCCATCGGCCTGGTCACCGGTCCGGTGGTGGCCCTGACCCTGCTAGCAGCGGGGATGAACCACGACCTGGCCTGGCGCCTGATGCTCGGCCTGGGGGCCCTGCCCGCCCTGGCGGTGATCTATATCCGGCGAACCCTGCCCGAATCCCCGCGCTGGTTGGCGCGGGTCAAAGGCGATAGTGAGGCAGCGGCGCGGGAGCTGGCGTCTTTTAGCCTGGGCACCGCCACGGCGCGTAAGCCAGAGGCGAAAATCGTCAAGCAGCCCCTGTCCAAGTACCTCTTAACCCTGATCGGTACTGCCGGTAGTTGGTTTGTCTTTGACTATGCCTACTACGGTAACACCATCTCGACCCCGATGATCATGCATCGTCTGGCGCCCCATGCCGATGTCATGCAAAGCACCGCCCTGAGCCTGATCGTCTTTGCAGTGGCCGCCGTGCCCGGCTATTTTCTGGCGGCCTTCACCATCGACCGTATCGGTCACAAGAGCCTGCAGATGCTCGGCTTTTTCATGATGGGACTGATGTTTTTGCTGATTGGCGCGTTTCCCGCAGTCTCTGCCAGTATCGGCGTGTTCCTGGTGATCTATGGCTTGTCCTACTTCTTCGCCGAATATGGTCCCAACACGACCACCTTTGTCATTGCCGGCGAGGTCTTCCCGGTCAATCTGCGTACCACCGGGCATGGGCTGTCGGCGGGTACCGCCAAGGTCGGCGCCTTCATCGGTGCTTTCATCTTCCCCGTCCTGCTGCATGACTTCGGGCTGCATGGCACGCTGATGATCACCTTCTTCTTCGCTCTCGCAGGTCTCCTGCTTACCATCTTCTTCATCCCCGAGCCCAGCGGCAAAACCCTGGAGGAGGTCAGTGGTGAGGATCGGATCGTGCCCTTGAAAAAACCATCTCAGCCCGCCCACGTCTGATGTTATCCCGCTCCAACCTGGCCCCGCTCCAGCGGGGCTTTTGTTTTCCGACCGGACGGTATCTTGTGGTATTCTGATACCAGAATCGGGAGGATCTTCATGAGCGGAATGCGTATTCACCCCTTGCGGCTGGACGGTCGGCACCCGGAGGAAAAGCGGGAAGAGATCCGGCGCGTCTTTCACCAAACCTTCAGTCTGGACGAAGCGCTGTTTGCACATCTGCGCGATGCGGATGCCTGGTACCAAAAGGCAATTCCCCTACGACATCCGCTGATCTTTTATTTTGGGCATACGGCAACCTTTTTCAGCAACAAATTCCGCGTTGCCGGACTGCTGGACGGACACATCGATGCCGCTTTGGAGTCGATCTTTGCGGTCGGCGTCGATGAGATGTCCTGGGACGATCTTGACGAGACCCATTACGACTGGCCGACGGTGGATCGCGTCCGCGCCTACCGCAACCAGGTGCGCGAGATGGTTGACGGGGTAATCAGCCGTCTGCCTCTGGAACTACCGATACACTGGGACTCGCCGTGGTGGGCAGTGCTGATGAGCATCGAGCACGAAAACATCCACATCGAAACGAGCTCCGTCCTCATGCGGCAACTCCCCTTGGAACGCGTGCGCCCGGTAGCCGCCTTCACCGCCGAAGCTCTCCCTTCCGCCTCGCGGGAGATCCCGCAAAACCGTCTGCGGGATGTTCCCGCCGGACGGGTGCGCCTGGGTAAGGACGAGGATGCCCTGCGTTATGGCTGGGATAACGAATATGGCTCGCACGAACAGGAGTTACAGGCATTTGCTGCCAGCGAAATGCTGGTCAGTAACGCGGAGTTTCTCGCCTTTGTCGAAGGCGGTGGCTATCAGGAATCGCGCTGGTGGAGCGGCGAAGGGGAACAGTGGCGACAATATGTCCGTCCCCAGCACCCTAGCTTTTGGCGGCAAGATCCGGCGGGTTGGCGCTTGCGCCTCATTGCCGAAGAACGCCCCATGCCCTGGTCCTGGCCAGTGGAGGTCAACTATCATGAAGCCAGCGCCTTTTGCCGCTGGAAGTCAGAACAGACCGGCGCCAATCTGCGCCTGCCAAGCGAGGACGAATGGCGCCGTCTGCGCGATCTCTCCGGGCTTGGCGACAGCGACAGCTGGGGCGAAATGGCACCGGCCCAGATCGGGCTTGCCCATGGTGCCTCGCCCTGCCCCGTCGATCGCTTCCGACACGGCGATTTCTGCGACGTGGTCGGCAATGTCTGGCAGTGGACGGAAACTCCCATCTATCCTTTCGCGGGTTTCCGTGTGCACCCGTATTACGATGACTTCACCGTGCCGACCTTTGACCAGCGCCATAACTTGATCAAGGGCGGCTCCTTCATCAGTCTGGGCAACGAGACGCAAAGCGAGGCTCGTTACGCCTTCCGGCGTCATTTTTTCCAGCACGCAGGCTTTCGCTATGTGCACTCGGACAATCCCCTGTCCGAGGTCCCGATCTATGAGAGCGATGTTGCGGTGGCACAGTATTGCCACTTTCATTTTGGTCCCGACTATTTTGGCGTCGCCAATTATGCCCAAGCCATCGCGGATCTGGCCTTGGCCGAATGGGGCGCGGGGCGGCCACAGCGTGTTCTCGATATCGGTTGCTCCGTAGGGCGGAGCAGCTTCGCTCTGGCAACTCGCGCAGAGAGCGTGATCGGCATCGATTTTTCCACCCGCTTCGTGCAGGTCGCGGCGCGGCTGCAAGAAAAACTGCGTTTTCCCTATGCCATCACCGAGGAGGGTGAACTGCAGAGCCACCATTGGGCAGACCTCAACGCCCTGGGCCTGGCGGCGACGGCCAATCGCTGCCAATTTTTGCAGGGGGATGCCCTCAACCTGAAGCCTATGCATCGGGATTTCGATCTGGTCGTGGCCGCTAACCTGATCGACCGCCTGAGCAATCCAGAGAAATTCTTGCGTGACATGGCGGAGCGCATCCTCCCTGGTGGCATGTTGGTGATCAGCTCACCGTATACTTGGCTTGAGGAGTTCACGCCCAAGGAGCGCTGGATTGGCGGTGTACGCCGGGATGGGGAAATCCTCGACAGCCTGCATGGCCTGCAAGAGATTCTCGGGGAGTACTTTGTCTTGCAGCCCGGCTTCCCCCGCGATCTGCCCTTTGTGATTCGTGAAACGGCGCGCAAGTACCAGCACAGCATTGCCCAGGTCAGCGTCTGGCGGCGGCGCGAATCAGCCTGACCGCGTTCGTTTTACAGACGCTCTTCAATGGCCGCCAGAGCGCGTGCGACGGCACCGCCCTGCTGCGCCTGCCAAGTGGCGGCGCGCCCTCCCAAGGCATGGGCCAGATTGGGGGCGGCGAGATACTCAGCGCTGCGACGCGCGGCTTCCTCTGCATCCTCTACCTGGCAGATGGCATCAGCGGCCTGCAGAGAACGCAGGGTCTCAAAAAAATTTTCCATGTGCGGTCCGACGATGATGGGTTTACCCCAGGCTGCCGCTTCGATGGGATTGTGCCCGCCGCGCGCGACGAAACTTCCCCCAATCCAGACCAGATCCGCTGCGCCATAGAGGTCGATCAACTCGCCCAGGGTATCGACCAGATACACGGAATCGTCAGGTCCGGGAAACTGCCCGCGGCTACGGCGCCGCACCGATAACCCGTCATTCTGCAGTTGTTCGGCCAGGGCGTCACCCCGCTCCGGGTGGCGCGGGATCAGCACGAGCAGCAGCTGTGGCTCGATCTTGCGCAAGCTTGGCAATGCATCCCACGCCAGCTCCTCCTCGCCGGGATGGGTCGAGGCAAAGACCCACACCCGCCTGTCCGCAAAGCGTTCCCGCCAGCTCGCCGCCCGCTCTCGCTGACCGACATCGATCTGCAGGTCGAGCTTCATTTGCCCTTGCACGCTGACCCTGGTCGCGCCGAGCTCAGCGAAGCGCTGCGCGTCTTCCGGGCTTTGCGCGCCAACCCAGTCCAGTCCGCTCAAGGCCGGGGCAAAGAGCGAGGCAAAGCGGCGGTAGCCCGCCAGAGAGCGAGCCGACAGGCGACCGTTTAGAAGCATCATCGGAATCCCTCGCTGGCGTGCCCCGCGCAACAGATTGGGCCACAACTCGGTCTCCATCAATACCCCCAGGCGCGGCTGGCTACGTTGCAGAAAGCGCCGCACGCCCCCCGGCAGGTCATAGGGGAGGTAGGCTTGCGTGACCGTCCCCGCCAACTCCCGTGCTACGACTACCCTTCCGGTCGGCGTCGTGCTGGTAACAAGAATCGGCAGATCCGGATGCCGCTCCCGCAACTGGCGGATCAGTGGCAGGGCAGCCATGCCCTCACCCACGCTGACCGCGTGAATCCACAGCGGGCGATCGTTGCGCCAGCGTACAAAACCAAAGCGCTCCTGCCAGTGGGCGCGATAGGCCGGTCGGCGCAGCATCCGCTGCCAGGTGAAGAGTAGCAGGAGCGGTGTGAGGAAACAGGTCAGCAGGCGATAAAGGCGCGCCATCATTCCCGCCGCAGGATGCGATCCGTCAGCCAGTCGAGACGATACCAGGGGCGAAAGCTGGCCAGCATCTGTTCCCGGTCATAGCGCGTCAACACCCAATCGCGCAGGGCAAGCCCCGGTTCCCGGCGCAAATCCTCCTGCAGGCAGGCAAAGAACCAGTCGAGGATGCCAGTGTTGGCATGGCGAATGTGGCCGTAGGGCCAGAGCCGCAGTTCCTGTTGCGCCTCCGCCAGAGGCATCCCATAGCGCTGGTGTTGTAACAACGAGCAGATGAAGCCCGCGCGATCTGCCCCCGATTTGCAATGCACCAGCAGCCTGGGCGGCAGCTCTGGAATCTGGTCCAGGAATGCCAGCAAGGAGTCTTTCTGCGGCAGATCGCGGGAGCCAAAGCCATGAATTGGCAAATGCGCGATACCAAGAACATCGCACGCATCCTGCTCCAAGCGGAAATGGGGCTCATCGGGAGCGGGGGCGCGAATATTCAGCACCGCGTCAAAGTGATAACGCGCCTGCCACTGGCTCAGCTGCCAGGGCGCCGGCTGCGCCGAGCGGAAGAGCCCGGGCGCAATCTCGTGAAAATTGGCGTAGAACAATTCGCGAAAGATGCCGTGATCGGTCCAGAACTGGTGCCGTCGGTAACGGCGGGTTTCCGCGCGGCCTAACTGACTTCCGGCAATCATGATCGCTCCAAAAATGGGACCAAACGTGCCCAGACCATTATCGGCTGCATTCCTTCCTGACAGGGAATGGGCTGTCCGGGCTGACTGATCCGCCGACAGCGGGTGTTTCCACAAGGGGCACAAGTTTCGCTGGACTGCAGTATCGCTTGTGCAGAGCCGGGCATATCCTCCTGCTCAGAAGCCGTGGGGCCATATAGGGTCACCCCCGGCAGGCCCAATGCCGCGGCCAGATAAGAAAGCCCCGTATCCATACCCACAAAGGCGCGTGCCTGGAGCATGATTCGCCCCAAGCCCTCCAGATCCATTTTCGGCAAGGCCCGGACATTGCCAGTCTCGGCCGAGATCGCCGCGACCCGTTGCTGTTCACGCTCGTCGATGGCCGGCAGCGCCAGCTCATACCCGGCATCGGCCAGTGCGTGTGCCAGGGTAATCCAATGGCGGATGGGCCACTCCTTGTTTTGCCAGGCGCGGGAAGTGGCGTGTAAGCCGAGGACAAAGGGTTGCGCACTCTCCCCTGCGGCCAATGCGACGTTCTCCTCTCGCCAGGCTGCCGCCTGCTTCTGCAGGCCAAAGTCTGCCAGTCCTGAAGGGCGTGGGTTGGCAAAGACCTGGACAAAGAGCTCCCGATTGCGCTGGATGGCCGTCGGCCCCCAGGGGACCGCGTGGCGTTGGCCGTATAGGTAGGTCGCCAAGGGTTCCCGGGCGCTGCTGGGCGAGAGTCCGGCAACGGTCGTCCCGGCCAGACGGGCGAGCAAAGCGCTCTTGAACAAGCCCTGGCTATCGAGAACCAGATCGTAGTGGCGATCACGCAGTCGCCGGCGAAGTTCGCGGAGCTGCCGGAGGAGCGTGCCGATTCCTCCTTGCCGACTGCGCAGGGAAAAAGGCAGGACCTCTCGCACTCCGGGGTGCCAGCGGGCAATCGGGGCAAAGGCAGGCTCGATGAGCCAGTCCAGTTCCACATCCTTGCCGTTGCGCTGCAAATCGCTAATGGCCGGCAAGGTATGCAGTACATCCCCCAGGGAACTCAAACGAACCAGCAAAACCCTCATCGACGCTCCGCAGGTCGGGCGGCCAGCAGGTCACGGGCAATGGCATATTTGAAGTAAGCCCCCACGGCAGTGGTCCAAGCAATGGCACCGCCCTCCACTCCATCGAGAAATCCTAGGCGCAACGCGTAAGCGCGAAAGAAGGCCCAAAGGGCATGACTCATGGGCGCCCAAGGCCCCACTGGACGCCCCCGCGCTGCCACCTTCTGTGCGTTGAGTTCGGCGTAGCGCTGGAGTTTCGGAAGCATGTCTTGGGTGCTGGAAAACGTGTAATGGTGCACTAAGGCATCTTGCAAACGCGCGACCGCGCAGCTGCATTGCCACGATTCATGCACCAGATCCGCGGGGTTATATCGACCTTGCTGACGATTCACGAGGCGCAACACCCATTCGCCTGCCCAATCGCCATGCCGAATTTCTCGCCTGCCAATATAATTTTTTCGTCGAAGGAGGAATCCACCGACACCATCCGCCATCGCCACTGCCTCACGCAAAGCTCGCTCCGAACCAGCTTCCAAGACCTCATCCGCATCGACGATCAAAACCCAGTCGTGGACTGCAGCGGCGACAGCAAATACCCGCTGAGCGCCGAAACCCGACCACGGATGGAAGATTACTCGAGCGCCCTCTTGCTCAGCTATGGAGACAGTTTCGTCACTGGACCCACTATCCACGACGAGAACCTCATCCACCAATCGCGCAACGCTACGGATAGATGCGGCCAAATGCTGCGCAGCGTCCTTAGTGATGTACACTGCAGAAAGACCCGTGCCCATCACTTCCTCAGTTCAGGACATTTATTTGGCAATCCCCAGTCAACGGGGCGCCCCAAGAGGTGCCAGAGCCAAAGCCTACCATACATGGCAGTTTTTCGGCGTAGCTTGGAAAAAGCGAAGAGTGTAAGGACCAGCAACACTGCGTTGCTCAGGAAATTGATGAAGCTCGACGCAAACAGCACCCCGAGAAGCAGATTACGTGCAGTAGTGCCCTCAACCTTTCGCGCATAGATCAGTCGGGACCGATGAAACTCGATGCGCGCCTCCGCCTTATACCGATTGGCGGTGCCACCCAGACCGTGTTCCACCCGAGCCTCTGGACAAAATATGACCTGAAACCCCTTCTGATGGGCACGATGACACCATTCCGTCTCTTCGAGATAAAAAAAGAAATCCTCATCCAAAAGGCCCAAACGTTCCAGTGCCTGCCTACGGACAAGAAAGGCAGCGCCGATCAACGAAGGTACGTCAACAGCTTGTTCGACGCCAAGCATTTTGGGATTTTTTCGACGAACCTTTCTTACAAAATTTGGAATCAGATCGGACCACCAGTGCGGGAACTCCGCTACCACGTTTTGAGGTCTACCTTCTGGATTGACCAAGCGAGCACCGACGAACGCGGCCTGTGGAAACCGGGCAACACATTGCAAAAGAGAAGTAATCGCACCAGGTAGAAGCCGTGCATCATTATTGTGGATCAGAATGAAATTCTGGGTTGCTTGACGAATCCCCTTATTCACTGCGCGAGCGAAACCAACATTACAACCAATTCGCAGAATTTGAACCGCGCCAAACTCCGGCGGCAGATCACAAGATTCATCCATACTGCCGTTATCCACGACGATGATCTCGCCAGGAAGAACCCCCTCGTCGACGCACGATCGAACGCATTTCCTCAACATGGGGCCACCATTGAAATTCACGATAACGACGCTAATGTTCATGACTTTAAATAAATCCGGCTATTGCGCCCGCATGAAAAGCATATTCAACAGCATCTTTCCGCGCGCGAGATGACAGCCAAGATTGTAAGAATCACGTTGGATTCTTCGGTAAAGGCTCCTCCTACCATTGACTTTAGTGTCCCACCCACGGTCACCAATAACAGATGGCAGATCTTCCAAAATGGTCACACTTGCCGGAGTGAGATCTAACACGCGCAAACCATGACTCCTTGGATCATCCAGAAGATGATCCACAGCCTGACGGATCGAACCGGAACTATCAGATAAAATCCGTGCGGCTCGTCCACTCAGTAAATAAGCGCCTGTCCCCAAGGTTGGCAGCAAGGAGAAACGTAGAAAAAAATTTCCCATGCGGCATTTCGTGAAGCCAACCTTGCTTGAATATGCCTGCTGTAAACGGCAAACATCCCAATATTTTTTGAAAGATAGAGCAACCTCGATTGACTCTACAATATTATCCTGCAAAACAGCATCATCCTCCAACACGCCGAACACCTCGGTTGGTCGTTGTGCCATCTTTTCCCAGATCGCCTTGTGACTCTGAAAGCACCCAACCTCACCGCGTGTAAGATGGTATCCAAAACGTCGCACACGGTATGCGCTGTCATAGCCCGGCTCATCCACATAATTTTGTGCAGGGCATATCGCGGGAAATATTTTTGGATTATAGCCATTGCCAGCCAATTGCTCGGCCGAACGACTGGCGTTGTTCGCACGCCTTCTGTCACCCAACATTGTGATGATGAAAAATTCCACGCAGATCACCTATTCCTATACGACATGGACATAGAAACCATGAAGGGGGCGACAACCGCAAAGCGAAAAATCATCACATCCGAAAACGAACCAACAACAAAACTCGCCAACATCAATAACTGAAACATGCCAAGTGCGTTATTCTTCTGTCGCCAGGTCCTCCGAAGCAGAGAATAAAGAAAGAACACGAACAGAGACAAGCCGACTAGCCCATACGATGTCAAATAAGCGAGAAAGCTATTATGAGGCTCAATCATTACATAATACCCCTTTGGTATTGCCGGTATGACACCAGCCTCCATGAGGTGAATGGTATACTCAATGAACGAGCCCGGACCAATACCAAAAAGTGGATGCGACAGAAATATATGAAATGCGGAGTCCCAAAAGACCATGCGTAAACCAAGATCTGTGTCTGGTTTTCCAGAAAAGAAAAGAAACACATCTCGCAAAGCGTCGTGCCACCTCAGCTCTACTGTTGGAACAGTAAACCCCAGTATCAGCACCATAATAACAAGCGCACCAACTAGCACGCCAAGAAATTTTTTTTGTTTATTAAAAACCAAGAAAAGAAACGGAATAGCCAGCATCGCAAAAATAGCCTGACCAGTTCTTCCAGTAGTTATTGCCAGCTGTATCAAGAGGGACAGTGCAATCATCGCTGGATATATTTTACTACGAAAAATAAATTTGTATTTCATATCCCACAACATGAACAATATTACCGGAACCGTGTCAACACCAAGAAATACCCGATAGCTATAGCCTACAGGACCCTGAATGGGATCATACCCACCGAGAGGCCATAGGCCAAACATTTGCAACAACGCAATTGCAAAATTTGACATTGCTCCAACGATGAACATTACAATAATTATCCTCACCCTTCGCTCGTCCCAGAAAATAGTCGTCCCTATAACAAATAAGAGATAAAACCATAAATTCCTAAGCTCATCCAAACCAGAATGAATGTTTCTTGACCAAATTAGAGTGATTGGTAACCACAGAAGAATTGCCAACACCGGATAAATTTGTTTGGACCCAAGAACTGAGACGATTCTATTCCGAACCGAACTCAGCAGAAAAACGGCTATAGCCAGGCCGCCAGAGATACTAGACATCGCGACAGTGTAATAACAAAAAACCATTTGTAGGCCAATCAAATAAACCAGAACGTCGTCGGCATCTTCAGCGATAAAAGACATCAGTCGTTTCATATGAGGGATTCCCAAATTTTTAGCCAATTGATCTAACTACAGGTGATAATCATGAACATACATTCCTTCGGAAACCATGATATTTTGCTACTCATTTTTGGAGAAAGAGAACCATGGAGTGCGACAGAGGATAAAGCGTATATAGAGCAGGGGGTCAGACCGTCGCCTCCCCTTGCGGCAGATCCACACCGGCATAGACCTCCAGCAGAGAGAGATCCAGATCCACGCAATGAAAGTGCAGGCGATCTCCTTCGCTGAGGAGTTCATGCCACCACCCTTCGGGCCGCCGACGATAGACCTCAATACTGCGGCTATCGGAATCGACGAGAATATATTCCCGCAGACTGGGGAGAGTCTGATAGGCATGCAGCTTTTCGCGACGGTCGATGTTGGCCGTACTCTCCGACAGCACCTCGATGATCAGGCAAGGATCTTTCAGGTACAGACTGTCTCCGGGTAAGGGGTTTCCACAGCGGTTGTGCTGCCCCAGTGATACTGCCAGGTTGCGCACGATGGCATTATGGCGCAATTTGGCACCAGCCATGGCATAGACTTGCCCCGCCACATATTCATGGCGGATGTCCGATCGTTGCTCGCCTTCCAGGTATTCTTGCATAGGCAACGGTGTTAGCAAGGCCACTTTCATAACGTGCACCCCACGGCGATTTTCCGCAAATTTCCAGCACATAGCATAAGGTTCCGGCTCTCGACTGTCATCGTCCCAAGGCTGCCAGAAATTTGCGGGCGATAGCGTCGGCAGCAAAGCGCTCGACCTGAGCCGGCCCGTTGGCGGCGAGCTGCCGGTATAGCGTCCGGTCAGCGGCAAGACGGAGAATGGCGTCGCGCCAGGCATCGCTGTCGCCGGGATGCAGCAAAAGCCCCGATACGCCATCCGCAAAGCTCTCCGGGATTCCTCCCATTGCCGCCCCGAGAACGGGGGTAGCACAAGCCTGCGCCTCGACCAGGACCCGACCAAAGGTGTCCGGCTCAATAGAGGGCAACGCCAGGGTATCCATGACGCTATACCAGGGGGTGACCCTGTCCTGCCAGCCGATGACGTGCTGCCAAGGGCGACCGGCCAAGCGTTCCCGCAACCCCGCTTCATGCGGGCCACCGCCGATCCAGATTCCTTGCACCCGCTCATCCTGGGCATGAGCGGCATCGATGGCATCAGCGAGTACGAAAATGCCCTTGCCGCGATGCCATGCCCCCACAAAACCGACCAAAAAATCTTCCTCCCGCAACCCCAGGGCTTGACGCCGCTCCGCCCGTGCCTCGGGGTCACGCGAAAAGTCGGCAAGGTGCAAGGGATTGGGCAGCGTCTCGACGCGCTCTTTGGGCAAACCCTGGACGATCAGCCGCTCGCGTAGGTAGTTGGAGATAGCAAAAAGACGTAAAGGCCAGCGGGAGAGGAGCCAACGGGTACTGGGGCGAAGGCGCAGGTCCATGTGGCGAAACAGCGTCAGCGGTACGCCATGGGCGCGGCTAAGGAGGGCCAACGGCCAGTATTCCTTGCTGAAACTGCCGACCAGAAAGTCCGGTCGCAGCTGGCGCAGACTTCGCTGCAGGGCCACGAGACCCTGGGGATCAGCGCTGTTGCGGAAGCTACCGTAATGGAGAGAGACGGCTTCGCCTTGCAGTGCAGCCGCAATTTTTCCCTGCGGATGGACCAAGGCATGCGTCTCCACGCCCTGCCGCGCCAGGGCACTCAGCAGGGTGATCATATGGGTCTCCGTGCCACCGCCCCCGGGATTGGTGCCCACCCACAGCAAACGGATGCTCAGAATCCTTCTCCTGCACCCACCTGTGCATCAGGAACGCGGACGATCTTCATATCCTGTCCAAAGCTGCAACGGGAATACATGCGGCAAATGATGCCCCCCCACGGAAATGCGCGGCAGGGCGAACAGGTCCGCATCGCTTTGCGCTCTTCCGCGCCGCGTGGTCACCGCCGCGGCAAAGCCAGAACGCGCGACCATCTCCCGCTCGCGTGCGCCCATTTCACCATAGGGATAACAGAACGTCATGATCTCTTGGCCCAACTGCGCCTCCAGTTCTGCCTTGCTGCCGGAGATCTCCTGCTCCGCGTCGGCGTCTGCCAGAGCCGGCAGATGAACGTGATTTTGCGTGTGCGCACCAATTTCCATACCCGCATCGCGCCAGTGTTCGAGCTCCGACAGGGACATCATCGGCTTTTCCACTCGCAACTGCTCGGCATCCCAACGATTGAATGCCCCCAGCGCGGCCGATACCACAAAACAGGTGGCGGTGAATCCCCAGCGCTGCAGGATCGGCAGGGCGCTGTCCACATTGTCGCGATAGCCGTCATCAAAGGTAATTACCACCACTTTGCCACTGCTTTCCCCCCGCAGATAGGGCAGCGCATCCCGCAGGGACAGGCCCTGATAGCCGGCTCGCGCCAGAAGCCCCATCTGCCAGGCAAAGCGGCGCGGCGCAACGTAGAGGCTACGCAGTCGCGCCCCCGCCGGGGCTTGAGCGATGTTGTGGTACATCAGAATGGGAATGCGGGCCATCTCAGACTTGATCGGATTTCCGGCTACGCAGCACGTAGGTGGTCTTCCCCTGCCCCTCGAAATAGATGCGCGACAGCATTTCGGCGACGATGCCGGTGTTGAGGAACTGCAGCCCGGCAAGAAAGAAGAGCATCCCGGCGACCAGCATGGGACGCCCGGAGATGGCGGCTCCTTCGGCAAATTTATCGATAAAAAGGTAGATCAACATGCCAGAGCCAATGAACAGGGAAAAAAGCCCAATCACCCCAAAGAAGTGCATGGGGCGCTGGCTGTAACCGAGGAAAAACTTGACGAAGAGCAGGTCGACCAGCACGCGAAAGGTACGGCTGATGCCGTACTTACTCTTGCCCGCCCGGCGCGGATGGTGACGCACCGGCACCTCGACGATACGGTCGGTGTAGGTGAGGGTAGAGAGCCAGGCGGGGATGAAGCGGTGCATCTCTCCATACAGCCGGACCCCCTGCAGGACCGAGGCGCGGTAGGCCTTGAGGGTACAGCCATAGTCATGCAGGCGCACGCCGGTCAGACGGCGGATGAGGCGGTTGGCGATGCGCGAGGGGATCTTGCGCAGCAAGAGCCCATCCTGTCGGTTCTTGCGCCAACCGGCAACGACATCCAGGTTTTCCGCGAGAAGCCGTTGGGCCAACGGCAGGATGTCCTGCGGATCATTCTGCAGATCGGCGTCGAGGGTGACGATGACCTCGCCGCGAGCGGCGTCGATTCCCGCCTGCATCGCCGCCGTCTGTCCAAAATTGCGCTGCAGGTGCAGCACCGTAAGGACCTCTGGCCATTCCGCCTGGGCACGGTCGAGGGCGGCGGCACTACCATCGCGACTGCCATCATCGACGATGATGACCTCGACATCGGCCTCGCCCAAAGCGGCGCGCAGAGCCGCCACTAAGGGCTCGACATTGTCAATTTCGTTGTAGAGCGGGATGATGACCGACAGTTCAGGCATGGGTATTCCAGGCATCGAGAAAGGCACGGGTGGCGCTGGCGGGGTCTTCGGCTTCCAAAATTCCCGACAGGACGGCAATCCCCGAGGCGCCCGCAGCACGGGCTGCCGCAACCCGCTCCGGCGTCATCCCGCCCAGGGCAATCACCGGGACCGCCGCAGGCGCAATCAGCTCGGCAAAGCGCTCGATTCCCAGGGCCGGCGCGTCGGGGTGGGTCTGGGTGGCGAACAGCGGAGAGAGAAAGGCATAACGCGCATGCAACCGTGCAGCGCGCGCCAAGCACTCCCCCCCGTGGCAAGAAACGCCAAAAGGTTCCGATAGCTTCCCCGTTGCCGCCTGCAGGCGGGCTTCCGTCCAGTGCTGGCCGGAAACTGGCCAGTCTGGGGCCGGTTCGGGATGATTGAGGAAAAAGCGTACGCCCATATTGCGGGCTTGCTCCAGAAACCCAGGCATCGCCGCCGCGAGCTCCGCTGGCATCGTCTCCTTGATCCGCAACACCACGGCACGCAGGCCGGCAGCGATGGCGGACTGCAGAGCCGGCAAAAAGCGGGAAGCCGGCAACCGCGCGGGATCCGCAATCAGCCAAAGCGGCGGCTGCGGGAGCTCTTCGCCGAGCAGCTTGGCGACCACCGGCAGATTGGGCGCAAGACAATCGAGTGCTGCAATTTCCCACGGGTAGATCCAGCGAATCTGCTGCCCCTCTCGCCCGTAGGGCTCCCCCTGCCAGCTACGCACCCGAAAGAAGTGCAAAGCCACGGTGCGTTCGGGATAGGGATGATCGCGTCGCAGAAAGGCTTCGGGGTGACCAATCTGAACGCCGATCTCCTCTTCCAGCTCCCGCCGCAGGGCCGCCTCCGCTGTCTCGCCGGGCTCGATCTTGCCCCCCGGGAACTCCCAAAATCCCGGCCAGGGTTTGCCCTCGGGACGCAAAG
The DNA here is from genome assembly GCF_050261095.1 of Acidithiobacillus sp. AC3. Taxonomy (NCBI): domain Bacteria; kingdom Pseudomonadati; phylum Pseudomonadota; class Acidithiobacillia; order Acidithiobacillales; family Acidithiobacillaceae; genus Acidithiobacillus; species Acidithiobacillus sp. AC3. The sequence goes on from NZ_CP189838.1 coordinate 2,120,620, forward strand.
AAACCAGCACCCGGCCATCATCCCGCTGCAAGACCCCCGTAGCGACGGGGACTACCGCCACGACTCAGCTCCGGTAATCGGCATTGATGCGCACATAGTCATAGGAAAGATCACAGGTCCAGATCTGCTCTTGGGCCGATCCGCGTCCAAGATCGACATGGATGGGGATCTCCGCCCGCGCCATGACCGCCTGCCCCGCCTCTTCGCTGTACTCTGCAGCACGGGCACCATTGCGCACGATGCACAGATCGCCGAGATGAATCTGTACCCGCTCGACATCGAGATCTTCCACTCCCGCCGAACCGATGGCCGCGAGCAGTCGGCCCCAGTTGGGATCCGAGGCAAAAAAGGCGGTCTTGATCAGGGGACTATGGGCCATGCGATACGCCACCTGCAGACACTCGGATACACTGCGTCCGCCACTGATCCGGATGGGGATGAACTTGCTGGCACCCTCACCGTCGCGGACGATGGCCTGCGCCAGTTCGGTCGCCACCTCGGTGATGGCGTCGATCAGGGCGTCTGCCTCACCCAGCGCCAGGGGCAGATTCCCCGCCCGCCCCGTGGCGATGAGCATGCAGGCATCATTGGTGGACATGTCGCCATCCACGGTGATGCGGTTGAAGGAGCGGTTCACCGCCTGCTTCAAGATCGGCTGCAGGGCCTCCGGTGCAAGGGCGGCATCGGTAGCGATATAGGCGAGCATGGTCGCCATATCTGGCCGAATCATGCCGGAGCCTTTGGCAATACCGGTGACGGTGACCTCTTTGCCGGCAATATTGAGCTGTCGCGAGGCGCCCTTGGCCACCGTATCGGTAGTGCGGATGGCATCGGCGGCCTCCAGCCAGCGATCCTCGGCCAGCGCTGGCAGACAGCCCGGCAAGGCTGCCGCAATCTTGCCCGCCAGGTCGATCGGCTCTCCGATCACCCCGGTGGAGAACGGCAGGACCTGCTGCGCCGTACAACCCAATGCCGCAGCCACCACCCGGCAGCTATCTTCGGCAGCACGCAGTCCCGCCGCCCCGGTCCCGGCATTGGCGTTACCCGTATTGATGATCAGGGCACGAATGCCTTGACCGGTGGCGAGGTGTTCCTCGGCCACCAGGACCGGCGCCGCACGAAACCGGTTGCGGGTGAAGACACCCGCCACCTGCGTCCCGGGGGCGAGCTCCATCAAGGTTAGGTCGCGACGCGCGGCATAGCGGATCTGGGCCTCGGCTATGGCAAGGCGGACGCCGGCAACCGGCAGGAGGGAACGGGGAGGATCAAGGGCAACGGGCATGACAGTCTCTCAGCCGAGGCGACCACAACAGTGTTTATATTTTTTGCCGGAACCGCATGGGCAAGGCTGGTTACGACCCACCTTTTGCACGTGTATGGGCATCGCCGCCGCCCCACCCAGGGCCGCTACGGCGGACAGGTCGCGGTCCTCGTCTGCACTGGAGCCACCCGGCAGATCGGGGTGCTGGAAGACCAGACCCTGATTCGTCGGCGGGCTCGGGAAGAGACTGCTCCAATCCATGGCCTCGGCAGGCGTCTCGCTAACCGGGCTGACCTGCACATGCGACAGGGTGCTGACGATTTCTTCGCGCACCCGCGCCAGCATGGCATTGAACAAGGTCAACGACTCGCGCTTGTACTCCTGCTTGGGGTTTTTCTGCGCATAGCCACGCAGGTGAATACCCTCGCGCAGGTGATCCATGCTGGCGAGGTGATCTTTCCACTGGCTATCGAGCACCTGCAAGGTCACACTCTTTTCCAGATGACGAGCCATTTCCTCGCCCATCAATGCCTCGCGCTCCTGCCAGCGGGCGTGCACCGCCTCCAGGATGCGTTCCTGCAGGCCCTCATGATTCAAGGTGCGATCGGCTGCCAGCCATTCTCCTACTGGGAACTTTTCGGCAAAAATCCGTTCCAGGGCCAGTTCCAGCCCCTCAATGTCCCACTGCTCTTCCATGACGCCCGCCGGGGCATAGTCATCGAGCAGAGCATCGAGCACATCAACCCGCAGGGATTCCACTTCTCTGTGCAAATTGTCACTGTCCATGAAGGCGTTGCGCTGGGCGTAGATGATCTTGCGCTGTTCATTGGCGACGTCGTCATATTCGAGCAACTGCTTGCGGATATCGAAATTGCGCGCTTCAACCTTGCGCTGGGCGTTTTCGATGGACTTGGTCACCCAGGGATGCTCGATGGCCTCCCCCGGCTGCATGCCAAGCTTCTGCATCAGTCCGCCCAGGCGATCACTGCCAAAGATCCGCATGAGCGGATCTTCCAGAGACAGATAAAACCGACTGCTACCAACGTCGCCCTGGCGCCCGGCACGTCCCCGCAGCTGGTTGTCCACCCGCCGCGACTCATGACGTTCCGTACCAATGATGTGCAGACCGCCGGCTGCCAGGGTCTTGTCGTGCTCCGCTCCCCAGCCATCGCGCAGGTCCTGGGCTTGCGCTGCCTTGGCGGCATCGTCGAGGTCTTCGCGTGCCTCGATCATCTCAATCTGATGCTCGACATTGCCACCGAGAACGATATCCGTACCGCGGCCGGCCATGTTCGTGGCAATGGTCACGGCACCGGATTTTCCCGCCTGGGCAATGATTTCCGCCTCGCGCTCGTGCTGCTTGGCATTGAGCACGGAATGGGGGATTTTTTTCTGTTGCAGACAGCGCGACAAATACTCATTGTGTTCGATAGAAGTCGTACCCACCAAAACGGGTTGCCCGCGCTCTCGACAGGCCTCGATATCGGCGGTGATCGCATCCCATTTCTCCGCCGCCGTACGGTAGATCTGATCGGCCAGATCCTTGCGCTGAATGGGTCGGTGGGTGGGAATGACGACCACTTCCAGGCCATAGATCTGGTTGAGCTCGAAGGCCTCGGTGTCGGCAGTGCCAGTCATGCCCGACAATTTTTCGTACATACGGAAATAATTCTGGAAGGTGATGGAGGCCAGGGTCTGGCTCTCGTTCTGGATCTCCACCCCCTCCTTGGCCTCCACCGCCTGATGCAAGCCGTCGGACCAGCGCCGGCCCGTCATCATGCGGCCGGTAAATTCATCGACGATGCAGACCTCACCGTCGCGAACGATATAGTCCGTTTCGCGATGGTAGATATGATGTGCGCGCAAACCCTGATTGAGATGATGCACCAGACTGACGTTCTGGACGTCGTAGAGGTTCCCCTCGCGCAGCAAGCCATTATCGAGCATCAGTTGCTCGGCCTTTTCGACGCCCTCTTCCGTGAGCAGCACCTGCTTGGCCTTTTCATCGATGGTAAAGTCTTCGTCGGCAACGAACTGCGGGATGAGCTTGTCGACTTTTTGGTAGAGATCGGTGTTTTCCTCGGTGGGCCCGCTGATGATCAGCGGCGTGCGCGCCTCGTCGATAAGGATGGAGTCGACTTCGTCAATAATGGCGTAATGCAGGCCGCGCTGCACTCGCTCGGCGGGCGAAAAGGCCATATTGTCACGCAGATAGTCGAAGCCAAACTCGTTGTTGGTGCCATAGGTGATGTCGGCAGCGTAAGCCGCACGGCGCTCCTCGGGCGAAAGATTGGCAATGATGGTCCCAACGGACAGGCCCAGAAAGCGGTGCACGCGCCCCATCCACTCGGCATCACGACTGGCCAGATAGTCGTTGACCGTCACAACGTGAACGCCTTTGCCGGTCAGGGCATTGAGGTAGGCCGGCAGAGTGGCGACCAGGGTCTTGCCCTCGCCGGTGCGCATCTCGGCAATCTTGCCCTCGTGCAGCATGTAACCGCCGATCAGCTGCACATCGTAGTGAAACAGCCCCATAACGCGCCGCGCCGCCTCGCGTACGGTGGCAAAGGCCTCGGGCAGGATACTGTCCAGGGGCTCCCCGTTCCCGACCCGCTCGCGCAGTCGCGCCGTCTGCCCCTGTAGCTCGGCATCGCTCATGGCGTGAACCTGTTCCTGCAAGCCATTGATCCGGGCAACTACAGCGCGGGCTTTCTTGATCAGGCGGTCGTTGCGACTGCCCACCACATGACGGATGATGGTTCCCAGCATGAATGCCAAAACTCTAAGTCAAAAAAATATGCCCGAGGGTAGCACGAAGCCCGCACGGACGAAACGTCGCGCCCGTGATCAGATCGGCCCGGCGCTCGCAGCCGTGTTTCGTCACGGACAGGAGCTGCACGCCCGGCAGCAGGACTGGAATGCGCTGCTGAGCCTGGAAGCCCAAGAACGCACCTGGCTCGTGGACTGGCGCGACGGCACCTTGCAGGTCTTGGTGGAGAGCAGCGTCTGGCTGGCCTGGTTACGACGCCACCAGAAACGCATCTGTCAGCGTTGGAATGCGCGTTTTCCAGAGTATCCGGCGGAACGGATCGTGGCCACGGTGCGCCCACGGCAATCGCAAGCGTCTGCGTCGCGGCCGCCTGCCGCCACCCGCATCTCCGGACCCGCGCCGGACGCCCTGCGCGAGTTGGCAGAAAACAGCGACGGCGCCCTCGGCGCCGCCCTCCAACGACTGGTCCGGACCCTGGATCAGGCAGGGACCGCCGCCAGGGAATCCACAAAGGAAAACGGCGCCTTCTCCGGCGAGGAATAATCCACATATTCCCAGGCATCCTCGCGCTGCAGGAGCAGGCGCAGAAGCTGATTGTTGAGGGCATGCCCGGCCTTGTGACCAGAGAAATGTCCCAGCAACGGATGCCCTAGCAGGTAGAGATCGCCAATGGAGTCGAGGACCTTGTGGCGGACGAACTCATTGGCGTAGCGCAGGCCATCCTCATTGAGCACGCGGTAGTCATCGACGACGATGGCGTTATCGAGATTGCCCCCCAAGGCCAGACCCATGCGCCGCAGCGTTTCGACCTCGCGCATGAAGCCGAAGGTGCGCGCCCGCGAAACTTCCTTCAGATAGGAGGTGTGGGCAAAATCGACGCTGACTTCCTGGCCGCCATTGCGTACCACGGGATGATCGAAGTCGATGGTAAAGCTGACCTTGAAGCCATCGAAGGGCTCGAGACGTACCCAACGGTCGCCATCACGCACTTCCAGGGTCTCGGTGATGCGGATGAAACGTTTCGGAGCATTCTGCTCCTCCACCCCGGCGCACTGGATGAGGAATACGAAGGGCGCGGCACTACCGTCCATGATCGGGACTTCCGCACCGTCCAGATCCACATACACATTGTCGATGCCGAGGCCGGCCAGGGCAGACATCAGATGTTCGATGGTGCCGACGCGAATTTCCCCATCGCCGATATTGGTAGACAGTCGCGTGTCGACCACATGCAAAGGATCGGCCTTGATGTAGGCCTTGCCGGGGAGGTCACTGCGATGGAAGACGATTCCCGTGTTCACTGGCGCTGGGCGCAAACCAAGATACACCTTCTTGCCACTATGCAGGCCAATCCCGGTGCCCCAAATCATGTTTTTCAGAGTGCGCTGTTGAATCATCTACCTTTTTGCGATCGCCGGGATCGCCCTCCCACGTTTCACTAGAGCCAACGATACAACGACTGTTGCGAAGTTACAACTTAATTCTGTCGCGCCAGTGTAATGCCACCCTTCAGGGCTGCGCAATCAAATTTGACATCCGTTCACGATTCCCCACCCAATCCCCCACACGTTCTGATACACTAAATGCTCCGATATTACGGCGAAACACCCCACTAGACATTTTGAGGACCCTTGCATGGCAACACCGAGCAACAAGAAGACCCTGATGACGCTGTATTCCGCGCAGGACTGCGTCTTTGCCCATCGCGTTCGCTTCGTACTGGAAGAAAAGGCCATGGAGTATCAGGTAGTCGATATCGACTTCGCTGACAAGCCGGAAGACCTCTTCGCGCTGAATCCCTATGGCGAAGTGCCCACCCTGGTCGACCGTGACCTGGCCGTCATCGAGTCCTTCTTGATCATCGAATATCTCGACGAGCGCTTTCCGCATCCCCCCTTGATCCCTGCCGATCCCATCTCGCGCGCACGCGTCCGGGTGGGACTGATGCAGTTTGATCGCGACTGGTTCAACCCCCTGTTCCGGCCGGGTTACAGCGAGCAGGACAAAGTCGCCGCCAAGGATTCTTTGCGTCGCTCCCTGGCCCAACTCAGCACCCTATTCAGCCAGCAACGCTACCTTTTCGGTGATGAGCTGTCTATCGCCGACTGCGCCCTGGCACCACTGCTGTGGCGCTTGCCAAGCCTGGGCATCGAGATTCCCAAGGCGGCCAGGGCCACCCAAGATTATGCGGAACAGATTTTTGCGCTGGAGAGTTTCCAGCGTAGCCTGACCCCGGCAGAAAAAGCGCTGCGCTGATGGCGCTTTCGGTAACCGGTCTCGATCACCTCGCGGCCGGACTCTTCGCCCGTTGCCAGCGCGATCCCGACGGAAATATCGCCTGGCAGCGGGTGGGTGAACAGTTCCTTCCCCTGCGCGCCGCCGACTTTGCAGAAAGCGTGCGGCGCCGCGCACGGGGACTGATCCGGCTTGGAGTACGCCGGGGTGACCGGGTCCTGCTCATGGCCGCCAATTCCGTCGATTGGGCCATTCTCGATTTTGCCATTCTCAGCATTGGTGCGGTTACCGTGCCCCTCTACGCAAGCCTCGGGGCACGCGAGATTCACTATGTTCTGGGGGACTGCAGCCCCAGTGTGATCCTGTTGCAGAATCAGGAGATCTACAGCCGTCTGGAACCCGCGGCCTGGGGTGTCGCGCCCGGCCATGTCTTTCTGCAGGAGGCCGCGGCGGGGCTGGCCGATTGGCAAGACCTGGACACCCTCGGGGGCGATGAGGAGGCACCCGCGTTCCCCGCAGACCCCCTGCGACGGCAAGACCTCGCCAGCATCGTCTATACCTCGGGAACCACGGGCTGGCCCAAGGGCGTCATGCTGAGTCACGGTAACTTTCTCAGCAACATCGAGGGCTTTTTGCACCTGGTACCATTACGCGCCGGGCAACGACTGCTTTCGGTGCTCCCGCTCAGCCATGTCTTTGAACGTGCCACCGGCCATTTTGGCGGCTATCTGCTGGGTCTGGAGACCGCCTATGCCGAACGGCCCGATACTGTGCTGCGCGATCTGGCCACTACCCATCCCGATCTGTTGATTGCTGTTCCACGCATTTTTCAAGTGCTCTACGAACGCACTTTGCGGACTCTCAACGATCGCCATGACTGGCTGGGGAAATTTCTACGCCAGGGCATGGGGCTGGAAGGAAAAACGGCGGCGCACTGGCAACAGGCGACAAGCAGTTATCTGCTGCGCAAACAGCTGCGCAAGAAGCTCGGCGGGCGCCTGCAGTACTTCGTCTCCGGCGGCGCCGCTCTGGACCCTACCATCGCCCAGTTTTTTCTGCGACTCGACCTGCCCATTCTCGAGGGTTATGGCATGACCGAGGCGAGCCCGGTCATCGCTGCCAACCCCCTCAATGCCATCCACCCGGGAAGCGTGGGCAAGCCCCTGCCCAATCTCGAGCTGCGCATTGCCGACGATGGGCAAATCCTGGTGCGCGGTCCGTCCATTATGCAGGGGTACTGGAACAACGATGCCGCCACCCGCGAGACGGTGGTGGAGGGCTGGTTGCATACTGGTGACGTGGGCGAGCTGGATGTCGATGGATATTTACACATCACCGAACGCAAAAAAGAAATCATCGTCAACAGTGCCGGGGAAAACATTGCGCCGCAGAAGATCGAGCTGCGGCTGTGCAGCCAGCCGCTCATCGCTCAGGCGGTCGTCTTTGGCGACCACCTTCCGTATCTGATTGCGCTGCTCTACCCGAATCCCGAGATCGTACGCGACACTTTGGGGGAGAGTGTCGATGCGCGGCAGCTCGAACACGCGCTCCGGCAAGCCGTTCATCAGGCCCTGCAAGGCCTGCCGAGTTTTGAGCAGGTGCGGCGCTTCGCCATCCTGCGCGAGCCCTTGAGCGAAAGTGGCGGCACCCTGACCCCCACGCTGAAGGTGAAGCGGCGCCGCGTCGCGGAACAGTATGCCGCCGAACTCGCCGCCCTACAGCGCTGATTCCGTGCTTTGGGCTAGTCGCCCATGCGCCCATGTTTATTTATGGAGGCACTGTGGCCCCAGCCTTCCAGGTTCTGCACCTGTACCCCCACCCACCAATACTCCGCCACGCTGTCCTTGCCATGCCCACCCACGAGTGCCTGACCCGGTGCCAAATGGACATGCTCCAGCAATTGCCGCGCCGCGTCCCTCGTGCGAAACACCGACCACGCCACCACCCGTTCCATGGGGGTCACGGACGGTAGCTCACGCACTTCATCCAGAAATGTATCATCGATCATGACAGTCTCTCCTCAGATCACGTTGTATTGAGAGTATAGTTCCGGTCTGGCGGAGTGTGCCGAGTTGTACGGCGCCGCAAAGTGCGTATAGTGCGCTGTGGAGTGAGTCAGACGACCGCCGCGGAGCGATCCGGGGAGGAAAGTCCGGGCTCCACAGGGCAGGACGCCGGCTAACGGCCGGGAGGCGTGAGCCTACGGAAAGTGCCACAGAAAATACACCGCCAAAGCGTGTAAACGCCGGTAAGGGTGAAAAGGTGCGGTAAGAGCGCACCGCGCTCCCGGTAACGGGAGTGGCAGGGTAAACCCCGTCCGGAGCAAGACCAAATAGGCGCACCAAGCTGTGGCCCGCAGCGTGCGCGGGTAGGTTGCTGGAGCCGGCTCGTAAGGGCCGGCCTAGAGGAATGGTCGTCCACGACAGAACCCGGCTTACCGACTCACTCCACTTTTCCCCACCCGCTAGCCATTCTCGCCTTTCAGGCGAAATCTTTCTTAAATTCATACGGTTGTCGACTTTTCCTCAGAAATCGCGCGAAAATCACTTCAGGAATCGCTAAGATACAGAAATTATAAGCGTTTTTGCCTTGACACAAACAAGACCCGTCCTTACCCTTAGCAACGTGGGAAGAAGTGGGGCAAAGTGGTAAACAACGGAGAGCCACCCGGTCATGTTTCGCGGCACGCATTGTCATACTCTCGACAGCAAGGGACGTCTCAGCGTGCCGGCGCGGTTTCGCGACCAGCTCAACGCCCTCTGTGACGGGCAAATCGTGCTCACCATCAACCCCACCAACGAAGCGGCCGAACGCTGCCTCTGGGCCTATCCTCTGCCGCGCTGGGAGGAAGTCGAACGACAGGTAGCCGCCCTCCCCAGCACCCAGGCCAGCGTCCGCCGCTTCCAGCGCCTCTTCATCGGCCACTCAGAAGAACTCCGTCTCGACAACCAATCCCGCATCCTCCTATCCGCCAACCTGCGGCAATACGCACAGATCGAGCGCGATGTGGTGCTGGTAGGGCAAGTCAGCAAGTTCGAGATCTGGGATGCAGAGTTGTGGCAGCAACAGCAGACTCTATCGCCTGATGAGGACCTGCTCGCGAGCCTTGGAGATTTGCAGCTATGAGCGGCGCTCACCAGCCAGTTCTGCCCAACGAGGTGCTTGCGGCACTGCAGCCGGTTTGGCAGGCTCCAGGACCGCGGCGCCTGGTGGATGTTACCGGAGGAAGAGGTGGTCATAGCGCCCTGCTCCTCGCGCAGCTGGCCGTCGATGATCGGCTGTGTATCTTCGATCGCGATCCCGCGGCCATTCAGGCGCTGGGCGAACGCTTTGCCGACGATCCGCGGGTGGACTTGGTCCAGGCCCCCTTCGACGCCCTGGCGCAACTGCTGGAGGCCCGCGGCTGGCTTGGGCGGGTGGATGCCATCCTCGCCGATCTGGGGGTTTCGTCGCCGCAACTGGACGAGGCCGAACGTGGCTTCAGCTTTTTGCGCGATGGCCCGCTCGATATGCGCATGGACCCCAGTCAGGGGCTGTCTGCTGCCGCGTGGCTGGCGCAGGTGGAGTTTCGGGAGCTGCGGCGCGTGCTGCAGGAGTATGGCGAGGAAAAAGCGGCAACGCGGATTGCCAAAGCCATCATCGCCCGGCGTCAAGACGCGCCTCTTTTGCGTACCCGCGAGCTTGCGGAGCTGATCGCTGATCTGCTCCCTGCAGGGAAAGGAATCCATCCCGCTACCCGGAGCTTCCAGGCCATTCGCATCCAGGTGAATGACGAACTGGGCCAACTGCAGCGCTTCCTGCCCCAGGCCTTGACTGCCCTGCGCCCCGGTGGAAGGCTCGCCATCATCAGCTTTCACTCCCTCGAAGACCGCTTGGTCAAGCGCTTTTTCCGCGCGCATGAAGCGCGCCCTGATCCCCGCCTGCCTTTGCGCGCCGCGGAACTGCCCGCCCAGCCCTGGGTCGAGATCAGCCCCGCTATTCGTGCACAGGAGTCAGAAATCGCCAAAAATCCCCGCGCCCGTTCCGCCGTGTTGCGTACCGCTACCAAGAATCCGGAGTATTGTCATGCGTCGTAGCACCATCCTTCTCGTCGCGCTGATCACTCTCACCCTCTTCGGCATCGTGGCTGCACGCGAAAACAGTCGGGCGCAATTCATTCATCTGCAGGCCCTGCAAAATCACATTTTTACCCTCAACAATCGTTGGGGGCAGCTACAACTGGAGCAAGCAACGCTGGCTTCCGATACCCGTGTTGGTGACATTGCGCATCAGAAACTAGGGCTGGAGGCACCGAAAAACAGCCAAATCGTCATGGTGAAAGCCCAGTGAATGCCCTGGCGCAATCCTCCCTGCCCAGCTGGCGACCGCGCCTGATCTTCGGGGTATTGGGCGCTGGATTTTGTGCCATTCTCTACCAGTCCTGGCAGACGCAGGTGGAGCAGAGCGGCTTCCTGCGTGCCCAGGGTCAGCAACGTTACCAGCGGCAGCTGCCCATGCCGGCGCCGGCGCGCGGGGAGATCTTCGACCGCTATGGTCAGCCCTTGGCCCTATCGGTGCCCAGCAGCACCCTCTGGGTAGACCCCAAGGTTTTTGCGCAACAGCAGGCGCGCTGGCCAGAGCTGGCCAAGGTCCTGGGAATATCGACCGCAGAGATTGGCAAACGCCTGCAACACAGTGGTAGTGCCTTTGCCTACCTGCTTCGGCAGGTCGACCCGCAACTGGCTGCACGAGCACTGGCCCTGGGCATCCCCGGGCTGCATGAATTGCAGGAGTACCGACGCTTCTATCCCAGCGGGCAGATCACCGGTCCATTGCTGGGTTTTACCAATATCGAAGGGGCTGGTAGTGAAGGTCTGGAACTGGCCTATGATCACGTCCTGCGCAGCCAGGCCGGCCAGCGCGAAGTTCTGCGCGATAATCATGGGCACCTGCTGTCCAGCGCCCCGGAAAATGTCAGCCACCCAGGCCAGCCCCTGACCCTGACGATCGATCGCCGCCTGCAGTATGCCGCCTACACGGCTCTGGCGGCTGCCGTACAACGTTTCGCCGCGCACTCAGGCTCTGCGGTCCTTCTCGACGCCCACAGTGGTGCCATCCTGGCAATGGTCAACTACCCCGCGAGCAATCCCAACGATCGGGAACACTATGATCCCGCCGGTGCCACGGATCGCGCCATCACCCACACCTTCGAACCCGGCTCGGTAATGAAGCCCTTTGCCGTGGCAGCGGCCCTGGATAGCGGCAGCATCCAGGCCAGCAGCCGCTTCGATGTCGACACCAACTGCTTTCGCGTCGCTAGCTATTGCATTCAGGATGACGCCCGGCATGGCACCCTCGACATCGCGCAAATTCTGAAATATTCCAGCAACATCGGCGCGGCCAAGATTGCGCTGCGCACCCCTGCAGCAGATCTCTATGGTTTGCTCAGCCGCGCTGGCTTCGGCCAATCCGTGGGCCTGGCCCTGCCCGGCGAGAGCGCCGGCCGCTTGCCCGCCTATCAACAATGGGGGCCAGCGGCGCATGCGGCGATCGCGTACGGCTACGGCATCTCGGTGAATACCCTGCAGCTGGCCGCCGCCTATGCGGCAATCGCCAATGGTGGTGTCTACGTCCAACCACACCTGCTCAAGGGGCAACAAGGCGAGGAACGCCGAGTGATGGCGGCCAGTACCGCCGCCGAGCTGCGCAGTTGGCTGGCCGGGGTCGTCGCGCCCGGGGGTACCGGCTTTCTCGCTGCCATCCCCGGCTACACGGTAGCTGGCAAGACCGGCACGGCGGCCATGGCCAACGGCAAAGGTGGGTTTCATCGCCATCAGGTGAATACTAGCTTCGTCGGCTTTGCGCCGGCACAGAATCCGCGTTTTGTGATGGCGGTGACAGTGCGCGACCCTACCCAAGGCTGGCGCTATGGCGGTGTCGTCGCGGCACCGATCTTTCGCAGCACCATGAGCGTGGCCTTGCGCAACGCCGGTGTTCCGCCGCAGGCAGGAAGCGCCCAGGCTATCCGCCCACGGAGCATTGCCGAACAGCAGCGCTGGGCAGAAGGAGCGGGTGATGTCCAGCACTGAAACCCTCGACCGTCTCCTCCCGGAATTGCAGCCAGCACGAGCCATTCCCATAACCGGCATCGACAGTGACAGCCGCCGCTTGCCCAAAGGGGGGCTCTTTGTCGCTCTGGAGACCCGCCATGGACCCACGGCGCACTTTCTGCCCGAGGCCTGGCAGGCGGGCGCCGCCGCTGCCATCGTCGAGGCGGAACAGGAAGGGTTTCGCGACACCGAAGCCGGACCGCTCTGGTCGCGCCCCGATGCCCGCGCCCTCCTGGGGCTGGCTTTGCGGCGTCATTACTGCTGGGACGCGGACGCCGCCCCCCGGCTTATTGGCGTGACCGGGACCAATGGCAAGAGTAGTGTGACGCGGCTGATCGCCCAGCTGGCGCCAGCACCAGCGCAGATCATCGGCACCCTCGGCTATGGGCCGGTGGATGCGCTGCGGGCACTGCCCAACACCACCCCCGAAGCGGTCGAGTTATGGCGCCTGCTGGTCGCGGCGCGTGCTGCCGGGGCGCAGACGGTCAGTATGGAGGTTTCCTCCCACGCCCTTGCCCTGGGCCGGGTAGCTGCGGTCCCCTTCCACGTTGCGGTCTTCACCAACCTGACCCAGGATCACCTCGACTTTCACGGCGATATGGCGAGTTATGGGGCAGCCAAGGCGCGGCTCTTTCAGACGCCGGAACTGCAATACGCCGTCCTTAATGCCGATGATCCCTTCACTGCGCAACTGCGGCAAACCATCGCAACGCAGGTAAAGGTACTGGATTATGGATTTGGCGCGGCTGCCATCCAGGTGCGCGACTACCATCCGGGGGCCAGCGGTACACTGCTGGAGCTGGATACACCCCAGGGCAGACGCCGCCTGCGCAGTCCTCTGCTCGGGCGCAGCAACACCTACAATCTGCTGGCAGCCCTGGCCTGCGCTGCAGCTCTCGGCTGGGAGATCGAAGACGAGCAGATTGCCCGCCTCAGCCTGCCGGTAGGACGTTACCAGTGCCTGCCGGCCGTACCGGGCAAGGCGCGGGTGATGATCGATTACGCTCACACCCCGGATGCCCTGGATGCCGTCCTGCAAGACCTGCGTGCCATTGCCAAGGGGAAGATCACGCTGGTCTTTGGTTGCGGCGGCGATCGCGATCGCAGCAAGCGTCCGCAGATGGGCGCCATTGCCGCGCGTCTGGCGGATCGGGTGATCGTCACCGACGACAACCCACGCATGGAAGACCCGGAACAAATCACCAACGAGATTCTGACCGGAATTCCGAGCGGTCGGGCGACCGTAGAACATGATCGGGCACGCGCCATCCAGCTGGCGATCGCCGATGCCCAGTCTGGCGACTGGGTACTGATCGCTGGCAAGGGTCACGAGAGCTATCAGGATCGCGGCGGTCAGAAACAGCCCTTCGCTGACGCGCAGCACGCAGAGGAGGCGTTACGTCAATGATCGAGCTGAGTCTCCGGGAAGTCGCCAAGATCTGTCATGGGAAAACCCTCCCTGGTAGCCCGGCAGAACTGCGGATTCGCGGACTCAGTAGCGATAGCCGCAGCGCGCAACCCGACGCGCTCTTCGTTGCCCTCTCTGGGCCACATTTCGATGCCCATGACTTTGTTGCCCAGGCACGCAGCAACGGCGCCGCGGCCGTGCTCGTCAGCCGGGCGATGGCGGAGCCCGGGGTCTTGGTCACTGATACCCTGCAGGCGCTGCAAGACCTCGCCGCCGCCTGGCGCCAGCGTTGTCCCGCCAAGGTCATTGGCGTCACCGGTTCCTGCGGCAAGACCACGGTCAAGGAGATTCTGGCGGCAATCCTGCAGGAAACCGGTCACGGCATCGCCACCCAGGGCAACCTCAACAACCATATCGGCGTTCCCCTGACCCTGGCGCGCCTCAGTCAGACGGACCGCTACGCGGTAGTCGAAATGGGGATGAACCATGCCGGAGAGATTCGGGTGCTGAGCCGTCTGGCGGCACCGGACCTGGTGCTCATCAACAATGCCGGAACGGCGCACCTCGAAAACCTGGGGACGGTAGAGGCCATCGCGGCGGCCAAGGGGGAAATCCTCGAGGGCTTGGGCCCCCACGGTATCGCCGTGCTCAATGGAGATGATCGCTTTTGTGAGGAATGGGCAGCGCAGGCGCCTGGAGAGGTCTGGCGTTTCAGTCTGGAAGACCGGCCTGCGCGCGTTCGCGGCGCCTGGCAGGCGAGTGCGACGGGCGGAGAGATGCAGGTGCGGGCACCGCAGGGAACCTTTGATCTGCAGATTCCCCTGCCCGGCCGGCACAACGGCGCCAATGTCCTGGCGGCGGTTACTGCTGCCCTGGCCCTCGACACCCCGATCGCTGCCATTGTGCGTAGCGTCGCCCAGCTGCGCGGCGTCTCTGGGCGCCTGCAGTGGGTCGCGGGGCGGCAGGGCAGCCGTCTCCTGGACGACAGCTACAACGCCAACCCGGCGAGCCTGGAGGCAGCGATGCAGGTCCTGGCGCAGCAACCAGGTCGGCGTTTTCTGGTTTTAGGGGATATGGGCGAATTGGGCCCGGAGGCGCGCAGTTACCACGCCCAGGCGGGGAAACGCCTGCGCGAACTGGGCATTGATGGGCTCTTCGCCACGGGCCCCCTGAGCGCGGCAGCAGTGGAGGCCTTCGGCCGCGGCGCCAGCCACTTTGCCGAGATCGACGCCCTCGTTACCGCCCTGCAGCCAGTGCTGGCGGGCGATGTCACGGTGCTGGTAAAGGGTTCTCGTGCCGCTCATATGGAAAGGGTGGTTACGGCCCTGCGGCAGGAGGCTGGCTGAAATGCTCTATTATCTCCTGCTCCAGCTGCAAGGCGTCTATCACGGCTTTCACGTCTTCTCTTACCTGACCCTGCGCGGGGTCTTGAGCATCCTCACCGCCCTGGTCTTGTCCCTGGGTCTGGGTCCCATCGTCATTTCCCGACTGCGCCAGTACAAGATTGGACAGATGGTGCGCAGCGACGGGCCGGAGACCCATCTCAGCAAACAGGGCACCCCGACCATGGGTGGGGCGCTGATTGTGCTGGTCGTACTGTTGACCACCCTGCTCTGGTCCGACCTCGGCAATCCCATGGTCTGGATTGCCATGCTGACGACTCTCGCCTTTGGCTTCGTGGGATTCATCGACGACTGGCGCAAGTTGCGCCGCAAAAACAGCAAGGGCCTCTCGGCGCGCGGCAAATATGGCCTGCAGTCGCTTTTCGCCATCGCTGCTGCCACGGCCCTGTATTTCTGGGGCCAGGGGAGTCTACCCCACAGCCTGATCGTGCCTTTCGTCCCACACGTACTGATTCCACTGGGCATCGGCTTCATCGTCTTCAGCTATTTCGTCATTGTCGGTACCTCCAATGCCGTCAACCTTACGGATGGTCTCGACGGACTCGCCATTGTCCCCACGGTGATGGTGGCTGGGGCTCTGGGCATCTTCAGTTATGTGGCAGGTAACGCGGTTTTCGCCAACTATCTCGAGGTTCCCTTCGTCCCAGGTGCAGGCCAGTTGATCATCTTCTGCGGCGCGCTGGTGGGAGCAGGACTGGGCTTTCTCTGGTTCAATACCTATCCTGCCGAGGTCTTCATGGGCGATACCGGCGCCCTGGCCCTGGGAGCCGCCTTGGCCATCGTTGCCATCGTCGCCCGGCAGGAGTTGGTGCTGGTGATCATGGGTGGGGTCTTCGTGGTCGAGACGCTATCGGTAATGATCCAGGTCGCATCTTTCCGCCTGACCGGCAAGCGCGTCTTCCGCATGGCGCCGCTCCATCATCACTACGAAAAGAAAGGCTGGCCGGAACCGCGCGTTGCCGTCCGTTTCTGGATCATCACCGTGATCCTGGTGCTGATTGGCCTGTCGAGCTTGAAAATCCGATGAAGAAGACCGACTGGCGAGCACGCAAGATGGCGATAGCAGGGGCGGGCAAGACTGGGGAATCCCTGCTCCGTTTTGCCTTGGCGCGAGGAGCGGATTGCTCCTTGTGGGATACCCGCGCAACATTGGACGCGCAAGCCTGGCGGGAACGGTATCCTGGAGTCCAGATCCATTTTGGTGACTGGCCGGAAGATGCCTTTTTGCCGTATGAGCACGTGCTTTGCAGTCCGGGATTATCACCCCTGACCCCAGCCCTGGCGGCAGCGCGGCGCGCGGGGATTCCGCTCTGGGGCGATATCGAGCTTTTCGCGCAAGAGGCGCAGACGCCGGTCATCGCCATCACCGGCAGCAACGGCAAAAGCACCGTCACCACCCTGGTCGGCGAAATGGCGCGGGCAGCGGGGCTGCAGGTGGCGGTGGGGGGAAACCTCGGCACCCCGGCCCTGGAGTTGCTGCCGCAGGAAGGAGGCACGGAGCCGGAACTCTACGTTCTCGAACTGTCCAGCTTCCAGCTGGAATACTGTGAGAGCCTGCGCCCGCGTGCCGCGACCATCCTCAACATCAGCGCGGATCATCTGGACTGGCATGGCGATTTTGCCCGCTATGTCGCCGCCAAGTGGCGCATCGCTCGGTGCATGGGTGCTGGCGACACTCTGGTACTACCTGGCCAGGATGCGGAGTTGCAAAGGCTTCCCAGCGAGTTTTCGACGCAATTCACAGTACGCCGTTTTGGGCCCGGTGCCGCAGGCGAGATTGTCGACGGGCAGATCGTCATCGACGGCAAGGTGCTCCTTCCCGTCAATGAACTCCGTATTCCCGGACGCCACAATCAGGAGAACGCCCTGGCCGCGACCTTGTTGGCACGCGCGGCAGGGATTCCGCAGGCGGCCATCCGACAGGCTTTGCAGAATTTCACTGGTCTGCCGCATCGCCTGCAGTGGGTGGCGACGGCAGATGGTGTCGACTATTTCGATGACTCAAAGGGCACCAATCTTGGCGCCAGCCTGCGCGCTATCGAGGCCCTTTCCGGCCCCTTGGTCCTGATCCTCGGCGGCGACGCCAAGGGTGCTGATCTCGAGCCGCTTGCCGCCGCCTGTGTCGGACAGCGTGGCGCTGTGCTACTGGGAAATTCGGAAGAGGAACTGGCCAGAATCCTGGCTGGCAAGCTGCCCATCCGGCGTACCGGGCGCAGCGGCATGGCGGAATGCGTGCGGCAGGCTGCCGCCCTCGCCCGACCTGGAGATCAGGTACTGCTCTCGCCGGCCTGCGCCAGCCTCGATATGTTCCAGGACTATCATGACCGCGGACAGCAGTTTGCCGCTGCCGTCCATGCCCTGGCAGGAGCTTCCCATGCATAAGCCGAGTTGGTGGTTGGCGGAAAACGGCAAAGCCGACACCGTATTGTGGTGGATCCTGATCATCCTGCTCTGTTTTGGCTTGGTGATGGTCTACTCGGCCAGCGCTCCGGTCGCCCAACAGGAAACCGGCAACCCACTGTTTTTTGCGGAACGGCAGGTGCTCTATGCCATCCTCGGACTCACTGGGATGTACTACATCAGCCGCGTCGAGCTGGAATTCTGGGAGCGGATGACCTTTCCGCTCATGGGCATCTCCCTCATTGCCCTGCTGGTGGTCTTTGTGCCGGTCATCGGCGTGGGGGTGAATGGTTCGCACCGCTGGATCAATTTTCTGATCGTCCGCCTGCAACCCTCAGAGCTGCTGAAGTTTGCCCTGCTCCTGTTCATGTCCCGCTATGTGGTGCGCAAGGGCGAGCTGCTCGGCAGCGTCAAGGACGGCCTATGGCCGATCTTCATCCTGCTTTTTGTCCTCGGTGTGCTCCTGCTCTTGCAGCCGGATTTTGGCTCCTTCTTCATGGTCGTGGCGATCACCGGCACGTTGCTTTTCCTGGGTGGGTTGCCGATGCGCTACGTGCTCATTGCTGGCATCGCCTCCGGTGCGGCCCTGGGGGTACTTGCCGTATCTGCTCCCTATCGTCTTGCCCGCATTACCTCTTTTTCCAACCCTTGGGCCGATCCCTATGGCAGCGGCTTCCAGTTGGTGCAATCTCTGATTGCTTTTGGTCGCGGTGGCGTGTTTGGGGTGGGACTGGGCAACGGCATCATGAAGTATTTTTACCTACCCGAGTCCTACACTGACTTCATCCCGGCGGTGATCGGCGAAGAACTCGGGATGATCGGTATCTGGGCCCTGATCTTCCTCTATGCGGTGGCCTGCTGGCGCATCTATCGCGTTGGTCGCCGCGCCGCCGCCGCCGGTGATGCCTTTTATGCCCTGTTCTGTTACGGCACCCTGATCTGGTTTGGTGGCGAGGCGGTGATGTCCCTGGGCGTAAACCTCGGGGCCCTGCCGACCAAGGGCTTTGCCCTGCCCTTGATCAGTTATGGCGGTAGCGCCCTGGTTTTCCTCTGCGCCACCTTGGGAGTGGTGCTCGCGGTGAGCCGCCGCTATCCGCCGCTGGCGAAACAGGCGAAGGTGCAGCAAGTAAAGGCTGAGGAGGTGGCACATGGCTAGGGGCGTCGTCATCGCTGCCGGCGGTACCGGCGGGCACATTTTCCCCGCCCTTTCCGTGGCGCAGGAGTTGCGTGCGCGCGGCGTCGCCGTCGACTGGATCGGCACGGCGCAGGGTATGGAACAGCGTCTGGTACCTGCCGCAGGCTATCCTCTCCACCAACTAGACATGCAGGGCCTGCGCGGAAAGGGATGGAAGCGTTGGCTGAGCGCGCCCTGGCGCCTGGGGCGAGCGACACTACAGGCGCGCCGGATCCTCCGCCAGTGCGGCGCCGAAGCGGTATTGGGCATGGGGGGCTACGTCTCGGCCCCTGCCGGGATTGCCGCCTGGAGCCTGGGCCAGCGCCTTTGCCTGCATGAGCAAAATGCCATTCCCGGACTCGCCAATCGATTGCTCGCGCCCCTGGCTACCCAGATTTTTGCCGGCTTTCCCGATACCGGGCTCAAGAAGGCCCGCTGGGTGGGGAATCCGGTACGCGCGGAAATTGCCGCTTTACCCGCGCCAGCGCTACGCTTTGCGCAACATCAGGGCAAAGCGCGGATTCTGATCATGGGGGGCAGTCAGGGCGCCCAGGTGCTGAACGAGATCTGCGCCGCCACCCTGATCAAACTGCCGCCAGCGCAGCGGCCGGAAATCTGGCACCAATGCGGCAAGGCGCATCTGGAAAAGACCCAGGCAGCCTATGCTGCCGCAAATGTCCCGGCGCGGGTCGATGCCTTCATCGACGATATGGCCACGGCCCTCGCCTGGGCCGATCTGGCGATTTGCCGGGCCGGCGCGGCCACGGTGGCGGAGTTATGCGCCGCCGGCCTTGGCAGTCTGCTGATTCCCTTCCCCTTTGCCGTAGATGATCATCAGGCGGCCAATGCCCGCTTTCTGGAAGACGCCGGAGCCGGTCGCATGCTGCGTCAGGAGGGGCTCGACGCGGCGCAATTGCACAGCATTCTGTTGCCACTGCTCGAGGATCCGTCACTGCGACTGCGCTGGGCCGAGGCGGCCCGCCGTCAGGCGCGGGTAAACGCCGCCCAAGATGTCGCCGATGCCTGCGGAGGAATTGCACATGCGTAACTGGGTGCGGCAAATCCATCTGGTGGGCATCGGCGGTGCTGGCATGCGGGGTATTGCCGAGGTCCTGCTCAATCTGGGCTACGCCGTCTCCGGCTCCGATCTGCGTCCCGGCCCAGCGACCCTGCGCCTCAGCGATCTGGGCGCGAGCATCTTCAGTGGTCACGCGGCCGCCAATGTGCGCGGTTCGGATGTGGTGGTCGTCTCCTCCGCCATCCACGATGACAACCCCGAGATCGTCGCTGCCCGGGAACAGCGTATCCCCGTCATCCGTCGCGCGGAGATGCTGGCGGAGCTAATGCGCTTCAAGCAGGGGATCGCCATCGCTGGTACCCACGGCAAGACCACCACCACCAGTCTGGTGGCCAGCATCCTCGGGGCAGCAGGGCTGGACCCCACCTTTGTCATTGGCGGACGTCTGAAAAGTGCCGGAACCCACGCTGCTCTTGGCAGCGGTGAGTATCTGGTGGCGGAGGCGGACGAGTCCGATGCCTCATTTTTGTACCTGTCTCCGGTAATGGCAGTGGTCACCAATATCGATGCTGACCACATGGAGACCTACGGCAATACCATGGGGCAATTGCGCGCCGCTTTCCTGCAGTTTCTGCAGCGTCTGCCGTTCTATGGCCTGGCGGTACTCTGTACTGATGAGCCCATGGTGCGCGGCTTGCTGCCGGAGTTGCGCACGCCGGTGCTGGGCTATGGACTGGCCGAGGATAGTGACCTGCAGGCACGCAACATTCGCTATCGCGGTCTGGGTAGCGAGGTCGAGATCTGGCGCCGCGTGGATGGTCAGGCGGTGCACTGGTTCGACCTGCAACTGAATATCCCCGGCGAGCATAATGTCCTCAATGCCCTGGCAGCCATTGGCATCGCCAGCAAGGTGGGAGTCAGCCAGGAAGTCATCGCCGAGGCCCTGGCTGGGTTCCGGGGGGTGGCCAGGCGCTTCGAGCTGCTCGGCGACTGGCAGGGGTACACCATTGTCGATGACTATGGTCATCACCCGCGGGAACTGGCCGCCACCATCGCCGCGGCGCGCCGGATCTGGCCGCAACGCCCCTTGGTACTGCTCTTTCAGCCACATCGCTTTACCCGTACTCGAGATCTCTTCGCCGATTTCGTGGAAGTTTTGGCGCAGGCCGACCGCAGTATCCTGCTCGATGTCTATGCGGCGGGAGAGGCCCCCATCAGCGGCGCCGACAGTGCCAGCCTGGTAGCCGCCCTGCAACAGCAGGGAGCCGATGCCATACATCTCCCCGGCGCCCTGCAGCAGCCAGCACAAATCCCGCTCCTGCTACCCGAGAATGCGGTGCTGCTCTGTATGGGAGCAGGGAATATCAGCCAGCTTGCCGGGGCTTGGGATGCGATTTTTGGCAAGGGGGCGCAGGCATGATCGGTGGTCGTCTGCGTCTCGGTGAGTCTCTGGCACGCCATAGCAGCTGGCGGGTAGGGGGTACAGCAGAGCGTTTCTATATCCCCGACACCATAGAAGATCTGGTCGGCTATTTGCGGAATTTTTCCCACGGGCCGATCACCTGGCTGGGCCTCGGTAGCAACGTCCTGGTGCGCGACGCCGGCCTGCGCGGGACGGTCATCTGTCTTGCCCATGGACTGGATCAAATGACGATCGGCGAGCATGGCGAACTGGTTGCCGAGGCCGGGATTTCGGCGGTCAAACTTGCCCATTTCGCCGCCCGCAATGGTCTCGCCGGTACGGAATTTCTCGCCGGGATTCCCGGCACCCTGGGCGGTTGCCTGGCCATGAATGCCGGTGCCCATGGGGGAGAAACCTGGCCCCTGGTGGAGTGGGTCGAACTGCTCCATCGCAACGGTGAGCTGGAGCGCCGTCCTGCAGCCGCGTTTCAGGTGGGCTATCGCTCCGTACGCGGCCAGGGCGATGCCTGCTTTGTGCGCGCCGGGCTGCGTCTATCCGCCGGAGAACCCGATGCACTGCGCGCTCAGCTGCGCGCCTGGCAGAGCCAGCGGGCGGCGACCCAGCCCCTGTCCTGGCCGAGTTGCGGCTCGGTCTTCCGCAATCCCCCTGGCGACCATGCGGCGCGTTTGATCGAGGCGGCAGGACTCAAGGGACGTCGCATCGGCGATGCCGAAGTGAGCACGCAACACGCCAATTTCATTCTCAATCGCGGACAGGCGCGCGCACGGGAAATCGAGGGCTTGGTCATGGAAGTGCAGGAAACGGTACGCCGTCGCTTCGGCGTTGTCTTGCAGCCTGAAATGCGTGTGCTGGGAGAAGATTTTGATGAATGAGGGCAGGATGTCGAAAAAACAGCGCATTGG
Organism: Acidithiobacillus sp. AC3; assembly: GCF_050261095.1. Classification (NCBI taxonomy): domain Bacteria; kingdom Pseudomonadati; phylum Pseudomonadota; class Acidithiobacillia; order Acidithiobacillales; family Acidithiobacillaceae; genus Acidithiobacillus; species Acidithiobacillus sp. AC3. The sequence goes on from NZ_CP189838.1 coordinate 2,142,703, forward strand.
CGTACTCTACGGCGGCCCCTCGGAGGAGCGCGAGGTCTCCCTACGCGGTGGTGCGGCGGTACTCCGAGCCCTTCAGGATGCGGGGTTGAATGCCTGTGGCATCGACGTCGAGCCGCAACACCTCGCCGCGCAACTGGGCGATGCGGGCGTCGACATGGCCTTCAACGTCTGCCATGGCGCCTTCGGCGAAGATGGACATCTGCAGGCGAATCTCGACAACCTGGGCATCCCGTATACCGGCAGCGGCGTACTCGCGAGTGCCCTGTCGATGGACAAGTGGCGTTGCAAACGTCTCTGGCAAAGCGCTGGCCTCCCCACCACCCGCGGCATGCTGTTGCGCGCCGATGACGCCCTGCCCAACAGTCTGCCCAGCTGGGGCTGGCCGCTTTTCGTCAAGCCCAACCGCGGCGGCTCCAGCATTGGCGTCAGCCGCGCTGGCAACACCCAGGAGCTGGAAAGCGCCCTCGGCGCGGCCTTCGCCCACGACAGCGAAGTGCTGGTGGAAGCCGCCATCAGCGGCAAGGAAGTCACCGTCGGTATTGTCGGTGGCGAGGCTCTGCCTCCGATCGTCATCGAGGCCAGCGGTCCGTTTTATGATTACCACGCCAAGTACATTGCCAACGACACCCGCTACCTCTTGCCCTCGGGTCTCGGCGATGTGCTAGATCGCAAAATGCAGGATCTTGCCTTGCAGGCCTTCAGCGAAATCGGTGGCTGCGGCTGGGGCCGGGTGGATTTCTTGGTGGATGCGAACGGTGCGCCGGCCTTGCTCGAAATCAACAGCGTTCCCGGTATGACCAGTCACAGTCTGGTGCCCATGGCGGCACAGGCCATCGGCTGGGATTTTGGCCAGTTATGCAGACGTATCCTCAACGCGGGGAAGGGAGTGAAATCATGGTAAGTGCCATTCGCGATTTGCAAGGATACCGACGGGAACCGGTCGCCAAGGCGCCGCCACCACAAGAGAGTCAAAAGCCAGCTGCGGCCATCGCTCCCAGCCGGCCCTTTCCCTGGGGCAAGACCCTACGCGCAAGCCTCGGGGGTGGGCTGTTGCTCGCTCTTGGCTTCGGCGCCTTGCAGGCCTGGGACTGGGTACGTCAGCCCGCGCTGATGCCCATCGCTACTATCCACATCGAAGGACTGTCATCCAAGATCCCGGTGTACCGAATCAACCGAGCCATTGCGCCATTCCTCGGACAGGGGTTTCTCTGGGTGAATCTCACGCAAGTGCGCGACGCCCTGCAGCAGGTGCCCTGGGTAGCCAATGCCGATGTACGCCGGGTCTGGCCCGATCGCATCGCGATCGACCTGCAGGGGGTGCAGCCAGTAGCCCGCTGGCTGGGGGGCGCCGGCGAGGTCCTGGGGAAAGACGGTAAAGTCTATCCGGTACCCGCAAACGAGATCCCGCAACAGCTCCCTGCCCTCTTTGGTCCGGCGGATGCAGGACTACAAATGCTACAAGAACGGCAAAAGCTGGATCAGACCCTGGCACCTCTGCATCTGCAGGTACGCGCCCTGGAGCTCGACCCACGCGGTGGCTGGCGTTGCATCCTCAGTAATGGGGTCCGACTGGTGCTTGGTCGGGAAAAGATCATGGAAGGTGTGCAACGCTGGGTCAGCGTCGCCCCGGAAATCAAGCAGTACCTGGTGCCCGGCGCCAGCATGGATTTGCGCTACAACAACGGTTTCGCGGTCGCCTTGCCGGAGGCGGCTTCTACGAGTGTCAGTGAGGGGTCGGCAGCCCCAAGGAGTGAAAGGAAATGAAACGCGGCAATCAAGAACTCATCGTTGGTCTGGACATTGGTACCTCCAAGGTCGCCTGTATCGTGGCGCAAGCACGCTCCACGGGCGAGGCAGAAATCATCGGCGTTGGCCAGCATCCCTCCCGTGGCCTGAAAAAGGGCGTGGTCGTCGACATTGAATCTACCGTGCAGGCCATCAATCGCGCGGTACAGGAAGCCGAACTCATGGCCGGGGTACAGATCCACGGCGCGGTCGTGGGTATCGCTGGCGGACACATCCGCGGCTATAACAGCCACGGCATCGTCGCCATCAAAAACAAGGAAGTCAGCAATGATGATCTCGGTCGGGTGATGGACGCTGCGCGCGCCATCGTCATTCCGCAGGACCAGAATGTGATCCATGTGCTACCCCAGGAATTCACCATCGACAGTCAGGAAGGGGTACGCGAACCCATCGGCATGTCGGGAGTGCGCCTGGAAGCGCAGGTCCACATCGTCACCGGCTCCATCAGCGCCACGCAGAATATTGCCAAGTGCGTCGAACGCTGCGGCCTGCAGGTGCAGGGCCTGGTGCTCGAACAACTGGCTTCCGCCGATGCCGTGCTCACCGCGGATGAAAAGGAGCTGGGCGTCTGCCTGGTCGACATCGGTGGCGGCACCACCGACATCGCCATATTCCGCGATGGCGCCGTACGCCATACCGCGGTCATTCCCATTGCCGGCGACCAGATCACCAACGACATCGCTCTGGGCTTGCGTACCCCACCCGTCGAGGCCGAACAGATCAAGAAGCTCTATGGCTGTGCCCTGGGCGACCTGATCGAACAGGACGACGACATCCCGGTGCCGAGTGTCGGTGCCCGTCCCCCGCGCACCATTTCCCGTCGCGTGCTCAACGACATCATCGAGCCGCGCGTGCGCGAACTCTTCGAGCTCATTCAGGCCGAACTACGTCGCACCGGATTTGAAGACCTCGTCGCCGCCGGCGTCGTACTCACCGGTGGCTCGAGCCGCCTGCAGGGCATGGCCGAACTGGCCGAGGAAATTCTGCACCTGCCGGTGCGCACCGGCGAGCCCATGCATTTGGCCGGGATGGAAACGGTGGTGCGCGCCCCCTGGCATGCCACCGGCGTCGGTCTGGTCATGTATGGCATGCACAACGGGCTGGCCGGCCAGGCCGAGCCGGTGCAACAGCCCGCTGCCGCCACCAGTACGGTGCGCGACGAAGGACATCGCGCCGCGGCCATGGGCGGCGTCTTTGGCAAATTGCGCAACTGGGTACAGACCAGCTTCGGCTGAGTCCCCCATCCCACAGATCCAGCAAGAGGAATCGACAATGTTTGAATTGAACGAAATGCAGCAGGAAGGAGCCGTCATCAAGGTCATCGGGGTAGGCGGCGGTGGTGGCAACGCGATCAATAACATGGCCCTGACCGGGCTGGAAGGCGTGGAATTCATCAGCGCCAATACCGATGCCCAGGCCTTGCGCAACTCCCATGCCCAGCGCACTTTGCAGCTGGGCAGTGAACTGACCCGCGGCTTGGGCGCAGGTGCCAACCCCGAGATCGGGCGCAAGGCGGCGGAGGAATGCCGCGAGGAGATCCGCGGCGTGCTCGAAAATACCGACATGCTCTTCATCACGACGGGTATGGGTGGCGGGACCGGCACCGGTGCAGCGCCCGTGGTCGCTTCCATCGCCCGCGACATGGGCATCCTGACCGTCGGCGTGGTCACCAAACCCTTCAACTTTGAAGGCAAAAAGCGCCAGCAATATGCCCTGTCCGGTATCGATGAACTGGCGCAGCATGTCGATTCGCTGGTGATCATCCCCAACGAAAAACTGCTGGCGGTACTAGGCAAGCAGATCAGCCTGCGCGATGCCTATCTCGCTGCCGACAACGTCTTGATGGGGGCAGTGCAGGGCATTTCCGAGCTGATCACCCGTCCCGGCCTGATGAACCTCGATTTTGCCGACGTGCGCACGGTGATGTCCGGCATGGGACTGGCGATGATGGGTACGGCCGCCGCCCGTGGCGAAAGCCGCGCCCGCGATGCCGCCAACCGCGCCGCCAGCAGCCCGCTGCTGGATGACATCAACCTCTCCGGCGCACGTGGCATTCTCGTCAACATCACCGCCGGCAACGACCTGTCTCTTGGTGAATTCGAGGAAGTCGGTGAGCTGATCCGCAGCTACGCCTCGGACGATGCCAACGTCAAGGTGGGCACCGTGATCGACGAAAACCTGGAAGGGGAAATGCGCGTCACTGTGGTCGCCACCGGTCTGCAGCGCGAGCCGGTGCGGCTGGCGGTAGAAAACAACCGTCTGCGCCCGGAAGTGACCACGCCCGCCAACGCCGTCGATTGGCGCCAGTTGGATCGCCCTGCAGCCCTGCGCCAGCAAGCGACGCGCAGTGCCGCAACCAGTACTGACCAGCGCAGCGCCCCACGCCCGGTGGCAGATTATGCCGATCTCGACATCCCTGCCTTTCTGCGCCGGCAAGCCGACTAAAGCCCGCGGTGCTGACACTCCACCCCGCCATTGGCGGGGTTTTTTCTTTGCCATTGTGCAATTTGGGGGTATTTCTTTACCGGCACTTTGCCGTAGAATGAGAAATACTCCTGTTTGACAGGCAAGGTTTTTCGAGAGAGGTTGGTACCATGCTATACCCCGAAATGTTCAGAGCCCTGGAGGCCGCCCGCTGGAATATGGAGAAGGACATCCCGTGGGATCAGTTCGACGCCAGCAAGATCGCCCCAGAGCATCTACAAACCATCAAGATGAACGCCATTACCGAGTGGTCGGCCCTGCCTGCCACGGAGATGTTTCTGCGCGACAATCGCGACGATTCGGATTTTTCGGCCTTCATGTCGATCTGGTTTTATGAAGAACAGAAGCATGCCCTGGTGCTCATGGAATATCTGCGCCGCTTCGCGCCCGAATACCTGCCCACCGAGGAAGAGCTGCATGAGGTGCGCTTCGAGTTTGATCCAGCGCCGGCAATGGAGACCCTGATGCTGCATTTCTGCGGTGAGATTCGTCTGACGCATTGGTACAAGGCCGCTGCCGAGTGGCACCAGGAACCAGTCATCAAGTTCATCTATGAAACGCTTTCCAAGGATGAGGCACGGCACGCCGGCATCTACCTCAAGTACATGCGTCGGGCGGTGGAGCGTGTGGGCGACTCAGCCCGCCTGGCCTTTGCCAAGATTGGTGTGCTCATGGCCAATACCAAGACCGCCAAGGCCTTGCATCCCACCAACCTGCACGTCAATAAGGAGATGTATCCGCAGGACAGCGTGCAGAGTCATCTCCCCGATCCCGGCTGGCTGGAACGTTGGCTCGACAATCAGATTCACTTCGACACGATCTGGGAGGGCAAGGTGGTCAATGGCATCCTGCGCAATCTGTCGGCGCTCCTCGACGTACCGATTCGCAGCGCCAAGGATCTGAGCCAGTATCGCAAGCGGATGGCCAGTTCTGTGGGCTAATGTCGCCAAGTCCCGACAACAGATCGTTTTGACGCGAGCAAATACGTTGATTTTTCAGAGATGCATATCGGGCACGCTTCGTGCTAAGCGCCTCAACGTCAACTGGTGACAAAGAGAACGAGGAGAAAGACGATGAAAAAATGGTTGGGCATGATGCTGGCTACGTTGTTGCTGGCCGGTTGTGCGAACAATCCCTATGGCAACCCCTATGGGTACAACAGCAGCCCTTTGGGCAATAGCAAAACCACCACCGACACTGCTGCAGGCGCCGCCTTGGGTGCCGTTGCCGGTGCTGTGATTGGCAACCAATCCGGCAGCCCCCTGACGGGAGCGGCGATTGGTGCCGGACTGGGGGGGCTGGCAGGCTATGCAGTCTCCAAAAACCAACAGCAACAGCCGGCCAACTGCCCACCGGGATACAACTGTATCCAGAATACCCCACCCCCCTCCTGCCCGCCGGGCTACACCTGCAACCCGCAGTAACGGATGCAGGAATGCGACACATGGGATCTGCCACCCTGGCGTAGTCTCGATCTGGAGGCCCGGCTGCGCTGGGCCTTGGCCCCAGAAATTCCTGATCTGTACCGGCAGGCCCTGGCCCGGGAGCAGTGGGTGCAAACCCGCTGCTACTTTGCCCGGCGCCAGGATCTCCGGCCCAGCGAAGTGGCTCAGTTTGCCGCAGACGACGACTATGTGATTCGTCTGTGCATTGCCAAGCGCCCCGATCTGAGCCCCGAGCAGGTCGCGGCCTTCTGTAGCGACAGAGACCCCAATGTGCGCTACGCGATCGCCCGCAATCCTCTTCTCAACGAAACCCAACGACAGATGCTTTTGCAGGATCCGGACGAGGTCGTCCGTCAAGCAGCAGCCAAGGGTGCCCGCCCCAGCCAGACCCGGCAACGCCAGGGCCAAGCGGCACTCTACCGTTAGCCGGTAATCGGCATGGCAAACAGGCTGCTACGCAATCTGAGTCTGCGTCAGTTACAGATTTTTGCAGCGGTAGTGCGGCTTGGTGGTGTTGGCAAGGCGGCAGAGGAGCTCTTTGTCTCCCAACCCACCATATCGATCCAGCTGAAAACCCTGGCAGAAACTCTGGGGGAGCCGATTTTTGAAAAAGTCGGACGGGGCCTGCGCCCGACCCCCGTCGGCGAGGACCTATACGCCTGCTGCCGCAGCATCTTTCAAAGTCTGGACGACCTGGAGACGGCCATATCCGAACGTCACGGTCTGGCGCGTGGCCATCTGCGTCTTGCCGTCGTCAGTACGGCCAAATACATTGCCCCAGAATTGCTGGGCGCCTTCGGCGAACGCTATCCCGGAATCGATCTTTTCCTGCAGGTTACCAACCGCGACCGCATCCTCGAGCGCATGCAAGCGGGCGAGGACGACGCCTACATCATGGGCGAGCCACCGCAGGAGGATTCTTCCATCGAATCCATCGCCTTTGCCTTGAACCCGATCGTGGTCATGGCGCCGGCCAATCACCCTCTGGTAGGCAGGATTTCCATTCCCCTGGCAGATCTGGCAAACGAGCCCTTTCTCTTTCGCGAACCGGGCTCTGGTACGCGTAAAGCCACCATGCGCGTCTTCGAGCAAGAGGATTTTCACCCCCATGTGCGCATGGAACTGGGCAGTAACGAGGCGATCAAGCACGCCATCATCGGCCATCTGGGGATTGCCGTCCTGTCCTTGCACTCGCTGTCGCTGGAAGGCACGCAAGGGCCCGTTCGCGTTCTCGATGTCCAGGGCTTTCCGATTTTGCGGCAATGGTACCTGGTCTATTCCAAGGAAAGGCCACTCTCCTTGGCGACGCAGGCATTCCTGCAGTTCGCCCGGCAAAAGGAGGGGGAAATCGGGGAACGACTGGAACAGATCTGGCCGACCATAAAAAAATCCCTCGCGCCGGGCGTCGAGGGATCAGGAACGTAATCTGGCTTTTTTACATGGCGCGTGTCTGCCATCCCCCTCCCGGCAACCGCTCGTGCAATGTGCTGTCTTCATTGATCTGGAAGAGGATGATCCAGCGTTTATCGACCAGATTCGTCAGCACCGCGTGGGCAGCGATGATCTGATCCATAGCCGCTTGCGGCGCCTCGATGAACACCGACAAGCGCAGCGGCTCGTGGCGCAGCTCGTAGCCATCGAGTAGCGACTGCACGGCCAGACCCACACGCAGATCGCCACCGTTACCCTCGAGAACGCCGACCAGCCCACCGACGACATTGTGCAGCACCTTGTTACCGCTACCCTGGCGCAGGTTGTCCACCGTCGAGCCGTAGTACTGCAGATTGATCCAGCTCGCCACCACCAGTGGTGCGGTCATGATCAGGGTCAGGACGGCAAAATCGGCGTCCTTTTTCGCGTCGTAGTCGTGCAGAAAGGCGCGACCTGCCAGATTGGCGCCCGCCGTGCGCCAGCGCGGTGCGGCGATGAAGGCCGCATTACCCGCCAAGGCCCACTCCGGACGCACCTGCGACCAGTCCTTGCCCCGCCAGGTCAGCAAGCGTTCGGCCTGTTGCGAGTCACTTACCCCGGGGACGAGCTTGGTGATCCGCTCCAGGCGGGTGAGATCCCCAGCACGCTGCAGGGCCTCGCGTACCTCCTGCAACAACTCCGGTGCTGGTGCCAGCGAAGACGGATACAACTGCGTCTGGTCCAGGGTAGTGTCGTGCATACCCGCCAGGAATACGGTGTCGGAGGGGATAGCTATCCCTCGCTGCCGCAACCCGCTGCGTACCGCCGCATCGTTGAGCAGGTCGACGGTCACCCGGGCGCTGACCTCCCCGGTCTGGCCGGCACAGGCGCCACAGTCAAGACCCGCTCGGTGGGCATTGTTGGTGGTCGTGCTGCCATGTCCAAACAACAGTACCAGCTCGGCAAAGCTTTGCGTCAGCCCCAGGCCGCGCAGGATTTTTTCGGCAAGCTCCGTCTTGGCCTCCGCCTTGGCTTCCGCGTTACCGGTGAAAGCCGCATCGGCAAGCACCGGATGCACCTGGCGCATCTCGTCCGCGCTCAGCCCCGCCTGATCCGGTGCCTGGGAGGGTTGTTGCCAGCCTAGGCTTTCGCTCAACATACGGAAGCCATAGGCCACTCCAGAGGACTCCACGAAGGAAAAGCAGGACGCTGCCGCAGTCTTGAACTGTTTCCATTCCGCCCGCCGACGCAGGCGTCCGAGGCGCTTCTTCTGGAGATTGCCGGGCAGCGACTCCTGCGCCGTCATCTGGGCGGGCAGCAGGACCGGGAGATGACCACGGGCATGGCATTCTCCCGCCCGCTGGTACTGCAACGGCACCCCGAAAAATCCGGCAAAGCCGATGGTCTGCGCATCTTCCATAACCGACTCGAGGTGGCGCCGAAAGACCTCCGAGCGCACGTCGATGCAGAAGGCCGCCTGCAAGCGGGGACGCGTGGCAGACGATACCGGTGAGTCCTCCCGACGGCGATGGAACTGCCGCGCAATCCCCTGGCGAAAGTTCTTTTCCAAGGCACGCAGGCACGCCTCGCGCAGATCCATCTCCCGTTGTAATGGCTGGATCTCACCATGTTGCCAACGACGTAGCCCGTTACGCCACTGCTTGCGCTTCTCTGGGCTGGCAAAGGCGTGCAGCATCGCCTCCCAGACCAGGCGGATGCTCAAGAGCTCCGGCAGATCGCTGCGACTTTTCCCCTGCAACTCCGCCTGCCAAACCTGGTAGCGGCACCAACTGGCCCAACCACCGATGGACTTCAGCAAGGCGAGAAGGTAGTCGGAGAGCAGTCCATCGGGGATCTGCAGAATTTCCAGGGCCCACTGGCGCGCCGCCGCGGATTCCCTCGGTACCTGCAGCAGGATCCGGCGGATATCGCCAATGCCGATGACACTGGCGCTGCGATTGCGCAGTGCATACTGCCGCCAAGCATCGAAGAGCCCCTGTTCGTCCGCCGCACCAGGACGCGTCCAGGCCGCCTGGCCGCGATCATAGTACGCCGCCAGAAACTGTCCGATCTGATCGAGCAGGAAGTCTTCCAGGGCCGGGGCATCCGGTCGGTGCAGGACATTGCTGAGCAGGGCCAGCGGCTGCGTCGGTGGCGTCTCCTCGCGGCGAAGATAGCGATGCACCTCACTGCTGCTCAGGGTCTGAGCGAAATCCGCGGCCGCCGCCTGCACGTCCTCGATGCGCATCTTGCCGGCTTCCCACTGCTGGCGAAACCAGGAGCGGTCGAGGAAGAGTTTTTCACCGGAGAGACGGTGCAGATATACCGCCGTCTCGGCAAAATCCTGTTCCACGAAGCCCCAATAGGGGTTGACGGCAACAAAGGAGTCCAAAGGCCAAACCGGCGCGATGCGGGCACAGGCTTGCTGTACAGCCTCTTCCCACTGCTTCTGCATGATCTCTTCTTTCATCGTCCACCTCCCGCAGTATTCGTGATCTCATCAGACTCCAGGGTCGCAAACTCCATCCTCGGTCCCTGTTTTTCGACGGCAAACTTCTCTGGCCATAGCCGATAGGCAATCCTCTCGATCCAGAGGTCTACGTAGAGGCCGTTATACAGGGCCACATAGAGACTCTGTTGCCAGGCTACCGGCAGCTGCATCCTTCCCGGCCCCTGAATCCAGGAGAGGAACAGAAAGGTCAGCATCACCCAGGCGGCAAAGACCTGGTAGTGGACGGAATTGCTGACGGTGACAGCGAAATCCGGCCCAAAGAAGCCATGAAAGAGTATGTGCAGCACGTAGTAGACCAGCATCATCAGTACCGCCAGAACGGCTGCGCCGGCACGGCTACCCCAGCTGGGAAACAGCGCCCCCTTGATGAAGATCTGCGACATGGCGATACCAATGATGACCACAATCGCGAGGGTCACCGGGTGCCCGAGAGGTTGCAGCGCAAAAGCCAGGGCCAACCCCATAGACGCCGCCAAACCCAACAGCGTACCGAGAAGCCAGGTCGCAAAGCCGCCCTTCTCTGCCTGCGGCTTCAGCTGCCGTAACTGGTCCACCCCACTACTGGAACTGAGGAAGGCGTGCGCCTTGTACAAGGAGTGTCCCAACAAGTGCAACAGGGCCAGATAAAAGAGCCCCAAACCCAATTCCAGCAACATGAAACCCAACTGTGCCACCGTCGACCAGGCCAGAGAGGACTTGATTGCCGTTTGCGTGATCATGACCAGCGAGGCAATCGCCAGGGTCAGCAAGCCAATGACTCCCAAAAAGAGCAGAGCAGACTCCTCGCGCAGGAGCAGCGGACTCATGCGCATGGCGACAATGGCACCACTATAGACCACACCGGCGTGCATCAAGGCCGAAACCGGGGTTGGCGCTTCCATGACCTGGATCAGCCAGCCATGGAAGGGGAACTGGGCACTTTTCAGGATCACCGCAAAGACCAGGAACCAGGCCGCCAGCTGCAACTGCCAGGGGAAGGCTGGAGACTGGGCAAGGACAGCGATCTTGCTGAACTCCAGCGTTCCCGCGCCAATCGCCGTCAGGCCGCTGGCGAGCAGCAGAAAAAGATCGGCAGCACGACTGAACAGTGATTTTTTGTGCGCCGCCATGATCGCCTTGCGCCGGTCGTCATAGAAATCGAGAAGACGGTGCAGGCTGAAGCCCGTGGCAATGATCGCCAGGGTGAAGAATCCCAGGTTACCGGCAATAGTCACCAGCAGAAAAAAACCGCCGGTGAGGGCAAGGAGACGAAAGAAGCGTGCCTGCGCCCGGTCGCCGTCCAGATATTCGACACTGAATCGCGCCAGGATCATCAACACAAAGGACACCAAAGGCGCCAGCAACATGGTCATGGCGTTGAGCTGCACCGACAGGTCGAGATGCGCCGCAGTGGCCGGCAAGGGCAGTGCGAACAGGACAAAGTCTCCCTGTGCGCCCAGGGCGTAGCCCACGACTGCTGCCAGCGCAAGCAAAAATCCGGCGATGGAGACAAACTGGATCCGCGCCCGATAGCGCTGCGCCGAGACCACTCCGGGAAGCGCCTTGGGCAGGGCAGCCAAGATGTACAAAAGCGGTGTGATCAACAACAGACCGCCCGTGACGGCAGTCAAGAGGTTGGTATTCATGGAGGATCTCCTGCTTGTACCCGATATTGGGCACGAGCAGAGAGTATCCAAGATACATATATAGAATATAATTTTTTATTATAAATTATTATATTTACTATAATCTATGTGTTTCGCGCTTGGCTTGCTAGCAATAGTGGTGAGACACTGCGGCTATCTGTTGCCATGGAATGTCGTGACTCGTTATGGGCAGAACCCGGTTAGAGGCCTTCAGCGACGCCGTCATCGCCATCATCATCACGATCATGGTGCTGGATTTGCGGCCACCTTCGACCCCGACCCTCGGCGCCCTGCTGCCCGTGCTACCGGTGTTCGTCAGCTACATCCTGAGCTTTGTGTACATCGGCATCTACTGGAACAACCACCACCATCTGTTGCACCTGTGCCCCAAGGTCAATGGCCGCATTCTCTGGGCCAATTTGCACCTGCTCTTCTGGTTGTCTCTCTTCCCCTTCATGACCGCGTGGCTGGGGGAAAACCACTTTGCCGCCCTGCCCGCGCTACTCTACGGTATCGTCTTGCTGGCCGCCGCCCTGGCCTACTGGCTGCTCCAGCGCCAGATCATCGCCTTTCAGGGCGCGCAATCGCAGCTGCGCGCGGTCCTTGGCCGCGACTGGAAGGGAAACGCTTCGCCGGTATTCTATACGCTAGGCATCGGCGCTGCGGCGCTGGGTCACCCCTGGCCGGCTTTGGCGATGTATGTGCTGGTAGCATTCCTCTGGTTGGTCCCCGATCGCCGCATCGAGCGGGCGTTGCAGGAAAACGCCTCGGAGTGAGGGTTCAGCAGCTTCCCCCACGGCACAGCCAGGCATCGCGCACCACCCCATCACTACCCAGAACCACATGCAACTCGCCCTGCTGACGCAGGCGTTGCCGCTCGGCGGCACCAAAACCGATTTCTTCCTCGAAATCGACCAGACAGCTGAGCAGATTCTGGTCCTGACCGCTTTCTACCAATCGACACTGGCAGTGGGCGCCATCCCGCACGGCCACCCCGCCAATACTGGTAAAGCTGGCCAGCATTTGGTGCGCATCCAGATAATCCAGGATTCTCTCCTGCACCTGCGACTCATCCCACAGCGCCATAGTCATCTCCTTGGGACGAAAGCCCCACTTCGCTTCTCCGCTGCTTTCAGCATAGTGCAGTCGTGGGCGATTTTCTTTGCCTAGATCCGTATCCCAGGCCTCGGCGCGACGGATCTGCCAGGCACGTTTTTCTTGACTATACTCTTAGCAAAGTCGCAAGGAGAGCCGAATGCCCCTGCACCATGCCGCCGCCGTTGCCGTATTTGCCCTGCTCGCACTGGGCCTGTTGCTCGGGCTGTTGATGCTGGCACGCTACCTGGGCGGCCGCCATCCGAGTAGCAACAAGGACATCCCTTTCGAAAGCGGCCTGGGCGTCAGTACGGCCACGCATCCCGCTACTCCCATTCGTTTTTATCTGCTGGCGGTTTCCTTCCTGGTCTTTGAGCTCGAAGGCGCCTTTCTGTACGCCTGGGCGGTCGCTTTTCATGGTCTGCCACCGGCGGCACTCTGGGGTGGGATCGCCTTTCTCGTCATTCTTGCCCTGGGCTGGCTCTACGAATGGGCGATGGGAGGCCTACGATGGACATGAAGCGTGGGCCACTGGCCTTCTTTGCCGGACGACTGGATGAGATCATTGCCTGGAGTCGCGCTGGTTCGCTGTGGCCGCTCAACTTTGGCACCTCGTGCTGCTTCATCGAGATGGTGGCGGCGCTTACCCCGCGACACGACCTGGCCCGCTTTGGCGCCGAGGTGATCCGCAGTTCGCCACGGCAGGCGGACGTGCTGATCTGCTCCGGTACCGTCTTTGCCAAGATGGCGCCGATGATCGTCGAACTTTATGAGCAAATGCTGGAACCCAAGTGGGTAATTTCGATGGGCTCCTGCTCCAATTCCGGGGGTATGTATGACGTCTATAGCGTGGTACAGGGGCTCGATCAGATCCTGCCGGTGGATGTCTACGTGCCGGGCTGCCCGCCGCGCCCCGAGGCCCTGATGGATGGCTTGCTGCTCTTGCAGCGGAAGATTCGCGCCCGCCCGGCCCGGGTTCTGGCGCAGGAGAACTGATGCTGCTCGCCGAGATCCTGCAGCGCCGCTTCGCCGCTCATCCTGCCGGTGACGCGCGCGACGAGCTGCCGGATTTCTGGCTACCGGAAAGTCAGATCCTCCCCGCCTTGGCCTACCTCCGGCAGGAGCGCGAGCCCGCCATGCGCCTTCTCTTCGACCTGACCGCGCGGGAAGAGGAGACTGCAAGCGGAAGTCAGCTCTGCCTGATCTACCACTTGCACAGCCTGCAGCCCGGCGACTGGCTGCGTCTGCGTGTGTCCCTGACGGGCGAAAAGGCGCCCAGTTGTTGTGCGATCTATCCCGCGGCCAACTGGTATGAGCGGGAGATCTATGACCTCTTTGGCATCGTCTTCACCAGGCATCCCGATCTGCGTCGCATCCTGCTGAGCCCAGACTGGGAGGGACACCCCCTGCGCAAGGCCGAGCCTCTCCGCGCCACCGAGCGCCCGCCCCTGCGCTTTGAGCGCGGCTGCCTGCAGGAGCAGCTCGCCGTCTACAATCCCGAAGACGCCCCCGGCGAAGGAGAAATGCTGCTCAATGTCGGGCCGCACCATCCCGGCACCCACGGCATCCTGCGCTATCGCCTGCGTCTGCGCGGCGAGCGCGTCGTGAGCGTCGATCCCGACATCGGCTATCACCATCGCGGCGTCGAAAAAATTGCCGAGGGACACAGCTACCACAATTTCATCCCCTATACCGATCGCGTCGATTACCTGGGTGGCGTACTCGGCGAGTGGCCCTACCTGCGCGCCGTCGAGACCCTGGCGGACATCCGCGTGCCCGAACGCGCCGAAGGGATCCGCACCCTGCTGGCAGAGATTTGCCGCATCGAGTCGCATCTAGTCTGGTTGGGCAGTTATGGCAATGACCTCGGCACCATGGGTCCGGCGTTTTATGCCTTTCGCGACCGCTCCCTGCTCCTCGATCTGATCGAAGACTTCACCGGCGGACGCCTGCATCCGCAGTTTTTTCGCATTGGCGGGGTAGCCGAGGATTTGCCGGAGGACTGGCAAGAAAAGCTGCGCCCAGTCCTTGATCGCGTCGAAGCCGGCCTGCGCGATACCCAAGCGCTCAGCATCGATAATGACATCTTCCGCGCCCGCACCCGCGGCATTGGCCAGGTGAGTACCGCCATGGCCGAGCGCTGGGGAGCGACCAGTATCGTCCTGCGCAGCACCGGCAGCGCCTGGGATCTGCGCAAAACCGAACCCTACGGATTCTATCCGCAATTGCAGTTTGCCGTGCCCACCGCCAGCGACGGCGACGCCTGGAGCCGCACCGCCCTGCACCTGGAAGAGATTCACGAGAGCATCACTATCCTGCGCCAGCTGCTGAGGATGATGCCCTCCGGCCCGGTGCTCGCGCGCGATGCTGCCGAGGCGCTGATGCCCAAGGACCGCACCCTGCAAGACATCGAGACCCTGATCCACCACTTCGAGCAGATGGCGGCGGAATTTGGCCCACCCGCCGGGGTGGCCCTGGGGCTGGGGGAGTCGGCGCGCGGGATGCTGGGGTATTTTGTCTGCAGCGATGGTGGCCCGCGCCCGCAGCGCCTGCGGGTGCGCACAGGCTCCTTTCCGCATGTGCAGATGATCACCGAGCTGGGGCAGGGTCTCGCCATTCCCGACTTCATCGCCAGTATTGGATCCTTGGATTATGTCCTCGCCGACCTCGACCGCTGAAAGCGTACCCACAACCCTGCTCAGCCGCTTGCAGCAGGTGGTGGAACATGCGGGCAGCCATCCGGAGGCCGCCGTCTGCGATCTGTTGCGCATCCTGCAGGCGGAACACGGCTGGATCGATGACGAGCGACTGCAGCTGGTAGCGCGTCTCTGCGGCATCAGCCCGGTGCGGGTGGAGGAACTCTGCACCTTTTATCCCCTGGTGTTGCGCGAGGATCCCGGACGCCATGTGCTGCGCATCTGTGACAGCATCGCCTGCCATCTTGCCGGCGCACCCGGATTGTTGCGGATGGCGGTGGCGCAGAGCGGCGTGCCCCTCGGCCAGAGCAACGGGCACTACAGCGTCCTGCCGCATGTCTGCCTGGGCCTCTGCGAGCGCGCGCCAGCGGCCTTTGTCGATGGCAAGAACACGGTTGCGCCCCTCAGCGCCGAGGCCCTGCGCCAGCTACTCCAGGGCTGGGAGCGCGAGTCATGAGCATTCAGCCCCTCAGTATGCTCTTTGCGAGTGACGATCCGGCCAATCTCGACGCCTATCGCGCCGTGGGGGGCTACCAAGGGCTCACGCAGGCGCTGCAGATGTCTCCGGCAGATTTGATTGCCCTGGTGGAAAAATCCGGTCTGCGCGGCTGTGGTGGCGCGGGCTTTCCGACCGGTGTGAAATGGCGCCTGCGCGGCCTCGATGCCCCCGAGCCCCGTTATCTGGTCTGTAACCTGGATGAGACCGAGCCCGGCAGTTTCAAGGATCGCGCCCTGCTCTTTGGTGCCCCCCAGCAGATTCTCGAAGGCATGCTGATCGCCGCCCATGCCTTGGGGGTGCAGGAGGCGGTCATTTTCATCCGCGGCGAATATACGGCCGGTGCCGAGGTCTTCGCCCGCGCCCTGGCCGCTGCCGAGGCGGCGAAATTGCTGGACCTGCCCGCCGGCCGGCTGCAACTGGACATCCATCTCTCCCTCGGACGCTACATCTGCGGGGAGGACTCCGCCATCCTCAACGCCATCGAGGGACGCCGCCCTAACCCCCGCAAGAAACCACCCCACATCTCCCAGAAAGGACTCTGGCAGCAACCCACCACCGTCAACAATGCCGAATCCTTTGCCCAGTTGCCTGGGATCCTGCGCGAGGGCGTCGAGACCTATCAGGGCTGGGGGGCCAATGGCGGGGTGGGGACCAAGCTCTACAGCGTCTGTGGGCCAGTGCAGAAGCCGGGGCTCTTTGAGCTACCCATGGGTACGACCCTGCGCGAGATTCTCTACGAACATGCGGGCGGGCCGCTGCCAGGACGGGAAATTCGCGGCGTACTGCCCGGGGGCGCCTCGACGCCCTTCGTCCAGCCCCAGGATTTCGACACCCCGATGCATTTCGATGCCATGGCGAGAATCGGCTCGCGCCTGGGCACCGGTGGTTGTATCGTCCTGGATGATCAACACTGCCCCCTCGATTTTCTCGTCGCCACCACCCGCTTCTACGCCCGCGAATCCTGCGGCTTTTGCACCCCCTGCCGCGAAGGTCTTCCCTATCTACTATGGTTACTGGAGAGGATCGAAAGAGGAGAAGGCGAAATGCGCGATCTCGAAAAAATCGAAACTCTGGGCAAGGAGATCGCCCCCAACAGCTTCTGTGCCTTGGCCCCGGGTGCCCTGATGCCGCTGCTATCGGGGATGGTGATCTTCCGCGACGAGCTCGCCGCACATGTGCAGGAAGGGCATTGTCCCTACGCGGTGCGCCATGGCTGAGGTCTTTTACCTGGATGGCGAGGCGATCCCCTTCCGCGCGGGGCAGAATGTCCTGGAGGCCGTCCTCGCACATCGGCAGGAAAGCAGCATCCCCTATTTCTGCTTTCATCCGGCCATGGGCAGCCTGGGAGCCTGCCGCCAGTGCGGGGTGATGGTCTATCCCCACGACGGCAAGCACCCGCCGCGCCTGACCATGGCCTGCCTGTTGCCCGCCAGCCGCGATCTGCAACTGGGGCGAGCAGAAGCCAAGGTACAGCACGAACACCAACTGATCAGCGAACTGCTGATGCGCAACCACCCCCATGATTGCCCGATCTGTGACGAAGGGGGCCAGTGCCACCTGCAGAACATGACGGTGGCGAGTGGCCATGCCTACCGCGAATACGAACCAGAAAAACGCCGCTATCAGAGTCAGGAGCTGGGTCCCCTGATCCGTCAGGAGATGAATCGCTGCATCACCTGCTATCGCTGCGTGCGTTTCTATCAGGATCTGGCGGGCGGCGAAGACTTTGGCGTTTTCGGCTCACGCGATCGGGTCTTTTTCGGTCGTCTGGAGGATGGTCCACTGGAAAGCCCCCTCGCCGGCAATCTCGCCGAGGTCTGCCCCACCGGGGTGTTTACCGACAAGGTCTACCATCAGGACTACCTGCGCCCCTGGGATCTGGAGGAAAGCGCCGGCATCTGCCCACACTGTAGTATCGGCTGCAATACCCGACCCGGTGCCGCCCGCGGCCACCTGCGGCGCGTCCGCCAGCGCTGCCATGGCGAAATCAATCCGCATTTTCTCTGTGACCGCGGCCGCTATGGCTTTCGCTACGTCGCCGCCGAGGATCGGCCGCGGCAGGCCCAGGCCGGGGGGCGCCGCCAGGATGTCGACAGCGTCCTCGACCGACTTGCGGCACGCCTGGCGGAAGGGCGTAGCGCCTTCCTCGGCTCGCCGCGAGAGGATCTCAACAGCAATCTGGCCCTCTTTGCCCTCGCGCGTGTCCTCGATGCCCCCTTCGCCGCCTTTTTCGAGCCCTGGGAGGAAGCCAAGGCACGCGAGATCCTGGCCCTGCCACACCCGCCAGGACCGGCCAGGATTTCCGCCTATGCAGAGATTCTCGTCATCGGCGCGGTGGATCGGGTCGCGCCCACCCTGCCTCTGTTTCTGCGCGCGGCGCACGACCGCGGCGCGGCCATCAGCCTCCTGCGCTGCCTGCCCAGTCCTCTGACGGCGCTGGCTGGCGAGGATCGTCTGTTACCCCCGGCGGATCTGCTCGATGCTGCCTGGGACTGGCTGGGACAACGCCATCATCGGCCTTTCCTGCTGCTTATCGACAGCGAGTCGGTGGGGCCCGAACTCCTGCACCTGTTGCGCCGGGAAATCGGCACCTGGCCGGATGGCAGTGGCATCCTGCCGGTCTATCGCCAGGGCAACCTTCCGGGCGCCTCCTTTTACGCCGTCGATGGTCACGCCAGCCGTCTGCGTACTGCCCTTGCCGGGCACGACTATGACCATCTGCTGGCCCTCGGCCAGGACCCGCAGGAAATGGATGGGCCCTGGTGGCGGAGCCACGGCGACATCGATCTCAGCCTCATCGATCACCGCCGCAGCCTATCCTGGGACGATGCTTGGCTGACCCTGCCCTGCGCGGCGTTGAGCGAGCGCCCGGGGCTGTACTACAACGGTGAGGGGCGGCTGCAAGCGGCGGCAGTGGCCTACACCCCGGCACGGGAAGAGCGTCACTGGCGCCCGGAGCTGGGGCCGTTCCCGCTGGCGGCGGGGGGTGCCCTGCGCGAGGAGCTCCTGCCCAGTCCCGTAGAGCTCTGTCGCGCCCTTGCCGAGCGCCTCGGGCTTTCCGAACGCTGGCAGGAGCGTCTGCGCTTCCATCGTGATTTTCTGCTGCGTTCCGAACCTCGGCCGGGGGACCCTGGCGTGTTTCTGCCGGAAGAGCTGCGCGCCCGCTTCCGTCTGCACTCGGCGCCCCCACCCCGCGCCACGGACCAAGGCTGGAGCGTTTGCCGCTTCAGCCATTACAGCGAGGAAGAGCTCGCCAACGGCGCGCGGGAACTGCACAGCCTGGCCCCCGCCAGTGCTGCCTGGATCGCTCCCGGGCAGCAAGATGCGCGACAGGTGCGACTCCGCGCCGCCGATGGCACGAGCCGAACCCTGCCGCTACGCGAACTGCCGGACATGGCGGCGGAGGTCCTCGCCATCCCGCGTGCTGAACTCGTTTTCCTGGGCCTGCGCCCGGGCGACGGCGTCGATCCAGAGTGGCTGGACTGATGCTGTTCTTTGCGCAAATCGTCGCCATGTTCGTCACCCTGCTGGTGCTGCTGGGCATTGCTGGCTTTCTCGTCTTTGCCGAACGGCGGGTGTTGGGCCTGCTGCAAAATCGCCTGGGGCCCAACCGCCTGGGTCCTCTGGGAGTTGGGCAAGCATTGGCCGACGCGCTGAAGCTGCTCTGCAAGGAGGATTTCGTCCCGCCTTTTGCCAGCGGCCTGCTCTATCGCACGGCCCCAATTCTGGTCGCCTTCAGTGCCTTGGCGGGCTTTGCCGTGCTTCCCCTGGCCCCGGGCATTTCCTGGGCGGGCGACTGGGAGATCGGTCTTCTGCTCATCCTGGCCCTCAGCTCCCTGCACGTCTACGGGGTATTTCTTGGGGGATGGTCGTCCAACAACAAGTTTGCCCTCTATGGTGCCATCCGGGCCGTGGCCCAACTGATCAGCTACGAACTGCCCATGGGCCTTGCCCTGCTCGCCCTGGTCCTGCTATCCGGCAGTCTCGCCCTGCAGGGGCTCGGTGCGGCGGGTCAGCCGGTGCCGCTGATCGTCTATCAGCCACTGGGCTTTCTGATCTTTTTCATAGCCGGCATTGCCGAGACCCAGCGTCTGCCCTTTGATCTCGCGGAGGCAGAGAGTGAGCTCGTCGCCGGTTATCACACCGAGTACGGTGGTATGCGCTTCGGCTATTTTTTCCTGGGAGAGTACCTTGGGCTGGTGCTCATCGCCGCGCTGATCAGCCTGCTCTATCTGGGTGCCTGGAGTGGCCCCTGGTTGCCGGGCTGGTTGTGGATGTTGCTCAAGACCGGCTTCATCATTGGGATCTTTTTCTGGCTGCGCGCCAGCCTGCCCCGGCCACGCTACGATCAGTTGCTGCATTGGGGCTGGAACGCCTTGCTGCCGCTGGCCATCCTCAATCTGCTGCTGACGGCCATTGCCGCCGCCCTGTGGGGGACGCTATGAGACTGTGGCACGGCCTACTGGCGAGCTTGTGGACGACCCTGCGACAGCTCCGGCGCCGGGACACCCTGGAATATCCGGAGCAGCAGCCCAAACTGGGCGAGCGCTGGCGCGGTCGCCCGATCCTGACCCGCGATCCCGATGGCGAGGAACGCTGTGTGGCCTGCGAACTCTGTTCGGCGGTCTGCCCAACGCACTGCATTGCCCTGGAAGGGGCGGATCGCCCGAATGGCCGCCGCTTTGCGCAGAGCTTTCGCATCAATTTTGCCCGCTGTATCTATTGCGGACTCTGTGAGGAGGCCTGTCCGACGGTAGCGATCCAGCTTTCGTCGGAATTCGCCTTTGCCAAGACTGAACGCGGTGACTTCGTCTACCACAAGGAGGCCCTGCTCATCGACGGCACCGGCAAGCATCCCGAGTACCGCTATTACGACCACGCCGGCGTACGCACCCAAGCCCTCCCAGAGCCGAGAAACTGCGATCCGCGGAGCAACCTGCCATGATCTTCCTCGGCTTTTTCTTGCTCGTCGTGCTTGCCGCCTTGCTGTTGGGGGTGCTCTTGCTGCGCGACGCCATGTACGGGGTAGTCGCCGTTGCCGCCGTCCTGGGCATCCTCGCCATCCTTTTTTATCTGCTCGGTGCGCCCTTTTTGGCGGCGATGGAGATCCTGCTCTATCTGGGTGCCATCCTGGTGCTCTTTCTCTTTACCCTCATGCTCATCGGGCCCGAGGCCCGGGCCGCCGCCGCCCGCCAGAGCTGGCGTAGCGGCTGGCCCCTTGGCGCCCTGCTGCTGCTGGCCTTCGCCCTGGCGCTGGCGGCCCTGCTCTGGCAACAGCAACCCATCACCACTGCGATCCATGCCTTGGGGCCGGCCCTGCTGGGGCGCGCCCTCTACGGTCCCAACCTGTGGTGGAGCGAAGCGGCAGCGGTGTTGCTCTTTGTGGTTATTGGGGCGGTGCTGGTTTTGCATGCCGGGGAGAAAGACCATGATTGAGATCGCCCTGGCTGCCGCCGCCCTGCTCTTCTTTGTGGGTCTGGCCCTGATCCTGCTGCGCCGCAGCTTGGTTTTCTGGCTGCTCGGGGTAGAACTGCTGTTCAACGCCGCTCTGCTGATAGCCCTGGCGGGGGGTGCCCGCTGGCACGCCATCAGCGGTCAGGTACTGGCGCTCTTCATCATGGCCCTGAGCGGCGCCGCCCTGGCACCAAGCCTCGCCTTGCTGCTGCGCGTCCGCCGGGAACTCGGCACCCTCAACGTCGATGGCCTGCGTCTGTTGCGCGAACGGGAGAAGCAAGATGACTGAATGGCTCTTTCTCATCCCGGGCTTTCCTCTACTCGGCGCCCTGATCAACGCCCTTTTTGGCGAACGGCTCGGGCCGCGCTGGTGTGGACGCCTGGCCGCCACCATGCCCTTACTTTCTTCTCTGGTGGTACTCGCTATCTGGCTCGGCCCGGGCGCCGAGCCCGCCCTGCTCGATCGGCTCTGGACCTGGATGGCGGTGGGCGATTTTCGTGTGGATCTGACCCTGCGAGTGGATGACGTGACCCTGGTGATGATTTCCATCGCCAGTTTCGTCGGCTTTCTGATTCACCTGTTTTCGCAGCAATATCTGCGCGGCGACTACGGCGAGCGACGCTACTATTTCTATCTCAATCTCTTCGTTGCCGGCATGCTCATTCTGACCATGGCGAACAATCTCTTGCTGCTCTATCTGGGCTGGGAGACCGTGGGTCTGTGTTCCTATGCATTGATCTCGCATTGGTACCGCGAACCGGAGAATGCCTGGGCGGGGCGCAAGGCCTTCGTCGTCACCCGCATTGGTGATACCACACTGCTGCTGGGCATCTTTTTGCTCTTTGCCCAGTACCATACCCTGAGCATCAGTACCCTTCTAGCTCTGGTCACGGCGCAACCTGCGCCTGCCCTCTTACTGGCGGCGAGTATCCTGATCCTGATCGGCGCCTATGCGAAGTCGGCGCAGTTCCCGTTCCATATCTGGCTGCCGGATTCCATGGCCGGCCCGAGCACCGTATCCGCGCTGATCCACGCGGCGACCATGGTGACCGCTGGGGTCTACCTTTGTATCCGTCTGCTGGGGCTCTTTGCTGCCGTCCCCGGCATGCTCGAGGCCATTGCCGTGCTCGGCGCCTGGACGGCATTCTTTGCAGCCTCCTGCGGTCTGGCACAAGTCGACGTGAAGCGCGTCCTCGCCTATTCCACCATCAGTCAGCTGGGATATATGTTCATGGGGGTGGGCATCGGTGCCCCCAGCCTCGGGCTCTTTCACCTGCTCGTGCATGGCTGTTTCAAGGCCCTGCTGTTCATGGCCTCCGGCGCCATCATTCTGATCTACGCCGACGATCACGACATCCGCCATATGGGCGGTCTCAAATACCGCCAGCCCTTCCTACGCTGGACCTTTCTTGCCGGGGTCTTCGCGCTCGCCGCCGTGCCTCTGATTTCTGCGGCCTTCTACAGCAAGGACGCGATCATCAACGCCAGCTTCCTGGTAGCGGGCGGTGGCGTTCCTTACGCCCTCGGCCTGAGCGGCGCGGTTTTGACAGCAGGTTACGCCTTCCGCCTGTATTTTCTGGTCTTCGAGGGCAAGCCCTCGGAACTGGAAGGGCCGTATCAGATGGGCTGGGGGATGAAGATCCCCCTGGCCCTCCTGGCGGCGGCAAGCATTGGCATTGGCTGGTTGCAGTTTCCGCCCGGCTGGCCTGGACCGCACCTCTGGGTGCACTGGCTGGCCCCCGAGCTGGGACTCCCGCCGCGCCCGATCGGGCTGGAGGGAGGTTTGTTGACCCTGGTGGGGGCCTTGGCCACCTTTCTGGGTATCGCACTCGGTTACTGGGCAGCACGGCGCGAGCGTGCCGGCCGCGGTCTCAGTCGCTGGCGGTTTCTGGCCAGCGGCTGGTGGATCGACGGCACGATCCTGCGCCTCTTCCCTGCCCCCTTCTACGCCCTGGGCAGACTCCTGCGTAGTGGCGTCGAGAATCTGGGTGTGCAGGGACTGGCCCAGGGGGGGCTGCGCGACGGCCTGCGCCTGTCGGCCTATGCCCTGGCCCGCGGCGAAAATGGACTGGCAAGCCGGTATGCTGTGAGCATGATTGCCGGGCTCCTGCTCCTCCTGCTGCTGATCTGGAGCTGGCCACTATGATCGTCTCGCTGCTGGTCCTGCTACCCTGGGGCATCGCCCTGTGGCTGAGCCTGGCGCAGCGCTCGGCCGTTGCCCTGACGATTGCGGGCGCGCTGGCGGAGATCCTGCTCTGCATTCCCCTGCTGGCGGGCGATCCTTCCGCCGTGGTGGCCATTCATCTTCCCCTCCTCGGCGCCCTGTGGCAGCTGCAGGCCAATCCCCTGGCGGATCTTTTTGCCCTGACGACCGCCCTGCTCCTGCCCGTCGCCCTGGCCGTGCAGTGGCACCACGACGAATATCTGCATCTGGCACGGATTCTGGCGGTGCTGCAGGGCGCCCTGATGGGCACCTATTTTGCCAACAACTTCCTCAGCTTCTACATCTTTTACGAGATCGTCGCCCTGGCGGCGGCCTGGTTGATCCTGCGCAGCGGCAAAAAAGACCGACGCGCCGCCCTGACCTTTCTCCTGTATACGGTAACCGCCTCGCTGTTTCTGCTGCTGGCAGTCCTGCCCATTTACCTCAATCGCGGCAACAGTACCGGTATCTATGATTTTTCCTGGATCCAGTTGAGTGGGAGTGACCTCTCCGGACGGATCCAACTGCTGCTCTTTCTGGGGATGCTGGCAGGGCTCGGAGTCAAGCTCCCTCTTTTTCCTCTGCACGGCTGGGCACGCGGAGCTTATGTGCAAAGCGCTCCCGCTGCCGCCCTCTTTCTTTCCGGGGCGACGGTGCTGGCGGGCGTCTATGGGCTGGTGCACTGGGCCGTGCCCCTGCTGCCCCAGGGGGCGCTACTCTTCAGTCCCGCCGGCATCATCCTGGCAGCCATCGGCACCCTCTACGGCGCCTTCCTCGCCCTCAGCACCAGCGAGCTGCGCGAGACCGTTGCCTATAGCAGTGTCAGCCACATGAACCTCGTTGCCCTCGGGATCTTCGCCCTACAGGAGCAAGCGTGGAGCGGCGCGCTCTTTCTCAGCATCGCCCATGCCGTCCTCGCCGCCGGACTCTTTACCGTGCTGGCCGTACTCGAGGCGCGGGGCCTTGGCAGCAACTGGGAGGGTCTGGGTGGACTGTTCCGGCGCATGCCACGCTTCGGTGCCTGGACCCTGCTGTTTTTCCTGATGGCCCTGGGCCTGCCCGGGTTGGGGAACTTTCCTGGTGAGTTCCTGACCCTGCTCGGCAGTTTCCGCGTCCTGCCGCTTTGGGCGGGCATCGCCACCCTGGGCATGATCGTCAACCTGGTGGTCTTCCTACGCGCCTATGAACGCAGCATGCTGGGACAGATCAATCCGCGACTGCCGGCGCAGATTGCCGACCTCGCCCAGCGGGAATGGTGGGTTTTTTTGCTCCTGGGCGCGGCAAGCCTCTATCTGGGTCTGGGTAGCCAAACCCTGCTCGCCGATTTTGCCCAGCTCCTGCCAGTACACAGCCCATTGCTGATCGGGGGTGCGCATGGTCATTAGTGCGACGCTGTGGGCGCCGATCGCCGTTGCCATTGCCGCCCTCCTGGCCTTTTTCTTCGACCTGCATCCGCGCCTTGGCCGTCTTGCCCCGTACTGGGGAGTGCTGGGTAGCCTCGGCGCCGCTGCCCTGGTGCTGCATGGCCGCCTCGACTTGGGCCAGGGTTTCTACTGGGACAGTAGCGCCACGATCCTCGGCACCTATCTGGGCCTGGCCAGTGCCGTGCTCTTTCTGCTCCTGGCCCGTCATCCTTTGCTGCAACGCATGCCCGGGGCCTTTACCGGACTTTGCCTGAGTGTGCTGCTGGGAGCGCTCCTGCTGGTGGGCAGTGATGAGCTGATCGGGCTGTTCATCGGCCTGGAGTTGCAGGTCCTGCCGTTCTTTGCGCTCTTTGTCTGGCCCGGCTCTTCGTCCCGCGCCCTTGAGGCCGCGATGAAATATGCCTTGCTGGCAGCCCTCGCCTCGGCCCTCTTTGCCCTGGGTATCGCCCTGATCTACCTAGGGAATGGTGACCTCGCCCTGAATCCACCGCTGGGGCCGATCAACGGCACCTTCGCCGCGCGCCTGGGCTTTATCCTGCTGCTCGCCGCCCTCGGCTTTGAGCTGGCGGTCGCCCCCTTTCATGCCTGGGTGGCGGATATCTATGCCGGAGCGCCAACCCCGGCGGTGCTGTACCTGGGGGCGGTGGGCAAGGTCGCCATCATGGGAGTGCTGATCAATCTGGCCGGGGTCTCTGGCACCTGGCTCCTGCCCTATCTGGCCCTGGCGGTGCTCAGCATGGTCATCGGCAACCTGCTTGCCTGGCGCACCCCTTCTTTCCGCCGCCTGCTCGGCTACTCGGCGGTTGCGCACGCCGGCTATTTTTTCGCTGCCCTCGCCGCTGGCCCCTTGGGCCTGATCATCGCCACCTTCTACGCCGTGGTCTACGGTCTGATGCATACGGGAATTTTTGGCCCTTTGCTCAGCCTGCCTGAGGGAACTGACGAAATTCCCTGGCGTCACCTGCGCCAGCAGGCACCGCTGGCCGCAGGACTGCTCGCCGTGAGCCTGTTGTCCCTTGCCGGGATGCCACCGACCCTGGGCTTTTTTGTGAAACTTGGCGTCCTGGTAGCCGATATCCACGCCCAGGTCTGGGGTCTTGCCATCGTGCTCATCCTGGGCAGCGCCCTGTCCTTCGCCTACTACCTGCCCAGTCTCTGGCGTCACCCGCACGAGCAACGCAGTCTGGCGCTCTGGCAACCTGCCATCCTGCGCTTGTATGCCGCTGCGGGAATGCTGCTGCTCGGTCTCGGCTGGCTCCTGTTTCCGCTGTTCCTGGGACAATAACCCGGTTGGCAGCGCCGGGCAGATACTGCATAGTCGCATACTTTCCCATGCTGGAAGCCGAGAAAGCCTGTACATCCGGATGAAGATCCCGAAGCTCTCGACCTATCGCGACCTCCTTCCCCGTTTACGCGTCAACTTCGTCACCGCTTTGCTGATCTGGTTCGGGGTGTTCTGCGGCTATTATTTTTTCAGCCGCGGTCTCGATCCGGTGCCCGGGCCGCTGGCAGCGAGCCTCGTCAACTGGGATGCCAAGTGGTACCTGGATATTGCGCAGCACGGATACCAATATGTGCCGGGCTCGCCGGCCGGGCAGAACATCGTGTTTTTCCCCCTGTACTCCCTGATCCTGGCGCTGCTGGGCAAGATCCTGCCCTTTTTCGCGCTGGCCAATATCGGCATTTGGCTGGCGGCGGGAAGCGGAGTCCTGTCGATCTTCCTCTTCCATCGCTTCGCCCGCGAGAATCTGGAAGAGCCTGCAGCCAATGCTGCCACCTGGTTCTACGCCCTCTCTCCGGCGGCCTTTTTCTTTGCCAGCGATTATCCCACGGGCCTGATGAATGTTCTGGCACTCCTGGCACTGCTTACCTGGCACAGGGAAAGACCAGCTCTGACTGCCTTCTGGCTGGGCCTGGGCAGCGCCAGCGGCCCGCTGATGGTGTTCTTTGCCTTTGCCCTTTGGTCGATATTGGCCTGGCAGCGTTGGCAAGAACGGTCCTGGCGGAGCTTGGGGGGGTCAGTGCTCCTGGGGTTGTTTGCCAGCAGCGGGCTCATAGCCTTCATCGTATATCAGTATGTGACTTTTTCTGCGCCACTCGCCTTCATCCATGGCCACGCTTCGTACCTGGGTGAACTATCGCCGCTGCAAAAGCTCACCAACATTGTTCACCTGTACCCCTTCTCTGGCGCCGACTACACACCTCTCTGGCAGGCACTGGCAGGGGAAGTCACCGCCCTCAATCCGGCGCGTTCGGTATATTTTTTGATGAATGTGGTCGTCCTCGCCGGCAATCTGCTTGCACTGCTCTACTTCGTCTGGCGCCGCGCCTGGGCCTGGGCCTGGATTGCGCTGGTGCTGGTGGGCGCCTACCTGTGGTTTCAGGGGGCCTCCCAGGGACCTGTCTCCACCTACCGGCTCTTGTATCTGAATTTGCCGCTCTTTTTACTCGGTGGCCAGCTCTGGCAATGGCGTCCTCGCTGGGGCTACGTTGCCCTGGCCCTCAGTGCCGCTGCGCTCTTTTTGCAGTCTGCTTTTTTCGCTTCTGGTCATTGGGCGTTTTGAGAAGGGATGAGGGCTCCGAATATCCTTCAGACTGATCTAGGGGACAGCCGCGTCCACATTCCGGTTGGCCTGCTCCTGCCATAGCCTTGCTGACTGCGCTGTTCGTCCACAAAGGACTTTAGCGTTTCCGGGAGCGAGATGTTCATCGTGCTCGTGGCTTGATTGTGGGTTCTTTGGCAAGATTCGAATTCCAGTACGACACTTACCTACGTTTGCCATATATTATTTCTATATGACAATAGACAGGCTGACGAGCACGCAGCAGCTTTACAGTGGCATACAAGCCAAAGCTACCGCGAAATTGACAAATCTTCTGCTCTCGCCTAGCTTATAAAAAAAGGCGATGAAGTCCGCCTCGAACCGCCCCCGTGGCTAATGACTTCTACCACATCCCCGCAAAAAGGGGTGGTAGATTGTCTTTTGTAGGCAGGGGGAGGTGCTCATTGAAGGATATTGTCTTGCAGGTGGCGCAGGTCTTGACGGTCCTGTTGCTCTCGCCTCTCCTGCACGGATTCATCGCCAAGATGGAAGAGAAGGTCCAGCGCGGCCAGGGTCCATCCATCTTCCAGCCCTATCGGGATCTCTGGAAGCTTTTCCACAAAACGCAGTTGGTGCCGGAAACGGCGACCTGGGTCTTTTTCTGGGCGCCGGTGGTGGCTTTCGTGGCGATGATGATCGTGCCCATGCTCATCCCGGTGCTGACCAATTTCCCCCTGCCCCTTTCCGATATGGGAGACATCCTCGGCGGTGGTCTGATCCTGACCTTGGGGAGCTTTTTCATCTTGCTCGCCGGGCTCGACACTGGCCAGCCCTTTGGCGGCCTGGGATCGAGCCGGGCCGTGATGCTGGGCATTCTGGCGGAGCCGACGTTGATCCTGGTCTTTGTCGGCATCACCTTTCTCGATCATTCGATGCTGCCCTTTGTCGCCAATCACCTGCTGGCACAGAACCCAGTAGCGTACTGGAGTCCGGCCCACATCTTTCTGGTCCTCGCCTTCATCATCCTGCTGACGGTTGAAACCGACCGTCTACCCATCCATTCCACCATCCCCTATGAAATCTACATGATCGACGAAGCGCGGATACTGGAATACTCCGGGCCGCTACTGGCGCTACTGAAGTGGGCGAGCTGGATGAAGCAGTTCATTCTCTACACCATCTTTCTGAATGTCTTCCTCTTCCCGTGGGGCCTGTCGGTCAGCGGGGATTTTGGCTCGGTACTGCTGGCCCTGCTGGTCATCCTGGCGAAATATGCTGCCGTGGGGCTGTTCATGGTGATGGTGGATACGGTGCAGTCGCGCCTGCGTTTCTATCGCTATCAGGAGCCGCTGGCCCTGTCCTTTCTCTTTGCCGTACTCGCCATTGTGGCGGACCAACTCTAGGAGCCTGCCATGCTGATCTTCCATCTGGGCCCCCTGGCAACGTCGCTGTTCAGCCTGCTCGCCATCCTCGCCCTGGTGCTGTCTTTCGTGATGCTCGGTTCGCACTGGCTGAAAAATCATGTCTATGCCTTTGCCGCCGAGTCCTGGGTGATCGCCGCTATCTCGGCCTCCATCGGCTATTACGGGCACTACCCGGAGCTCTACATCATCGCTGTCCTGTCGGCGCTCTTTCGCGGCAGCCTCCTGCCCTATCTGGTCTTGCGCCTGGTGAAGCGCCTGCACATCAATCGCGAATTCACGCCCTTGCTCAAGCCCTCGTCGAGCATGCTCTTGGGGGCAGCTTTGGTGATTTTTTCTTATGAGGTGGCGCGGAAGCTGGGCGTTTCCCTGCATCTCACCGACAACATCGCGGTACTGGCACTCACCTGCATGTTCAGCCTGAAATTGATCGGCTTTTTGATGATGATTCTGCGCTCCGAGGCCATCAGCCACATCCTCGGTCTGCTGGTCATCGAAAATGGTATCTTCCTCGGCTCACAGATCATTGTTCCTGGCATGCCGGCACTGCTGGAGCTGGTCATTATTTTCGATCTGGTCACTATCGTCATGGCCTTTGGCATGCTGGTCCGCTTCCTGCAGAGTCACGCCGGGACCACCAGCAGCCGCGGCCTGCAGAAACTGGTGGGCTGAGCATGGTCAACTTCAACGCCCTGATCGCCGCCTTGTGGATCGTGCCATCGCTGGCAATTGTTGCCATGCTCGCCATTCGCCGTCCTGCCTGGGGAGAGTTCCTCAATCTGGCCAGCGCCCTGGTGGTATTCGGCCTGACCCTGACAATTCTGGTCGCCGCCCCGAATCACGCCGTAGTCACCGCCAAGCAGTATATCCTCATCACGCCACTGGGGGCCTGGGTGCTCTTCTGCGTTGGCGTCGTCTATCTCCTGGCCTCGATCTACGCCATCGGCTACATGCGCCTGCTACCGGAGGAAAGGCCGCGTCTGCACAAATTTTACGCGCTGCAGGCAGGTTTCGCCCTGACCATGCTGATCGCGCCATTGATGAACAACCCGGGCATTTTCTGGATCGCCATCGATTTCACGACCATCGTCAGCGCCTTTCTGGTGGGTTTCGAACGCGAAGCGGAGTGCATCGAGGCGGCCTGGAAATATCTGATCGTGGTCTCCGCGGGTCTGGCCCTGGCCCTGCTCGGTATCATCCTCTTTTATTGGGGCGGGACCTTTACCCTCGGACCTACCTATGCCCTCACCTGGGAGAACCTGCGCCTGACGGCTCCAAAGGTGCCAGAAGCGCTGCTGTTTTTCTCGTTTCTGCTCACCCTCGTCGGTTTTGGAACGAAAGTGGGTCTCGCGCCGATGCATACCTGGCTGCCCGATGCCCACAGCGAAGGTCCGGCCCCCGGCTCGGCGATGCTTTCTGGCGCGCTGCTCAATATTGCCCTGCTCGGCATTTATCGTTTCCTTTCCATCGTCGACGCCGGGGGATACAGCCTTATGGGCCACACGGCGCTGCTGGTACTGGGGGTCATCTCTCTGGCAGTAGCAGGGCTCTTCATCGTGCGCCAGGATGGCGCCAAGCGCATGTTCGCCTATTCCTCCCTGGAGCACATGGGCGTGTTGGCCATGGGCTTTGGCTTTGGCGGGCCGATCGCCTTCGCCGGGGCCATGTACCACATGATCAACCACTCACTGACCAAATCCCTCATGTTCTTCGGTGCCGGCAACATGATGCGCGCTTACGAAACCAAGTCGATGAGCCAGATGCGCCGGGTTCTGCGTTACTATCCCTTTTCCGGCGGCGTCTGGCTGCTGGGGGCAGTGGCGATTACCGGGGCGCCGCCCTTTGGTCTCTTTTTGTCGGAGATCACCATTCTGCGTGGCGGCATCCTGAGCGCTAACCCTTGGGCCGTATGGGTGATGGCAGTGTTGCTGATCCTGATCTTTACCGCCTTCCTGAATCACTTTCGGCGCATGATCTGGGGACCAGAGCCAGAATCCGGCAAGGAACCGACCCTCAAGTTATCGTTGTGGAACATCCTGCCCATGCTGCTGGCCTTCGTGCCCATACTGGTGCTTGGCCTGTGGTGGCCCGATGGCCTCTGGAACTTCTTTCAACATGCCTTTGCGGTGGCGCCATGAGTACGTCTCCCTTCAACCCTCAACTCGAAGTCCACGAGATCACGGCTGACGCCCTCGAAAGCCGTGCGCAGGACTGTCTGCAGCAAGGCATGCGCTTCCTCATGGCCTGGCATGACTGGGAAGAGGACGATGTCTGTGTCTTGCGCTATCTGCTCAGCCGTCCGGAGAACCCACAGTTTCTACTCTTGGAGCTGCGTGCCTCACGACAGATCCCTTCCCTGGCGAAGCTGGTCCCGCTGCTCGGCTGGTACGAGCGGGAGATGCAGGAACTGGGTGGAGTGGAGTTCCTGGACCACCCCGAACCCTATCCCTTGGTGATTCACGAGGGCTACCAGCTCGCCGCAGCCCCCCTTGGCCCGCAATACAGCGGTGAAAGCATCGCCGGCGCCTATGCCCCCCCAACCATGCCCGAGGTTGCCAACGATCAGGTGCAGGACCTCTATTGGGGGCCGGTGCGGGCGGATTTCGTGGAGACGGGAGAATTTCATTTCTCGTACATCGGCGAAGCGATCCTCCATTATCACCCGCGCCTCTTTTACAAGCATCGGGGCCTGGAAAAGCGCTTTCAGGGCATGTCCGCGGAGTCGGCCGTGTTCCTCGCCGAGCGCGTATCTGGCGTGGGCAGCGCCTGCCATGCCTTGGCCTACTGCCAGGCTGTCGAGGCAGCCTGGGGCATCGAAGTGCCGTGGCGGGCACAGTTGCTGCGGGTGATCATCGTGGAGCTCGAGCGTCTTTACAACCATCTCCATTTCTTCGGGCTGCTCGCCAAAACCACGACGCTCAAAGTCGGCTCGGCCACCGGTCTGCTTCTCGAAGAGCGGGTCAAACAGCTGAACGGCAAGCTCACCGGCTCCCGTTTCCTGCGTGGGCTGCTCTGCGTAGGCGGATTGCGCCGCGATCTCGCTGCCGAGCATCTGGCCGGCAATCTGGAGAGCTTCATTTACGAAGCCGATGCCTATCTGCAAGACCTTCACGATACTGCCACTCACCTCGATCGCCTCATGGGTACGGGGGTGCTGCCCAAGCAAGCCGCCTTCGATCAGGGAGCGACCGGCCCGGTAGCGCGCGCCTCCGGTCTCGATCGAGATCTGCGCCGTGATCATCCCTATGCGGCCTACCCCAAACTGCGCTTCAACGTGCCGGTGCGCGAAAAAGGCGATGCCATGGCCCGTGCCGAGGTACGCGCCGAATCGTTGCGTGAGGCGTTGGCACTGATCGTGCAGGCATCAGGCCGCCTCAAACCGGGGCCGGTGCGCGCCGACTTCGCCATCCCCGACGGCGAGCAGGCGGGGCTTGGTTGGGCAGAAAGCCCGCGCGGTTCCCTGTTGTATGCCGTGCGTATCCGTGCGGGGAAACTACAGCGGGTGAAGATCAAGTCGCCATCGTTTTCCAACTGGCGGGTCTTTCCCCTCACCGTACACGACACCAACCTGATGGACTATGCCATCAATGAGGCCAGTTTTGGTTTGACCATTGCTGGTTGCGATCGCTAGGGGGACGAGATGCCATTCTGGACCTGGACAGGAATCAAGAACGGTGTTGCCAGCACCCAATGGCCAGCCCGTGGGCCAGACGGTCAGGAGGGAGTGCTGGGGATGCCCCGCTGGCAACCCGAGCGCTGCGCGTCGGACTGTCAGTCCTGCGCCGATGCCTGCCCAACGGCGGCCATTCACCGCGAAGGCGACGGCATGGGCGTGGATTACGGGCGCTGCATCGTCTGCCAGGCCTGTGTCGAGGCTTGCCCAGAGGAGGCGATGCTGCCCTCGGGGGACTGGGCCTTTGCCGTGCGTGAGCGCCAGGACCTGCACTGGCAGGCGGCGCTAAACAGCCCTGCCGCCAAGGACTTGCAAAAAAAAGTCGCGCGCAGCCTGCGGCGCAGCCTGCACATCAAGCACGTGGATGCCGGCTCCTGCAATGGCTGTGAGTCGGAAATCAGCGCCCTCGACAATCCTTTTTATAACCTGCATCGCCTGGGGATCTTCTTCACCCCCTCACCCCGCTTTGCCGATCTGCTGCTGGTAACCGGACCGGTGACCGCCCCCATGCGTGACCCCCTGCTGGCCACCTGGGAGGCCATGCCGGAGCCTCGCATGGTACTTGCCGTCGGCACCTGTGCGGTCTCCGGGGCACCCATGGATGCTGGCTATGCCGGCGGGCATGGTCTGGACGGCGTGCTGTCAGTGGACGTCTGGTTGCCTGGCTGCCCGCCCAATCCGGCGGCCCTCATCCATGCCCTGCTCCTGCTCCTGGAGCGGCAGCCACAGTGGGTGGAAGGAGGTCATTATGTTGACTAGTTTCGCCATCGCCGTTCTGTTCCTTCTGCTGACGATTCCCTTGGGGCTGCTGCGTCTGTCGGTTCTGGCACGGCTGACGGTGCTGGCCGGCAGCATTGCCATTGTGGTGGGCAGTGCCCTAGCCTTACCCCAGTCTCAGCAAGCGGCAGTGCTCTGGTCCTTGAGCGCAAAGCAGGTGCGCTGGATGCTGCAACCGGCGGCGGCCTGGCTGCTCTTTTTTGGGGCGCTGGCAGCCGTTGCGGCCTTTCTTTCGCCTTGCCGGGCGCGCCGCCCGCATCTGTGGTATGCCGGCGCCGCAGTTGCCTTGCTGGGCAGTCTCGGCGTAGCCGGGCTGCAGGAAGGCATCGCCTTTTTAATCGCCTGGGAATTCCTCAGCTTTGGCGGAGCCATTCTGTTGCTGGCGGATCGCGGCGAGGCCGTGGAACGTTCGGGGCTGGCCAATCTCTACATGCTGGCCTTGCTGGAAATCGGGGCGGTAGCCCTGCTGCTCTGCGTGCTGCTGCTTGGTGCCAGCGATACGCAGTTTTCCACTTGGGCCGCAAGCTGGGCGCAGTACCCCAATACTGCCTTCGGCATCGCCGTGCTCTTTATCATTGGTTTTGGCGCGAAACTGGGCCTGCTGCCCTTTTACGAATGGTATCCGGGAGCCTACGGCAGCGGCACCGGCGCTTCCGGAGCCCTGCTTTCCGGTATCGTGTTGAATGTGGCATTTTTTGCCCTGGGACGGGCCATCCTCGACTGGCTGCCCATCGGCTCAGCCACCAGCACGGGCATCCTGCTCGTCGCCGTCGGTACCGTATCGTCCATCCTCGCTATTCTCTACGCCTTTCAGCAGGATGATTGGCGTCGTCTGCTCTCCTTTTCGACGGCAGAGAATGCTGGCCTGGCCGTGGTGGCGCTGGGTGCTGCCTCGCTCTTTCGCGCCGAGGGCTTTGTCGCACTGAGCACCCTGGCCTGGACCGTAGGCCTGATTCACCTGGGGGGCCATAGCCTCGCCAAGGGCAGCATGATGCTGTCTGCCGATCGTGCTGCCGACGTCAAGGATGACTATCAGATCGCACAAAGCCGGATACTGGCCCTGGCCCCCTGGACACTGGGTCTCGGGGCGGTACTGGGGGCCATGAGTCTGGCCGCCATGCCCCCCACCGCTGGTTTTGCCGGCGAGTGGTATCTCTTTCAGACCGTCTTTCAGGACTTCCATTTACACAATACCGCCGCACGGATTGCCCTTGCCCTGGGCGGAGCCGGACTGGCGCTGACCGCCGCCATCGCCCTGGCGACCATGATCAAGGTCTTTGGTGTCGGACTCTTGGGCGGTGGGGGGGCGCGTCGGCGTCCTGGCGGCACCTGGCCCGTCCTCCTGTTGGGTCTTCTCGTTCTGCTCTATGCCGTGGTCCTGCCCTGGAGCCTGCACTGGCTGCGCTTTGCCCATTGGCCAGCTGACCCCCAGGCCGTCCAGGCCATGACCCAAGGGCCAATTCTCATTCCGCTACGCTTTCACTTTGCCTTCATTTCGCCGCCCTTGCTCTTGCTGGTGGGGCTGCTCTTTGCCTTGCTACCCGTAGGTCTCATCGTTTGGGGCCATTTGCGACAAGGCCGGCGACGGGTACCGGTCTGGGCCCACGGCCTGCGTCAAGTACCGGCGCAAAATGCCGTCACGGCGCTTGCCTTCGCCAATGCCCTGCGGGTGTTCTACAGCTTCGTGTATCGGCCTACGAACGATCTGCAGCGGCAACATCGCGGGCGGGAATATTTTGTGCGCGAGCTGCATTTTAATTACAGCGAGGCACCATTTTTTGGGCCGTGGCTCTTTCGTCCCGTGGTGAGGCTGACACAGATTTTGGCAGACCGCATCGGACTCGCCCTGCAAAATGGCTCATTGAATGCCTACTTAGCATATATCGGTCTCTTGCTTTTGGTGATTTTTGCCAGTGTTTTTTATGTTTGAGGACAAGGAGAAAAATAGATGTTCGCCACGTTTGGGTTCATAGCGCTTTTTGCCATTCTTGGCGCCTGGGCCCGCTATGGACAGTCGCTACTGGTGCAGACCGTGTTTGGCCGAAACTTTCCCTGGGCCACCCTCAGCATCAATGTGATGGGATGTTTCATCATGGGATTCCTGTTTTTCGAAACCTTGGAGCGCATTTCCCTGAGCCCCGAGTTGCGCACCGGCATGCTCACCGGCGGCCTAGGGGCCTATACCACGTTTTCCACTTTTTCGCTGGAGACGTTGGTGCTCTTCGAAAATGGCGAACCGGTGAAGGCGTTGCTGTATATGTTCTCTTCCCTGTTTTTATGTGTGGCGGCGGCCTTTGCCGGTGCCTGGATTTCGCGCAGCATCTGAGAGGTGAAGCATGACGACGGTATCGGTAGTACGCGTGTACATCAAAGAGGGTGACAAACACGACGGGCACAATCTCATGGAAGAGATTTTTCGCATGCTGCATGACCAATACAAGGTCCATGGCGTAACGGCCTTCCGGGGCATTGCCGGCTTTGGCAGCAAGGGTACGGTCCATGCCGATGACGTGCTGCGACTGAATGTGCATCTCCCCTTGGTTCTGGAATTTTTCGACGAGCCGGAGACCGTGGATGCGGTCATGCCGCGCCTGCAAGAGCTGGTGCCCGCCAACCACATCCTGCGCTGGGAAGCGGAGTGTGGCTGCTAGTGAACCACCACTACTGCCCACTCTGCTACGCGGAAATTCCCGTCGGCAGCCAGATCTGCCCGGCTTGCGGGCGGGACATCGAGGCGTGGGAGCGCAACACCCCCTATTTTGATCGCCTGGTCTGGGCGCTGCGCAATCCGCACTCCGAGGTGCGCATGGGCGCCATCCTCAGCCTGCAGAATCAGGGTCGGGCAGAGGCCGCCGTCCCCCTCGCCGAGTGTGCCCTGCAGTCCGACGTGGATGTGGTACAGGGTCTGGCGGTGGTAGAGGCCATCACCCGCTTGCCCAACGGCGCGGAAAAGTTGCAGGCACTTTCACTGCTCGAAAAGCATCCCGCGCACAGTGTGCGGGAAGCGGCCCAGAGCACGC
Organism: Acidithiobacillus sp. AC3; assembly: GCF_050261095.1. Lineage (NCBI taxonomy): Bacteria > Pseudomonadati > Pseudomonadota > Acidithiobacillia > Acidithiobacillales > Acidithiobacillaceae > Acidithiobacillus > Acidithiobacillus sp. AC3. The sequence continues at coordinate 2,178,791 of NZ_CP189838.1, forward strand.
AAAACAAAGGAGGCTCAGCAGCATAGTCGTTCCAACACGGCAAAAACGCGCAGCCTTCCCTATACTGATAAGGCGCATACGATGCGTCACCCGCTAGATTTTCGGAAATTTTGATACAAGGAGAAGCGAGTGGATCTACGTAAAAACTTTCTTGACCATGTCAAAAATGGCCTCAACGGCCATCCGCTACCGCTACGGATCATTTTCTGGGACGATCACAGCTACGATTTTGCCGACGAGCCCATCGTCACCATGCGGCTCAAATCCGCCAAAATCATCACCAGCCTGCTCGTGGGGAGCACCCTGGATGTGTTGGGGGAGGCCTATGTGCAAGGCGAGTTGGATCTGGAGGGACGCTATCAGGATATCCTTGCCGTGGCCGAGGGCCTGAGCAATGCCTTCCCCAAGAAAAAGTCTTCAAAAACCGGCCTCATTCGCAAGGCCCTGCACAGCAAGAGCAAGGACCAAGAGGCCATCCACTATCACTACGATGTCTCCAACGACTTCTATCAACTCTGGCTCGACCGCAACATGGTCTACTCCTGCGGCTACTTCAAAACCGGCGAAGAAGACATCGACACCGCCCAGGAGCAAAAACTCGACCACATCTGTCGCAAGCTACATTTGCAGCCGGGCGAGAGACTTCTCGACATCGGCTGCGGCTGGGGCGGGCTGCTGAGCTGGGCGGCACGCCATTATGGCATACAGGGCGTGGGCGTGACCCTGAGCGAAGAGCAGTATGCCTTGGCCAAGGAGCGGATGGAGCGCGAGGGCCTGGCCGACAAAGTCGAGATCCGCCTGCAAGACTATCGGGACATTCCCGAACGGGAATACTTCGACAAGGTCAGTTCCATCGGCATGTTTGAACATGTGGGGCGCGCCAAACTCCCCGAATATTTCGACGTCATCCAGCGGGTGCTGAAGGAAGGCGGCTGGGTCATGAATCACGGCATCACCGCCGCCAGTCAGGATGACGAGGGTGGTCATCACTCCGGTAGTGACTTCATCGACAAATACGTCTTTCCCGATGGCGAAATTCCCCATTTATGGCGGGTGGTACGGGACATGGCCGGAGCCAATCTCGAAGTACTGGATGTCGAAAACTTGCGCCCGCATTACGCCCAGACCCTCATCCACTGGGTCCGGCGCCTGGAGGCACACAAGGAAGAAGCCATTGCCATGGTCGGCGAGACCCGTTACCGCATCTGGGCCATCTACATGGCCGGCTGCGCCTACGGCTTCTGGCGCAACTGGTCGGCCCTGCACCAGGTGCTGGCGGTCAAACAGAGTGGCGAGGAACTGACCCCGCGCCCCTGGGAGCGACGCTACCAATATGTCGACAACGACCCCTTCCGTCTGGCCGAGCCGGAGTGGGGGGATCTATGAAGCACGAAAAGATCCGCTCCATCACCATGGTCCGGCATGGGGAGACGGAATGGTCGAAAAGCGGGCAACACACCTCCAGCACGGATATCGATCTCACCGAGGAAGGGCGGGAACAGGCAAAGGCTCTGTGGACCCACTTTGCCGAGGGGGAACACCATTTCGATGGAATCTACACCAGTCCGCTGCGACGGGCGCGGCACACCGCCGTGCTCGCCGGCTTCGCGCCAGAGGCCCACGAGGCCCTGTACGAGTGGCGCTACGGCCGCTACGAGGGCAAAACTACCCCGGAAATCCATCAGGAAAATCCCGACTGGACCATCTTTCGCTGCGGTGCACCCGAGGGCGAGAACGGCGAGCAGGTGCAGGAGCGCTGCCGGCAGCTGCTCCAGGATTGGGAGGATGCAGGACACGAACATGTCCTATGCTTTGCCCACGGCCACATTCTGCGCGCCCTTGCCTGTTGCTGGCTGGGGCTGGGTCTGGAATTTGGCGACCATTTACATCTGGATGCCGCGAGCATCTCCCGACTGGGCTGGGAGCATACCAGCCCGGCCATCGTCTTGTGGAACCAACGACTAGCCTGAGATAGCGTCAATCCACGAACACAGTTCCGGACACGCTGTACTACACTTATCTTGTGTCAGACAGAAAGGAGGCATTGCCCATGAAATTGGTAGAATCTCCCTCCGATACCTTGCGTATCGAATTTGCCAAGAAAGACCTCAACAAGATCGTCGAGCCGATCATCAAAAATGCCGAGCAGTTTTCCGCCGTCCCGCTGGATATGGTCTATTTGCTTGGTGAGCAGGACTACCGTATCGACGACCATTTCCAGCAACCGAAAGGCGTGTTTGATTGAGGAGGCCCGTATGAAGATCATTCGTGAAGATGCAGAGAGTACCACTCTGGAAATGAGCATGGAAGAAGCGCAGGAAATTGCGGCGCAACTGGACAAGAATGCGAAAATCGTTGGCGCCGCGGGTGCGGAACTACGGAAATTGTTGCCCGATCCCGTGCCCAGCGCAGGCGGAACACCTCGTTATGAGTATGACGAACCAGAGGACTTGCGGTAAGGATGAGAGAGTAGCGGATACACAAAGGGAAAAAATATGGGAGCCAAAACCTGGATCCTGGTGGCCAATGGCAGCAGCGCCAAACTCTACCAGCGACATACTTCGTTGCAGATGCCGGAATATTTGCGCGCCTGGAGCCACGAGGACAGCCGCAAACACGCTGCGGATCTGATCGCCGACAGCGCCGCTGGTCGCAGTCAGCAAAGCTTCGCCCACGGCGCTCGCCCGGCCATCGAACCCCAGAGCAGCCCCAAGGAAAATGAAAAGCAGGATTTTGCCGCCGAGCTGGGCAGCTTCCTCAACGAGGAACGCAAGCAGGGTGCATTCGAGGCGCTGATTCTGGTTGCCTCACCCGAGTTTCTCGGCCTGCTGCGCGAGGCGCTGGATCATCCCAGTCAGGCAACCCTGACACTCAGCGTCGCCAAAGACTACACCCATGCCAGCGCCGAGGAGCTGCTGCGGCATATCAACGAGCATCAGGAAAAACCCTAGGGACGTCGGTACGCCCCACGGTGCTGTTAGCAAAAGCGGAATCGTTGGCCAGAATGTCCACTGCGGGTAACACGGCAGTGCCGCCAGTACTGGGACGATCGCACGCATTTGGCAGCGCCCTGTAGTGAGCGGTGATCGGTTCCGTCTTTCTACCGTCCGAATACCTGCATACCTGCGCTTTTACCGCTCGGTCAGAAACAGCTTGCGGATAGCCTGCCTTTAACCATGCCTTTAACCTTGCCTCACGAAAAAGGTGCCATTAAACTTATAACTGATAAACCTATCGGTAACCCTCCCATATGGGAACTTCTGACTGCTGACCACCACTGGGATTTTTATTGTTTTTGTTGCAGTGTCATACTTGATAAGCCTTATCGGCCTCTCACCGCTATCATCTATAGAGAAAAAGTCATATTCAAATCCGATGGAGCTTGTTAGACCTGACTCTGTCTTAATCAGTTTTTTGTCTTGGAGCGAATTTTCTGCGATTTCAACCACCCTTATGGACTCATAATCGAGACTGGAGCCCAGGATTGCTGTCGACCGAAGCAGATAGACTTTCCCCTTCTCAGTATTGACATCAAAAATTCCCGTCACAATTCCGCCAGGATCATTTTTTCCCCTCTCCTCACTTTCCGTGTAAATTTTTCCGTTTTTTCCCATAAACTGATAAACTGTATCAAAAAAGTGCATTGTACCGCCCAGTTCCGTATCCCAAGTATAGGCGCGGACCTCTCCATCTTTCGAGGTTGAAATGTACATGAATTTTTTTAATTCGGTATATTTAGAAGAAAGTGATGAAGGCATTTTGACAGAATCAAGAAGCTTTTTTCGAAAAGCTTGGTTTTCTTTTTCTAGCAGCCCATCCTGGCGATAATCGGTAGACAACTTTTGAATTTTTTTGAGATATACGACAAGCTCTTTCTCCATTTCAGAATTGTTCCCACCATACGCCACAGGAGAGATGAAAAAGAACACAATAACGGTAGCAAAAAATAACCTGATAATACTAATCATCACATAGACCTTCCTATTATCTGGATATTGGTCGGCGCTCACATTTTCCTGACAATAACCTTACCGCAGGGTTGACATAAACTTCTCTCCCAGAGACAGAAGAAAAACGTCTTTTTCCTACATACCGTCCCCCGCTTCATTGGTGGAAGCGCCCCAGTGCTGGTACGGGGGTGTTGATTTTCGGCAAGGGCAGGCGACAGGCATCCCAATGACCGCCCGGACAGGGCAGGCGATAGGCGGTGATGGGCATGGGATACTGACGCCAATGCTCGCATACACCGGGTTTGTTACAGGCTACATCCATGCCCAGGGCATCCGCTGCCGCCCAGGCCTGTAGCCCCGGAAGGATTCGCGCAAGCTGGCCCGGATCGCGCACAAAGAGCCGAATCCGTGCGTCCTTGGGCAGGGCAGTCTTCCCTTCTCCTTCATAATACAGTTTGTCCACCAATGCGAGGGCAAAGACTTTGCCCTGTGCACCGCTGAACAGTACCGACTGCAATTGGGCGTTGTGGGGCTCAAATCCCCAGCTGATGGTCAAATCTTCTGCCAACGGCGCGTAAGGCAGGGGGCTGATGCTCAACCCACGGATGGCGCGCTGCTCCAGCGTCTGCCCATCATCCAGTCGCAACGAGCCTTCCTTGCCCAAAAAGGCTTCAAAGGCCTCCCGCGTCACTCCAGGTGCGGTATACCGCTTTTCAATTCCGGCAAGTTGACGTGAGCGCTCCCCCATCACCTGGACCACACAAGGCCCATTCTTGCCACAGGCAATGAGCTTGCGCTCATAGGGCCCCTGGGTATCGATAAGGGCTTTGCAGTAGGGAGTGTTCTTGCCCGCCTGCAGTAAATCCCGACGAAAACTCCCTTGCACCGTGCTATCCAAAAGCGACGGATTATCCACCCAAGCTTTCGGTTTGTAGTTATAGTCTACCCAACAGACGTTTTGGAAAGGCGTTTGGGGATCCTTGTTGCAGAGCTCGGAAAATGCGTCGTAATTGTATTTCGACAGCGCCAACGCAGGGCAGTCGTATTTTTCGGGTACTGCCGCCCAGGAAACACAGGCGCCAGCGGCCCAAAGCAACGCCCCCGTAGCCAGCAGCGTATTTTTTAGGCGTCCATTCGCCTGCTTCATTTTTCCACCGCTGTTTTTTTCATAACACTCCCTTCTTCATCATCCTTCCATTCCCTATTGCAGCGTCACACGGATACTCATCACGCAGAAGCGCTTTGTTACAGCCCAGACCGGCGCACCGGCCGACGGAATGCGTTCACTGCCAGAACAGTCCGGGGGACAGCATGTTCTGCAGCGCCGGCAGGTTGAGAGGGCAGCGCTGGACCTGCACCTGGCCCTGTCCATGACCATTGCAATCCAAAGCGTAGGCCTTTATGGGGAGAGGGGCCCGCAGCGCCGATGCACAACGATCGCTGTCCTTACCGGGACATTGCTGGTTGAAACCCAAGACGTCCGCGGCTGCCCAAGCCCTGACAGCTGGCAGATAACGCTCCAGCATCTTCGCGTCGCGCACAAACAGATTCAGATGCGCCTGCTGGAGCTTTCCTTCTCCCGTTCCCGCCAATAGCAGGCCATCGGCCGTACCCAGCAGTTGCAGGTGCCCTTTGGCGTCGGTAATGGCCAGGGATTGTACGGAGCCATCACCCTGTAAAAAACCCCAAAACAGCGTGCTGCCATCCGCAAAGGTTACGTGCGGCAGAGGGTACAGGTCGAAGCCTGCCATCACCCGCTGGCCCAGGGACTGAGCCTTGCCGTTCCGGCCTGGAAACACCCGACCATGGGTCCAGTGAACAATCTCCTCGTCCGGCAGATTCTTTTCCAGCGACCGGGTCAGGGCGATCAATTCCTTGTGGCGAGCCTTTTCGACGCGCATTATACAGTGCACATCCTGACCGCAGGCATCGCGCCGGTCCAGGTACTCGCCCTGCTCTTTGACGATACGCTGCTGCTCCGGGCTATTCAGCGCCGTATTCTGCAAAGCACGATAATACAGGCCGGTGACGTACATATCTTCCTGCAATAATCTTGCGCTGAAACTGTCTCCATCTACTTTTCCCGTTTTTTTTATATTTTCGTCAACTAAGTCACATGTAATTTCCTCCGCAGGACGCTTGTCTTTAGGCCCACAAGAATTAGGAGTTATATATGGTAATTGATCTATGGATTGCACCTCAGCATAAGCGCTGACAGTCCACCCAAACCCAAGATGAACAAAATGACCTCGATGCCCAACCGGCTCTGCCACTCTATAGAACTCATAACCAGAACCTCCGAGAATTTAATAATACGATCTGCTTAGGCCTGTCTTCTCTACTGCCTGCAACAGGACCATGGAAAGAGGGCGAGAAGCCAGAATGCGAGACCTAGGCGTTTCATTCATTCCTCCCTGAGGAAAACTCACTGAACAGGGCAAAACAGCGCCGCTGCCGGGTAGGCCCTTCCCCCTGCATCAAACGTGCTTGCCGATCCTATTGCCAAAACAGGCTCATCTCCTGAAGGCTGCCTTTTGCTCCGTCTCCCGGCACAGCGCAGGCCGCCACCAGCCGCTTCTGACGGCAGCGCAGATCGTAGACCGTCGGTGGCGGCACGTCCGCCAGGGCACGCGCACATACAGACTTGTCCTTGCCCTCGCAGTCACGGGAAAACCCAAGACTGCTGGCCGCCGCCCAGCTGCGCAGGATGCCCAATACCGCAGAACTCCGCCGGGCATCCGGCAGAAACACTCGGAATTCCGGCACAGATTTCACTGTAGAGGGGAGTTGGGAGCGATAGAGATGGTCGGCCGTGGCAAGGGCCTGCAGATGGCCATCGGGTCCCAGCACAGCCACCGATTGCACCATGGCGGCGTGTGGCGCAAATCCCCACTGTACCGTGCGGCCATCGGCGAGGGTGACCTGACGCAGCGGATAGATGCTGAAACCCTCTACCAGACGGTCATACAGGCTCTCGCGCCCGATCTTCCAGCCCTTCGTCAGACGTTGCATCTCGGCATCCGGCAGAGGCTTTTCGAGCTTTCTACGCAAGGCGTTCAACTCATCCAGGCGCCTCTTTTCTGCCCGCAAAATACATTTCAGATCGTTGCCGCAGTCGTCCCTGCGATCGAGATAGGCCTTTTGCTCGGCAATCATGGCCTTCTGCTGCGGGCTGTCCATAGGCAAATCCTCCAGGACATGGGTATAGGCCGATGCTACATATCCGTCGTATTGAACTGATTCTTCTATAATTTTCTCTAACGCTGGCTTTACATGATGCTCTTCCATCGCCTTACATATGACGTGCCAAGCGCTAGGTCCTTCCGAACAACCATCATAGACCTGTGTATAGGGCAAATCCTCGACGGATTTTGCCCAAGCGGTATTTGATGCCAGCCATGAAATCACGACTGCAAGTGCCAATCTCTTCATTTCCTTTCTCCTTCTGGATCTCAATCAACAAGCCGAACTGTCTGGCCAGCCACGCTGCAGTGCCCGATCGAGCAAGCGTCCACGCGCACGATATCTCTCGTCGTAACTCTTGGTGCGCAGTGGAAAGTCGGCACTCTTAAGTTTTTCAGCCAGTCGTTTCCAGTCATTGGCATAGACCAACGTCCAGAATTGATATCGTGTCTTCTTAGCGAGCATGGCTCTCTCACCTTTTTTCTGTATTATTTCGCCCTCTTTCGTGGGGGAATAAGCATTTTTTCCGTGAACGTCATCAAATCCACCAAAATTCCAAACAACGTCCAACATAAGTGTCTGCGCTTCCGCCGGAAGTTCCTGGAATTTTTTTCCGTCCTTGTTATATAAATTATAATTTCTCTCGGCAAGTTGCACGTTGTACTCACGCATGGAGTCGCGCATAAGTTCGACATCCGCACGCGTTAACTTGGGTTCGTTACCGAGAATCATGTGGTAAGCCGCTTCTCCTTGTGGGCCAGAATGCCCTGGCCCTTTGGCTAAAAACGATCTCACGCGCTTAAATATTCTGTCGATGGACGCACCCACAGGAACCCCATGCCCTTTCACATAACTCGTCATTATGCTGTGTAGGTGAGATTCACTCTGTTGAGCGAGATCCAGCCCAGTATCGATGGTGACTCCACTACTTATAGCAGCTTTTTTCGCTTTTGCGCGAGCCTTAGCTGTCGTTAGAGCTACAGGGCGGGCTATCAGGGCACCAGCATCGGGGCCAGACTGTACCCTGACATCCGCAATATAATAGCCCGGAATATATCCAGTAATTACTCGATCTCCCTCACCATTTTTAGTCACACTAAAGTCTATTTTATACCCCGGAGAACAATCGTTCTTTGACTTTTGATTTACCGGTAGAGATGTTGCCACTGCTGTTGGCGCGGTCGGAAGTGCGGGCTTGTAGCAAGCCCGCCCCAAATACTTCTCAGACGCGTCGTTGATGACCACGCATACCGATGCATACGACCTGAGCAGATTGCTGCGATCAGCGTATGCGAACTTGATGCAGTTTACATCGGTTCCACAGGCATCCCGTTCCTTGAGCCAAGCCTTCTGCTTCGCCGTTTCGTCTTCCAACAGGCAATCGTGATTGCCTTTTTTCTGGTATTCGTCCAGAAAAGACCGGTAGTCGCGGTTTAACTGCCTGTCCATTTTTTCCAACTCCGGATCGCCGCAGATGGTCTTTTCTGTGGGGGTTCTCGCCTTACTGCAATCCATCGCGCTGACGCCCGATGCCGCAGTAAATGCAGAGGTGCTGGTTATAAAGAGCATCGTCCATTTCCATGCTGCAACCCGCAGCATACGCTCAGGTATCATAGTATCTCTCCCTCTTGGTTTTCTCAACAATTTAATTGCCACACGCAGAAAAATCGGGCGGCGGGGGCAGGTCGCCCTCGTAGTCGGGAATCTCGGCTTCTGGCGTGGGCAAGGGCTCTAAATCGGCAGGTGGCGGTGCGTCCGGCGGATTGTATTGTTCGCTACCGCCTGCCTGCGGGTTGGCCAAATTACCTACGGCCTGCAAATTTCCGAGATGCGTGAAGGGCGTCTGCATCCGGAAAGTGGCCTCGGCCGTGAGCGGAAAGGTATTGCGTAACCGATCCTGCAACCCTTGCGCCCCGGCGAAAGCTCCCTTACCCCCTGCATCGCTGCCCACGGCACTGCCGTGCCCGGCATTGGCGGCATCAAAACGCGCGAAAAGCCTGTCGATAAAGGGCATGATCATGGGGTGATGATAGGTGACACGAATCTTGAGCAGATTGGCGTCCTGGATGCTGAGGCCGCTTTGCGCGCCCAATGCGGTTTTGCGATACCCCAGCTGGCTTTCGGGAATCCCCCACCCCCAGTTTCCGCCCGGGGTCAGGGCCTGACCGGTGCTGTCGTCCAGGGGGAGACGGCCAAATTCCTTGTGATCGGCCAGCGCCTCTCGGGTGGGGCTCAAAATCTCAATCGTCGCCGTTCGGGCCGCCACCTCGGCACGCGCACGCGCCTTGGCCAGATCCGTAACACCCTACCCGTGGGTATAGAGGGGAGTCAGTCCCCTCGCCAGACCATTACGAATCTCGTTCAGGTCACCACCGTGCAGGGCACCGGCGCGGGCCGCCTCTTGGGTGGCGACTTCCAGTTGCAGGCGCGCCTGGTAGAGAAGGCTGGCCTGCAAACTGCCGAGAATCAGCAGCAGGACGATGGGAATACTGATCAAAAACTCCACTGCCCCAGCGCGGGCCTGTGACGGGGACCGCGATACCTGTCGCATAGATTTCATTGGCTCCCTCCCTTGTTCCTGAAACTTCCAATTTCCTGACGGTTACAGCACCACTGACCCAGCGCTGCGCCACTCCAGGCGCTGGCCGCTTAAAAGCTGCCAGCGTTCGATGGCGCCAGCCGCCAGTTCGATCGTGTCTCGTACCCCGCGTACCCGTGGCCAGGCATACTGCCAGGGACGAAGTCCGGCGCGCACAGCCAGAATCTTCCCATATCCATCGATCCAGAGTAGATCCAGCGGGATACGCATGCCGGTTACGAAAGACAAAGGCATGGCCGCAGAAGGGATTGGCGGATAGCACTCCCTGTACCTTGGCCGCCAGACCATCAAAGCCCAGACGCATGTCCACGGGATGGGCTGCCAGCCAGATGCGACTGCCTGGACTCAGCCACATGGCCCTTCCAGAACCTGAACCAGGGACTGCAGCCACGCGCTATTCAGCGGCGCCGAGAATTTCAGGCGGCGCCCGGACAGTAACTGGACTTCTACTGCGGGCATCGAGGAAGACATTTCTGCCAGACGGACCGGCAAAAATTCTTCACCGGATGCGGAAAGCTCTCGCGGCGTACTGTGCTGGGTCAGGCGCTTGCGCCAATAATACCAATTGGCTACGGCAATCCCCTGCTGCGCGCAGTAGTCCTTGACCGAAAGACCACTCGCTGCAAAAGCGTCCAACTGCTGCCGCCAAAATTTCACCTTCTCCGCCCGCTCTTCCTTTGTCATCACTATCCCCTCCAGTGAAAATCCGGGGATAGCGTCAGCAAAAATTTACACAGTGAAAAGATGGGTTGGCTGCACGCTTACCGTAAACGGGACCCCGAAATGCATCAAACCAAGAAGGGGAACCAGTGGTATTTCGGCATGAAGGCCCATGTCGCGACGGACACGCAAGGTCTGGTTCAGACCGTCGAGGTCACCGCGGCCCATGTCCCGGATCATCGGGTGCTGGAAGAGCTGCTGACCGGAAACGAGAAGACGGTGCTCGCCGATCGTGGCTACGATTACCCGCAGGTCCATGAATTTTTGCGCAAGCAGAGGATTCAGGATGCCGTGGCCCGACGTCGCCATCCCGGCCAGAAGACGGGGCTACAAGCACTCAAGCGTTTCAACCGCCGTGTGGCAAGCATCCGTGCGCGTGGTGAACATGCCTTCCGCGTCCTGAAGTGTCAGTTTGGCTACCGCAAGACTCGCTATCGAGGCCTGACCAAAAACGGTGCGCAACTGACCACCTTGTTTGCCCTGGTGAACCTGTATCTGGTTCGTGAGGAGCTCTGTTGGCTACGGGCGTAATCCGTCACAAAGACGGAAAGTGGGCGATTTCCGTGCTCACCATGCGCTTTCTGGCGTCTCTGGAGAGGGAAAATGAGAACTTTCGTCGCCAAATCGATTTTGCGAGACAAACTCGCTCCAAATCACGACGATTTTACCACCAGTTCAGAGGTTCCTTAGCCTCTGGATACGATTACGGTAAGCCTGCTCCAGGCAGGGCACATCGGCCTTGCAGGTATCGCGGGTCTTGAGCCAGTTACGCTGAGCCTGGATCAACTCGCGACGTTCGGGGGAATTGGGCTGGGTCCGGATAAAGGCCTGATGGTAGGCCTGGGCCAACTGTTCATCCAGGGTTTTGAGTTGGGAATTGGCGCAGACCGTCTTTTCGCTGGGGGTATGGGCCTTTTCGCAGGCAGCGTGGGCAGATTGCGCTGGCTGTTTCTCCGCAAAGTACTGGGCTGAGTCGGTACCCAGCGCATCCCGATAGGCGGCTGCCAAGTCTTTCACGCTCATCGCACTGTTATCCCGAATCCCCATATCCCAGTAATAGCCATTGGCCGCATCCTGTCGCTCCGCGGCAGGCACCTTCAAGAGTCGGTCCCGCAGTCTTGCCCCATACGCTCGATCGAGAGCAGCGAGTTCGGGGTGCTTACACACCATTTCTTCGGCCAGGTTGCTCGCCGTTTTGCAGTCGAAGGAAGGGCCCTTGGCAGGCAGGGGCTTGGTGTAGAGGTCAAAGATTCTGCACCGGGGCCCGTAATAGTGGCCTGCGCGTAATATGGCAATGGTATGATCAGTGTCGGCGTGAGAATTCCATTTGCCGCTTTCTTTATTTATTGTATCGGACTGTTGGAATTCATCTACAAGACCCCAGTTTTGCGGATTAAAGATCAAAAAGTCATAGAGATCTCCGCCCCACTCGGCGTTATTATGCTCGGCCCATAAAACAACCACCTGGACCGGAACTCCGCAGTACTTCGCGGGAAAGGTCTGTACCTCTGGGACATGACCGCCTTCCGTATCGTCCTTTCGGGAAACGACAGTTTTGCCGCCTTGCTTGAGAACAAGGGTATAAGTGTCTGGCCCTACACCGGGCGAACTCGATTTCCCCGCAAGAGTCTCCGCAGTCACAGGGGCAGGGGCAGCCTGCAGGACTGCGTATTCTGTTGATCATGGGCGGTGATTCTGCTGATCGTGGGCACCCCCAATCAGCGAACTTTCTGGTCACGTAAATTCTAGGCATAGGTGCCCACGATCGGTCAAATCAGTGGCGTCATGAGCACCCGGCCGTGGTGGCCGATCATCGGTGTAAATTTCTTCATTTACCTTTACCATGTAAACGGTAAATTTACTCATGATCCTGCCTCTCCATCGCCGGTCTGTACCCGTTGGCGGCGCATCGATTCGCCTTTGAGCTCCAGGCGGTGGGCACTGTGCAGCAGACGGTCGAGGACGGCATCGGCGACGGTGGGTTCTCCGAGGATTTCATGCCAATGCGAGACCGGCAATTGGCTGGTGATTAGGGTGGCCTGCTGGGCGACGCGATCATCAAGGATTTCCAGCAGATCCCGGGCATCCTCGCTGTTCATCGGGGCGAGGCCCCAATCGTCCAGGAGCAACAGGTGCACCTTGGCAAGAGTCGTGAGAAAGCGGCCGAAACTGCCGTCACCGTGACGGATATGAAGCTCTTCCAGTAAGCGCGGCAAACGGAAGTAGCGCACACTCAGGCCCTGACGGCAGGCCTGGTGCCCCAGGGCGCAGGCAATCCAGGTCTTGCCGGTACCGGTGGCACCGGTGATCAGCAGGTTTTGTCCTCGCCGTATCCAGTCACACTGTATCAAGGCCGCCATTTTGGTACGGTCCAGACCACGGGAGGCGCGATGATCGAGGTCTTCGACGGCGGCATGTACCTTGAGTTTGGCCAGCTGCAACAGGCGCTTTCGCCGGCGGTTGTCGCGCGCACAGAGTTCTCGGTCGAGAAGCAGTGCCAGGCGATCTACGAAGGGAAGTTCTTGCAGTTGCGGCGAGGTGGACTGCTCGGCCAGGGCCTCTGCCATGGCGTGTAGGTTGAGTTGCTGTAAGGTCTGAATGGTCGGTTGCAAAGACATGGGAAGACTCCGGTTTAGTGATAGTAGCGAGGGCCGCGGATATTGCCGTGCTGCGGTAACGGTTTGGCAGGAACGGGATCGTGTGGGCTGTGGTCCAGTCCCCGCTCCAGGATGGAGCGGACACTGCGGGTCGTGGGGGAGCCGTGGCGTAGAGCACGGTGACAGGCGTGTTCCAGACGCTCCTTCCCGTAGCGGCGACAGAGATGGAGTAGGCCGAGACAGGAGCGATATCCCTGCTCCGGATGGGGCTTGTTCTCCAGTTGCCAGCGCACCACGTCCCGAGTCGATGGACCGATGGAGAGCCCCCAATGCAACAGGCGCCCCGGACTCCATTCCAGGTGCCGCTGGTGAGCCTTGGGCATGTGTTCGGTCAAGGTGCTGTAGCGCGCCTGGACGCCCTCACGCAGATGGCAAGCGACGCGCTGTTGCCCCTGGAAGATCTCCACGGTTTGCGCGCTGATGCGTAGCTCCACCCGCTGTCCGACGAGGCGATGCGGTACGGAGTAGAAGCGTCCTTGGTAGGCAACATGGTAATCGATACTGACTTTGGCGGACTTCCAGTCAGCATACTCGTAGGGCTGTTCTGGTAGTGGCTGCAGGGCAGGAGCGTCCAACTCCGCAAAAGCGCTGCGGCGGCAGCCTGGTAGCTGTTTGAAGGGGCGTCCGTTCAGGTCTTCCAGTAGGCTGTGGAGAGTCTGATTCAGTTCCGCTAGCGAGAAGAACTGGAAGTGGCGCAGGCGCGCCAGAATCCAGCGCTCCACCACTTGCACCCCGACCTCGACCTTGGCCTTGTCTTTCGGTTTATAAGGGCGGGTGGGCAGTACCACCGCAGCATAATGCCGGGCGAGATCCTGATAACTTCGATGGATTTCGGGCTCGTAGCGCGAGGCCTTGGTTACCGCCGCCTTCAAATTATCTGGCACGAACAGACGCGGTGCCCCGCCAAAGAACTCCAGGGCGCGTACATGCGCGCCGAGGAAATCCGGCAGACTCTGGGTCCAGGTAGCCTCGCAATAGGTGTAGTTGGAGGCACCCAACACCGCGACGAAGATCTGCGCCGGGCGGATCTCCCCGGTCTGGGGATCAACCACCGGCACGATGGGACCAGCGTAGTCGATGAACAGCTTCTCACCAGCCTTGTGGTTTTGCCACATGCTGCGTTTGAGCCCCGCCCGCCAGCGTCGGTACAGGACGCAGAACTGGGCATACTGATACACCGCTTCTTGCGGGTACGCGGCGGAATATTCCTCCCAGAGCAACTGCAGGGTCACGCCTTTGCGCCGCAGCTCGGCATGGATCCGGGCAAAATCCGGCTGCACCTTGCCAGAGACGGTGTGCCGTGAGGGACTGGAGAACCATGCCGCTTCCAGGGCTACTTCTTGCCCCTCTGGCAGAGGCCAAGAGATACCTGCCTGTTCGGCTTTCTGTAAATACTTCCCGACGACTCCCTTGGAGAGCCCACAAGATCGGGCAATTTGCCGCTGGCTGAACCCTGCGGCGTGTAAACGGAGCACTTCGTAAATCGCTTTCATCGTCATCCTCGGTGTAGGCATCCTCGATCTCCTGTAAAAGAGCCAAGAATGCTTGCTAAGCCAATGAATGACCAGAAAGATTTCAATTCGCCAGAGGGTAAATCCGAACAGATTCTGGAATCGTGGGCACTGATTCTGAAAAACCCGCAAAAGTGCCCACGATCACACCAGAATCAGTGCCCACGATCGATCAGAATGACCGCCCACGATGCATCAGAATCGGTGCCCACGATGGTCCAGAATATGCACAGGACCGGGGGGAAGAGGGCGAGTAGCCAGAATACGAGACCCATGCGTTTCATTCATTCCTCCGTGAGGAAAACTCGCTGAACAAGGCAAAACAGCGCCGCTGTCGGATAGGCCCTATCCCCTGCATCAAACGTGCTTGCCGATCCTATTGCCAAAATAGACTCACCTCCTGGAGGCTGCCTTTTGCTCCGTCTCCCGGCACAGCGCAGGCCGCCACCAGCCGCTTCTGAAGGCAGCGCAAGTCGTAGACCGTTGGCGGCGGCAGGCTGACAAGGGCTTTATTGCAGGCACCCCGGTCCTTGGCCGCACAATCGACAGAAAAACCCAAACTGCTTGCCACCGCCCAGCTGCGCAGGATGCCCAATACCGCAGAACTCCGCTGGGCATCTGGCAGAAACACTCGGAATTCCGGCACAGATTTCACTGTAGAGGGGAGTTGGGAGCGATAGAGATCATTGGCTGCGGCAAGGGCCTGCAGATGGCCATCGGGTCCCAGCACAGCCACCGATTGCACCATGGCGGCGTGTGGCGCAAATCCCCACTGTACCGTGCGGCCATCGGCGAGGGTGACCTGACGCAGCGGATAGATGCTGAAACCCTCTACCAGACGGTCATACAGGCTCTCGCGCCCGATCTTCCAGCCCTTCGTCAGACGTTGCATCTCGGCATCCGGCAGAGGCTTTTCGAGCTTTATACGCAAGGCGTTCAACTCGTCCAGGCGCCTCTTTTCTGCCCGCAAAATACATTTCAGATCGTTGCCGCAGTCGTCCATGCCGTCGAGATAGGCCTTTTGCTCGGCAATCATGGCCTTCTGCTGCGGGCTGTCCATGGGCAAATCTTCCAGGACATGGGTGTAGGCCGATGCTACATATCCGAAGTATTGAAATAATTCATCTAAGAGCTTTTCCTCTAAAGCTGACCTTTTATGATGTCCCTCGGACGCCTTACATATAACGTGCCAGACGCGAGGCCCCTCCGAACAGGAGTCGTAGACCTGTGTATTGGGCAAATCCTCGACGGATTTTGCCCAGGCGGTATTTGATGTCAGACCCAAAAGCAGAACAACGAGCGCAGATGGTTTCATGACGTCCGATACCTATTGCCGGAAGCGCTCCAGCGCTGGTATGGGGGCGGTGATTTTCGGCAAGGGCAGGCGACAGGCATCCCAATGACCGCCCGGACAGGGCAGGCGATAGGCGGTGATGGGCATGGGATACTGACGCCAATGCTCGCATACACCCGGTTTATCACAAGCTACATTCATGCCCAGGGCATCGGCTGCCGCCCAGGCCTGTAGCCCCGGAAGGATTCGCGCAAGCTGGCCCGGATCGCGCACAAAGAGCCGAATCCGTGCGTCCTTGGGCAGGGTAGTCTTCCCTTCTCCGTCAAGGTAGAGACTGTCCACCAACGCCAGGGCAAAGACCTTGCCCTGTGCACCGCTGAACAGTACCGACTGCAATTGGGCGTTGTGGGGCTCAAATCCCCAGCTGATGGTCAAATCCTCTGCCAACGGCGCGCGAGGCAGGGGGCTGATACTCAATCCCCGGATGGCGCGCTGCTCCAGCGTCTGCTCATCATCCAGTCGCAACGAGCCTTCCTTGCCCAAAAAGGCTTCAAAGGTCTCGCGTGTTGTTGCTGGGGCGGTATACCGCTTTTCAATTCCAGCAAGCTGCCATGATCGGTCTCTCATCACCTGGACCACACAAGGCCCATTCTTACCGCAGGCAATGAGCTTGCGCTCGTAGGGCCCCTGGGTATCGATAAGGGCTTTGCAGTAGGGAGTGTTCTTGCCTGCCTGCAGTAGATCCCTACGAAAACTCATTTGCACCGTGCTATCCAAAAGCGACGGAATATCCAGCCAATCTTTCGGTTTATAGTTATAGTCTACCCAACAGACGTTTTGGAAAGGCGTTTGGGGATCCTTTTTGCAGAGCTCGGTAAATCCCCCATACCAATATTTCGACTCGGCCAGCGCGGGGCAGTCGTATTGGTCGACCGGGGCAGCGAGCGGCGCTGCGAGGGACACAGCAGCACCGACACCCAAAAACAACGCAACGGAAATTGTCAGCAACCCCCTAGCGCGCATGATCGCTTAGCCTCTGGATACGATTACGGTAAGCCTGCTCCAGGCAGGGCACATCGGCCTTGCAGGTATCGCGGGTCTTGAGCCAGTTACGCTGAGCCTGGATCAACTCGCGACGTTCGGGGGAATTGGGCTGGGTCCGGATAAAGGCCTGATGGTAGGCCTGGGCCAACTGTTCATCCAGGGTTTTGAGTTGGGAATTGGCGCAGACCGTCTTTTCGCTGGGGGTATGGGCCTTTTCGCAGGCAGCGTGGGCAGATTGCGCTGGCTGTTTCTCCGCAAAGTACTGGGCTGAGTCGGTACCCAGCGCATCCCGATAGGCGGCTGCCAAGTCTTTCACGCTCATCGCACTGTTATCCCGAATCCCCATATCCCAGTAATAGCCATTGGCCGCATCCTGTCGCTCCGCGGCAGGCACCTTCAAGAGTCGGTCCCGCAGTCTTGCCCCATACGCTCGATCGAGAGCAGCGAGTTCGGGGTGCTTACACACCATTTCTTCGGCCAGGTTGCTCGCCGTTTTGCAGTCGAAGGAAGGGCCCTTGGCAGGCAGGGGCTTGGTGTAGAGGTCAAAGATTCTGCACCGGGGCCCGTAATAGTGGCCTGCGCGTAATACAGCGATGCTGTGCTCTCCATCAGCATGGGAGCCCCACTCGTCAGTCGGTTTGTTTCTCATATCAATCTGTTCGAATTCATCGATCAAGCCCCAGTTCTGGGGGTTAACAGGCTGCGGAAAAACCCCGCAATAAAATCTGCGAGGTCCCTGTTTTTCTCGAAAATGGCTGTCTGAAGGCATCTCTGTACGGGTTTTTTGCGATTTTCCTAGCCATTTTTGTCGATTTCCCGAATTCTGGGCGCAGTGCTCCCATCACACCACCCCCAGTCGCGCCATTCGGATCAGATTGTAGGCGGTGGACACCAGGGTGAAGTGCAGACCTACACGATCCAGGCCACGGAATCGGGTTTTGCGCATCCCGCCCACGGTCTTCATCCAACCGAAGATCGATTCAATCCGCTTGCGCACGCGGATACTGACGGCATAGCCGACGTGCCGTGTGGTGCGCCCATCTATGGCGGACCCTTTGCATTTGCGCGCCACATGGGGCGTGACATTGCGGTCACGCAGATCCTGCACAAATTCGTGCCGGTCGTAGCCCTTGTCGGCTCCCAAGGTAATGCGATCAGCGCCGCCCAGTTCATCAATGAGCTGGACTGCAGCATCCACCTCTGCCGTGCCGTCTGCCGTGGTAACCTGCTCTCCAGCAATCAACCCATGCCGGTTATCCATCAGCACATGCCCCAGGTAGGCCAGCCGTGAGGCATCTCCCGACGCCTTCTTGTAGAGGCGGGAATCGGGGTCGGTGATCGACTCATGGGTGTCATTGCTCCGCTTCTGCCCACGGAAATCAGAGCCATCGCCCTGCCGATCCTCGGGGTCTTTGGGCTGGAAGGATTTCTGCGAAGCCCAGGCTTCCAGCAACGTACCGTCGACAGAGAAGTGCTCCTCGGAGAGTAGCCCCTGATTCCGTGCCTGCTCCACGACCCTCTGGAAAAAACGTTGCACCGTTCCATTGTCCAGTAAGCGATCCCGGTTCTTGGTGAACACGGTAGGCACCCAAATCGGGGCATCCATTCCCAGGCCCACAAACCAGCGGAACAAGAGATTGTAATCGAGCTGTTCCATCAGCTGGCGTTCCGAGCGAACACTGTAAAAGACCTGCAAAAGCAAAGCGCGGAGCAGGTGCTCTGGAGGAATCGAGGGACGGCCAAGGTCCGAGTAAATCTGGTTGAAGTGTCCGTCAAGTTCAACCAAGGATCGGTCCACAATCACCCGGATGGCACGCAGGGGATGGTCTGCCGGCACACGCTCCTCCGGGGACAGATAACTGAACATCGCACCTGTCTCCGCCTTGGCTCCACGCATGATCGAATCCCTCCTTGCCTATTCCGGCAATTATACCACGGACTTTTTCAGCAAGCTGTTAAAGATCAGAAAGTCATAAATATATCCACTACCGTCAGCATTGTTGACCATCTCTTTAAGCACCGCGATCTGGGCCGGGAAGCCGCAGTATTTCGCAGGGAAGGTTTCTACCGAGGGTATATGACCAGCATTTGACTCCCCCTTGCGGGACACCACAATTTTATCCCCCTCTTTGAGGATGAGAGTGTAGGGATATATCACTCCGCCATTGTGCATGACAATCTTTTTACCATCCTGAACCTCGGCAGTAACGGGGGCAGGAGCAGCGAATAGTGTCGGGGACAAAAAGGCGAGAAGCCAGAATACGAGACCCAGGCGTTTCATTCATTCCTCCGTGAGGAAAACTCGCTGAACAAGGCAAAACAGCGCCGCTGTCGGATAGGCCCTATCCCCTGCATCAAACGTGCTTGCCGATCCTATTGCCAAAATAGACTCACCTCCTGGAGGCTGCCTTTTGCTCCGTCTCCCGGCACAGCGCAGGCCGCCACCAGCCGCTTCTGAAGGCAGCGCAAGTCGTAGACCGTTGGCGGCGGCAGGCTGACAAGGGCTTTATTGCAGGCACCCCGGTCCTTGGCCGCACAATCGACAGAAAAACCCAAACTGCTTGCCACCGCCCAGCTGCGCAGGATGCCCAATACCGCAGAACTCCGCTGGGCATCTGGCAGAAACACTCGGAATTCCGGCACAGATTTCACTGTAGAGGGGAGTTGGGAGCGATAGAGATCATTGGCTGCGGCAAGGGCCTGCAGATGGCCATCGGGTCCCAGCACAGCCACCGATTGCACCATGGCGGCGTGTGGCGCAAATCCCCACTGTACCGTGCGGCCATCGGCGAGGGTGACCTGACGCAGCGGATAGATGCTGAAACCCTCTACCAGACGGTCATACAGGCTCTCGCGCCCGATCTTCCAGCCCTTCGTCAGACGTTGCATCTCGGCATCCGGCAGAGGCTTTTCGAGCTTCCTACGCAAGGCGTTCAACTCATCCAGGCGCCTCTTTTCTGCCCGCAAAATACATTTCAGATCGTTGCCGCAGTCGTCCATGCCGTCGAGATAGGCCTTTTGCTCGGCAATCATGGCCTTCTGCTGCGGGCTGTCCATAGGCAAATCCTCCAGGACATGGGTATAGGCTGATGCTACATATCCGTCGTATTGAATTGATTCATCGATAATTTTCTCTAACGCTGGCTTTACATGATGCTCTTCCGTCGCCTTACATATGACGCGCCAAGCGCTATGTCCTTCCGAACAACCATCATAGACCTGTGTATAGGGCAAATCCTCGACGGATTTTGCCCAGGCGGTATTTGATGCCAGCCATGAAATCACGACTGCAAGTACCAATCTCTTCATTTCCCTTCTCCTTCTGGATCTCAATCAACAAGCCGAACTGTCTGGCCAGCCACGCTGCAGTGCCCGATCGAGCAAGCGTCCACGCGCACGATATCTCTCGTCGTAACTCCTGGTGCGCAGTGGAAAGTCGGCACTCTTAAGTTTTTCAGCCAGTCGTTTCCAGTCATTGGCATAGACCAACGTCCAGAATTGATATCGTGTCTTCTTAGCGAGCATGGCTCTCTCACCTTTTTTCTGTATTATTTCGCCCTCTTTCGTGGGGGAATAAGCATTTTTTCCGTGAACGTCATCAAATCCACCAAAATTCCAAACAACGTCCAACATAAGTGTCTGCGCTTCCGCCGGAAGTTCCTGGAATTTTTTTCCGTCCTTGTTATATAAATTATAATTTCTCTCGGCAAGTTGCACGTTGTACTCACGCATGGAGTCGCGCATAAGTTCGACATCCGCACGCGTTAACTTGGGTTCGTTACCGAGAATCATGTGGTAAGCCGCTTCTCCTTGTGGGCCAGAATGCCCTGGCCCTTTGGCTAAAAACGATCTCACGCGCTTAAATATTCTGTCGATGGACGCACCCACAGGAACCCCATGCCCTTTCACATAACTCGTCATTATGCTGTGTAGGTGAGATTCACTCTGTTGAGCGAGATCCAGCCCAGTATCGATGGTGACTCCACTACTTATAGCAGCTTTTTTCGCTTTTGCGCGAGCCTTAGCTGTCGTTAGAGCTACAGGGCGGGCTATCAGGGCACCAGCATCGGGGCCAGACTGTACCCTGACATCCGCAATATAATAGCCCGGAATATATCCAGTAATTACTCGATCTCCCTCACCATTTTTAGTCACACTAAAGTCTATTTTATACCCCGGAGAACAATCGTTCTTTGACTTTTGATTTACCGGTAGAGATGTTGCCACTGCTGTTGGCGCGGTCGGAAGTGCGGGCTTGTAGCAAGCCCGCCCCAAATACTTCTCAGACGCGTCGTTGATGACCACGCATACCGATGCATACGACCTGAGCAGATTGCTGCGATCAGCGTATGCGAACTTGATGCAGTTTACATCGGTTCCACAGGCATCCCGTTCCTTGAGCCAAGCCTTCTGCTTCGCCGTTTCGTCTTCCAACAGGCAATCGTGATTGCCTTTTTTCTGGTATTCGTCCAGAAAAGACCGGTAGTCGCGGTTTAACTGCCTGTCCATTTTTTCCAACTCCGGATCGCCGCAGATGGTCTTTTCTGTGGGGGTTCTCGCCTTACTGCAATCCATCGCGCTGACGCCCGATGCCGCAGTAAATGCAGAGGTGCTGGTCATAAAGAGTATCGTCCACTTCCATGCCGCAACCCGCAGCATACGCTCAGGTATCATAGTATCTCTCCCTCCTGGTTTGCTCAAGGATTTAATGGACACACGCAGAAAAATCAGGCGGCGGGGGCAGGTCGCCCTCGTAGTCGGGAATCTCGGCTTCTGGCGCGGGCAAGGGCTCTAAATCGGCGGGTGGCGGTGCGTCCGGCGGATTGTATTGTTCGCTACCGCCTGCCTGCGGGTTGGCCAAATTACCTACGGCCTGCAAATTTCCGAGATGCGTGAAGGGCGTCTGCATCCGGAAAGTGGCCTCGGCCGTGAGCGGAAAGGTATTGCGTAACCGATCCTGCAACCCTTGCGCCCCGGCGAAAGCTCCCTTACCCCCTGCATCGCTGCCCACGGCACTGCCGTGCCCGGCATTGGCGGCATCAAAACGCGCGAAAAGCCTGTCGATAAAGGGCATGATCATGGGGTGATGATAGGTGACACGAATCTTGAGCAGATTGGCGTCCTGGATGCTGAGGCCGCTTTGCCCGCCCAATGCGGTCTTGCGATACCCCAGCTGGCTTTCGGGAATCCCCCACCCCCAGTTTCCACCGGGGGTCAGGGCCTGACCGGTCTTGTCGTCCAGGGGGAGACGGCCAAATTCCTTGTGATCGGCCAGCGCCTCTTGGGTGGGGCTCAAAATCTCAATCGTCGCCGTTCGGGCAGCTGCCTCGGCACGCAGACGCGCCTTGGCCAGATCCGCAACACCCTGCCCGTGGGTATAGAGGGGAGTCAGTCCCCTCGCCAGACCATTACGAATCTCGCTCAGGTCGCCACCATGCAGGGCACCGGCGCGGGCCGCCTCTTGGGTGGCGACTTCTAGTTGCAGACGCGCCTGGTAGAGAAGGCTGGCCTGCAAACTGCCGAGAATCAGCAGCAGGACGATGGGAATACTGATCAAAAACTCCACTGCCCCAGCGCCGGCCTGTGACGGGGACCGCGTTACCTGTCGCATAGATTTCATTGGCTCCCTCCCTTGTTCCTGAAACTTCCAATTTCCTGATGGTTACAGCACCCCTGACCCAGCGCTGCGCCACTCCAGACGCTGGCCGCTTAGAAGCTGGCAGCGTTCGATGGCGCCAGCCGCCAGCTCGATCGTGTCTCGTACCCCGCGTACCCGTGGCCAGGCATACTGCCAGGGACGAAGTCCGGCGCGCAGACCGAGAATCCTGCCTGTACCATCGAGCCAGACGATATCGATGGCGATGCGCATGCCCCACATATGTACGGCGCTACAGGGGCGCAACCAAACATCCCGCAGAGGAAACCTGGGCCAACGCAAAATCACTGCCAGAATAGCCCTGGCGAGACGTTATCCGGCACCTCCGGCAAGGGAACGGCGCAGCGCTGGTTGATGACTTTACCGTTGGTAGCCTTACAATTCAGGCTGTAAGCTTGGATGGGCAGGGAAAGCTTTATAGCCGTCTGACAGCGGGCTTGGTCCTTGCCCGGACAATCCTGATTGAAGCCCAGAACGGCCGCCGCCGCCCAGGCGCGGATAGCGGGCAAATTCTGGTTCAGGACGGACGAATCGCGAATGAATAGGGCAATCCGTGCGTCTTTCTCTGGCTGCCATTGGGTTTTTCCCGAAGGCCAGGCTAGGTAAATCCCGTCCACGACGCCAAGGAGCTGCACCGCGCCCTGGCGATTGACCACGGCAAGCGACTGCACCTGTGCATTGTGGGATTGGAAACCCCAGACCAGAACGTTACCGTTGGGTAACGCCATCTGTGGCAGAGGGTAGAGATCCATGCCTTGTTCCAGGCGTTTCAGCAGGGAGATAGCATGCTGCCCTTCCTGGAATTCGATTCCGCCGGCAAATCTTTTCAGGACAGTCTCGTTTAAAGGCGGACGCAAACGATCTTCCAAATGCGATAAAGTCCCCGCCCAATTCCTCATGACCTTGAGAACACATTCTCCGTTGCTGCCGCAGCCTTGGAGTTTCTTCTCATAAGCATTGTGGCTTTCGAGCAGATCCTTGCATTGCGGTGTGCCTATACCAGCCGCGCGTAAATCGCGGACGTAGTGGACGCCGACAGCATCATCTAACATCAGGAGGCTGTCGGTCCAAGACTTTGGTTTGTAGTGGCAAATAGCGTCTTGTAGGGGAGTCAGTGGCGGATTACAGCCGCGGGCATAGTTCTCCGGGGTTTTGGCCGCTATGGCTGGGCAGTTGAGAAGGGTATCTGCCGCGCTCGCGCTCCCACTGAAGGTGATAGCCACACAAGCTGCCGTGCCCAAAATAAGTTTTCGTATCATGCTGAATCTCCTGATCTGCAGTAGGGGTAAATACTCACGCCCAACGGGGCAGCCGCTGGGTTTCCCACTCTTTGGAACGATTGAAGGCGACAGGCATTTTTTTAGGGGCACAGGGATCGCCCTGTTTTGGCAGGGATTGATCCTGGATGGCATTGCGCAACATCTGGGCACGTGCCTGAAAACGGGCTTTATCAGGCTGCGGAAAAACCCCGCAATAAAATCTGCGAGGTCCCTGTTTTTCTCGAAAATGGCTGTCTGAAGGCATCTCTGTACGGGTTTTTTGCGATTTTCCTAGCCATTTTTGTCGATTTCCCGAATTCTGGGCGCAGTGCTCCCATCACACCACCCCCAGTCGCGCCATTCGGATCAGATTGTAGGCGGTGGACACCAGGGTGAAGTGCAGACCTACACGATCCAGGCCACGGAATCGGGTTTTGCGCATCCCGCCCACGGTCTTCATCCAACCGAAGATCGATTCAATCCGCTTGCGCACGCGGATACTGACGGCATAGCCGACGTGCCGTGTGGTGCGCCCATCTATGGCGGACCCTTTGCATTTGCGCGCCACATGGGGCGTGACATTGCGGTCACGCAGATCCTGCACAAATTCGTGCCGGTCGTAGCCCTTGTCGGCTCCCAAGGTAATGCGATCAGCGCCGCCCAGTTCATCAATGAGCTGGACTGCAGCATCCACCTCTGCCGTGCCGTCTGCCGTGGTAACCTGCTCTCCAGCAATCAACCCATGCCGGTTATCCATCAGCACATGCCCCAGGTAGGCCAGCCGTGAGGCATCTCCCGACGCCTTCTTGTAGAGGCGGGAATCGGGGTCGGTGATCGACTCATGGGTGTCATTGCTCCGCTTCTGCCCACGGAAATCAGAGCCATCGCCCTGCCGATCCTCGGGGTCTTTGGGCTGGAAGGATTTCTGCGAAGCCCAGGCTTCCAGCAACGTACCGTCGACAGAGAAGTGCTCCTCGGAGAGTAGCCCCTGATTCCGTGCCTGCTCCACGACCCTCTGGAAAAAACGTTGCACCGTTCCATTGTCCAGTAAGCGATCCCGGTTCTTGGTGAACACGGTAGGCACCCAAATCGGGGCATCCATTCCCAGGCCCACAAACCAGCGGAACAAGAGATTGTAATCGAGCTGTTCCATCAGCTGGCGTTCCGAGCGAACACTGTAAAAGACCTGCAAAAGCAAAGCGCGGAGCAGGTGCTCTGGAGGAATCGAGGGACGGCCAAGGTCCGAGTAAATCTGGTTGAAGTGTCCGTCAAGTTCAACCAAGGATCGGTCCACAATCACCCGGATGGCACGCAGGGGATGGTCTGCCGGCACACGCTCCTCCGGGGACAGATAACTGAACATCGCACCTGTCTCCGCCTTGGCTCCACGCATGATCGAATCCCTCCTTGCCTATTCCGGCAATTATACCACGGACTTTTTCAGCAAGCTGTTATACTGGGCATATTTTCCAATGGCAAGGGTCTCAAATTCCGCCGCGGCTCCCTCCCAATCCGCACGATAGTAATGCTGGGCGACGCTCGAGATATAGGAATGGTATTTCATATCGGTGAGGGTGGTCTGCACGGCACCAGGTAAAGACCAGAAATTCATTTTTGGATGGGCATTCTTGTTGAATAATGCCGCGGCGTCTTCGGCATAACCGTGTTTTACCGCCGAGGAAATGAAACCAGCTTCTTCGCTATTCAATGTCGGATAGCTCTTATTTTTGTCGTAATAACCGTTGAGTGCATTTACAGCGTCCGATTTTTTCAATCCAATGTATGGCCATACCAGCGATAGTATATTTTCTATTGAGACGCTACCCGGCTTCCCGTATTTCTTCTCCTCTATTTCCATATAGCGCCTTAGATTGGCTATGGTTTGCTGCCCAAGATCCACACCTTCTCCCACCGTGACCCCGCTGGCCGCCATGGCCGTTTGTTTACCATTCACATATCTTGGCCCCAAATTTCTTCCCGTTTTGATATTCGCCTTAAAAGCTCCTGGCACATAAAAGTCAAGCATAGCGCCTTCACTCTTCTTTATAAAGCCGTAGTCCACACGATCTGCGGGGGAGCATTTCGGAGCCGCCAGTTTGGGTGGCTCGGTATCCGAGCCTTTGGAAGCCGTGGGCGCGGTCGAAACAGCGTCGGGGATAATGCATACTCGCGAATAACCTGCGATATCTTTTAAGCGAGAATTGTATTCTTTCGCAATACAATCCGCATTAGTCCCACAGGCATCTCGCTCAGTTAGCCACTGCTTTTGCTCATCAGCCTGAGACTGCAGAAATGACGTATAATGGCCACTCTTTTCATAGGTCGAGCGAAGCTCTTTGTAATCACGGCTCAGCTGTCTATCCAATTTCATCAACTCTGGATCATCACAGATGGCCTTTTCTGTGGGGGTTCGCGCCTTACTGCAATCCATCGCGCTGACGCCCGATGCCACAGTAAATGCAGAGCTGCTGGTCATAAAGAGTATCGTCCATTTCCATGCTGCAACCCGCGGCATACGCTCAGGTATCATAGTATCTCTCCCTCCTGGTTTGCTCAAGGATTTAATGGACACACGCAGAAAAATCAGGTGGCGGGGGCAGATCGCCCTCGTAGTCGGGAATCTCGGCTTCTGGCGCGGGCAAGGGCTCTAAATCGGCAGGTGGCGCTGCGTCCGGCGGATTGTATTGTTCGCTACCGCCTGCCTGCGGGTTGGCCAAATTGCCTACGGCCTGCAAATTTCCGAGATGCGTGAAGGGCGTCTGCATCCGGAAAGTGGCCTCGGCCGTGAGCGGAAAGGTATTGCGTAACCGATCCTGCAATCCTTGCGCCCCAGCAAAAGCACCCTTGCTCCCTGCATCGCTGCCCACGGCACTGCCGTGCCCGGCATTGGCGGCATCAAAACGCGCGAAAAGCCTGTCGATAAAGGGCATGATCATGGGGTGATGATAGGTGACACGAATCTTGAGCAGATTGGCGTCCTGGATGCTGAGGCCGCTTTGCCCGCCCAATGCGGTCTTGCGATACCCCAGCTGGCTTTCGGGAATCCCCCACCCCCAGTTTCCACCGGGGGTCAGGGCCTGACCGGTCTTGTCGTCCAAGGGGAGACGGCCAAATTCCTTGTGATCGGCCAGCGCCTCTTTGGTGGGGCTCAAAATCTCAATAGTCGCCGTTCGGGCCGCCACCTCGGCACGCAGACGCGCCTTGGCCAGATCCGCAACACCCTGCCCGTGGGTATAGAGAGGGGTCAGTCCCCTCGCCAGACCTTCACGAATCTCGTTCAGGTCGCCACCATGCAGGGCACCGGCGCGGGCCGCCTCTTGGGTAGCGACTTCCAGTTGCAGGCGCGCCTGGTAGAGAAGGCTGGCCTGCAAACTGCCGAGAATCAGCAGCAGGACGATGGGAATACTGATCAAAAACTCCACTGCCCCAGCGCCGGCCTGTGACGGGGACCGCGATACCTGTCGCATAGATTTCATTGGCTCCCTCCCTTGTTCCTGAAACTTCCAATTTCCTGACGGTTACAGCACCCCTGACCCAGCGCTGCGCCACTCCAGGCGCTGGCCGCTTAAAAGCTGCCAGCGTTCGATGGCGCCAGCCGCCAGTTCGATCGTGTCTCGTACCCCGCGTACCCGTGGCCAGGCATACTGCCAGGGACGAAGTCCGGCGCGCAGACCGAGAATCCTGCCTGTACCATCGAGCCAGACGATATCGATGGCGATGCGCATGCCCCACATATGTACGGCGCTACAGGGGCGCAGCCAGAGTGCCTCGTCGTCGGCCAGACCACGTCTTCCCAGCAATCCGACTGCCCGGGAAAGTGGATCGCGGGCCAAGCGGGCGCGCGGCCAAAGACAGTGATCCTCCCGCCAGATCCCTCCGCGCTCGCTCATGTCGCCACCTCCTGCACATATTTCATGTAGATGACAAAGGCGAGCACAATGAAGACGATGGGGAAAATGAACATGACCAAGGGTGCCAGGAGCTTTACCGGCGCTTCCAATGCGGCTTTCTCTGCGCGCAAAAAGCGCTCTTCCCGACGCTGCTCCGCCTGTGCCTTGAGTACCGGAGCCAGGCTTCCCCCGCGCTCTTCCGACTGAATGATGGCGGTGACCAGACTGCGCAACTCCTGCATCGCTACGCGCTCGCCAAAACGGCGAAAGACTTCTATGCGCGGCATACCCGAGCGCAGATCCCGCAAAATGATGCGAAATTCGTTGCGTAATGGCCCTTCCGGTCCTTTATCTACGGCAATCTGGATGGCGCCCGTCAGATTCAGCCCCCCTTCCACCATCAGGGTGATAAAGTCCAGATAGACGGGCAAATCCTTCAAAATTCTCTTCTGCCGTTTTTTGGATTGTTCCACCAGCCAGAGATCAGGGTAAAAGCTGAAAAGCAGCACCCCGAGCAGGGTGAATTCCCAACGGAAGAACCCGAGAGTGGCATAGACAAAAAGTGCGAAGGCCAGGGGCAAAAGCGCCGACAAAATCTTGAGCGCAAAGAAATCGCGGGGGGTGATGAGATAATGGAGACCAGCCTTTTGAATACGGGGGGCACTGCGGTAGACGAGCTTGTCGGGCAAAAAGCGAACGATGGTGGAATCCACAAAACGCACCAGAGGCCAAATCTTGGCCAAGCCCTTGGGTAAGGGATCCAGATACTCGCGCGGCACTTTATCCACTGCCTGATAGAGCAGGGAAAAGCCGTAGATGCCCGCCCCCACCACCAGGGCAACCAAAAGCCCGACGAGGAGAAAGGGAAGCTGTCCGGAACTGCCTGCCAGAGCAAGCAGGGTTCGTTCACCAAAATAGACCAGCAATAGCAGCGCGAACCCAGCGCCAAGCAACGCAACCAACCACGCCTGCCAGGAACGTATGGACATCGTTTTACACCTCGATACTGACAATCTTGCGGATACCCCAGTACCCGAGCAGTTCAAGTACCAGGGTAATGCCCAGCACTCCCCATCCCTTGTAGGTGTTGAAAAGAGCGCCGGTGGCAGCCGGCTCGATGTGCAGCAGTGCGAGCACAATGAGCACCGGCAGGGCGGTCATGACCAGGCCCTGCAATTTTCCCTGGGAGGTCAGTGCCTTGATTTTTTGCTCCATCATCAAACGCCGACGAACGGTTTCTCCCAGGCGCTGCAGGGTATCCGCAAGGTTGCCCCCCACCTCCCGATTGATGCGCAGGGCGGAAACCACCAGATCGAAATCCTGCGAACGGACACGCATGGCCAGATTCCCCACAGCGTCCTCGAAAGAAACGCCCAGGCGTTGTTCCCGAACGACCAAGGAAAGTTCCTGACTCATGGGGGCACTGAGATCCCGGGCCAGGCCCTCGAGAGTCTGCCCCAGATTGGCCCCACCGCGCAGAGCCGATGCCATCATGAGCAAGGTGTCGGGAAGTTGCTGGTGCAAGCGGTCGAAACGCCGCGCCTTGAGGTAACCGAGCAGCAGCCGGGGAGACACCGCCACCAGCAACGCTACGGCAATCACCAGGGGCAATGAGGGTATCAGCAGGTATATTAGCAGCGGAATCAGCAGCAAGGCACCCAGATTCAGGCGCCAGAGCAGACTGGGATCAGCAAATAGAAACATGTCCGCCAGACTGCTCTTGGTCGTCTGGGTAAAGGTCGCCCGCTGGCGGGCCAGGACCATACGTGCGCCCTGGACAAGAACAAAGAACAGTACCCCTACGGACAGGAAGACCAGAGCAGCAAAGCCCAGCTCAGGACCGTTCATGTTCTTCCTCCAGGAAAATACTCGTATCTACCGGCAAGCCACGAGCCCGCATCTCCTCGTAGAATTCCGGCATGCTCCCACTGGCGCGGAAGCTGCCCCGCACCTTGCCGTCGGCCCCGAAGCCCTGCTGCCGGTAGCTGAAAAGTTCCTGGAGCTGAATGACGCCGCTTTCCGTACCAGTGACCTCCACTATGGCCGTGAGCTTTCGGGAACCGCAGGAAAAACGGGTGATCTGTACGATAATGTCGATAGCTGAGGCAATCTGCTCGCGAATGGCCGCCAGGGGCAGCTCCATGCCTGCCATCATCACCATGACCTCCATACGGGAAAGCATGTCGCGGGGGCTATTGGCATGGGCGGTGGTCAGGGAGCCATCGTGGCCGGTGTTCATGGCCTGCAGCATGTCCAGGGCCTCACCACCACGACACTCACCAACCACGATACGGTCGGGGCGCATACGCAAGGCATTGCGCACCAGCTCGCGGATGGGAATGGCGCCTTTCCCTTCGACATTGGCCGGGCGCGCTTCCATTGATACCAGATTCGGTTGATACAGTCGCAGTTCCGCCGCGTCTTCAATAGTCACGACCCGCTCCCGCGGCGGAATGTAGTTGGAAAGGACATTGAGCAGCGTTGTCTTGCCCGAGCCGGTGCCTCCGGAAATGACGATATTCTTGCGCTGTTCGACAGCCACCCGCAGGAATTCGGCCATGCGCGGCTCTACCGAACCAAAGCCGATGAGATCCTCCATCTGCAGACGCTTTTTGCTGAATTTCCGGATGGTGATATTGGCGCCTTTCAGCGCCACGGGCGGTATGACGGCGTTGACGCGGGATCCATCGTGAAGTCGCGCATCCACCAGGGGTGAACTCTCGTCAATGCGCCGACCGATGGGAGCGACGATGCGATCGATGATGTGCCGCACGGCCTGTTCACTACTGAAAACCGTTGGCGCAGGCGCCAGACGCCCGGAGCGCTCGATAAAGACCTCGTCGAAGCGATTGACCATGATTTCCGTAACGGTTTCGTCGGCGAGCAGGTCTTCCAGAGGCCCCAGACCTACGGCCTCATCGACCACCTCTTTGATCAGACGCTCTCGGTCCAGCTCTGGCGGCAGGCGCATGCCCTGTACCACTTCACTGGCGAGCTGGGTGACCATGCGCTGCAGCTCCTCCCGGCTCATACTGCTGAGATCCAGCCGACGCAGGTCCATCTGCGTGCGCAAGCGTTCCTCGATCCCCTGACGCCACTGCATCCAGCGCGGATCGACGGGCAGCGCCCGAGGCAAATCCGGCTCTGGCGCAGACTGGGCCTGGGCCGGGACGAGAACTCGCTCGGCACCTGCCTCCTCCGTGGGGCTCGTCGGAGAGGATGGCAAGGTACTTTGCGAGGCTTCCCGTTCAACCCGAACCGTCACCCCAGCCACTTCGATAATATCCCGGTCGCTCAGAGGACCGTACCATTTAACCCTCTCCCCATTGACGACGATGGAGCCGAGTGCGCCTACGGCCTCTGCATGTACGCCATCCTCTCGCTGCACGAGCCGCGCGTGTTCTTTGCCGACGTTCCAACCCTCCAAGCGTAGATGCGCATCGGGGGAACGCCCCATGACGCAGACCCCGTCATGGGGCTGAACGGGCAGTAGTCCGTGCTTGTGATGCTGTGCGACGACACGAAACATGTCCTACTCCTTGGTCGACGGATCGGTGACAGTCGGGTTGGGGCGCGGCTGCGTTACCACCAGCGGCGGCTGAGGGTGCGGTGCCGGCAGCGCTTGCGTTTCGGGATACGGCACGCGCGAGCCAAGAGTGTTATCCACCGCGCCCAGGATTGGGGAATTTTTGGGCAAGGTGTTCTTGAACTCGTCTTTCATGCCGACCGCTCGCGAAACCTGACGAATGTTCTCAAGCGAGGCAGGCGATACCACGCGAGGAGTCACCAGGATGACCAAATCGGTGCTGCCGGCCTGGAAATCTGTCGATTTGAAGAGGTTGCCCAGAATAGGGATATCTCCGAGCCAGGGCAGCTGAGAGGCACTCTTGGCAGTCTTGGGGTTCACCAATCCCGAAATAACCATGGTCTGACCGTCCCCGACATTGATGTCGGCCTCACTGCGCCGGGTGAGAAAACCAGGCACGTTCAGGCCGTTCAGGACCACACTGGTGCTCGGATCGATGTCCGATACATCGGCCAAAACGTGCATGGTAATATTGTTGTCGTCATCCACTTGGGGCTTGAAATCAAGCTGGATACCGTAATTTTTATAGGTGACGTTTTGAAACGCCGCCGTACCCGACGCCAGCGCCTGCAGAATGGGAACCTGCCCGCCCGCCAGAAACTTGGTTTCGCCGCCGCTGCGGGTACTGAGTTGCGGGTTGGCGATTTGATACGCGTCGCCTTTACTCATGGCCAGATTAATTTTGGACAACATCCCGGTGATGATTCCAACATTCGAAACGCCAGCTATGGGGCGAGCCAGATTGGTTAAATCGATTACCCCATCCAGGCCCGGAGGCGTAGGCGTCAAGCGAATCCCGGTCCCAGCGACGGGCGGTTGAGTGAGATCCTGGCCCAGGGGAACCAGGGGCACATTGCGCGGGCCAACAAAATCTTTACCATAGCCAACGAAAGGACCAGCAATCTGCTTCGTCCAGTCGACACCCAGATTCTCCAGTGCCGTTTTTTTGATTTCTAGAACATTGACATCCAGCCAAACCATTTTTTCCATCTTGAAAGGTGCCGGGCTGGCCAGAACGATGGTTTTGGGATAGAGAGTCTGCAGCTGCGTGATCCGGGCCAATAGCGTAGCCGGCAGATTTTTTCCGTCCATCACGACGTGGTCGCCAACAATGCGGACTGTGACAGGCGTACTGCTGTTGGTGAGCAGCTCCCGCATTTCGGCGGCAGCACGACCCACGTTTTTTGGCGCTACCAACACACGATAGGCATCCTCTCCGCCATCCTTGAACCACACCCGAAGACTGGTTTCGCCTTCGCCATCGCCGAGCAACAGCAATTCCCTGCCGTCGACCACGGTAGTGCTGAGCACCTTGCCATCCCCAACCGCTACGCGCTTCACCGGCTTGGTGGGTATCACCCGCACTTGGCCGGCGTACAGGTCCAGGGTGGGATCCTCTGCGGCCAAGGCGGGAGCAGCCAGCAGAGTACTGATAAGAACAGGCAACAGTTTCTTACCCAATAACATGAGGTTTCCTTTGTGCAGAAGTTAACGGGGGAGAAAAGGCCGCGAAGCGTCCACGGGCGGCAGCAACTTGTCTATCTGAACTGGACGCGGTATTGCATCGCCAGAAGCAGAGACTTCCTGACGAGCAAGACCTTGCTGTTTCTGGCGTGATCCATCGGCCAGGCGGCGCAGCCCACTGATGTCGAGGCGCTTGTTGACCTGGCCGTTCTGACCCGTACCGCCAACAATGTACTCGATGGAATCGGCGGCATAGAGCGGTCCGCCTTTGCGATCGCGAATTCCCAAGATATCGCGCACAGTGTAGACCTTGTTGGAAGCGGCCACCTGAGAATCATGGCTACGCAGCACGAGCTGCAATTCCCCCAGTCGCTTCGCAAGAACCAGCTTCTGAATCTGCTCCGGCTTCAGCTCCACGGTCACGGTGTTAAATTGTGCCGGTTGTCCCGTCATGGCGGGATCATTGTTCATATTGGCAGCAGAATCGGAGGCTACGGTGCGTGTCCCCGTCGCAACAATTTTGAGATCCCGCTCGAGGAATCGCACCCCATCTTTGGGGAGCTTGCTCTCTTGCTCCGTGCCTCCAGCACGAAAAATGAGCGGTCCGCCGGTATTGCCAGCCAAACCGGGAAGCGCCGCGGGGCCCTCAAGTGCGTCGGAGCCAGCGGATGGCAACACATCCTGCCCCGCTTTCAAAAAGCGATCCCGAGCCCGAAGCTGCCCGCTACCCTGCTGCTCATCACCTACCGGCCCGGCATAGAACCAGAGCACATCCGCATGGTCGCCAGGCTGCAGCATGCCATCGAGGGTGCTGATGTTATCGACGGTAAAGGTCATCGCCAACTTATCCGGATCAATGATGTCTGCCAGGGTACGCCGACCGCTGAGATAGGAACTCAGTATCGGCTTTCCCTGTAGCAAAGGAACATTGACTCGATGGCCGGCATAACTGTCGAACGTTTCCGGCGTAATGACATCGGCAGGAGCGGTATCACCCGGAATGTTCCGCGCGGCTACCATACCTAGATCCAGAATCGTCCCTGCAGGAATGTCGCGGACGGGCACTACCGCGCGGATCATATTCCCTGCTCTGCTTGCCCTCAGTTGATCCAGCGCCGCTTCCTCGCGAGACCGCAAGGTGTGCACGGCGAGGAAGGCCGCTGCCAGACCAGCCACGATGGCGACGGCCAGAATCAGCCAGCCACCCAGGGCACGGGCCGGCTTTTTTTGCACGTTTCCGGATTCGAAGTCATTGGGGAGTTGCGTAGCCACTTTCCTTCCTTTTTCAGTGTCAATTAACCACAGGCTGGGATGCCGCCCAGGAGTAATCGCTGTAGAAGCCGCGCAGCGCCGCGGAAAGCTGCGTCAGCACGGAGGCGTTGTCTGGCAATTTTCCCGGAACGATTGAGGGGATGGGGGCGAGTAAAATAACAACCGCCGCAAGCAGCACCACCAGGTATTCGATCATCGATTGTCCTCTTTGCGTCTTGCAGATTGCAGTGCTGCTTCTTGCTTCTGGTTTCATAGCTGATCTTCCTCATTTCCTTTTTTGCCAAACGATTACAACCTGTGTCCCCAGCCCGGCATGGGCGGGGAAGGCAATATCCAGACGCCCGTCCGCCCTCGCCAGACTCAGGCGCGTGGAGGCTGTGCTCAACGCGTCCGCCACTTTCCACCCGTGCGCCTGCGCCTGGCGGAGAAACCAGGCACGCAGTTGCGCAACGCTCAGCCCACTTTGCAGCACGAGAACTCGGCCCTCTTTGCCACCGGGGTCCAGCGTTTCGAGATCAGACTGCAGGGCGGTCCCATCGGGCAGAGCGATCGGCAGGGGATGGGGCTCGGCGTGAGCGTCCATCCGCAAGGTAGAAAGCTCCCCCTGGATGTGATTGCCTACCTGTTGCCACTGCGCCGTCTGCGAATAAGGCTCGTGAATACACGACCACAATTGCCTCATGCCAAATGCCATCGCCTGGAAGCTTCCACGTTCTGCCTTGCAACTGCGCTCCATAGCCCGACGGAATTCATCAACGCTCATCCTGCCGCCGAAAATAGCCATATTCACGGGTACACCATTGAGGCGCATTTCTTTGGCCAAAGGCCTCTCGCCCAGACTCTCTGGCAGGGGCCAGAGGGGCAATTCCTCTGCCTGAGCGCAGGACGATAGTGCCGCAAGACCCAACGCCAACAAGGCAAGCAGGCGCATTTTGGCCATCGGATCACGGTCCCGGGTACGGTGGGATCTGCGGATAGGGCTGCAAACGATCGCCAAATTGCTGCTCTGTATCGATTCTCAGCCGGTCGCGGTCTGGATCATTCCAATGCTTTTCAAATTCTTCGGCCAGGTTGCCTAGTGGCCAAGTTGCCAGATAAAAGGCTTGGCCCGCGACGCTGAATGCCACCTTACTCTTCGAAACGAGCTCCTGTGGCTTCATGAACCCATCACGAAGCAAGTGCTCTTCCTCTCCCGGTCCATTGGCCGTCCATAGGTCCGTCAAGATCGCCGCCTGTGCTCTGAACTGCAGTGGATCACCGAGCCCCACCTCGGCAAAAATCCGCTGCGGCAGACCGGCCGCCGATACCGTCACTGCTGCTACCGTCGGTCCGGTCATCTGTAAGGGATTTCCAGCAAGGCGATTGAGGGCGTTGCTGACTCCAGATGTCCAGCCACCGTCGAAGGCCTCCTGCCGCGTCGCCACCGTGATGTTCTGCTCTCGCTGCACCAGTAGAGGCTGCCCGTCGTGCTTACGCAGCAGCGGTTCGGGGCTCGAACCGCTAGCGATCCTTGCAGCCCCGGCACTGCTTGTTACTGCGGTGAGCCGTTCACCCCGCCCCCCAAAGAAGCGGATGGAAACCTCTTTCTGCAGGTCAGCGTCCGACTTGAGAGAAGCCCAGTCGCGTCCAACAGGAGGCGCTGCCGGCGATACCCCCCGCTCCCAGGCGGCATAGCGGGCGGCTTCGATGCTGCGATCCTGCAAATATCCCCATTTGCCCACGCACACTCCGAGGATGAGCAACGGCACGAGCACGAAACCCGCCACCACGACCACCTCTGTCAGGGCCTGCCCCTTCTCACGAGAAGGCCATCTTCCCGTCATCGTAGAGAAATATTCCGTATTTTTTCTGAGCATGTTCTATCCTCAGTTGGACGCCGCCTGATTTTCCATTTGAATCCATGGTTTGGCTAACTTGTCTTCAGCTATCTTTGCAGCCTCTCGGTAACTATTTATCATTTTCGATATTTCCTCCTCTGGGACTCCACTCTTTCGCAACTGCGCTGCAATCTCAGGCCACTCCGTCTTTTCAAAACTTTTTTCTTTTTGTTTTGCATTAGAGAATTTACCTATAATTTCCAAGGTTTTTTCCCGTCGCTGAGGTGAATTGTTCAGTGTATCCAACGTTAAACGCTTATCTACTGATTTCTTATAAGCCGCCAACTGCGCCGGGGTCATTTTACTCTCCTTATCCAGGCGCTCTTTCAGGTGGGCCTTGGTAAATTCTTCGGTCTTCTTTCCCAAGGGGATGATCGAGCTTTGCAGAATGTATCCCATCTTGAGATCACACAGCTGATAGGGACGGTTGGTTTTGGGATTGATCCTTGTTAACCAGTCCTTCGCCAGATCATTGAAAACGACGCAGCGCCAGCCGGTATTGTGTAGTTTCTGCATCAGCTTTTTGTCTTCTACCGATTCTGGATCACCATCATCTTTGCTGGGATCGTCGACGATGATCACTGCGTTGTTCGCGACCTCAGGGGTAACCCGCTGGGTGAAGGTCATAAATTCATCCCCTGCCTTCCAACCCGGAACCTTTGGTGGGGGATTAAAAACGTAGCCTTGCGCTGCTGCGGCCTGGATAAAGGCCTTGTGCAACTGCGACATGGAGCCGGTAGCAACAAACGGCACAACGCGCCAAAAGGTCTGCAGCTGTGTGTATTCCGTCTTTTGGGTCATGTCCCAATGCGGCATAGCATGGCCGGCAAGCTGCCAGGAGACCTGCACAATCCTCCAATGTTCGGTGGACGCAGGCGCAAACAGCATCCCTTGCAAGGCGAGACTCGCCTGCAACGCTGCAGGGTTGAGTACAAAATCGTGCAGGTCATCCGACAACGTGAAGCCCTGGGGCATATCGGACTGGCTGAGCGCACGACAACTCATCAAGGACTTAGCGGTAATTTGCTGAAGCTTGGCCTCCATCGGGCCATTGACGACCGAATCACCCAGGTAGCCAGCGCTGGAATTGTCATGCGCTCGCATACCCTTCCAGTCCAGATCTGCCAACCGCCCCACGTTGTGCCGCATGAGGGCATCTGCCGCCGGGTAGGGATCCATTGGTCCCTGCAGCGATTTCGACTGCAATACCTCCTTGGGCGCCGTCGGTCTGGCCAAGAACTCCTTAAACCCATTTTGCCCGTGCTGGCCCGATGCATCCGCTGCCAAAGCCGCAGGACCACCATACAAGGCGGCGAGTAGAGTCAGCACTCCTACCGATCTTTTCCGCAAAAAAATCATCTGTTACTCCGTAGCATTCAAAGCAAGTACCTGCGCCTTCTCAGTGGTATTGAGATCCACCAGACGCGCGGTCCAGAAGGGACTAAAAAGATTCGCCCGCTCATCAAGGCCATCGCTTCGCGGCCAAAGCGATTGCGGCCGACGGAAATAGACCTGGGCCGCAGCGGCGGCACGCACGCCTTCGTTGCGCCCGGCACCTTTGCTCTGTAGGTGCATATTCAGCCAACCCAATTTTGCATTGCTTGCATCAGGATCATGGCTGATACCGAGAGCCGTTGCTGAGTCCCGGACCTTAGCGATGGGGAGGTCCACGACGACCAAGTAGCGGGGGGCGCTGTCGGTCATGTCTTCGCGCGGGCGATTGCCGTTCCATTTCAGGTCGCGGTAGCGAGCAATGCCATTCGCCTCACGGGTGTCTGCACGCCCAACTCCCGCGTCGGGAAAGTAGTCCGGTGCAAAACGATCGGAATCATCCCGCACTATTTTATACATACCGCGACTATCCCTTTGCCAAGCAGATTGATAGACGGCACCTGTACGGTCCATTACAGATTTCTGATCCCCAGCAATTTGTGGGTCCACGTAAGGGTAGCGCCAAGTGCGGTTGGTATAGTCCGTTTGGTAGTACCGGAAACTGCTTTCGCTAGGCAGGGACCACGCCCCACCCCAGGCCCATGCATCATTGTATATCGTCTTCTTTTTGATACCGGTCCAAGTGATTGTACGAAACCATAAATAAGTATTTACGGAATCCGCTCCCGACCAAACGTAGCGTCCATCGCTGTTCAGACTGAGTTGGCTGCCACCACTTTTGTGGCTACCAACGCCAGCAATCCACAGTGAGAAGTTAAATAGCCCGGGGCCAAAATCATGATCACGGTCTCTGGTAAACGCTTGGCTACCCTCATTGATCATGCTGGCCATACGCGCACGGCCGCCCGGATCCGACCCGTTGGGGTCCGCCTTGCCGCCCCAGGTAGTGACGAAGCTTCGCCGAGCATTCCAATAAGGGGCAATAGTTGCCGTATATCCGGCAGGGGTATAATTCAGAACCCGAGCGTCGGGTCCGGCGTTGAGCTTGACGACCTGCTCAACGGTCTTTTGCACGGCCCCGTTCGGGGTGCTCACCGCCAAAGCCAAATTGAAGGCTTGAGATGCCCCCGAATATACAGCATCCATAGTATTCGCTACGGGTATGAAGACCCCGGCATAGAAAGTACCAGCAGTTTTTACAATTTTTGCATTAGCTTCAATTCCTTTCTGATACGTACTAATAAGTTGAGATAACCACGTACCAATATAGGGGATAAATTGGGCCAAAGTTTGGTATGGCTGGAACAAGGTATGAATGTTCTCCCCCACTCGCCCCACATAGCGCGACCAGGAGAGAATGCTTACCGCCTGACCGATGGCGATCTGGTTGCTGAGCATGGCGCGATTGAGGTAGGCGTCGAGATTCATCTGCCGGGCCTGCAGCTCCATGGCGCTGAAGGCGGCAGCATCGGCAGCGTTCTGTACCTTGAGTTTGTTGGCGGTGACCTGGCCCGTATTGAAAACCAGCAAAACGCCCGCGATGGCTGCTGGTATCAGCAGCAACGCAAAGAGCGCGGCCTGACCGGACTCCCGACTTTTGCCAGAGCGTGTCCTCTGGCGAAGCTTGCCAAGCTCTGCGTTCCAAGTTACGCCTCGCATCCCGCCTCCCACAAAAATCCCACTAACAATCGCTCGCAATAAAATCACAAATATGAATGTACCCTTCCGTAAGGGCGCGGGTGTTCCACGTCCTTGCGGAAAAATGCGACCGCCGAAGCGGTCGCAAGTAAAAAAATTTGGCTTATTTCAGAGCTGTAGTGGAACTATAATCCCCCATGGTCTTCTGCACTGTGCCTTTGCTGTTTGCAGAGCTAGCCGTACCCTTCGCTGCATTCACGTTTTGGGTGGAATCGCCTCCAGACAACTCATTGGCAATGCCCGCAACTTGGTGGCGCATAGTCTGGCCAAAAAAGGAAAACACCGCGATAGCGGAAATCGCGATCAGGGCGACAACGATAAGATACTCAGTCATGCCCTGACCAGCCTCACGCACAGATTTCTTTACTGCAACGAATTTCTGCTTCATAAAACATCTCCATCAGTTTAGTGAGTTACAACAAGGGATCCTCGCTTACGCAAGACAAACTGCCTTTACCTCTTCTGCAAATCCTTATACGAACTATAGTCAGACATACTTTTGGTCTTTTGAGCATTATCGGCCGCATATTGGGCCTTTTGCTTGGCATATTTCACGCCATACTTGGTAGAGTCCGTTCCCACCAATTCGTGAGCCAAACCGGCTACCTGGTTGCGCATGGTCTGACCAAAGCGCGAAAAGACCACAATGGATGAAATCGCAATCAAGGCCACGACAATCAAATACTCTGTCATGCCTTGCCCAAATTGGCGCTTCGCGCCGATTCGTTTCCTTTGCACTGTTACGCCCCCCCTGACTGAGCATTACCCCGGAAGATGAGATTTCTCTAGTGATTGAACAAACCGCCGACCAGATTGCTGACACCGCGAGACACTTGATACCGAAGTTCCGACTGCGCGGCATCGGTAGCCGTATCCGTGATCTGTCGCACCGGTGCAGGTACAGGCTGATTAGCAGAATTCTGAGAGGGCCCCTGACCCGCTGCCCCCCCCATGGAAGGCGCCGAACCCACGCCCCCGGCGCCTGCAGTTGCCATCGCGGGAGCTCCACCCGCACCCGTCGTGCCCGCCGTCGGCACAAATCCAGGGGTAAGATTGACCACCTCTACGCGACGATTCTTGGCCCGCCCGGCGTCTGTGCTGTTATCGGCCACCGGCTGTGTCGCCCCCAGGCCACGCGTAGCGATCTGTTGTGCGGGCACGCCATCGGCAACCAAGGCCGCTTTCACGGCACGGGCGCGGTCTTCCGAAAGGCGCTGGTTGAATTCCGCCGATCCCACCGCGTCGGTGTGACCGTCCAGCCCAATGGTCCAGTTGGGATGCTGGCGAAGGGTCTGCGCCAACTGCTGGATCTGCGGCAGGGCGTCAGGTCGCAGGGTTGCCTTGTTGTAGTCGAAATGGATGTGCATGGAAAAGCGGCCCTGCTGTGCCAGGGCGCTACCCATCTCCGTTGCCGTCAACAGTTCCCGGTCAGCGGTGACCAGACCGGTCTGCATGGGCTTGGTCTGTACGGCGTAGATGTAGGTTTTCCCAGCATAAGGACCGTTATGGCTACCTACCCATAAATAGACCCAAGTTTGCGAGCCGTTGGGGGAGTCCAGGCGGGCCGTACTCATGCGGCCCCCGCCTGGCCCGAAATAGGTACCGAAATTATCTCCCGCGCCGCGCCAGATAGGGTCAGTATAAAAACTGACCTGGTGGCTATAGCCCTTGGCGATACAGGCATCGTTTGCGCACTGCCAAAGGATCTTGAAGCCCTCCTGCTGCAGGGTCTGCTGGTAGTTGCTCATGATCTCCAAAGGAGAACGGTCCATGGGGTTCTTGTAGTAGATGTAAACCAACTCGCCCTGGACAGGCTGAGACTGGGTCGCAGCCTTGTCGATGAAGGGTCCCAGAGGCATGTTGGCCTCATCAAAACGTATGTGGTCGTAGTGGTAAATGGAACTGCCCGGATAACGATGCAGGAAAGGCAGATCCTGTCCCTTCTCCTCCGCGAAACACGTGCCCGGCAGGAGCAGGACGAGACCAGAAATAATAACCATATAGTTAAGTGACTTATTCATAATTTTCCTCATAAAGCCAGATTTTATTTTTCCGATACGCCTGCCACAGGCAAATCATCAACTCGTCGCGATCCACAACTCCAAAAAGTCTACCGATTCGCGTAATGGATTTGTTAATCTTTTGCGGTTCCGCGGATAGCTCTTGGGCAATCTCTGCGCTGCTCATTTTTCGCATGAAAAGGCGAGCGATATGTTTTTCTTGAACCGAAATCGGGGGGAAGAAGGGCACCTGCAAGGGCAACGCCTCCGTCAAATTTTTCAGTATGACGCCCAAAACGTCTGAAGTCGCCACAGCCTTGAGAGTAAGATCGAAAAAGAAGAAATACAGGCCATTCGCGGATTGTTGTAGACATAGATAGCGTCCGGAACCCATGGCTATGGGCTCTCCCTTGACAACGTCTGCGACAAAACAGCGGCGAAGGAGACTCCGTGCGTCGGACAATTTAGGCCAGCGCGCCTTGGGATAGCGCCACCAGGGATGGAGTCCCCAGGACCGGTCGGGTCCGCGTAGGTAGCGGTAGACGAGGACACGCTGGAGCCCCCATTCCTCAAGGATGGCAACTGGCTGGGGAAAATATTGCCAGCCGCGCGGGGCAACGAGATCACTATCGGTAGGGCTCGAGGTCCCACCCACCTGTAAAGCAGATTCAGGCCGAAACAGCCGAATCAAGTTCGACATGCTACACGCTCCCTTCCTCAAGCCGACCGGGGGCCGATCGGCAATTTTTGATGGGAGCAGTGTAGCAAAGAATTGTTACAGGATTATTAAACCAGGATAAATATTTTTTTCTTTACGAAACAACAGAATAAGAGGATAACAACATCTCTTAGTGTTCAGAAAGCAGAAATGCTGGGGCCACCATCGCCGCTGCCTGCATGTCCGCGTGGTAATACTGCAGGCCCGTCATCTGTTCGGCATCCTTGCGGCGGAAGGCGTCGCGCTCGATCCCCTTGCGCGCCAGGGTGGCACTCCACCAACCGGAGGGATAGGCAAACTGCGGGAAGAACAGGGTATCCACCGCGTCGAAATCGGCGCCCTGCATCCGCCGCTGGCACTGGCGGATGAGATCGGCATGGAGTAGCGGCGACTCGGACTGGGCAACGAGCACGCCCTGCTCGCCCAAGGCACGGAAACACGCCGCATAGAACTCCTCGCCAAAGAGTCCGGCCGCTGGCCCCACCGGATCGGTAGAGTCGACGATGATCAGATCATAGCTGCCCGGTTTGGCATTCTCTGCCCAGGCGATGCCGTCCTGAAAACGGAAACGTGCGCGCGGATCGTCGTTGCGTTCGCAAAGCAGCGGAAAGAAGCGCTCCGCTACGCGCGTAACGCGCTCATCGAGCTCTACCTGCTCGGCCATTTCCACCTCGGGGTGACGCAGAACCTCGCGCAGCGTGCCGCAATCCCCGCCACCAATGATCAGCACCCGCTTGGGCGCCGGATGCGCAAACAGTGCCGGGTGGGTCATCATTTCATGATAGAGAAAGTTGTCCCGGTCGGTAAGCATCACCAGGCCGTCCAAAGTCATCAGGGTACCGAAATGTTCGGTCTCGAAAATCTCGATGGTCTGGTAGGGACTTTGCTCGCGGTGCAAGACCTCGCGTACCTTCAGGCTCAGGGCCGCGCCATGTTCTTCATAC
Organism: Acidithiobacillus sp. AC3; assembly: GCF_050261095.1. NCBI lineage: Bacteria > Pseudomonadati > Pseudomonadota > Acidithiobacillia > Acidithiobacillales > Acidithiobacillaceae > Acidithiobacillus > Acidithiobacillus sp. AC3. Next base: position 2,221,505 of record NZ_CP189838.1, read on the forward strand.
CGTTCGGTGTACCAGAGTTCGGTGCTCATGAATCTTCCTTGGCTGGGAATGGGCACCCGAAGTATAGCGAAAGGCGTGGCTAACGCTCCAGCGCTACCACCATCAATCGTCGATGCCCCAGGCCTCCTGCCGTTCGCGAATCCATTCTGCCAGTTCCTTGGCAGGATGAAAGATGGGCAGCAAGCGATGCGCCTCCTCGGCCGCCTGCCGCGCGCGTCGCAACTGACCATGATGCAGGTAGTAGCGTGCCAAATTCATATACGCCAGATGCTGGCGATCGAAATGCTTGCTGCGCAGCGCCTTGCGGATGGGGAAGAGTGCCTCTTCTACCCGACCGCTCTCCATGAGGTATTCCCCGAGGTCATTCCAGGCGATTCCCCATTCCGGATCGAGGCCAATCGCCTTGCGGCAGGCGGCAATGGCCCCATGGACATCGCCGGATTCCGCCAGCGCCCAGGCATAGAAGGTCCAGAACAGGGAGGAATCCGGCTCTGCGTCCAGGGCCTTACGAAAGGATTTGACCGCTTCCGGAAAATGGCCGGTCTGCTGCCAATCGAGGCCCTCAGCAAAATCATCATTGCGCTCAGCCGCGTCCTGAATCAGCTCATAGAGGGAAAAAGGTGCTTCCTGCGAGGTCTTCATAGCTCCTCCAGCGGCCAACGCGCACGCTCCCGCAGCGGATGCAGGGCGGTATTGGCCTTCTCCAGATGGATCGATCCGGCCAGGGCGATCATCGCCGCATTGTCGGTACTGTGCCGGATGCTCGGAAAATGGACCTGCGCCACCGGTGCGAGCGTTTCCTGCAGCTTGGTCCGGAGCAGACGATTGGCACTGACGCCACCGGCCACGATGAGCTCTCCAAAGCCCGTTTGCTGCAGCGCCCGCCGGGTCTTTTCGACCAGGGTATCGACGATGGCCTGCTGGAAGCTGGCGGCCAGATCGGCGCGGCCCTGATCATCCTGATCGGCGAGGCGTTCCGCCTGCAATCGGAACGCC
>NZ_CP189838.1:2230000-2503652 GCF_050261095.1 Acidithiobacillus sp. AC3
GATCGGCACAGCATCTTCACCAAACACAACCCAGAAGACAACGAACCCACGCAGTTTCAGCGTGCCACCGAAGCCTTGGGAATTGCCACCATCCAGGCCTTGAGCCCACAGGCCAAAGGTCGGGTAGAACGCCTGTTCCAAACGCTTCAGGATCGCCTGGTCAAGGCCTTGCGCCTGAAGGGTATCAGCGATCAGGATACCGCCAACGCTTGGCTCCCCCAGTACCTGCAGCAACACAATGCGCGCTTTGCCGTGGCGGCATGCGACGACGAGGACGCCCACCAACCCTATGATGGAAGTCCAGAAACTCTCGCCCGGATCTGCGCCATCCACCACCGCCGTACCCTATCCAAAGACTTGGTGCTGTCTTTCCAGAGACAACGCTACATCATCCAGACCGGTGGTGCCCCACGTTATGCACTGCGCGGACGGAAAGTCGATGTCGTGGTCCATGCCAACGGGCAAGTAGAACTAGTAGCCGCCCAGGCAGTCTTGCCCTACAAGGTCTTCGATCCCGCCCAGGAAATCCCTCGTCCTGTCGATGACAAAGGCCTCAACGCACGTGTCGACACGATCCTGGCGTCCCGCCGCTGGTCCGAAAAATCCCGACCTGCTGCCGACCACCCTTGGCGTCGTTACCCCACCTCAGATTGTCCTTGAAAGAAACCAACACCCAGGAAACCGGACATCTCTATCTTGCCCAACACCGGACATTTCTAATGTGCCTTGACACAGTTTCGCAAAATCTCTTTCAGGGCCGTTGCAGCAGGGCCTCGATGGCCGGTGCGATCTTCTGCGGCGAGACACGGGGCGAGTAACGACGCCGGGGTTTGCCACTGCGGTCAATCAGAAATTTGGTGAAATTCCATTTGATGCGTGGCCCCAGCCAACCAGGCAGGGCAGTTTTCAGGTAGTCAAAGAGGGGTTCGGCACCGGGTCCGTTGACATCGACCTTGGCGAAAACGGGAAAGCTGACGGCGAAGCGCCCATAGCAGACATCGCCGATGGCATCGGCGTTGCCGGGCTCCTGGTGGCCGAACTGGTTACAGGGGAAAGCAAGCACGGTGAAGCCGCGCTCCCGGTAGCGCTCATAGAGCGCCTGCAGGCCCTGGTACTGCGGTGTAAAGCCACAGAGGCTTGCCGTATTGACGATGAGCAAGACCTGTCCGGCGAAATCGCGCAGGCAGCAGTCCTTGCCGTTTAGCAAAGGCAAACAAAAATCGTAGAGTTCCGTTTTTTCTATCACCAGGCCTACCTCTTTACCGCAAGATCACGCGGGCGAAATGCTTTTTGCCATACTGCACGAGATATTCTTCGCCGGGAGCGAGGGCTAGCCCAGGGTCTTCGACACGCGCATCCTGCAGGCGAACGGCGCCCTCGCGCACCTTGCGCATCCCCTCACTGCTGCTGCGCACCCAACCCAGATTCTGTAGAAGACGCGCTATGCTATACGGCTGATCCATGGCAATTTCCTGCAAAGGGAGGTTATCTGGACGCTCATGCCGTTGAAATTGTGCCAGAAAACCATCATACGCCAACTGTCCGGCATCCGCGCCATGAAAACGCGCGACCAGCTCTTGTGCCAGGGCAAGTTTACAGTCGCGGGGATTGCGCGTTCCGCTCTCACATTCTCGCTGCCGGCGCTGCTGCTCTGCCGCTGGCAGACGCGACAGAAGAGTGTAGTAGCGCCACATCAGGGTATCGGAGATGGACATCACCTTACCAAAGATCTGCTCCGGAGGGTCTTGTAAGGCGATGTAGTTGCCCAGGGATTTGGACATTTTTTGTATGCCATCCAGCCCTTCGAGAATGGGCATGGTAAAAACCAGCTGCTGGGGCTGCCCCCAATTTTTCTGCAACTCGCGACCGACCAGCAGATTGAAGCGCTGATCGGTGCCACCCAGCTCGACATCAGCCTTGAGGGCAACGGAGTCGTACCCTTGCAGGAGGGGGTAGAGAAATTCGTGAATGGCGATGGCCTGGCCGGCAGCGTAGCGCTTGCTGAAGTCGTCGCGTTCCAGCATGCGGGCCACCGTGGACTGCGCCGCGAGGTGGATCATTTCACTCGGACTGAAGCGGTCGAGCCACTGGGAATTGAACACGACTTGCGTACGTTCTGGGTCGAGGACCTTGAAAATCTGCTCGCGGTAGGTCTGGGCGTTGGCCTGCACATCCTCCGCACTGAGCGGCGGGCGGGTGCTGTTCTTGCCGGTGGGATCTCCGATGCGTGCGGTAAAATCACCAATGACAAACAGCAATTCGTGCCCCAGATCCTGAAACTGGCGAGCCTTGTGGAGCAGAACCGTGTGACCAAGGTGGAGGTCCGGGGCGGTTGGATCCATACCCAGTTTGATCCGTAGGGACCGCTTTTCGTTTTCTGCCCGTTGCAGTAGCGAGACCAGACCGCCCTCGGGCAGGATATCGGCTGCGCCGAGCTGTAATTGGCCTAGAGCTGTCGCGTGATCCATGTTGCCTTCCATCTGCCAAATTTACCGGCGATGGTAGCATCGCTGCCGATCAGGGCGAAGCCGGGCGCGGGTGACCGATACAGCACTATCCGAACCCGTCGGCAATGACGATAAATTTATACGAATTTTCTGGTGTTCCCGAGAGAACAGGGAAGATGCATTTTGGCGCACAAAGCTGGCTAAACAACATCCAGTCCATCAGCAGTAATGCCCATTAACCATTGCATTTTGCGCAAGCGCCTATCATGGCACATGCCTTGCTAGTATTTTGCACATCACAATCATAGGGGTGATATATGACCAGAACGAAACCGCTACTGTTGTCTGGGGTAGTATCTGCCGCGCTCGCTGCCGGCCTTCTGTATGCACCGGGGGCGGAAGCCGCAAATTGGTTCGAACTGCAGGGCATTTCTCCAGCGAAAGCGCCGTTGTTTGGGGTATCGGGCTTTATCGAGCCGACGATCTGGGTACAGCCTGGTACGGAAGATGGGCTGCTGCATGAGGTACCGCACATCAACCTGGTCGGCCCGGATTTTAGCCAGGGTACGACCGCCGGTATTTTACGCGCTCGTATCATGTTTCGCGGAAACCTGAATCCCAATATCTCGTACTTTGTCGCTGGGGAGTTTGGCAATAATGGCTACACCCATGTACGGAGCGGATACCAGCCGGGTTTGATCGATGGTCACGTCACTTTCAGCTACATCCCCGGAGCCCGGGTGGAGGTGGGCCTGATTCGCGCTCCGAGTAGCGAAGGCGCCATGCAGGGCTTTATGACTTATAACTATGTCATCAGCTCGACGGTCATTAACCAGTTGATGAACCAGCCCATGCTGAATTCCGCCTACATCAGCAAAGATAGTCCCGCCGGCTACCTGATTCCTGGCACGGAAAAACTGGGCGTCAATGGCTATCGCTACCCCGGTGCCATGATCTTTGACTGGTTTCGCAGCGGGCCATGGGAGTTCACCTATGGAGCCATGGTCGGCATGTACGGTACCGTCGCCGCAGGCAACCAATCGAACGAGCCTATGGAAGCGGTACGCTTGCAAGAAGCGTATATCCTTGGCGGGAAAGGACCGTTTCGCAGCGATATCCAGGGCGGCATTTGGTATCAGCACGCCGTGCCACGTTTTGATGGCGCAAATTATGACATGAACCGCTACGGTGCCGACTTGCAATATCTGCAGGGATACATGCATCCCTGGGGTCGGCAGTTTCGTTTTGAATATATGCGCGGCAATGGCTGGATCGATGCACCCGCAGCCTTCAACAAGGCCGATCTGAAACAAGCGGCATTGTACCAAACTCAGCTATATCCGGGTATTGGCAACAAGGCTTGGGGGTATATGGTGGAAGGCGGACTTTTCCTGACCAAAAACATCGAAGTAAATCTGCGCTACGATTACTACAACCGCCTGCCCAACAATCCTGCCCAAAACCGGATTTTCAAGACCTATGCGCTGGGTTTGCAATACCATTTCACGCCATTGACCAAGGTGATGGCGGGATATTATTTCCGCACGCTGGATGTTCCCCATCCGAACGCCACCAGTGAGAGCGTAGCCAGCGCTGTCGATAATGTCTTTGCCCTGCAGGCAATGATTGCTTTCTAACGTCATAAGGAGCCCACAAATGCGTCACTCTTCGCTATTCCGTCGCGTTCTCTTTACGCTTGGCATTCCGCTTCTCCTCGTCCTGGGAACAAGTCCGGCCTGGGCCAATGTATCGATGCTGCACGATTTCGATTACAGCAAACCGACCTTCATACACAATCACCCCTTCGCCAAGGCCAAAGTGGTCCTGCAGGTCAGTCAGGCCGATCCCGCGCGCTGGAACCTGACCCTCAACAATGCGCAGAATTTACTCAATTATTTTGGGCAGGAGCAGGTACAAGTCATCGTCGTGGCCTTTGGTCCCGGCATCAAGATGTATCTGCCGAAAAACAAGGGAATCGCGGACCGCATTGCTGCCATCAACGCCGAGGGGGTGGAATTTGATGTCTGTCATAACAGCATGGAGGCGTTCAAGAAGAAGACGGGTCATCTGCCCCCCCTCGACCCCTCAGTAGTCATTGTTCCGGCGGGAATCGTGCGCATCATGCAACTGGAGTCGCATGGCTTTGACTATGTGAAACCATAATTTCAGGCTTTCTCAGCCCGCTTGAGGTGGTCGATGTCCGGCCACCTTTTTTGTTACGGTTTACTGTCGCGGCCGATACCGTATTTGAGACGACGCGCGGGTAGATACCAACGCAGCCCATCGATGAACATCAAGCATCCAGCGCCAATGAGAACATAGTCGGTGAAACTATAAGCGCTGGCATTCAGCAACTTGTGCATGGCAATGCCCAGACCGACAAAAGAAACACCCGTACGAATCAGGGACAATCCCGTTCTGGCTCGGGCATAGGAGGTGCGGTGGCTGGCAGCGATAGTCCGTTGCGCAGCAAGAATGTTACGTTCTCGCGCCAGGTGGGTACGTTCCTTACTCGCGGGCACCGGGCGCAACACCGAACAGTAGTTGGGAATTGCGGCAGCGAGCTTGGCAAGCGCCGATTGGTCCTCGGCCTCCATGGGCGCTTCGGGAAGATGATAACGCTCGGTAAAGCGAATATTTTGCGTGGTGATATCGATCAGCGCGCGTTGGCACGGCAAGTCCATACGCGCTCGTCGCACCTTGAGGTAATCAAGCAATCCGAAACCGGCCAGCACCGCACCCGAGAGCAAGATGGGCAAGTGATAGGGAGCCAGAAACGAGTGCGGAAAATGCGAGACTACGCTGGATATGGCCACCAGGGTCAAGCCCCAGCGCAGAAGCTTCATTGATGTCCGCGCGCGGGCATGGGCCGTACGATGTGCCGCGAGCTTGGTGCGCCAATGCGCCATGGTGTTGCGCCAGTAGGCCAGCCCCGTGCGTTCTATGCCGATGAGAAACGGTGCTTCGGCATGCAGGTAGTCCTGGATATACCAGCGGATGTCTTCGCGCAGGGCAACACGAAACTCATAGCGCGGCGCGGGGATGAGTCGCTGTACCTCTTCTTGCATCGCTTCATTGCTAGGATCGGCTGCGGCAATGATGACCGTGTTGTCGACGCGCCGCAGCGGAAACCAGACATTCATACGCAGTACCTTGGCATCGAGGCCTGCGAAGAGCTCGGTAGGAACCGGCAAGCGCTCGTCGTATTGCACGCAGGCGCAGCCGTAACGCTTTGCCAGCGCCGACAGCAAATCGCAACGCGCTACGGCAAAGTCCCTCAGCAGAACGCGCTCCAGCTCGATGCCACGCCACGCCGCCTGACGCTTTGCCTCCGTCAATTCCGCAGCGCTGAGAACGCCGTTGTCGAGCAGGGCGTCGTAGATGCGCAAGTCGTCACTCACGGTAGAGCTCTCGCTTCCAGGCGCTGCGCGGCAGACTGTAGTCTGCATCAGCAATTTCGAAGTCGTTATCGACATACCTGGAACGCCGCTTGACCCGCTCGGCGGGCAGATACCAGTGCAATCCATCAGCGATCAGGTACAGGCCGGCGATGACCAAAGCGATATCGAAAATGGACCAGAAGACATGCACATGCCCGGTAAAATGAAAATACACAAAGAGGCCGGTGCCCACGGTCATGACACTGAAGCCGGTACGGATGAAGGCCATGCCGGTGCGCGCCCGCGCCATGATCGTTCGCAGCCGCGACATGGTATTGCGTTTGTCTGCCAGGGTGGTGCGCTCCAGGGCGAGTCCGGTAGTAGCGAAGACGCCGGGCTGAGCCTGCGGCGAATTGGCCTCTGCTACCGGATCGATGCCCTGCGCATAGAGACACAGAGAAGGAAAAATCGTATCCCAAAGGCCGGCAACGTCGCGTTTCTCTGCCACCGCTGCCAGCGCCTTGTTGGCGGCACGCCGCCCCGGCCCATACCAGAGGAAGCCCTCGATCAGCATCAACACACCGATAACGACGAGGCTCCAGTCGAAGATCGACCAGGGGCCGGCAGGGAATTTCCGGATAAAGCCAATACCCACACCAGCAAAAGCGACTCCGGTACGGGCAAAGGCGAGCCCGGTGCGGGCCTTGGCCATCATCACCCGCAGATAGGCTAATATGGTTCGCTCTTCGGCGAGGTTGGTACGGTCATTCGCCAGAAAGCGCCGGCGCTCCACCGGAGAGAGGGCATCCCAGTTTTGCCGCAACGCCGTACTGCCGGGAACGATGGCACTGCGCGAAAACTCCATCGCGCCACCCGGATCTACCATATTGATAGCGGTGTATCCTTCTGGCACCGGGTATGGGGGATAGCTCTTGATTCGGCGCGATTCCTTCCGTGCTGGAAAATACCAAAGCAGGCCATCGACAATGGCAAATAGGCCAATAATGAGCAGCGGAATCTCAAAAATAAGCAGATCTCCGGTACCAAACAAACGAAAAAATGCGACCGCGATGGTGATGAAGGTGAGCCCAGTACGCGCGAGAGCGAGACCCGTACGACTGCGGGCAAACTGCGTCCTCTGCGCTGAGTAGCGGGTACGCAGGCCCGCCAGGTAGGTGCGCACCTTGGCCAGGGGTGTGCGCCCGGCATACACGGGAAAATGCTCGTTGAGGTCCGCACTGTTTTCAATCAGACGCACGAGATCCGACGGCGTCGCCACCCGGAAGCAGAGTTCCCGCACCCCCAGAGAGCTGCGGATGTGCTCTACAAGCTGCGGATCTTCCGGGTTGCAAACGATGACTTCAGCGCTGTCATCATCCCAGCGGATAGGCAACCATAATTCGTCACGCAGTGAATCGACATTCAGTCGGCGCAAAATGGCGGCGGAAGCGGTCAGCGATTCGTCGTACTCGACCGTTGGCCAGTCGTAGCGAGCAGACAGCTCCTGGAGTTGCAGATCTTTTTCTTGTACCTGTGCGTTAATCTTCGTACCTCAAATTCTTACCGAGCAACATATGCCGCGGCTTGATCCGATAGGAGAAACGGGTGGCAACTAATGTTTCCCTCATTAACCGTTTATTTTATACAAAAAAGTAGCTTTCTTACCAACAATAGCAGTTGATAGGCGATTTAGATTCCCTTATGAGATGACTGTCGCGTGCAGACCGGGGAAAAGAGTGGACAAGCCATTTGCAAGAAAGGTGACCGCAATGGCGGCCAGGATCAATCCAAAAATCCGCGTCGAGATATTGATTCCGGTTACCCCCATTCTCCGGCTCAGGGGCTCGGCAAGACGCAGAGCAGCATACGCCACCAGACTAATGATCAGAATGTCGACGACCAAGAGACCACTGGCCAGCCAAGTATTGCTCCGATTGTGCGCAATGATGACGGTGACCATGGTGCCCGGTCCGGCGAGCAGCGGGATGGCCAACGGTACTACCGCCACCGCCTCCTTCTGCATACCCTCTGCCGCCTCTTCCGGGGTATGCTTGTAACGTCCGCCGGACTTGGCCTGCAGCATGTTCAGGGCGAGCAGCATGAGAATCATGCCACCGGCGACCTGGAAGGCGGCGATGCTGATCCCGAAGAAACGCAGGATGTATTCCCCTAGAAAGGCAGAAATCAGGAGCACCACCGCCACCGCGCGCGCCGCCATCTTGGCGGTCTGCAGGCGTTGCGCCGGACTCTCATCATTGGTGAGGGCGATGAAGATGGGGACCGCTCCAATGGGGTTGAGAATTGCGAGCAGTGCGATGAGGGTGCGCAATGCGCCATGGATGTCAGCGCCAAGCAAATCTGTGTACCTCGAAAACGACAAGTAAAGAACGCGGCGGGCAGATGGTACTCTCTTGCATTGGCAAGAGCGAGTACATATTTATAATAGGCTGATTGGTACAGGAAAGGAGTAGCATCGATGCCAACTTATGAATATGTATGCAAGGAATGCGGTCATCAGCTCAGCGCTGAGCAAAAAATGTCTGACCCGCGCCTGGTAGATTGTCCGGCCTGCGGCAAGCCAGGATTGGAGCGGCAGCTCAGCGCTGGCGGTTTTGCCCTGAAGGGCAGCGGCTGGTACGAAACAGATTTCAAGGGTTCCAGTAAAACGACCAAGAGCGAGGAGGGCAGTACCAGCGCGGCACCCCCTTGTGCGGGCGGCGCCTGCGCCTGTCATTGACGTAGGACGTCGGGAGCGACACCATTAGCGGGCCCGATCGGGCCCTCATTTTTTGCCAGGATACACCTTATGCGCAGTCATTATTGTCACCAGGTTACAGAACAACAAATCGGCGAGTCGGTCACCCTCTGCGCCTGGGTACAACGGCGGCGCGACCACGGCGGAGTAATCTTTCTCGATCTGCGCGATCGTGAGGGTCTGGTGCAGGTGGTGGTCGATCCCGATCGCCCGGCGGCCTTTGCCAGTGCCGAAGACTGTCGCTCGGAGTTTGTCGTGCGGGTGGTCGGTAAGGTGCGGGCGCGCCCTGCTGGGACGGAAAATCCGCAGCTGCCCAGCGGCAAGGTGGAGATTCTGGCGGAGGAAATCGAAATTTTGAGTCGCGCTGATGCCCTGCCCTTTCCGCTGGATGAAGAGGGCATCGGCGAGAACCTGCGTCTGCAATATCGCTATCTCGATCTGCGACGACCGCAGATGCTGCACAATCTTCGCCTGCGCCATCAGATCACGCGCCACGTGCGCAATTACCTGGATGCCGCCGGCTGTATCGATGTGGAAACCCCGGTACTGACGCGCTCCACGCCCGAGGGCGCACGCGACTATCTGGTACCCTCGCGCACCTACCCGGGGGAATTCTTCGCCCTGCCGCAAAGCCCGCAACTCTTTAAACAGCTGTTGATGGTAGCGGGATTTGACCGCTACTACCAGATTACCAAGTGTTTCCGTGACGAGGATTTGCGCGCTGATCGGCAACCGGAGTTTACGCAGATCGACATCGAGCTGTCTTTTGTCGAAGAGAAAGACGTCATGGCTTTGGCGGAGCCAATGATTCGCGGCCTGTTTCGTGACGTCTTGCAGACAGAATTGCCAGACCCCTTCCCACACATGACCTATGGCGAGGCCATGCAGCGCTTTGGCGTGGATCGCCCCGACCTGCGCAACCCGCTGGAGCTCACTGAGCTGACCGATCTGATGCGCAGTGTCGAATTCAAGGTCTTTCGCGCTGCTGCCGATGCACCGCACGGCCGCGTGGCCTGCCTGCGGGTGCCCGGTGGGGCGAGTCTCAGCCGGGCACAGATCGATGGTTACACCGAGTTTGTCGCCATCTATGGCGCCAAGGGGCTGGCCTGGATCAAGGTCAATGATCTTGCTTCGGGGGCTTCCGGCCTGCAGTCGCCCATCGTCAAATTTCTGCCTGAACCCGTATTACAGGAGATTCTGCAGCGTAGTGGCGCCGAGGATGGCGACATCCTCTTCTTTGGGGCCGACCGCGCCAAGATCGTCAACGAGGCCCTGGGTAACCTGCGCAACCGCGTTGGAACGGATCTCGGGCTCGTACAGGCAGGATGGAAACCCGTCTGGATCACCGACTTTCCGATGTTCGAGTTTGACGAGAAAGAGGAGCGCTGGAGCTCCACCCATCACCCCTTTACCGCGCCCCAGTCCACCGATCTGGCAACCCTGCGGACGGATCCGGAACACGCCCTCGCCCGCGCCTATGATCTGGTACTGAACGGCAACGAGATTGGTGGCGGGAGCATCCGCATCCATCGCGAGGAGGTGCAGAAGGAGGTCTTCGCGGCTCTGGGAATCGGACCCGAGGAAGCGCAGGACAAGTTCGCCTTTCTGCTCGATGCCTTACGCTTTGGTGCGCCACCTCATGGCGGCATGGCCTTCGGGCTCGATCGTCTGGTGATGTTGATGAGTGGCAGTGATACCATTCGCGACGTCATCGCTTTCCCCAAGACGCAAAAGGCGGGTTGCCTGCTCACCGCAGCGCCCAGTCCAGTGGCCGACCGCCAGTTGCAGGAGCTTGGTATCCGGCTCCGGCCGGGAGTGGGAGATGGACTACAAAATCCCTAAGTCAGTACTCGTACTCGTGCATACCGCAACCCAAGTACTGCTGCTGGAACGGGTTCGACCTCAAGGTTTTTGGCAGTCGGTCACCGGCAGCCTCGAAGCGGGAGAACGCTGGCAACAAGCGGCAGAGCGGGAGCTGCGCGAGGAAACCGGCTTTGCCGCCACGGGCCTGATTGATACCGGCGTGCGTAACCGTTTTCCCATCGTTCCACCCTGGTCGGAGCGCTATGCGCCAGGGGTAACAGAAAACGAGGAGCGAATCTTCACTCTCTGTCTGGCAAGGACGGAAACGCCACGCCTGCGGCCCGAGGAGCATTGTGCCTTTGCTTGGCTATCCCCCACCGAAGCAGCGGAACGCTGCGGTTCTTGGACCAACCGTAACGCCATCATTCGCCTCTTCGGTAACCTTGACGCCGGGCGTGCAGCCTCTTAGCTTGGTAGTGTTAGTGCGGATGATCGGACGGAGGTGGCAATGACGGTCGACACGGTGCAATTTCGCGGACGCAACCAAGCGGCGGAAGTCGATACCCGGATTCGCGTCGCCAAGGCGGCGCTGGGCAAGCGTGCCGTCATCCTCGGCCACCACTACCAGCGCGAGGAAGTATATCGCCATGCCGACTTCCATGGCGATTCCCTGCAACTATCGCGGGCAGCCGCCGAGCTGGATGCCGAGTATATCGTGTTTTGCGGGGTCCATTTCATGGCTGAGGTGGCGGACATTCTCAGCCGTCCCGAGCAGAAAAGCATCCTTCCCGACCTGCAGGCGGGCTGCGCCATGGCCGACATGGCAAGTATCGAGCAGGTGGAGCGCGCCTGGGAAGAGCTGGGCACGGTGCTCGATCCCGAGGCGGAGATCACCCCCGTCACCTACGTCAATTCCAGCGCCGAAATCAAGGCCTTCTGTGGACGCCATGGTGGCACGGTCTGCACCTCCTCCAATGCCCGCAAGATCCTCGACTGGGGCTTTCACCAGCGTCCCAAGGCCTTTTTCTTTCCTGATCAGCACTTGGGGCGCTGGAGTGGGCATCAATTGGGCATTCCCTTGCGCGAGATGCCGGTCTGGGATCCCGCGCTGCCTCTGGGGGGGCTCTCTCCCGAGGAGATTCGCCAGGCAAAGATCCTGCTCTGGAAAGGGCACTGTTCGGTACATCAGATGTTCCAGCCCATTCATATCGAACGCTGGCGTGCCGCACACCCCCAAGGCAAGGTCATCGCCCACCCGGAGGCCGCCTTTGAGGTCTGCTCCATGGCCGATGCCGTCGGCTCCACGGATTTCATCCTGAAAACCGTGAAGGCTGCAGAATCCGGCAGTGAGTGGCTGGTGGGTACGGAAATCAACCTCGTCACCCGCCTGGCGGAGGAGGTGCGTCCCGAGGGGAAGACAGTGGAATTCATGTCGCCCATGGTCTGCATGTGCTCGACCATGTTCCGCATCGACCCGGAGCAGTTGGCGTTGACGCTGGAGGAATTGGTCGCCGGTCGCGAGCGCAATGTCATTCGCGTAGCCGAACAAACCGCTGTAGAGGCACGCGTCGCCCTGCAACGCATGCTGGAGCAGTCCTGAGCGCGATCATGCCGGCGGCTGCCGCCGATCAGAGCAGCGACTGGACATTTTCGCAACGTGCCGCACATCGGGGAATCCTCTGCTACGCACGACAGTACCAAGGGGGCCATTGGGACGCCAGCACGGTTCCGGCGTCCGGCGCCGCCATCATCGCCTGCAATCACCTTTCGGTGCTTGACCCCCTGCTTCTGATCGCCAGCAATCAGCGCCTGATTTCCTTTCTGGTGGCACAGGAATACTACGATCTCCGCTGGCTGCGCCCGTGGCTGGACCTGAGCGCGTGCATCCCGGTGCGCCGCGATGGCCGCGATCTGCGCGCGCTGCTGCAGGCGCGTCGGCAATTGCAGGCCGGGCGGGTTCTCGGCATTTTTCCCGAAGGCGGCATTGCCCGCGAAGGGATGGAAAAGGGCCTGGCCTGGCTGGTCCGTGAGAGCGCCGCGCCGGTCGTCCCCGCCCGGGTCCTGGGAGTGCATCAATATTCCTCTGACTGGCAGACCTGGCTGCGGCGCCAGCATCCCGTGCTGCGCTACGGAGTTCCCCTGCATTTTCATCCGGATGCCGATGCTGGCGAGATCCTCGGTGCGACGCGCAGCGCCATCACCACCCTGGCATGACGTTTGCGTGATATTTGGGCTATCATGCGCGCTATCAGCGCGTTGTGAAGGTTCAGGAGTTGGGTATGTCCGGTCATAGCAAATGGTCCACCATCAAATTCAAGAAGGCACTCAAAGACGCCAAACGAGGCAAGGTCTTTACCCGCCTCATTCGCGAAATTACCGTGGCGGCGCGCGCCGGTGGTGGTGACCCGGGCAGCAACTCGCGGCTGCGTCTCGCCCTCGACAAGGCCTATGCGGCCAATATGACTAAGGATACCGTGGAGCGCGCCGTCAAGCGGGGCACCGGAGAGCTGGAGGGCGTGGACTACGAGGAGGTCACCTATGAGGGCTACGGCCCCGGCGGCGTCGCCATCCTGGTGGAGACCATGACCGACAACAAGGTGCGCACGGTAGCCGAGATTCGCCATATCTTTTCCAAGCGCGGTGGCAATATGGGCACTGCGGGCTCGGTGGCCTATCAATTCAAAAAGCTGGGCTTGATCACCTTCCCTGCCGATGCCGATGAAGACCGTATTCTGGAGGCGGCCTTGGAGGCTGGGGCAGAGGATGTGGTCAATGAGGGGGAACGGATCGCCGTATACACCGCGGCTACTGACCTGCACGCAGTGACACAGGCACTGACAGATGCCGGGCTGCAACCCGAGGACAGCGAGATCACCATGATCCCCGAAAACACCATTGAAGTCAGCGGCGAGGAGGCGGAAAAGCTCCTGCGCCTGATCGAGTTTCTGGAGGAAAATGACGACGTGCAGAACGTCTACGCCAATTATGAACTGAGTGAAGAAGAGATGGCACGGTTGGAGGCAGCGGCATCCTGAGGATGCGGTGAGCGACGGACCAATCCCCAGCAACCATGCAACGTATCATCGGCATCGATCCCGGCTCCCTGCGCACTGGCTACGGCATCATCGAGGCTGATTCCGCGGGGCGTCTGCGCCATATCACCCACGGCTGCGTCAACGTGAGCGGGCGACCATTTCTGGAACGCATTGCCGCCATCCATCGAGGACTGCGGCAGGTACTACAAGATTTTGCGCCGCAAAGCGCTGCCGTAGAACAGGTCTTTCTCGCGCGCAATGCCGATTCTGCGTTAAAGCTTGGGCAGGCGCGCGGCGCGGCGCTGGTCGCCCTCTTGGAGCAGGATTTACCGGTCTGTGAATACACGGCGCTGCAAATCAAAAAGGCGACCGTTGGTGCCGGCCATGCCGACAAGACGCAGGTGGAGCACATGGTGCGCCGTCTCCTCGGTGTGCACGAAGCGATCCAGGCCGACGCTGCCGATGCCCTGGCCTGTGCCATCTGCCACGCCCATAGCGCCGGCACGCAACAGTTCTGGCAGTCCCGGGAGATCGTCGGGCGATGATCACCAGCCTGCACGGCAAGATCCTGCAGCGCCGCCCACCCTGGCTGTGGCTCGACGTCGCCGGCGTGGGCTACGAAATCGAGATGCCGCTTTCCACCTTCTATCGACTCCCCGCCGAGGGGAGTTCGTTGCAGGTCTTTACGCATTTTGTCGTGCGTGAAGATGCCCAACTACTCTATGGCTTTCTGACTCTCGACGAGCGCGAACTCTTTCGTCTGCTGATCAAGGTCAACGGCATTGGCGGCAAGGTAGCCCTCGCCTGCCTGGCGGGACTGGAAGTGGGACAGTTGCGCGAGGCATTGCTCTTGGGCGACAAAAGACGGCTCACGGCCATTCCCGGCATTGGCGCCAAAACGGCGGAGCGCATGATCATCGAGTTGCAGGACAAGATCGCTGCCGGCGGCACCCCTTTGCAGCCCGGCACGCTGGCCAGTGATCCCAAGCAGGAGGCTATCGCCGCCTTGCAGAGCCTGGGTTACAAGGCCATCGAGGCGCAACGGGTAGTCGATGGGTTATCAGGAGAGCTCCCCATCGAAGATCTGATTCGTCAATCTTTACAAATTCTTGCGCGTCGTTAACGGGAACTTTGTCGACCATGAGTACTCCCAGCGCCATGAACCGAGACCACTTGAGTGCCACCGAGCAATCGGGCGATAAGGTCGATCACGCCCTGCGTCCACGGCTGCTGCAGGAATACCTTGGGCAGGAACGCCTGCGCGAATCTCTGTCACTGTTCATCGACGCGGCGCGGCAACGACAGGAGGCACTGGATCACGTCCTGCTCTTTGGGCCCCCGGGACTCGGCAAGACGACCCTGGCGCACATCATTGCCCAGGAGATGGGCGCAGGCCTCAAGGTAACCTCCGGCCCGATCCTCGACAAGGCCGGCGATCTCGCCGCCATCCTCACCAATCTGCAACCCCATGATGTGCTCTTTGTGGACGAGATCCACCGTCTGAGCCCGGTAGTGGAAGAAATCCTCTACCCGGCCCTCGAAGATTTTGAACTGGATATCCTGATTGGCGAAGGTCCGGCGGCCCGCTCCATCAAGATCGGCTTGCCGCCTTTCACGCTGATCGGCGCCACCACCCGTGCCGGGCTCCTGTCTTCGCCGCTGCGCGATCGCTTTGGCATCAGTTTTCATCTGGAGTTTTACAGCGTCGAGGAGCTGAGTCGCATCGTCGCACGTTCGGCGGGGATTCTGCAGGTACCTGCGGCCCCGGAAGGCGTGCGTGAAATCGCCGCGCGTGCCCGCGGTACCCCACGGATCGCCAACCGCCTGCTGCGCCGGGTACGCGACTATGCCCAGGTACGCGGCAATGGCACGATCGACCATGCCACCGCCCGCGCCGCCCTGGAGCTGATGGAAGTGGATGAGCACGGCTTTGATCCCCAGGATCGTCGCCTGCTCGGCATCATCATCGAGCGCTTTGGCGGTGGACCGGTGGGGGTGGAGAGCCTGGCCGCAGCGCTGGGCGAGGATCGCGGCACCATCGAAGATGTGCTCGAGCCCTTTCTTATCCAATCCGGCTACCTTATTCGCACGCCCCGGGGCCGCTGCGCAACGGCGCAGAGCTACCTCGCCCTGGGGCTGCCACGACCGGCATCCGGGCAGTCCGGGAGTCTCTTCGATGCGGGCTAGCGCTACGCCACAAGGCCACTTCGCCGTGCGCGTATATTATGAAGATACGGATCACGGCGGCGTGGTGTATCATGCCAATTATTTGCGCTTTATGGAGCGCGCCCGCACGGAAATGTTACGCGAGAGGGGCCTCGAGTTGGACCAGTTGGAGCGAGACGATGGCGTGATTTTTGCGGTGCGTCGCGCACGCCTCGACTTCCGCGCTCCGGCCCGCTTCAACCACTTGCTGGACATCGAGACCCAAATTGACGAAGTCCGTCCCCTGCGCATGCGCTTTACCCAGCAGGTTGCGCATGCCGGGATGCTGCTTTGCCGCGGCGAGGTCGAGGTTGCCTGTCTGACGGCTGCGGATTTTCGCCCCACCCCCATACCCCGGCACGTGCTGCGTGCCTTCTTCCCCGACCATCCCTGAACACGAGACCCCATGGACACCACTGCCCCAGCCCAACATCTATCCCTCAGCCACCTGATCCTGCATGCCAGTCCGGTCGTGCAGGGTATCCTGCTCTTGCTGCTGATCGCATCCGTTGTATCGTGGTTCGTCATCTTTCAAAAAGGGATGGTGTTCTCTAGCGCACATCGGGCCCTGAAACGCTTTGAAAAACGCTTCTGGAGTGGCGGTGAAATGGCACAGATCTACCAGAATGTGAGTAACAATCCGCAGTTGGAAATGGGCGCCGGAAGCATCTTCTGCGCGGGCTATGAAGAATTTCAGCGGCAGCGCAAGGGGCACGCTGGCGATGCCCTGGATGCCGCGCGGCGCGCCATGCGCGGCGCCCAGATCCGCGAGATTGGCCAGTTGGAGAGCAATCTTCCCCTGCTCGCTTCGATTTCTTCCGTAGCCCCCTTCGTGGGCCTCCTCGGCACGGTCTGGGGCATCATGACCACCTTCATGAACATCGGTATGGCACAACAGGCAACCTTGGCAGCGGTGGCACCACCCGTCGCCGAGGCGCTGATCGCGACCCTCGCGGGTCTGTTTGCCGCCATCCCGGCCACTTTTTTCTATAACCGCTTTGTCCATCGCCTCGATGAACTCGATGCCCATTATGAAGTCTTCATGGATGAGTTCACCAACATCCTGCATCGCCAATTGCCTGAGAGCAAAGTATGAGAAGCCGGAAGCGCCGTCGTCTGCTCGCCGAGATGAACGTCGTGCCCTACATCGACGTATCGTTGGTGCTGCTGGTGATTTTCATGCTCTCCGCGCCACTCTTGACCCAGGGTGTCAACGTCAATCTGCCCAAGGGCGTGAGCAAACCCGTGCCGGACAAAATCCCGCCTATCGTCATCTCGGTAGCCAAGGATGGCAAGCTCGATCTCCAGTACAAGGATCAACACCTGAGCCCGCAACTACAGAACCTCGCGCACTCCATAGAAAAGATCGGGGCGGGTAATCCGGCGCAGCTGCAGGTGCTGGTCGGTGGCGATGCCCATGCGGACTACGGCAAGGTGATGGCAGTCATGGCGGCCCTGCAGCAGGCGGGCATTTCCCACGTGGGCCTGCTTACCCGACCGGAACGGCATTGAACGAACAACCCCGCATTCTGCCGCTACTGCTGGCCGTCATCCTCAATGTGGCGGTCCTGGTGGCCTTGTTCTGGACCTTCCACGTCAATATCCCGGCGGCTGGGCACGCCGCCATGCAGGCGACGCTGGAGAGCACTCTGCCAAGTCCGGCTCCCGCTCCAGCGGCAAAGCCTACACCCGTCCCCGCACCGGTCCCCAGGCCAGTGCCACAACCGGCACCAAAACCTGCGCCGAAGCCGATCCCGAGACCTAAGCCGGAGCCAGAGCCCAAGCCAGCGCCGCAGCCTGCGAAGCCCTCGCCCACCCAAGTCGAAAAGCAGGCACGGGAAGCTGCCGCCCAGCTCGCAGCAAAACGGGCGGCTGCGGAAAAGCACGCGGAGGAGCTAGCTGCCCGACGGGCCACCGAACAAAAAGCCGCAGCGGAGAAAGCTGCGGCGCAAAAGGCGGCCGAACGTGCGGCGGCAGCTAAAGCCGCAGCGCAAAAGGCAGCAGAAGAACGCGCCGCCAAAGAGGCAGCCGAAAAGGCCGCAGCAGAAAAGGCAGCAGCAGCCAGAGCCGCGGCGCTGAAGAAGCAAATGGCCGAGGAAGCGGCCAAGGCCGCCCAGGCAGCCCGGGCCAAGGCCCTGCAACAACAATTGGAGGCACAGGCCAAGGCGCAGGCCGAAGCCAATCTGGCGGCCGCGAAGGCACAGCAAGCCGCCGAGGATCAACGCCTGGCGGCGCTCTTTGGACAGAAAATCCAGCGTCGGGTATACCGCGCCTGGGATACCACCTTTGCCGCATCGCTGAACTGCGAGGTGGCGATCGAACTGACGCCAATGGGGGCAATCATCGGTCAGCCCCGCGTAGTCAGCGGCAGCGGCAATCCCGCCTTTGATCAGGCAGTGATTCGCGCGGTCGAAGCTGCGGCACCTTTTGTTCCTCCCATTGGTCTACCATACAGTGCCTACAAAAGCGTCGTCATCCGATTCAACGCCGAGGATCTCAACCATGCGTAAGAGCGTCATCGTATTTCTTCTGGGACTATTGGCCCTCGCTTTCGTTTTGCCCAGCGAGGCGGCCCTGACCGTCCAGGTGACCAAAAGCGTCTCCACAGCCTTGCCGATTGCCATTCCCTCGTTCGGCCCTGGCATTGCGGGACAACCGACAGTGGCCGACGTGGTGCGGGCCGATCTGAGTCACAGCGGCCTGTTCCGGGTTCTCAGCCCAGCCAGCTATCCGAGTGACCCACAGGCACCGGGTGCGGTGCAGTCCAGCGCCTGGACCGGCATCGGCGCCACGGGTCTCGCCGTCGGTGCGGTGGAAAAGAGCGCCGCAGGTTATACGGTCACCGTCTATGTCTACAATGTGGCCACCGGCCAGGAACTCGCCGCCAAACGCTTCACCTGCTCGCCGGCAGAATTGCATATGACCGCGCACCACGTAGCCGACGTGATCTATCAGGCGTTTACCGGCAAACCCGGGCCCTTTGCCAGCCGCATCGCTTACGTGCGTCAGGTGGGGGCCGAGTATTCGCTGATTGTGGCGGAATCGGACGGCTGGAATCCGCACGTAGTGGTGCAGGGGCGCATGCCTCTGCTCTCCCCGGTCTGGTCTCCAGACAGCCAACGGCTGGCCTACGTAACGTATGTGAATTCGCGGGCCACCATCTTCGTGCAGAACCTCGCCACGGGCACGCGTCAAGCCATTGCCCCAGGAGGACAGATCGTCAGTGCGCCCAGTTTTTCGCCCAACGGAGAGGAGCTTGCCTACGCACGCTCGGAAGGCGGCGAGACCAACATCTTCAGCGTCAATCTGCGTACCGGGCAGCGGCAACAATTGACTCGCGGTGGCAGCATCAACACCTCCCCCAGCTGGTCTCCCAATGGCGGGCAAATCGCCTTTGTGTCGGACCGCGACGGTGGTCCGCAGATCTTTGTCATGAACGCCCAGGGTGGCGGCCAACACCGCATTAGCTACAGCGGCAACTACAATGCCAGCCCGGCCTTTTCCCCCAATGGGCAGCGCATCGCCTTCATCCATCGTACCGATGGCGTCTATGCCCTGGCAGTGATGAATGCCGCGGGCGGCGATCTGAAGGTTCTCGATGCCCAAGGCAACTGTGACCACCCAAGTTTTGCCGACAATGGTGAAATGGTGATCTACGGTACCCACCGCGGCGGCCGCAAGGTTCTGGCCGAGGCCAGCGTCGACGGTCGTACCCTGGCGATCTTGCACGGCGCGGGAGAGGACAGCCAGCCGGCCTGGTCACACTAAAGACGGAAAGCGGTAGACACTCTCCGTCTCGATTCCGCGGCGCCGATGAGTCTGCATCTTTGGCTTCTCTATGTACTGACGGTCCTGGTCATTTCTGGAATCCCAGGACCCAACATGCTCCTGCTGATGACCCATGGTGCAATACACGGCCTGAGGCGTTCGGTCGCTACCATGTTTGGCTGTTTTTCTGCATTGCTGTTGATGATGCTGGTTTCCGTAGGCGGCCTTGGCCTGTTTCTGCAAAGCTGGCCTCGGCTCTTTACCCTCGTGCGCGTCATTGGAGCGCTGTATTTGCTCTATCTCGGCATCTCAGCCTGGCGACAGGCAGGCAGGAACGGCAGCGCATCAACAGAACCGCAAGGGACTGACGCAGAGGCAGAAATCGGTAGACACGCACCGGGCGCCCTGTATCGCACCGGATTTCTGGTAGCCATGAGTAATCCCAAGGCCATCCTTTTTACCCTTGCTCTGGTGCCACAATTCATGCGCTATCAGGATAATCTGCAGCTGCAATTTGCCGAGCTGATTCTCAGCTTTGCCGTCATTGAATTCAGTTGGTATATCGTCTACTCCGCTGCCGGCGCGCGTCTTGCCCGGTGGCTACGCGGCCCCATCGCGAAAAAACGCCTACAACAGTGGACTGGAGGGATTTTCGTGCTTCTTGGACTGGCGCTGCTAGCCCTGGCGATTGCTGAGCTGCACTTTTAGCGATACGGGGCCGGATCGGCAATGCCGAGTTCGGCAAAGGCCGCTAGGCGCAGGCGACAGGCGTCACAACGGCCACAGGAGCGTCCCGCAGAATCCAACTGGTAGCAGGAACGGGTGAGACTGTAGTCGACGCCAACATCGAGTCCAGCGCGAATGATTCCTGCCTTGCGCAACTGCTGCAAAGGAGCGTGGATCTGGGGCGCTGCGCCTTCCACGCCAAGCTTGGTCGCCACCGCCGCAAGATGATTGAAGGCATCGATAAAGGCAGGTCGGCAATCGGGATAGCCACTGTAGTCCTGACTATTGACCCCGACATAGATATCCGTAACCCCCAGCACTTCCGCCAAGGCCAAGGCATAAGAGAGGAATACGGTGTTACGCGCCGGCACGTAGGTGATCGGAATCCCTTCGCCAACGCCGGTTTCCGGCACCGCCAGGGCAGCATCGGTGAGGGCCGAACCGCCCAACCCACCCAGGTCGATCTTGAGAATCCGATGACTGGCCACCCCCATGGTCTGCGCCACGGCGCGAGCGTAATCCAGTTCGTTTTGATGACGCTGCCCGTAGTCGAAAGACAAGGCGTGGAGGACACGACCATCGCGCCGCAAAAGACCTGCCACGGTAGCCGAGTCGAGGCCCCCGGAAAGCAACAGAATCGCTTCGTTAGCCGTCATGCCCCCTCCATTAGTGACCCGGGATGTCGCCCCAAATCCATTTGTGCAGTTGCACCTGCAAACGGACTGGCAATTGATCCGCCAGTATCCACTCGGCCAGCTCGCGCAGATCCAGCTCGCCATAACTGGGAGAAAAGAGCCACTCTGCAACCGGCAAGGGATGCTCCCGCACAACGTCGCGTGCCCATTCGTAATCCTTGCGGTCACACAGAACGAACTTTACCTGATCGCGGGCACTCAGGTATTGCAGATTCTGCCAATGATTTTTTTCGCTCTCCCCGGAGCCCGGCGTCTTGATATCGAGAATTTTGACCACCCGTGGATCGACGTCGCGCACGGAAAGGGCGCCGCTGGTCTCGAGATAGACCTCACGATTAGCGTTACAGAGACTCTGGAGCAGATCATGCACCCCGGCTTGGGCCAGGGGTTCACCTCCAGTCACCACAACCAGTTGGTCTGTACGCTCCTCTACCCGGGCGAGGATCTCTTCGAGCTCCATCCATTCGCCCCCGTGAAAGGCATAGGCACTGTCACAATATTGGCAGCGCAGCGGGCAGCCCGTAAGGCGAACGAAGGTCGCCGGACGACCCATGGCACTGGTTTCTCCCTGCAGGCTATGAAAAATTTCCGTGATGCGCAGCCGCGCCATAGCTACTGGCCGCTGGCCTGTAGCTGGGTTTGTGCCTTTTGTGCCGCCGGGGTGTTGGGGAACTGCTTCAGAATCCGGTTGAAGGTGGCTCTCGCCTTGGCCGGCTGTCCGATGGCCTGGTAGATCTGTCCCATGCGCAAGAGTGCATCTGGCGCTTTGCTACTCTGCGTATGCTGGGCAGCGGCGCTGAGGCTCTTGATGGCGGCGTCATTCTGTCCGAGTACATACTGCGCCTGGCCGAGCCAGTAATAGGCATCTACAACGAGGCTGCTTTGCGGATATTTATGGATGAAGTCCTGCAGCGCAGTGGCTGCCGTTCCATATTTCCCCGAGCGCAATAGATCAAAGGCACGCTGATAATCCGCTTGCCCCAACCCCTGCACGGGTGAATTGGCCGCGCTGCTGGCCTCGGCAGCAATGGCACTGCTTGGCGCCTGATTCAGCACCGCGACACTCGAACTGCTGGCGGTGACCGCCGTAGCAGCACCGCTGCTCGCGACAGCAGCAGACAGCGCCGCCAGCTTGGTATCGGTTTCCTGTTGCGCAGCAGTGAGGGCGTGGGTTTTGCTTTCGAGCTCGCCGCGCAGCTCACGGATTTCCTGTTGCATCTGCTGCGAGCGATTGAGTAGATCACCGAGAGCAGACTGACTGCCCCGGCTAGCCTTTTGCACGGCGATTAGGCTTTGGATTTCGCCCTGCATCACCGCCACTTGCTGTTGCAGTTGCAGAATCTGCTGCCCCTGGGATTCTGCCCAGGCCGGAGAACTACCAGCCAGGAGCCCAGCAGCCATAACTGCAGTCCACTTACCCTTCATCGAAAACGACCTCCAGATCAGCCGTTGTACCCCCCGCTGTACACAAAGTCGACGCGCCGATTGCGCGCCCAGCATGCCTGATCATTCTGGCTGCAGAGAGGGTTGTCCTTGCCAAAGCTGACCGTACTGATACGGGCAGCGCTTACTC
The DNA here is from genome assembly GCF_050261095.1 of Acidithiobacillus sp. AC3. Classification (NCBI taxonomy): domain Bacteria; kingdom Pseudomonadati; phylum Pseudomonadota; class Acidithiobacillia; order Acidithiobacillales; family Acidithiobacillaceae; genus Acidithiobacillus; species Acidithiobacillus sp. AC3. The sequence continues at coordinate 2,252,388 of NZ_CP189838.1, forward strand.
CCTGAGACTCCAGATAGCGCTTGACAGTTTCCGCACGCCGTTCGCCCAGGGCCAGATTGTATTCCTGCGTGCCCCGATCATCGGTGTTGCCTTCCAGGCGCACCTGTACGTGGGCATGATTCATCATGAACTGGGCGTTTTCGGCAGCAATGGCCTGGCCGTTGGCATCCATACTGTCGCTGTCGAAGGGAAAATGAACACGCAGATGGCTGGGCAATGCCGCCAATTCCGCCGCCGTCAGGCCGCGGTTACTACCGCCAATAGGACCGTTGGTATTGAGGTCCTGAGAGCCGACGCCCTGGCCATTATAGCCATTGGTAGCGACCGAGCTCACCGGCGCCACGGGCGTGACTGCGGTGGGCGCACCACTGCCGACATTGCGCGCGCAACCAGATAGCGCCAAGAAAGAGAGGCCGAACACGACGACGACACCGCGAAGCTGCATGGTTTCTTCTCCAAAGGAATAATTGGGATTGTATCGCAGGCACTGGAAATTCAGCAATCATTCATCCACCACTGCTTGACAGGAGTAGTGGCACTGCTATGGTGAGGAACATTCTCCGGCAATCGACGAAATTTGGCATGGACCCATTGCGTATCGGTACTCGCGCCAGCCCCCTCGCACTCTGGCAAGCAGAGCACGTGCGCGAGGCCTTGCTGACACGGGACCCTTTCCTCTCCGTGGACCTCGTACCAATGACCACGACTGGCGACCGCGAGCTGGCAGTCCCCTTGCATCAATTAGGAGGCAAGGGTCTGTTCGTCAAAGAAATCGAGAGCGCGCTGCTCGCAGGCGAAGTCGATCTCGCCGTCCATTCCATGAAAGATGTACCCGCGCTGCAGCCCGAGGGTCTGGAGCTGGCGGTGATCCTGGAGCGGGAAGATGTGCGCGACGCCTTTGTCGCCGCGCAGTACGAGAATGAAATAGCGCTTCCCAAAGGCGCGCGAGTGGGAAGCTCCAGCCTGCGGCGGCGGGCGCAGCTACTGCACCGGCGACCCGACCTGCAGATCGAGGATTTGCGTGGCAATGTCGCTACCCGCCTGGCCAAGCTCGACTGCGGCGACTATGACGCGATCATTCTTGCAGCGGCCGGACTCAAGCGCTTGGGGATGGAGGAACGGATCCGCAGCTTCTTTGCCGTGGAAGACTCCCTGCCAGCGGTGGGACAAGGGGCGATTGGCATCGAGATCCGCGCCGATGACGAAAAAACCCGATCCTTGGTACTGCCCCTTGCGCATCAGGAAACCAGTCTTTGTGTCCGCGCGGAACGGGCCATGAATCGCACCCTGGGCGGCGACTGCCGTCTACCGGTAGCCGCCCTCGCTCGTTGGAAAGAAGGCATGCTGAAACTCGAAGGTCGCGTGGCGAGCCCGGACGGCCAGACCGTATTGCGCGCAGAGGCGGCCGGCAGCGACCCCATCGCCCTGGGCGAGCAGGTTGCAGAGGACCTTCTGCAGCAAGGGGCGGGAAAGATCATCAAGGAGTTACAACCAGCATGAGCGTTATCCTGCAGAACAAAGGCATCGTCGTCACCCGGCCGAAGGAACAGTCCGCCGAACTGATTGCGGAGCTGCAACGCCTGGGTGCGCGCGCCATCGCCTTCCCCGCGTTACAGATCGATGCGCCGGAGACCTGGCACTCCCTGGATGCGGCCCTGGACCAGCTCGATTCCTTTGATTGGGCCGTATTTACCAGCCGCAATGCGGTGCATTTTGCCTTGAGTCGATGGCAGAGTCGTGGTCAACATACATGGCCGGCATCGGTCCGGGTCGCCGCCGTCGGCCGAGAGAGCGCCAAAGCCATTGCCGAGTTTGGCATCGAGGTGGCCCTGGCACCCAAGCGCGCAGGCTCGGAAGGCCTGTTGGAAAACCCGGAGTGGCAGACGGTTGCGGGGCAACGCTTTGCCCTCTTTGCCGGCGACCAGGGGCGCGAGCTCATCCAGCAGACCCTCGAAGAGCGGGGCGCCATGGTAGAGAAGATCTTCTGCTATCGCCGCGTCGTTCCCGGGGCGAACCCAACGCCACTGCTGCATGCCTGGGCGCGGGGCGAGCTCGATGCGGTCACCGTCACCAGCCCAGAAATTTTTCACAATTTTTATCAGATGGTCGGGGGACTTGGGCAGCGCTGGCTGAAAAAGACCCCCATTATCGCCATCAGCCCGCTGACCGCAGAAGCCATCACCAGCAAGGGCCTACCCGCTCCCTGGGTGGCACCGGAGGCAAGCAATGCCGGCTTGATCGCCGCCTTGGAGGATTGGGCGAGGCAGCAGGAGAAAAGTGCATGAAACCCCATTCCCTGCGCCATCAGCCCCGCCGCCTGCGTCGCCAGGCAGCCATGCGCGCCCTCTTGCGTGAGACCCATCTGCATCCCAGCGACTTTCTGTTACCGATCTTTCTCGTCGAGGGCGAGGCGATTCGCAGCGAAATCGCCAGCATGCCTGGAGTGTTTCGCCACAGTATCGACTCGGCGTTACGCCTCTGTAGCGATGCCGTAGATCGTGGCATTCCCGGGGTACTGCTGTTTGGCGTGTTGGATGCCCAGGCCAAGGACGCCGTGGGCAGCGCCTCGTGGGCGAGTGAGGGACTGGTACAGCGCGCCAGCCGCACCATCAAGGAACGCTTCCCCAATCTGCTGGTGATTGCTGATGCCTGTTTTTGCGAATACACCGATCACGGCCACTGCGGCGTGCTCGATGCCCACGGTGATCGCGACGACAATGCCACCCTGGAAAACCTGCAGCAGCAAGCCCTCTCCTACGCCGAGGCGGGGGTAGATGTCATCGCCCCTTCCGGGATGGTGGATGGCATGGTACTGGCCATTCGCGAGGCGCTGGATGCAGCACGGCACGAAAACGTCGCGGTTCTCTCCTACGCCATCAAGTATGCCAGCGCGTTTTATGGACCGTTTCGCGATGCGGCCGACAGCGCCCCCAGTTTTGGGGATCGCCGCGCCTATCAGATGGATTCGGCCAATCGTCGCGAAGCCTTTCGCGAACTGGACCTGGACCTGGGAGAAGGGGCCGACATGGTCATGGTCAAACCGGCTATGGCCTATCTAGACCTCATCCGCGATGTACGGGAACGTTGCGACTTTCCCGTCTTCGCCTACCAGGTGTCGGGGGAATACAGTATGTTGCGCGCTGCGGCCCAGGCCGGTTATCTGGATCTGCAGAATTCGGTGTTGGAGTCCCTGCTTGCCATCAAACGTGCGGGCGCCGACGGTATCATCACCTATTCGGCCGTGGAGGTTTGTGACTGGCTCCGGTAAATCCAGCCGCTTCCCGTCGCCGTCGATCCCGGACCCGAGAATCACTGGCCTTGCCATGGTTCTGGCTCCGGGTGATTTCCATTCGTACGATGCTGTACTTGACTCGACTATTCATACCCAAGGCAGACGACCTCGATCAACTCTTTCCCTGGCTTCTTGCCGCTACTGCGGTCGTCGGATCTCTATTTCTGCTGTTTTGGGCAGATCTCATGCCCGCACTACAAGCCATCCAGAATGCGCAGCGAGCGCATGATTCGCGGGTGGAAATCACCCTGGCCCCCCTGCCGCAACGCCACCAGCTCCATCCGGCCAACGATATCCCGAGTCTGGCACAAGGACGAGGGCTACCCAGCAGCCAAGAACGAGCTGAGACCCCGCCAACGGCGCTCAAACAACGGGAACTCGCCGACTATCTCCTACTCTGGCAAAAACATATCGTCGATATGGCCAAAGCCCAGCTCACTCAAGAAAAACTCCCCACCGGCAAGATCGTGGTCGCCGTGACGATCTCACCTTCCGGAGAATTACTGGGCATAGAGATAGTAGAGGGCGAGAAAAATCAGATCCTTGCCAAAGCGGTACGGGAAATCCTGATCAGCGCAGCGCCGTTCCCCTCCCTGCCGCCGGCCTGGCAACAGCCACCACAGAATCTGCGGATTATCAGGACCTGGAATTTTCGCTAACGCGGCAGCGCCGCAGTCCACGCCATGGCCTCCAGAGCCAAACGATTGACGCTCTCCACGGGAACTCCCACGCGGGTCGCCCACTGTTGCATCGCCGGATAATCTCCCCGCTCTATACTCTCGAGAAGCTGGAGCAGGACACCATCCTCACCATCACGCTCCAACAATGCCGTAGTGATTGAGGGATGCAGTTTCAGTTCTTTCAGGATGTCCATCAGCGGCTGGTCGAACAGGGCATCCACCAGCGACAGCATTCCCACCAGAAATGAGCGGTGCAGCGCCTCCGATGATTGCTCCAGATGTGTACTCTCTTGCCGCAGCAATTCCGCAAGGCGCGCACGGCTGCTGGCCATTGCCAGCAGGGAGTGCTTGCGTGGCCCCTGACTGGTGAACATCAGCAGCGTCAGCCAGCGTTGCAGGGGAACTCGACCCAAGACAAGCAAGGCTTGCCGAATACTATCTATTTCACGACCACGGCGCATGCCCGCAGAATTCAGATAGCGCAACAATTGCACCGATAAGGCCGGATCGCGACGAAAGCCCTCCTCAATCTCGTCAATCGGTCCATCCCCGGAGAGCAAATTCAATAGCTGAAAGAGATTTCTTTGATCGTTGCCAACATGACGATTGGAAACGACTTGCGGCCGCATGAAAAAATATCCCTGACTCCAGTCAAAACCCGCAGCAAAACAGTTGGCTGCCTGTTCCCGCGTCTCTACGCGGGTAGCAATGAGTAGCGGCATGCGGGTAGCGTATTTCTGTGCGCGGACCAGTTTCACTAAATTTTGCATATCCGCCGCAGCAATCGCGTTGACATCGATTTTTACATAATTCATCCATGGTAACAGCGGAACTTCCCACGCTTTACCAGAAAATCTGTCGATGGCAATCCGAAAACCAGCCTTCTTCAAATATTGTATTTTCCCCAGAAATTCACGACTGGGAGACTCGGTAATGGTAAACTCCGGAACGACGCGATCGCAGGGAAACAATTCCAACGTTTTTTCATCAAACAAACTATTGGTAAAGTTGATGAAGGCTTTTTTCCCGTCGAGAAGCTGTTCCAGTTGGTAGATCGAAAACACCTTTACCAAAACCTGTGCCGAAGCCAGAAACGGATCTTCGGTTGGACTATATTCTTCCCGCGCCAACAATTCGTAGGCCTGCACGTTGCCCTTGGCATCAAGGATGGCCTGACGGGCTACCAGGTCCAGGTTTGCGGCGATTATATCTGATTCTTCCGTCATACCGTCGTCATGCGGTCATCAAACGATCAAGGAGTGATTTTGAGATGCCGGTAACCTCCAGTAGACGGGTGGTATACGCTCGATCCGTAAGATATTGACAAAAATCGAGAAGCCGCAGGGTAGCCGCAGTCAGCGCACCGTCCGGAAACTCTCGGGCAATGGCATTTTTACCGAAGGAATGCGGCAATGCCGCGCGCAAAAAGCTCATGATAAAGGCGTTATACAAGGGCGGGATTTTGTGTTGTACATTTTGTTTGCCCAACTCCTCTTGTTGGCGCAAGAAGTCGGCATCGTGCGGACCCGAAAAAAGATTCGTCAACCACTGGCCAAGGTGTGCTGCGTAGTTGCCATACGCCTGGCCAAGCTTGGCGGCAATTTGCTCCTGCTGCAACAGATTGGCCTGCAGCAGATCCACCACCTCGGGAACGATCGGAACGATTTTGGGTGCTGCCTGCTGCAACAAGCAAAGATCCTCTGCAGTAATCCCGGCGATTGCAATGAAAGCCTGTAACTGCGAGTCTTGCTGGGCACATTCTAACAACTCCATCCAATCCTCCAGGTTGTTCACCATTCTCTTAATCGGGCGATCTGCTTCTGCTGCCTTTGCGCCCACCATACTGATGGCGGAAAGCCGAAAACAGGAAACTCTCCTCGTTCTCCTAGCTGGCAGATACACCACCCCGTGATGGGGAGATTAGAGCATATCCTGCGCTTTGCAAGGGATTCGAGTCCAGGCCGCGGAGTCGCTGCCAACCATGATCGGCTTGCGCTGGCACGAGCGGCCACGCGACAGGAGAGAGCAAAATTTGACATGGTGGGAGCGATGGGATTCGAACCCATGACCCACGGCTTAAAAGGCCGCTGCTCTACCGACTGAGCTACACCCCCGGGGCCCCGAATTATGCGTTGTCCACCCCTATAGGGTCAACCGCCGGCAATCGCGTGCAATCACGGGGCATTGGGCACGGTCTTGATGTGATCAGGCCCCCTTGAGGTGGCCCCCCTGGATTGGACAGCCTGCTGGAGTGATTAAGCTCTGAACCTGTTTCCATGGCGGGTCAGGCCACCAGCCTTTGTAAACCTTCTGCATAGACCACATCGGGTGTTCTGTCTCCCAGAGAGGAGTGCGGTCTTTCGGCATTATACCAGTCGAAGTAGGCTCTGAGGCCAGCTTTCAACTCGGTTCCAGTTTCTGCTGGCCGCAGGTAGACGTGCTCGTATTTGACGGTGCGCCAAAGCCGTTCGACAAAGACGTTATCCAGGGCCCGGCCTTTGCCGTCCATACTGATTCGAATGCCGTGCTGGCGGAGTACAGAGAGGAAGGACTCCGCGGTGAACTGAGCACCCTGATCCGTGTTGAAGATCTCGGGGGTGCCATAGCGGCGTATGGCCTCTTTCAGGGCCTCTACGCAGAAACCCGCGTCAAGACTGTTGGAAACCCGCCAGGACAACACCTTACGACTGAACCAGTCCACTACGGCTACGAGGTATTGAAATCCTCGTGCCATGGGCAGATAGGTCACATCCGCGGACCAGACCTGGTGGGGACGGTCCACCGTCACGCCACGCAACAGATAAGGATATTTTGGGTGCTGGGGATGGGGCTTGCTGGTGTGTGGTCCGGGCGCCACCGCGGCAATGTCGAGGATACGCATGGCCCGGTGTACCGTTTTGCGGTTGACCACGACATTCTCCGCTTTCAGCATCCGATGGATCTGCCGCCTACCCATGAATGGAAAGGCGGTGTAGAGGCGATCGATCGCCCGCAACAGCCCGTCGCCCATCGGCCGAGGATGCGCGCGGTAATAGACCGTACTGCGGGGCACGCCCAAAAGAGCGCATTGCCGTTGCACAGAAACTGGGGTTTGGGCCCGGTCGATCATTTGGCGCCTTTCCCGATCCGAGACATGAGACCGGGCCTGGAGGCTAAAAAATCGCGTTCCATCTCCAGCTGTCCGATCTTCCGATACAAAGCCTGCACGTCCACGGGCTCCTCGGTCCGGGACTTTCCCCGTTCAAAGGCCGTGGCCGCATGCTCCACCAGCTGCCGGCGCCAGGCATTGATCATGGTGGGGTGTACCCCAAATTCTTGCGCCAGCTCGGCCATCGTCTTATCGCCCTGCAAGGCCGCCAGGGCTACCTGCGCCTTGAATTCCGGCTTGTACTGCTTGCGTTTTCCCTTCATCCCTCGACTCCTTTCCTGAAGCCCAGAGCTTAACCCCTTGTCCAACTTTCGGGGGCCACTTCACCTCGCCCTTGCGGCGGCCAGCCAGGAAGGTCTATCTTGCTCGCATCGACCAGCGTTTTTCAGGAGCTTGCGGATGCTGACAAATGTTCTCCCTCTTCCCGAGTGGCAGGATCCAGAAGCCGACGTGCCCGCCAGAATCGTTCTGGCTGGCGGCTGCTTTTGGTGCGTGGAGGGGGTCTATCGCGAACTGGCGGGAGTACAGGCGGTGCTTTCTGGCTACGCTGGTGGGCAGGAGAAGGACGCCAATTATCGTGCGGTCTGCAGTGGTGCCACGGATCACGCGGAAGCGGTAGAGCTGCGTTATGACCCGCAACAGCTGCGATTCGGGCAAATACTGCAGGTGTTTTTCGGGGTGGCCCACGACCCCACTCAGCGCGATCGCCAGGGCAACGACATCGGCCGCCAGTATCGCTCCGCCATTTTTTTTCTGAACGATGCCCAGGCCGACATGGTTCGCGCCTATATCGCCCAGCTGGAAAAGGGAGGATTTTTTCGACAGCCGATCGTTACCGAGCTGCAAGCCCTCGACACATTTTATCCAGCCGAGGAGTACCACCAGGACTATGCGCGCCGCAACCCCGATCAATCCTATATCTGCGCCGTTGCGCAGCCCAAAATCCAGGCCCTGGCAAGCTTGTTTCCGCAATATCGGAGGAAGGCATGAAGAGTTCTTCGGCAGGTTATGATCTTACCCCAATCAGCGCCGAAGAGCGTGCGCTGCGCGCCCGGCACCTTTCGGCCGAAGTGCGCCACGTCCTCTTTGAGCACGGCACTGAACCGCCATTTTGCGGTGGATTGTTGGACGAGAAACGCCCGGGCGTCTTTGTCTGCGCGTTGTGCCATCTACCACTCTTTCGTTCCCGGGAAAAATTTGATTCGGGAACCGGCTGGCCAAGCTTCTTTGCTCCGTTCGCTGGCGACCATATCCGTGAGCTGCGCGACACGAGTCATGGCATGATCCGCACCGAAATTCGCTGCGCCCGCTGTGACAGTCACTTGGGACACGTCTTTAGCGACGGGCCAGCACCTACCGGGCTGCGCTATTGCTTGAACTCTGCGGCATTGGAATTCCGCGATGAGGCGCCAGCAGCCGAAGGCTTGTCAGACTAATTGGCATCCCTAGGGGCAGTGGGAGGTTCCGAGAGAAGTACTGTATCGTCGATAGCATCATAGAGAGAGAAAGTTTTCGCGCGCTGGCCTTTCGTACTTTTCGCCGCGTAAAGGGCCTGATCGGCATGTCGTAGCAGGATCTCCTCCGGCGCATCGTCGAGAGGATAGAGGGTAACGCCCAAACTGCTGTCTATCTGCACTTCGCTACCGTCGGCAAGGACAATTTTTTCCCGGATCGCACCTTGGACCCGATTCAGGACGCGCTCCAGCACAGCCATGGAAGTCAGCTCCCCCAATAATAATGCAAATTCATCGCCGCCAAAGCGTGCCACTAGATCGCCCTCGCGGACGGCAGCACGCAGGCGCCGAGCCACCACCTGCAAGACCAGATCCCCCGCCGCATGCCCGTGCTGGTCATTCACTGGCTTGAAATCATCGAGATCCATCATACACACTGCCAACAGACATTCCTCGGTGCGCGCCAGGGCTTTTGGCAGCTCCGCCAGATATGCAGCACGATTTGGGAGTTCGGTCAGAGCATCGTGTCTGGCACGCCAGCTCTGCTCCTCTCGCTCCGCTTCGATCTGATTCTTCAGCGCCAATTCGTCCAGGCCAAAACCCAGGATCTTGGCTGTGCGCGCCAGGGCCGACAATAGTGTGTGGTCAAAATATGCCGGCTGGGAACTGGCTACGCAAAGAACAGCCCAGAGATCGCCCTGATGCTGGATAGGAATGATCGCCAGGCTGCTCCAGCCGAACTCGGCGATCAGGCTGGCAAGGCTTTGATATTTCGGATCCTCACGATAGTGGTTGTGGTATTGCAATCTTCTCTCTCGCCAGGCCGTGGCGAGGAGAGACGCGGGCTCGCGCTGATCGACATGCACCCGCGCGCGAGTCAGTTTGTCGCTGTTTCTGCCCGCAGCACTGATCGGCACGAAATAGCCATGGCTGTCCGGTTGCGCGACAAAAGCGGTGCTGAACAGGCCATTTTCCACCAGACGATGACAGGTCTGACGCAAAATCGTGGCGGCGGAGCGGGAGCGCATGATGATGTCTCCCTGACTCAGAAAGGTCTGGTACAATCGATTACTGCGTTCCAGACGTTCGCGTTGGTCCTGTTTTTCGAGGGCAATGCCCAGCATGCGAGTGAGACGCATCAGGGTGCGCCGGCGGGAGGACGCGGAAAAATACCTTGGCGTGTGGCTGTACACACCAAATAACGCCTCGAGATTGCCCGCGACCTGCACCGGACAGGCAATGGTGCTGCGCCAGGCCCCCGTATTGTGCAAGGTCTCCCGCCATGGCAGAAACAGGGGGTCTGTCTCCAGATCATCGACAGCCACCGGCTGCCCGGTGTTCCAAGCCCGCCCCATGGGACCGTGGGCGGTCGGTCCAGCGTCGATACGGATGTTGACCTGCTCGAGATAGTTTGCCATCTGCGCACCAGCAATGGCGATAGGCTGCAGTTGCCCCGCATAGGGTTTGCCGATCCACGCACCGTCCACCCCGGGCAGCAGTACGATCTTGTTGATCATGCGCCGCAGCAATTGTCTCTCATCCGGCTCGCTGAGCAAAAGAATGTCGATTCTTTCGATGATCTGCTCTTCGTCCGCTTCCAACTGTCGCATGCCGCGCAATTGTACGACCAAGTCGCTGGCCAGCCGTTGACTAATGCGCTGATCCAGCTCGGGCAGCGGCTGTGCAAAGGCCGCGAGGCCGCGCCGCAGCTGTGCCGAAAACAGTCCACTGGCCACCACCAACCAATCGGCAGGCAGGCCCAAACGATGGTGAACTACGCCCACTTTCTGGCTGAGCTCCTCCCGTACCACGGGATCCTCTTCCAGTAACAAGCGCGCGAAGTGGCGGTGCTGTGCCGCCTGCATATGCTCCAGCGTAGCACTGTCCAGAGTGGCAACATACGCCGCAACCTCCGGCTCCCGACAAAGCTCCGCAAATGCCCGGCGCGAGGCCTCTTCGATCGCTGCGAAGAACTCTGCGCGCTGCAGTTCCGATTCTACAAAGATTGGGGTGCTGGAACCCTCGGGTATCACTTCGACACGCTCGTTCTGGGAAAGTGAGAGAAGGTAGCAGTCTATGGCTTTTTTTGACCCTTGGCACCCCAGTGGCCAACAAAAAACAGCACCACTGCCATGACCAGTTCCTGGATAGCCGGAATCAGCCAGCCTTGGGGCCAGGCGCGAAAGAGAATCATCGCCAGGGTGATGACCCCGAGCACGAAGAGCAGAATGCCGAGTTGGCGGAGAACTGCAAAGACATTGCGCGCGCTCAGGGCGCCAATCCCCCGACCTACACCAACTCGACGCAAAAAGGTGTCAAGCCCCTGCGGGGCGACCAAATAAAAAAACGTGAGCAGCAAAAACACCAGAATCAGCAGAGCAATCAGCACTTCCACATAGGCAAGGACAGTTACCATCGGCATGGACTATTCTCCTAGTTCCCTATTCAAGTTTCCGGGCTCTCTTCCTCGTCCTCTTTGAAGGTCGCCGGGTCGAGATGATAACGGCGCAGCAAGCGATAGAATTCGGTACGATTGCGCTGCGCGAGCTGTGCAGCCTGACTGACGTTACCACGGGTCATGCGCATGAGCTGAATCAGATAGTTCATCTCAAAACGGCCCTTGGCATCGGCGAGGGGGACGACTTCGCCGTCACGATCGCGCAGGGCATGGCGGATCAGGGGGGCACCGATACGCGGCGTGGTGGAAAGCACGACGGCCTGTTCGATGACATTGGCCAGCTGGCGAACGTTTCCGGGCCAGGGGGCGGTAACCAACAACTCCATGGCCTCGGGCGCGATACCCCGCACATCTTTGCGGTTGCGCGTGGCCGCCTCGCGCAGGAAATGCTCTGCCAGCAGCGGGATGTCCTCGGCGCGCTCGGCCAGCGCCGGCAGCTCCAGGGTGACGACACAGAGCCGGTAATACAGATCGTCGCGGAAACGGCGCTCGGCCATTTCCCGCTCCAGGTCGCGGTGGCTGGCGGAAATCACCCGGACGTCCACCGGAATGGTCTCTGTGGCGCCAACTGGACGGATCTGCCGCTCCTGCAAAGCGCGCAGGAGCTTGACCTGCAAGGCCAGAGGCATGTCGCCGATTTCATCGAGAAAGAGGGTGCCACCATCCGCCGCCTGAAACAGTCCCACGTGATTGCTGGCAGCCCCGGTGAATGCGCCCTTTTTGTGGCCAAAGAGTTCGGATTCGAGGAGCTGCTCGGGAAATGCCCCGCAATTGACGGCCACAAAAGGACGATCACGACGCGGACTCGCCTGATGAATGGCTTGCGCCAGAAGCTCCTTACCGGTGCCGCTGGCACCGTGAATGAAAACGCTGGCATCTGCAGCCGCCACCAGGCGCGCCTGATCGAGCAGCGCCTGCATCTTGGCGCTGCGGGTCAGGATACGCTCCCAGCCTGCGGCTTCCTTGCCGCGCTTTCCCTGGGGGGCGGCAGCGGTCAACTGAAAAGCGCGTTCGACCTCGGCCATGAGCTCTTTGCCATCAAACGGTTTGGTCAAGAAAGCAAAAACTCCTTGGTTGGCGGCCAGCAAGGCATCCGGGATCGAGCCGTGGGCCGTTAGAATGATGACCGGCAGGGTGGGATAGTCGCGGCGGATCGCATCGAGCAACGCCATCCCATCCATTTCATCCATTTTCAGATCGGTAACGACCAGGGCCGGATGTTCGACGGCCAACTGCGAAAGGGCCTCCCGCCCATTGGCCGCGGTACTGATCTGGTAACCCGCGCTTTTCATCCGCAATGACAGAAGTCGCAATAAATCGGCGTCGTCATCTACCAGTAAGACCTTCGCTTGCTTAGCCAATTTATCGCCCTCCCACTATGCGGGAATTTTTTTCGATTTGTATCAATTCGCTGAGCTTTTTTCGCAACTCCCCTTCCCGTTGTTGGGATTGGTTGAGGCGGCCCTGCAAGTCGTTGATCTTGTTTTGTAGATTTTGGTAACTTGGATCTCCGGCGCGTAAGTCTGCGAGTTCTTTTTGCAGACCGGCGATCCGGCTTTGCGCGGAAACACAGGCAGCCGTGGCTGCCGCCTGACTCTGCGCCTGGGCTGCCCTTTCCTGCAGCTGCTGGTAGGCGGCGCGCGAGACGATGATCTGGTCCGCTTGGAGAACGACGCTATGGGGCTCGGGTTTGCTCACCGGCATCTCGGCGCAACCGCTCAGACTCAGGGCTAAAAGAGTCATGCTGAATACTGGGGAGACGAACTTGAAAATGTGCCCCTTGCCCCTCACTGTCGAGAATTTCAAGACTTCCCCCATAACTCAAAACATATTCCCTGGTAATGGCCAAACCCAGTCCGCTGCCCTCGATCTTTCCCGATTCGCTGGCGCTACCCCGATACAGAATATCAAAAATTTTGTCGCGCTCTTTAGGCGCCACTCCAGGGCCGGAATCGATGACATCGAGCACCGCCTCTTCGCCATCCTGCCACAAGCGCACCCGTATAGTAGACCCTTGCGGTGAGAACTTCACGGCATTAGACAAAAGATTATCGCAGATGGTGCGGATCCGGTCGCGGTGTGCCGCCGTCCAGAGTTCGGCAATCTGCTGGTCTACGCGCATACCCTTGCTGCGCAGCAACGGCTTATAGCTTTGCAGCAGCTCTTCGATGACGTCGTGCAGCGGGATCGGATGGCGCATGCCGGCGCTCACCGCTGGCCCCTCGGCAACACTGAAACGCAGGAGATCTTCGATGAGACGCTGGAGACGCAGGCTGTTGTCGCGGACGATATCGACGATTTCGCGTTGCTCGGCGGCGAGGCCCTGACCAAGATCTTCCTGCAACAGCTCCGAGCCCTCGCGGATCGCGGTAAGTGGCGTTTTCAGCTCATGCGAAAGCTGCCGCAGGAAGTGAATTTTTGTCGCCTCCAGCTCCTGCAGGTGTTGTCGCAGCCACTCCAGGCGATCGCCGAGCGCGGCAATGTCCTTGGGACCGTTCACTTGGATAGGACTGGCGAGGTCGCCATCTCCGAGACTGGAAATCGCGCGATCGAGCCGCTTGATGGGGCGGGTAATGAGGATGATGAAGAAGATAGCCACGACGATGGTCAACGGTAGCGCCAGCAACACCTCGTAGAGCGTCAGGCGCTTGATCTTCAGGGCACGGTCGCCCAGGTGCTTGACCTGCGCGCTGATGCCATCATTGACGTCTTCCTGGAGCTGCTGCATTTCGCGGCTGGCCGTGCTGAAACTCTGATCCAGGCTGCCCCGCCCACCCTCAAGGGCGGCGAGAGGCAAGGCGCGGCGGGCCTTGGCCAGGTTCTCATCCAGACGATGCAAACGCTTTTGATCGACCACACTTGGACCCGCGGCGGCAAAACGCTTGCTGACCTGTTGATATTCTTCAAAACTCTGCTGAAAGAGCACAAGCAGCGCGGAATCCTGCAGCACCGTATATTGCAGGCCGTAACGCTCCATGGAGCGGACCGCATTGGCCATACGGTTGGCGCTATCACTCAGGGCTACGGCGCGCAGGATGCTGCTCTGCCCCTCCTCGGCAAAACGGGAGATGGTCAGGGTGATGCTCACGATCACCAGGACCAACGGCACAATGGCCAGACCGAAGCCAAAAACCGTCAGCCAGGAAAGGGAATTAGGTCGCTTCATCCGGCGGCACTGCAGTAACGAAGCCGTCCGCCGACAAAGAGGTAGCGTACCTGCCCGCGCAGTGGCCAGCCCGGGTAGGGATGATTGCGGGCACGGCTGAAGCCCGTCGCACTAGGCTGCAGCTCAGCGTCAGGGTCAAAGAGACAAAGATCGGCGTTTGCCCCCGGCGCCAGGGACGGTGGCGGCAGGCCAAGGACGGCAGCGGGGCCGGTGGTCAACAGACGAATCATTTGCAGCAGGTCCAAGCTGCCTTCTTCGACCAGGCGCAGGGCAAGAGGCAGGGTCCACTGCACCGCAGCGATGCCAAAAGGCGCTTGCGCAAAGGTCTGCCCTTCCGTTTCGCGGCCCCACGGCACATGCTGGCTACTGAGACACTGAATGGCCCCATCCGCCAACGCGCGCAGCAGATCGTCACGGTTTTTCTGATTGCGCAATGGCGGCAGGATCTTGGTGTGGGTATTGAAATAACCGATATCTTCGGCACTCAGCAGCAGGTGGTGCAGGCTGACCCCGCAGCTTACCGCCTGCCCCCCGCGCCGTGCCTCGGCAACCCGGGCAATGGCCGCTGCTGAGCTGAGACTGGGGAAATGCACCGCCGCACCCGCTAGGCGCGCAACGCGCAGATCGCGCTCCACGCCAATCTCCTCAGCTGCCTGCGGACGCCCAGCGAGTCCCAGGCGCAGGCTCAACGGACCTTCATCCATGACGCCGTTGGCGGCAAGGCAGCGATCCTCCGGCCAGAGAAAGACCGTGCGTCCAAGATCCGCGGCATAGCTCAGGGCCAGGCGCAGACGTTGGCTATCGGCCACGGATTGTCGTCCCTGGCTGAAGATTTGCGCCCCGGCCTCGGCGAGGGCCACCATCTCGCTGAGGTCATCTCCCCGCAGCTCCCTCGTTAAAGCGCCGCTCAGGTACACGCGCAGAGAATCGACGGCCTCCGCTGCCGCTCGTTGTTGGTAGAGGACGCCAGGCGTATCGGCAACCGGAGCGGTATCCGGATCCAATACGACGCTGCCAAAACCGCCGGCCGCCGCCGCGTGTAGTTCACTACACAGGTCACCATGCAGCCCCGACCCCGGGGTATGCGCCTGGAACTGCGTTTCGAGGAAGGCCGGGCAGGCGATGAGGTCACTGCCATCGATCTCTTCGTCCGCCTGGAAGTCGTCGGAGATCTCGCCCAGCGCAAGGATTTTTCCTGCCGCCAGGGCGAGATCTCCTGGGTAATCCTTGCCGCTGACCGGATCAATCAAGCGCAGATTACGAATCCGTCGACGCAGGCTCATGGATTGCCTCCGGCGAGGCGGGCAAGGACGGCCATGCGCAGGGCCAGGCCGTGGGTCACCTGCTCCAGGATAATGGCTTGCGGACCATCGGCCACCTCAGCACTGAGCTCGACGCCGCGATTCATGGGACCCGGATGCAACACCACGGCATTGTCCTCCGCTAGACGCAGGCGCGCTGCAGTGAGGCCGAAGCGGCGGTGATATTCCTCCAAGCTGGGCAGGCGCTGACTGTCCATACGCTCGCGCTGCATACGCAGGGCATATACGACATTGGCACCGGTAAGGGCCGGCTCCAGCTCATGAAAGACGTGGACGCCCAGGCCCTGGAGTTCGGGCGGGACGAGGGTGCGTGGACCGACCACACGAATCTGCGGGCAACCGAGAATGGAGAGGGCATGGATCAGGGCGCGGGCCACACGGGAATGCAGAATATCTCCCAAGATCACCACCACCCGCTCCGAGATGGGTCCCAGCAGATGGCGAATAGTGAAGACATCGAGCAGAGCCTGGGTGGGATGGGCATGTTGTCCGTCGCCGGCATTCACTACCCAGGCGCGCTCGCCGAGATGACGTGCGAGGAGGTGCGCGGCCCCAGCCTCCGGATGGCGCAGAATGAAACCATCCACCTGCATGGCGAGCAGGTTATCGACGGTGTCGAGCAAGGATTCGCCCTTGCTGGCACTGCTGCTCGCCACGGCAATATTCAGCACGTCTGCCGACAGGCGTTTGGCCGCCAGCTCAAAAGTGCTGCGGGTACGCGTGCTGTTCTCGTAAAACAGATTCACCAGGGTCCGCCCCCGGAGGATGGGGATTTTTTTGACCGTGCGCTCGCCGATCCCCAAAAAGGACTCCGCACTATCGAGAATTTCGAGAATCTCCCCTTCGCGCAAGCCTTCGATCGCCAGCAGGTTGCGCAGACGTCCCTCGGCATCCCGCTGTGGATCGCCTTCCCCCATGCGCCAGGGCATCATGCCGGTGCCAACTCCCCACCCGGGAGAAACTCCAGGGACAGCGGGTTCGGCCCGCGCAATTTGATGTAATCAGAGGGGTTGCTGCGCAAACGCAGGGCGGCGACATCGGCACAGATGGGCAACTCCCGCAGACCCCGGTCGACGAGGACTGCCAGGGTGATTCGGTCCGGACGGCCATAATCGAAGATCTCGTTCAGCGCGGCGCGAATCGTCCGGCCGGTGTAGAGAACATCGTCGACCAGGATCAGATGGCTGCCATCAACGGAGAACGGGATACGCGAGGCCTTGACCTCGGGATGCAGCCCGACACGACTGAAGTCGTCCCGATAAAAGGAAATATCGAGCTCTCCCAGAGGGGCAGCAACCCCCAGGCGCCGGTGCAGCTCCCGCGCAATCCAGACGCCACCGGTGTAGATCCCCACCATCACGCAGCTCTGCGGATCGATCCGAGCCTGCAGATCACGCTGCAAGGAGTCGATCAGGATACTCAGGTCCCAGGTCGATGCCATCGTTGCTCCTCGTAAAAGCTCTCCAGGATCGCACAGGCAGCTAGCTGGTCACGCAGACGATCGCGCTCGACGCGGGAGAGATCGCGCGCGCACATTTGCGCCTCGGCCGCATGACTGCTGAGTCGCTCGTCGATCCAGTGCTGCGGCAAGGGATGACGCTGCGCGAGCGTCTGCGCAAAACGCCTTGCCGCAGCAGCGGTCTGCCCCTCGCTGCCATCCGCCTGCAATGGCAGGCCAATGACCACGGCGCGCGGTTGCCAGTCGGCGATCAAGCGCCCCAGCGCACTCCAGTCTGGCCCGCCGGCTCCGTTGCGAACGGTGGTCAGAGGTTGCGCGCCGAGACCGGCTTCCCCGAGAAAGGCGACACCAATCCGCTTGCTGCCGTAGTCGATCCCGAGCCAGGGCCCAAGCTCAGGCATGACCCACCGCGCCACTGAGCAGACGCATATCGATACCAAGCACCCGCGCTGCCTCCTGCCAGCGCTCGCCAGCCGGGAGCTGGAATAGCACGCGCGGATCGACCGGGCCGTGCAGCCAGGAATTTTCGCTGATTTCTTTCTCCAGCTGCCCTTCGCCCCAACCGGCATAGCCCAGGGTCAGCAGGTACTGCTCCGGCCCGCGGTGCTCGGCGATCGCCGCGAGAATATCTGGCGAACTGGTCAAGGCCAGGGTATCACTTACCAGCAAAGAGGACTCCCAGTCACCCGGGGGCTGATGGAGAATGAAACCGTGCTGCGGGCTGACCGGTCCACCCCAGTAGACTGGACGGTGGATCATCTCTTCCGATGGCCTAATGTCGATGGCCTTGAGGGCGTCGGCCATATTGATGTCGAGGATGCGATTGATGACTACCCCCATCGCTCCTTCGGCATTGTGCTCGCAGACAACGATGACGCTACGGTCAAAGAGGCCATCATGCAGACTGGGCATGGCAATCAAGAGGTGATTTTTAAGCGATGAAAATTCCATGCCGCTATGATACCGCGCTTTGCCCAGCAAAGGGCAGTCTCAGCGACCCTGTTCGATCCGTGCCCATAGCAAATCCGTCGCGTCGATACCGAAAAAGCGGCGAATTTCACGGGCGCCGGTCGGGCTCGTCACGTTGATTTCGGTGAGACGCTCGCCGATCACGTCGATGCCGACAAAGAGCAGCCCCATCTCACGCAGGACGGGTCCGATCTCTGTGCACAGCTCCTGCTCGGCGGGACTGAGCTCCGCAGCTACGGCCTGCGCGCCCGCCACGAGGTTGCCACGGAAATCATCCGCCGCGGGGATCCGCAACATCGCGCCGGGTACTGCCACTCCATCCACCAGCAGGATACGCTTGTCGCCCTGACGGATCGCCGGCAGATACCGCTGCGCCATGACGAAATGCGTGCCGCGCGCCGTGATCGTTTCGAGGATGGAACCCAGGTTACGATCTTCAGCGTGCAGGTAAAAGATTCCTTCGCCGCCCCGCGCGGCCAGCGGTTTGACGACAATTTCCCCGTGCTGCTGCAGAAAATCCCGCAACTCCGCCATATCGCGGCTGACCAGATAGGGGGGGAGCCAACGCGAAAACTGTAGCGGGAAAAGCTTTTCGTTGGCCAGCCGGATCGAGGCCGGATCATTGACCACCCAGGTGCCGGCATGTTCAAGAATCTGGCAGGCATGGAGAAAATCCATGTCCACCGGCGGATCCTTGCGCATCAGCACGCAATCAAAATCCCGCAAGGGTCGCGCAAGCGCTTCACCCAGTGCAAAAAAACGTTCACTATTGTCCCAGACCTGCACCGGCTGGAGCCGGCCCCAAGCCTGCCCATCTCGCAAAGACAATCCATCCAGGGTACAGAGCCAGCATTCATGACCGCGCGCCTGGGCGGAGAGCAACATGGCAAAGGTACTGTCTTTGGCGGGCTTGATCCCGGCGATGGGATCCATGACTACGGCAACGCGCATGGTCATCGCCCCGCCTTGGCCCAGTCTTCGGCCTCGCGTGCCGCCGCCAGCAACGCCAGCCGGGCGATGACGCCATAGGCGTAATGGCGGTTGATGGGGGCATCCGGCGCGGATTTACGACAGGGGTTGATCCCCGGTTCGGCAAAGGCCATCGGCTCGAAATGGGCACCCGGGGCGTTGAGGCTCTCATCCTCACCCTTCTCCCGATGTACGCGATAGAATCCCCCGAGGACCTGTTGTCCGAGCAGATAGACGACGGGCTCGGCAACGAAGTCTTCCGGTGTCCGCTCGAAGGTATACACGCCCTCCTGGATGAAAACATCGCTCACCGGTAGTCCTTCCTTGCTCTTGGCCATGCGCGTGCGCGCTTTGCGGTTGAGCTCACGCAGCTCAGTACCCGAGTAGGCGGTCATCACTCCCATGCCATAGGTTCCGGCATCGGCCTTGACGATGACGAAGGGGCGCGCGTCGATGCCATAGTGGCGGTAGCGCTCGGCAATTTCGGCGATGACCGCGTCGACATTGGTGACTAGGCAATCCAGTCCCTCGGCCTGCAGAAAGTTGATTTCCGTGCAGCGGCGAAAGAACGGGTCGATCAGCCAGGGATCGATATCGACGACTTCGGCAAAGTCCACAGCCAAGCGCCGGTAATGGGCAAAATGCTGGCTCTTGCGCCGCGTCTGCCAACCGGCGGCCAGTGGCGGTAGCAGCGTTTGCTCCAGCCCCTGCAAGATCTCAGGGACGCCACCGGAGAGATCGTTGTTGAGCAGGATCATCTGCGGATCGAAATCATCGACCTGCAGGCGGGCTCCTACGCGGCGCAGTGGCTCGATCAGCAGGCGCTCGCCCGAGGGCAGCTCATGAGTATGTGCCTCTTCCAGCATCCAGGACGCAATACGCAACTCGAGTCCCGCCTCCCGCAGCAACTCCGCGAGTCGCGCCACATTTTCCAGATAGTACAAGTTACGCGTGTGGTTTTCGGGAAGGAGCAGCAGGCGCTGCAAGCTCGGGTGATACTGATCCAGGTAATGCTGGATCGCGGTGATGTGCAGCGCTTCATGCTCGGGGTTGAGATTGTTGAAGCCCGCGGGGAACAGGTTGGTGTCGATTGGCGCCAGCTTGAAACCGGCGTTGCGTAGATCCACCGAGCCATAAAAGGGCGGCGGGGTGGTTTGCCACTGACAGCGGAACCAGCGCTCGATGGCACACTGGTTACGAATCAGGTGCTCTTCCAGTTCGTGCAGCGGATCGACCTGGTTGGTCACCAGGCGCGTTGGGGTAGAAAGAACGGAAATCAAGCGTGACGCTCCGACAGAGGTTGATAGGCGCGGGTGGAGGCCCCCGTATAATTTTGTGTGGGGCGGAAGATACGGTTGTTGCTGAGTTGCTCGCGCCAGTGCGCCAGCCAGCCGACGCTACGCGCCATGGCAAAGATAGGGGTAAAGAGATCGCTGCGAATTCCCATCTCGTGGTACAGCACACCCGAGTAGAAGTCGACATTGGCATGGATCCCTTTCGACCCCAGGCGTTCGGCAGCGGCCTCCTCCAGGGCGCGGGCGATGGCAAACTGCCTGCTTTGCCGCAGATGTCCCGCCTGCGCCAGGTCCTCCATCATCTCTTTGAGGATGGCCGCACGCGGGTCGGTGGTCTTGTAGACCCGATGGCCGAAGCCCCAGATCTTTTCCTTGGCCGCGAGGCGCGCCTCCAGGAAAGGCACGACATTATCCACGCTGCCAATCTCCTCGAGCATCTCCACCACGCGCTGATTGGCACCGCCATGCAGAGGGCCCGCCAGGGTGCCCACCGCCCCGGCAATCACATGATAGGGATTAGTAAGGGTAGAGGTGCTGACCAGGACCGAGAAGGTACTGGCGTTGATGGTGTGCTCCGCATGTAGGATGAAGCAGGCATCGAGAATACGCGCGTGCAGCGGATCCGGCTCACGCCCGTGCAGCATGTAGAGAAAGTTGGCGGCATGCGACAGGTCGCTGCGCGGCGGGATGGGATCATTGCCAAAGCGCATCTGATCCCACATTGCGACGATGGTGGGTATCCGCGCAATGATGCGCATCGCCATGGCATCGAGATGCGAGGCATTGTCCCGTTCGGCATCAGATAGCTCCTGTTGCGGATAGAACATCCCCAGGCTGGCAATGGCGCAATGCAGCATGTCCATGGGATGCCCGGTCACCGGCAGAAACTTCATGATTTCCCGCACGTTGTACTTGATCTGGCGATGCGCCCGCAGTCCCGCATCAAAACGTTCGAGATCTTTGGCCTTGGGCAGCTCCCCGTCGAGGAGCAGTAGAGCAACCTCCTCATAGTGACTCTGCGCAACCAGCTCGGCGATGGGATAGCCGCGATACGAGAGCAAGCCCGCCGTCCCATCGATA
Organism: Acidithiobacillus sp. AC3; assembly: GCF_050261095.1. NCBI lineage: Bacteria > Pseudomonadati > Pseudomonadota > Acidithiobacillia > Acidithiobacillales > Acidithiobacillaceae > Acidithiobacillus > Acidithiobacillus sp. AC3. Next base: position 2,273,680 of record NZ_CP189838.1, read on the forward strand.
TGAGAGATAGCGGAATGGGTGGCGGGCACCCCCTCCAGTCCGGGGACGACAGTGGCATCAGTCATGGCGTTTCTCCTTAGGACAGGGGCAGGGAACTACTGCATCATACCCCGCGCAAAAAAAGAAAGGGAGACGGACGCCTCCCTTTCGGCCTTGCTCTGCCGGGGTCTTTCAGGCAGAGAAGGACGAACCGCAACCGCAGGTGGTCGTAGCGTTGGGGTTCTTGATAACGAACTGCGCGCCTTCCAGACCCTCACTATAGTCGATTTCCGCACCGACCAGATACTGATAGCTCATCGGATCGACCAAGAGGCGGACGCCAAACTGCTCCACCTCGGTGTCGCCATCATTGACGTTTTCGTCAAAGGTGAAGCCATACTGAAAGCCCGAACAGCCCCCCCCGGTCACGAAGACCCGCAGCTTGAGATCCGGGCTGCCCTCCTCTTCGATCAGGGATTTGATCTTGTCCGCGGCGCTGTCGGTCAGGGTCATCACCGGCGGCAGGGTGTCCAGATCCGTCATGGTTTCCGTAGCTGTGCTCATTCCCACATTCTCCTCACGCGCGTGCGCGTACCATCAGAAATATCCGACAATTTTGCTCGCCTTTACCGGCGGGCGTCAAGAACCATCCTGACCGCGCTTGGGCACGAACTGAATGGCGGCAACGCGGGCTGCCACCAGCACTGCCAGGAGCGCCGCCGTGGCCAGCAGGTCCAAAGGGCCCAGCCGATGGGCATAGAGACCAATGAAGAGCTCCCGCAGGATGAAGACAATGGCGACTTCTGCCAGGACCCGCAGGCGAATGCGGTGGAACTCGAGGTAATCGGTAAAGGTGCGGAAAAGCTCGATGAGCACGAAAACCGAGAGCACATCCGAGACCAGACTAGAGATGACCTCTTCTTGATGCAGACTGAAAAATGCCGCGTAGACATCGCCAATCAGGCTCCAGACCGCATAGAGCAAGGTGACCAGCATGAGGAAGATGAGGATTGTGATGACAAAATCCAGCATCCTTCCATAAAAACGGATCACTGAACCGCGCAGGCCGGCGATCTCGCTGTAGCTGGCGGCGGATTTTTGCGCGCGCTCGTTCAAGGGGTTTAGTGCTTGTTGCGCGCTGAGCGCCGCAGCCGAGATTGCAGACGCCGCGCCATTTCACCAAAGAGCTCCGTCTGCGTCGGGTGCGGATGAATGGCGCTGCCCACCTGTTCCAGCGTCAGTTCGCCATGGACCATCAACACGGCCTCGCCGACCAGGGTATCGGCGTGATCCGCCAGGAAATGCACCCCGACGATACGCTGGCTCTGCTTGTCCGCGACCAACTTGATCAAGCCGTCGGTCTCGCCGGTCATCATCGCCTTGGCGTCGATGGACAAGGGTACCTTGACCTCTGCTACATCCATCCCAGCGGCCTTGGCCTGCTCACCGGAAAGACCGACGAAGGCCACCTGCGGGCGGGTGAAGGTCACGCCACTGTCCTTGCGTTGATCATAGCGCGCCGACTCACCCAGCAGATTGGCCGCCGCTACTCGCCCTTGTTGGCCGGCCGTATGGGCAAGCATGTAGCCGCCGATGACGTCCCCGACGGCAAAGATATGCGGCACATTGGTCTGACAGCGATCATTGGTGGCAATGGCGCCGCGTTCGCCCAGCTGTACGCCGGCCTTGTCCAGTTGCAGGGCTTCGGTATTCGGGCGTTTTCCGGTCGCAATCAGCAGTAGCTCGGCGACATAGTCGTGTTCCTGACCTTCTCCGTCACGATAGCATACCGTCACATCTCCCTTGCCACCGCTGATCTTCTGCACCGCCACACCGGTCCGCACCGTAAGACGCGGGCTGTTCTTGGCCAGCACCGCCATCAGTTGCTCAGCAACCTCTTTCTCCATTTCGGCGACCGGACGTGGCAGGGCCTCCAGCACCAGCACCTCGGCACCGAAATCGTGGAACATCTGCGCCATTTCCATACCAATGGCTCCGGCGCCGATGACACAGAGTTTCTTCGGGGGCACAGCAAGGTCCCAGACCGTATCCGAGGTCACCGCAGCACCAGCGGCCAGCGTTTCCTGCGCGCCAGGAATGGGTGGCACGAAGGCCGGCGCACCAGTGGCAATAACGCAGGCGCCGAAGCTCAGGCTGCGGGCGTCCTTGCCGGTGATTTCGACGCTATGCGGCCCAGTGAACCGAGCGAAGCCTTCCAGTACCTGAATCTTCATACCTTGGTCAGTCTTCAGCGCCATCTCACCGCGTGTCTGCAGGATGCTGCGGCGATGTTTTTCCAGTTGCGCCCAATCCAGCTTGGCTTCGCCCAGGGCGATACCCATGGCGGCATCGTGGGCGCGATCGCGAATGCGGTCGGCCGCCGCGCGCCAGGCCTTGGAGGGAATACAACCGCGCCAGAGACACTCGCCTCCGGGATAGGGGGCATTGTTCACCAACGTCACCCGGATGCCATGCTCGGCCAGCTCCCGCGCACAATCCTCACCACCGGGGCCACCGCCGATGACCAGTACCTGGGTATCGTAATCGCCCTCGGGGATGACGGGACCGCTGCTTCCGGCCCAAGCCTCGGGCTGCTCGATGGCCGTTTTCAGATCCTTGAGGAATGCCGCCGCCTCCGCCCCGTTGACCACCCGGTGGTCGGCGGTGATGGTGATCGGCATGCCCTGCGGACCCGTCGCCGCCACCGCGAGGATCGCCGCCGTACCCGGAGTGACGATGGCATCGAATTGACTGATGCCATACATACCCATGTTGGAAATGGTGAAGGTGGGATTCTGATACTCCGGCGGGCTCATGCGCCGCTTGCGCGCCTTCTCCAGCAAAGGCTTCCACGCCGCCTGCAGTTCACGCAGGGAATGGCTGGCCACGTCGCGCAAGACGGGTACCACCAGACCGCCATCTTCCGTGGTGGCAGCAATACCAATATCGTGTGGCCGATTGTCGACGATGCGATCCCCCGGCTGATAGGCGGCGTTGATCAGGGGATGCTTTGCGAGGGCCGCGGAGGCAGCCTTGGCCAGGGCCACGGTGACCGAAACCCCGCTGGCCTTGGCCAGGCGCAGCAGCGCCTCCGGCTGCACGTGGATGGTCACATGAAATACCGGGATACTGAGGGAAGCCGTCATGGCCTGACTGATGGCCTTTTCGATGGCAGTCATCGCACGGCCATTGCCAGGCACCGGCGTTGCTACCGGGACGGTAACGGCAGCCGGCGCGGAACTCTGGGCGAAGACATCGGCAGCCACAATGACGCCGGCGGGACCCGACCCACGAACCCCTTCCAGAGACACACCGCGCTCCCCGGCCAGCAGGCGGGCATAGGGGCTGGCCGCAGCGCTCGTCGGCCGGGCGGCCGGCTGGACGGCGCCACTCGTCCGCAGCGGAGCTTGCGCGCTGGCAGCGGGAGTGGGCGCAGGGGGCATGGGCGCAGGGGCCGCCGTTTCTGCAGTGGGCTTGGTGGGCATCGCAGCCCCCGAGGCGGTATCGCGCCGCACCTGCGTGGGCTCATCCACCAGATAGGCAATGGGTTCGCCCACCGGGACTACGGCATCTGCCGCCACCAAGGGGCCGGACAGAAAACCAGAGCGGAAGACTTCGACATCCATAATGGCCTTGTCGGTTTCCACCGTCGCCACGACGTCACCGCGCTCGACACGCTCACCGGGCTGTTTTTCCCAGGAGACCAGCACGCCTTCCGTCATGGTGTCCGACAGTTGCGGCATCTTGATGGCATACCCCAGGTCAGCGCCAGGCGTGGCTGGCCCAGACGTCGCGCTGCTCGATGTCGGTGCCGGACTGGCCTCCACGCTCACGTCAGGGCTATCGACCAGATAGGCAATGGCTTCACCTACCGGCACTACGGCGTCGACGGCTGCCAGCGGGCCAACCAGGTAGCCGGAGCGGAAGACCTCGACGTCCATGATGGCCTTGTCGGTTTCCACCGTCGCAACCACGTCCCCGCGTTCGACGCGCTCGCCGGGTTGCTTTTCCCAGGAGACCAGCACGCCTTCCGTCATGGTATCCGACAATTGGGGCATTTTGATGACGTATGCTTCAGCCATATCTCACCATTTCAAAATAGGTGGGCGGCGCCCCTCGCGGGGCGCCGGAAATTACTTACCCAGCAGTTTTTTGGCTGCTGCGACTACGTCGTCGGCATTGGGAATGGCCGCCTTTTCCAGGCGGCGATTGTAGGGGATGGGCACGTCCTTCGCGTGTACGCGCACGGGTGCGGCGTCGAGCTCGAAGAAGGCATCTTCGTTGATCAATGCCATCACCTCGGCACCCACTCCCACCGGGGCCTCATCTTCCTCGACGATCAGGGCACGGTGGGTCTTGCGCACACTGGCAGCAATGCCTGCACGATCCAGAGGTTTCAGGGCACGCAGGTCGATGACTTCGGCCTCGATCCCCTCCTTGGCCAGACGCTCCGCCGCCTGCAGTGCCCAGTGGACACTGATGTTATAGGCAAAGATGCTCAGATCCCGCCCCGGACGCATCACTTCCACGCCTTCCAGCGGGGTAAAGAACTCCTCGTCCGGCACCTCGCCTTTCAGGTTATACATGCTTTCATGTTCGATAAGCACGACTGGATCGTCGGAGCGCACGGCACTCTTGAGCAGGCCATAGGCGTCGCGGGGGGTGGCGGGGGTCACGACGCGCAGGCCGGAAATCCCCATGAATACCTTTTCCATCCGTGCCGAGTGCTGTGCCCCCAACTGATGCGCGGTGCCGCCGGGCACCCGCATGACGAAGGGGCAGCGAATCTTGCCGCCAGACATATAGTGGATCTTGGCAGCGTTGTTCATGAGCTGATCCATCGCCAGCCAGGCGAAGTTGACACTCATGATTTCGACGATGGGGCGACAACCAAGCATGGCTGCACCAACCCCGATACCGGTATAGCTATTCTCCGAAATCGGGGTATCAATTACCCGCTCCGGACCATATTTCGCGTAGAGACCCGATGTCGCCTTGTAGGTCCCCCCGGCCACACCAATATCCTCGCCCATCGCAAACACCAACGGATCCCGTGCCAGCTCCTCGTCGTGGGCACGCAAAATGGCCTGCCAATACATCATCTCTGCCATGCTTACGCCCCCTCTGCCACATACACATACCGCTCCAGATCCTCGACCCGGGGCTCCGGACTTGCGAGAGCAAAGCGGACGATCTCGTTCTCAATCTGCTCCAGGATTTCCTCGTCCATCGCCTGGAAAGCAGCGGCATCGATGATGCCCGCTTCTTCCAGTCGTTTCTTGAAGATGCCGATGGGATCACGCTGCGCCCACTGCTCCACTTCCTCCTTGCTGCGATAGGCGCCGGAGTCGGACATGGAGTGCCCACGCAGACGGTAGGTCATCAACTCGAGAAAATAGGGCTCTTTCTTTTCGCGGACATGGGTGATGGCCTTCTCTGCCTCCGCCATGACCACATCGATGTCCTGACCATCCACCTGGGAAGCCGCGATCTTATAGGGGGCGACGCGCAGGTACTGATTGATCTCGGAGGAGGCGCGCTCGATGGCCGTACCGATACCGTAGAGATTGTTTTCGCAGACGAAGAGCACCGGTAGCTTCCATAGGCTGGCCATATTCATGGTTTCATGAAAAGTACCCTGATTGTTAGCGCCATCGCCAAGAAAACAGATGGCGATTTCGTCCCCACCGCGCAGCTTGATGGCCTTGGCAAAGCCGGCGGCAAGAGGGAAAGGGCCACCGACCAGGGCATAGCCACCCATGAAATGATGATCGACGTCATAGATGTGCATGGAACCACCGCGACCGCGGGAAGAACCGGTTTCCTTGCCGTAGAGCTCGGCCATAACCTCTTTGGGATCGGCACCGCACTGGATTGCGTGAATGTGGTCACGATACCCGGTAACCACATAGTCCTGTCCCTTGCGTGCCTTTTCCAGGACCCCAATGGCACAGGCCTCCTGGCCGGGATAGAGGTGGAGAAAGCCACCGATCTCCCGTTCCTGATAAGCCTGGGCGCATCGCTCTTCAAAACGACGCGCAAAAAGCATTTCACGCAGCAGGCGCTTTCGGTCGCTGGCTTCCATATTCCCCCAAAGATCATAACCGATAGATCGTGCCATGATCGCAAAGGGGTTGGACAAGCGTCAAGCGGAGCGCTGCCGCCCCGCAACCACTTCAATTCCCGTTCAGGGAACGCTCGATATTCGGTAGTGCCGCCCCAACGCCGGCGCCGACCGCGCCACCAACAGCCGCTCCCACCGCAGGATTACCAGCGACGACAGTACCTAGAACGGCGCCTCCGGCGGCGCCGATAGCGCCACCACTCAGGGCACGCTGGCCGGTAGGGCTCATATTGGCGCAACCCGCCAAGCCGGCGACCAGTAATAGCAGAACCGCCGATTTTACGATACGGCCTGTCATGATGTTCATACGATCTCCTCTTCTCTGAATCTTAGTGATGCCAATCGCGATGCCAGCCATCATCCCCGTCACGATCGCGTCCGTGCTGCCAACGACCGGCCCATGGCGGTGGGCCCGGACGCCAGCGCGGTGCTGGCTGATATACCACCACCCGAGGTGGCGGAGAAGCGTAATAGACCCGACGGGGCGGCGGCGCATAAATCACCGGTGGAGCGACATAGTAACGGGGCGCATCCCCCAGATACAGACTCAGGCCCGGGACCGCAACCCCAAGATTCAAATCGTCGGCACTTGCACCCACGCTGTAGCCTAGGGAGGCAAGGCCCAACAACGCCCCCACCATTGCAGCAACAACTTTTTTGTCAAAGAATTTCATGGCGACACCTCTGTGTTCAGATCCTTCGGATAGACTGCTAAGCAAAGTACATGCCGGAAATTAAGGTGTTGGAATATCAACGCTCTACCATCGTGCTGGTTTCGGCAACTGTCGCCAAATGTCGACAGTTTCGCCTAGGGCGCGGGCTCGTCTCCATTGCCAGGAATCTCTCGCTGACGCTCGGCAAGGATTTGGCTCTGGAGGTCGCGCAGCGCCTCCTCCACGTCCTGCCAGTAGCGATTGTGCGGAGAATCGGCTCCGCCCGCCAAAGCGCGGGAGAGCATCGACTGATACCGGCGATAGGCGATGTGCAGAGGTTCTCCTGGCGTGTAGCCTAAGCGAGACAAGGCGGCATCATAGGGACCATCGCGGCGTAAGGCGCTCTCCAGAACGAACAATTGTCGCCCCAGCGGCTGCAGGGTCTTTTTGATCACTGCGTGAATACTTAGAATCCCCGCAAATAATCCGAACAATGTGGCCGGTCTTACACCGTCCAGGCGCAGAGGGGCTTCCAGAAAACGGCGCAGATCCTTGAAGGGAAGAGGCCGACTGATGCCATAGCCCTGCAACTTAGCGACCCCGAGCGTCAGAAGCACATCGAGGATTTCAGCAGTTTCGACACCTTCGACCACCAGCTCCACGCCGATTTCCTCCGCGAGATCCTGCAGGACCCGGATGAAGTGCAGATCCTCCGGGTGATCTGGCAAAGCGCGCACAAAATGTTGATCTACCTTGATTTTGTCAATTGGTAGATCGCGCAGGCGCTGCAGTGAGGCATAAGCGGTACCCACATCATCGAGAGCCAGATGGATGCCCATGCCACGAATCTCAGCCATCACCTCTGCCGCCACGGGCTGATCGAGGAAATCTCCACCTTCCAGAATCTCCATGGTGATGCGTTCCGGCGACACAGGGCTTGCCGCCAGGACACCGCGCAGGCAAGGCAGGCAGTAACGCGTGAATGATTGTGCCGGGATATTGAAGGAAAGCCCCAGGAGCCAGCCCTCCTTCTCCAGGGCGCTGATGTCCTGCAGAGCGGCTGTGAGCAGTTGCCAGCTCAGGTTTTGGATCTCCTCTAGTTTGAGATGGGGAAGAAATTCTGCCGGGGTCAGGACACGGCCATCCACATCCCGCAGACGGGCAAGAGCCTCCACTCCCCGGACACCACCATCAAAACCGTCGATGATCGGCTGATACCAGACCTCCAGGGCGTTTTCGGCCAGTAGACGTTGCGCGAGGGTGCGAGCCTTGGTTTCCAGCTCCTGCCCGGCAATGGCCCAACTGTGCAAACGGTCGGCCTTGTGTGCCTTGGCCAAGCTCAATGCCTGCCGCGCTTGGCGCAGGAGGCTATCGAGGTAATGTTCCTCATCACCGGCGAGCATCGCCACGCCCATGCTGGCTGCCAACCGCAACTTACCGTCAGGCAAGGCAAAATCGATGCCGAGCGCGCTTTCCACATCGTTGAGCTTCTGCCGCAGACCCGGCATGCCACCCACAACGGAAAACAGCAGGATGAATTCATCTCCCCCAAGACGCGCCACCAGATCGTCCGGTCCCAAGACACTCTCCAGACGCTCCCGTACAAGCGTTAGGATTTGGTCTCCGGTTTGACGTTGGAAACGTTCGTTGATCTGATGGAAATCATCAATGTCTAGCACCGCCAGGGCCGCCCCCTCACTACTCTCTACAACCCGGAAGTGAAACCTGGTATAGGCCTGTTCCAGGCGCGAACGATTCGCGGCACCGGTGAGGGGATCGAAGTCCGCCAGAAGATCCAGCATTCCCTGGGCTTGTTCCAGCGCATCCCGGCGCTGCCAGAGGCTCAGAATCAGGCCAAAGCTTTCCGCAACCTGCTGCAGGAATGGTTCCACAGCATTCGTCGTCTGGCTTTGCTCTCGCAGTAAACAGAGCAACACGCCCCAGGCTTGGGAGCGCCCCTCCAGGAATAGGGGCTGGGCGATTGCGCAACACAGATCTTCCCTCGTCAGCGACTCCTTCAGCGAGGCAAGCAGTACACAGTCCTGTATACGGTCGATGCGCTGTACACTGCCACGGTGCAGCGCCCGACCCACCAACGTCTGGGGTACCTCTCCAGCCGTCCCGACGGGTAGGGAGAGATCCTTCAAGGCGACAAACTGGCGATTGGTACTCGCCATGGCCAGCAAGTTCACGGTGGATTCATTGCTATCGGCCTGCAGGAGAAAACAACTGTGAATGCTACTTTCCTGGACTACCGAATCGCAGATCGCAGGGTAGAGATCGAACAAATTTTTCACCCGCAACAAACGATGATGAATGGCGAGTGCTGCCGACTGGAGTTGCCGCAAGCCAAGCAAGGAATCCGCATTTTTGATCGCCATTCGATAAAAAATCCAAAGGAGGATCACCAGCGCAACAAACGGCAGACTGAGCTGCAACCATTGGGCAAAAGAAAGGGTATCCAGCCAACCGCTGCCGCGCCAGCGCATCTCCAGATCCCAGGGTAGGTCCAGTATGGGAGCCCGTACCCGCTGCAGATCGGAGATATTCTGCCGGTCGGGCGGCCCCCAGTGACCATCGGCATCGAGTTCCGCGATGGGTTGACCAAAGTGCTCTACCAAGACCACCACTCCCGGTTGAGGCACCTCACTTAGCAAATCCCGCATGGCAATCGGTTGGCCCAGAAAACCTGCCGGTTTTCCCCGTGCATCGTAGAGAGGGATACGTGTGGGAACGATCCACAACCCATACCTCGGCGCATAGAGGGGTTCGGCAACGAGCCAGTCGGGTTCGTCACTGGCAGTAAAAAACGCGCTCTCCGGGACCATGGCATGTGGACTTTGTGCGCGATTGGTCGACCAAACAATGGTATTTCCACTGCCATCCTGGATATTGATCGCCAGAGAATTACGGTGGTTCTTCTGGTAACTCTCCAGAGCCTTTCGGCTCTCGAGATCCGGATAGGGCGACTGCCCCGCATCAAAATGCAAGGTTTCCCGCAAAAACAGCAGATCATGAAAATGGCCATCCAGACGTCGCCGTATCTGCTGTACCATGGTATTGAGCTGATGCGCTTTGAGATGGAAGAAGTTTTCCTGCTGACGCTCTATTTCTGTGCGGGCCTGCCAAACATACAGCAGGAAAAATATGATGGCGATACCCCCAAAAAACCCACGGATACTGCGCCGTAGTCGCCGGCGTCGTCGATTAAAGTCGTGCTGACCTTGCGCGGCGAGCATGGCGAAGTCAGACTTGGGCATAGCGATTGCGTTGCGGCAAACGCGGGCTGTGGATAATTCGTTCTATGCTACGCAATACTTGGTCACCGGCACTCTGGAGGGTAGAGATATCGCCAGCCGAACCCCTTGCCAGGGCCGTGGTAATGCGTTCGAGTTGTCGATGATATTCCACGTGGGCCTGCAGTACCTCTTCCCTGCCGACAAACGGAAAAGCAGACAGGCGAGCGTGGATGGGACATTGGCTTCCGGACCAGGGCGCCAAGCGTAAAAACCAGGCCGGATTCAAGCTCACCAGGGCGAAGATGGTCTTCTGATAGTCGATAATCTCGGCGTAGAGCTGCAACAAATCATAATCCGTTGTCGCAGACCGCGGGCGCACGCCTGAACGCTCTCGCAACCAAGCAGGAATAGCCTCGGCAAACATGGGGCGAGCAATGGCAAAGCCCTGCAGCAGAGGCACCTGCATCAGGCGCAAGACGTTGCGAATGGTCTGGTTTTCCACCCCTTCCACGATGACTTCCAGCCCCTGCGATTGCCCCAGGTCGAGCAGGGCGCGCAGAAAGTGCAGATCGTTTGGATTCTCGCTCAGGTGCAGCACAAAGGCCTGGTCGATCTTGATCTTGTCTACCGGTAGCTCTTTCAGATAGAGAAGGGAGGCATAGCCTGTTCCGACATCATCCAGGCCAACACGGTATCCAAGCGACTGCAGACTGCGAATCGACTGCGCGGTGAAGTCGAGCAACAACAACTCTTCACTCTCGAGTATTTCCAGCACCAGATGTCTGGCCGGGACGGCGCAATCCGCGAGCAGTTCCTGCAGCCTTTGCAGGCCGCGCTCACTTGCCAGAAAACCCGGGGGGATATTCAGTGCGATCCACAGATGGATTCCTTGGCCTTGCCACTCTTCCCAGTCCTTGCTGAGCTGAGCAAGGACCAATTTGGTGAGAGTCCATTGATCCTCTGGAGACAGGAAGGGCAGGAAATCTCCCGGCGATATCGCCCTCTCTGCGCCGGCAAGTCGTGCCAGGGCCTCAACACCGACAATCCGATCTTGCAGCTGATCCAGAATTGGCTGGTACTGCAGAAGTAGCTGGCCATCCCGCAACAACGCCTGAATCTGGCGCCGCTCGTTCGCTTTGTCATCGGCGAAGAAAGACCAGAAGAAATCCCGTATCTTTTTGTTTTCTTTGGCTTCGTACAGGGCGTGATCGGCCTGGCGCAGGAGTAGGTCGGCATCTCCGGGGGTCACATCCGGCTGCGGGTAAAACGTGATCCCAGCGCTCAGACGAACATAGATCGTCGGCAGATCGGAGAGAAAATAGGGCTGTGCCAAGGTTTCGCCAATCTTCTCTAAAATGGAATGGATTTGCTCGCGGCTTTGCAAGCTGTCCCAAACCAGAACGAACTCATCCCCCCCGAGTCGGGCCAGATGATCGCTCTGCCGTAAGGAAGAATGAAGGCGATTGGCGACCTCTTGCAACAAGAGATCCCCGGCTGCGTGACCGTACTGATCGTTCACCGGTTTGAAGTCGTCGAGGTCCAGTACCGCCAAGGCGAGCAAACCGTCATTACGCCGTGCACGGGCCATGGCCGGCTGTAGAAATTCGGTAAGCCCGCGTCGATTCGCCAGACCCGTGAGGGCATCATGACGCGCGAGATGGCTCTGCCGTTGCCGTTCTTCCGACAACTGTCCCTTCAGATGAATTTCATCCAAAGCATGTCCAACCAGCAATGCCACGCGCTGCAACACCTCGATGATCTCCTCGTTGAACAAGTGCGCTCGATCGCTGATGACGTTCAGCATCGCCCAGCGTTCTTCGCGATGATAGATAGGCAAAGTAGCGACGGAATGCCAATGATTCTCTCGGGCTTGAGCAAACCAGGCAGCATTTTCCCCCAACGCGCCCAAATAATCCTGGACCGCCAGGAATCTGTCCTCACGCCAGGCACGCGAGGTAAAAGATTGCCCGTCCGGCACATCGTCCGGGTGGATCGTCCAACGCCGCTGCAGAATCCACTCGACATTGTGTCCAGCCAAGGCCAGCGCCTGAAACACGCCTGCGGCATCTGGACGTATGATGAAGGCCGCATTGAACAAGGTACTCCGGATCAGCTCATCGCAGATGGCACGAAGCATCTGCGGTGCCTCGCGAGCACGCAGGGCAATGTCACCGCTCACCAGCATAGTCTTCTGGAGCGTTCGAATATCCTCCAGCTCCCGCGCCACCTGACGCTGGCGGAGAAAAGCCGCAAGGTCGGCGCTCAAGCGTTCCAACAGCTCATTGATTTCCGCCGGGAAGGCGGTATCGACGTAGCGATAGAGGGCCAGCACGCCGGCGCTACCATCGGGCCAGGTGAAAGGCGAATAGATACCACCCCCCATGCGGTATTGCTGAATCAGGTCTGCCCACGGCGCAAAGAGCGGATCGTCGCTGGAAAACAGCATGGTGCGCTGGCTTTCGATAGCCCGTCCGGCAGGGGATTGCGGCACTCCCGCACGGGCATGGCAAGGCAGCACCACCCGTGCCAAGGGTGCGGCGAGAGGCCCGGCCGCTGCCGTCAACTCGATGCGGTTCTCGTCTTCCTGAACATGCCCGATCCATACGGCAGCAAGTGGCATTCGGGAGGCCAGGATAGCGCAGAACTGTTCCAGTATCTGCGGTAACCCCGGCACTGCCGGAGCGGAGAACAAGCGGTTGATCTCGGTAACCGATTGCAGAAAGGCATCGCGCACCTGTAGCTCGCGATTGCGCTGCCGCAAGTCCTGGGAGTTCACGAAGACCCGCCGCTCCAGATCGCGATTCAAGCGCTCCAAGGCCACACGGGCCGCGCTCCGTTCTGCAATCATAGCCCCGGCGAGCAATCCTATCACCTCAAGAACCAGGCCAATGATCAGGGCCAACCCTTCTGGCAGAATCAGTTGGTTATGTTCATACGGACCAAATCCTCGGCTGGTCCCCAGCAAGGCCAGCAGAAAACTCAGAAACGCCAACGGGTAAACCAACTGCACCGGGTATTGGGATAACATCCAGATGAACGGCAGGACCAGGAACACCACGCCTGCCTCCGGCAGACTATTGGCGGAAAAATGCTGAAAAAAGAGCGCAACCGCAATGGCCAGCGTCGGCAGGGCAAGCAACAGAAAACTACGCGGAAAGCGCCATGGCACCTGGCTGTGCCCGTGCAATACCACCAACGCTACCCCAACGATATTCAGAAAGGTTGCCGTTTGGGCGAGGGTCCAGTAAATAAGCATGTGCCACGAGGACAACCCAGCCACAAGGGTCAGAAGTTTGCTGCCGGCAAGCAACCAGGCGGCGCCGAGGAAAGCAGGGACCAGGCAGAAGAGCAGTAGAAAGCTGAGCGCCTGGCGAACATTGCCGAAACCCCGCCAATCGGGGCTGGCGCGATATAGCAGCCAGCGCCCCAGCCACGGGGCCAGGATACCGCCCAGGTCGGCCCATAGGGCAATGGGCATGGGATAATGCAAAGAGATCAAATTGAGGCAAATGCGCGCCAGCAGCAGCCCGGGAATCACCCGCGGTCCCCAGGCCAGAATGCCGTAGGCGATCACCCCCTCGGCGGGCCATATGGGCCAGTATTGGCTTGACAAGACGTCGTGAAAAAGCAAGCCGGCAAACGCTCCCGCCAGAACGGTTGCCAAAAACAGCCAGACGTTTATCCACCACAGTCGCCGCGCGGAGATCGAAGAATCCGCGACCGGTAGGCGAATTTCCGTGAGCAAAGCTGCATCGGAGTCCGCCTTCAAGGCGAGAGTTCCTGCAGTCCGCTGGATAGAAGCCTCAACCTCCGGGGGCATCGCGGCGCTCTGCCCGAATGGCATCATAGAGTATTGCCTGTAGTCGCCCCTCGGTTTCCGATATCTGTTGATGGACCGACATACTGTGCTGACGATTCCGGACCCCGTTCAGCAATGCCGCATAGGCATCCAGCACCGGGGCGCTGGCCTGGCACGGATGGGCACGGAGGTAATCCAATAGGGGGCACTCGTCCAGATACTTGATCAGGGATGAGACATCGTGGTTGTTTTGCAGGCTGTACATCAGGGGACGGCGGAGTACATGGGCCGCGTAGGCCCCCAAAAGTGAGCCGGGGGTGGCGCTGTGAGAGGGCCGCGCGTGGTCTCGGGCGAAGGCCACAAACGCCTCGGCCGGCATGGGACGGGAAATGGCATAGCCCTGCACAAGATCCTGCTGCAGTTGCGCTACCGCATCAAGGATCGTGGCGGTCTCTACTCCCTCGACAATCAGGGTGGCGCCCAACCCGTCGGCCAGAAACTTCATACTTTGCAAAAAGGCCATGATTTTCGGCTCCCGCTCAAGGTCGCGAACCAGTTCCTGGTCGAGCTTGATTTTCTGGATGGGCAGGTTTTTCAGGCGCAGCAAAGAAGAATAGGCACTACCAATATCATCCAGGGCAATGTTTGCCCCCGTATCGCGCAGCGCCTGTAAACGACGTACTGCGATATCACCCTGCAAAAAGTCGCCGCTCTCCAGGAGTTCCAGCGTAATCCGCTGCGGAGTGATCGAGGTGCCGCCAAGCACCCCCAGAAAACAGGGCACGCAGTCCTGATCCTCCATGAAGTCGGGATCTACATTGAAGGACAAGTCGAGAGAGATACCCTTGGCATCCAGCGTTTCCAGCAGGGTGATGCCAGCCAGGAGCATCTGCCGGCTGAGCTCCCGCCGTTGCGCCAGAGAAAGAGAAGGGAGAAATTGCATGGGCGACAAGATTTCTCCGCTGCTCGCTCGCACGCGCGCCAGCGCCTCGACGCCAACGATACGTTCCTGATACACGGAGTAGATCGGCTGAAAATAGGCCAGCACGTCTTCGGGAAATCGCCAGTTGCAGCTCCCCCCCGGAAGCAAAAATACGGCCTCCAGAATCTGATTACTGCAGGCCTGATTGGATCCCTTGCAAACCGGAGTAACGCCTGAAAAAACACTACAGTCATTAAACATTTAGAAGCGCCACTCTTCCCAGTATGATATCAGTCGCCAGACCCCAGAACGCAGAGCCAGCTCCCCCATACCAATTACTATAGTCGAAAAACGTGATTCAGCAAGCTTACATCACGCTTTTATTAACCAGGCCCTTAAATATGCGATAGTAATGTGGTATGCTGAGGGCCATGGAACGGATAGATGTGCGTAAATTGACGGTAGAGGGTCGGAACATGCTTCGGCAGATGGTGCTGCGATTGCGCCAACAGTCAGGCATGCGAGTAGAGGACTTGGCCAAGGTGTCTGGTGCCCATCCCTCGACGATTCGCGGCTGGTTGGCGCGAGCCAAACGAGAAGGAACCAAGAGCCTTGAAGAACGCCCGCGGGGGCGGCCGGTTGGCGCCTGTCGCAAGTTGACGCTAGCAGCGGAAGCTTGGATTCGGGACCAGATCGTGCAAAAGGATCCACGGCAGTTGCAGATGCCTTTTGCGCTTTGGACGCGACCGGCTATCCGGCAACTCATTCGGGACCATTTCGGGATCGATTTGCAGGTGCGATTGGTGGGCAAGTATCTCAAGCGCTGGGGGTTTACTCCCCAACGTCCCGTCAAACGGGCGCTGGAACAGAACCCAGAAGCCGTGCGGCAGTGGCTGGAGGTGGAGTACCCCAAGCTTCGGGCGCGTGCCCTGCAGGAAGGTGCGGTCATTTACTGGGGCGACGAAACTGCGGTCAAAGAGGATGCCCACTGGGTCCGGGGATATGCCCCCAAGGGGCAGACCCCGATCCTCGAACATCCGGCACGCTGGACCACCCTGTCGATGATTTCGGCAATTTCCCCGCGCGGAGAGATCGCCTTCGAGATCGTGGAGGGGAGCATCCATGCGGAGCGTTTTCTCGCCTTTCTGGAGAAGCTGATCACAGGCGCGCCGCAGAAGGTCTTCCTGGTAGTGGACAACCTGCGGGTACATCACGCCAAGCTGGTCACCGCGTGGCTGGCCGACAAGCAGGACCGCATTGAGCTCATATTCCTGCCGCCCTATGCGCCAGAGTCCAACCCCGACGAGTATCTCAATCGCGATTTCAAAACCGCTTTGCGTACCGGCCCCATGAGCACGGATACCCAAAGCTTGCTGGAGAAGGCAAAAACTTTCATGAACGGGCTACGCAAACTGCCCGAGAAAGTCGCGCGCTATTTCCACCACCCCGCAGCACGCTACGCGATGTTAGATATTTAAGGGCCTGGTTAATAAAATAGATGGTACATGGCGTAACTTTTTTGATAATTTACGGCTATGGTAAGAGCGGGATTTGCGCTAATCCCAGGTTTTCTGGCCAGGCAAAGAGTACATTCAGGTTTTGCACCGCCTGCCCGGCGGCACCCTTCACCAAATTATCGATAGCCGAGAGGACCACCACTTGCCCCGGGCGTGGCTGGTGCAGGGCAATGCGGCAAACATTGGCGCCGCGCACCGTCCGGGTACTGGGATGCTCGCCGAAGGGCAGCACGTCGACAAAGGGTTCTTGCGCATAACGCTGCGCAAAGAGGCCCTGCAATGCTTCGTTGCTCATCGGCTTGTGCAACCGGCCATAGAGGGTCGCGTGAATACCGCGGATCATCGGCATCAGGTGCGGCGTGAACTGGACTTGGATATCTGCGCCCGCGATCCGGCTCAGAGTCGCCTCGATTTCGGGACGGTGGCGGTGCCCACTCACGCCATAAGCAGTTACGCTATCGGCGCTTTCCGGCAAGATCAGGCCCAGACGGGCCGTGCGGCCAGCGCCACTCACCCCGGACTTGCAATCGGCAATCAAGCCGCCTGCTTCCAGCAGGCCCGCCTCCAGCAGCGGGGCAAAGCCCAAGGTAACCGCCGTCGGGTAGCAGCCAGGATTGGCGACCAGGCGACTACCGCGGATTTCGTCGCGAAAGAGCTCTGGCAAGCCGTAACTGGCCTGCGGCAGAAGCGCGGGACTGGAGTGCTCCTGATGGTACCACTCCGCAAAGAGTGCAGCATCGGAAAGACGGAAATCGGCGCTAAGGTCGATCAGTCTGACCCCCGCTGCCAGAAGCTCAGGCGCCATTTCCATGGCCACACCATGGGGAGTGGCAAAGAATATCACATCCAGACCCTGGAGATCCTTGCCGGAAACCGCGGAAAATTTTAGATCGGTATGCCCACGCAAACTGGGGAACAGACCATCGACCCGCTGCCCTGCTTCGCCTCGGGAGGTAATAACAGCGACTTCGACTTCCGGATGCGGCAACAGTAAGCGCAGGAGCTCGACGCCCGTGTACCCGGTACCACCTACTATACCGACGCGAATCATGATGTCGTCCCCCGAACAAATAGAAAAGCCGCCCGAAGGCGGCTGGACCGAGCGCGATATCCCTCAGCGCTTGGAGAACTGGTGGCTGCGCCGCGCCTTGTGCTTGCCAACCTTCTTACGCTCCACCTCGCGTGCGTCACGGGTCACGAAACCCGCACTACGCAGAGGACGCCGCAGGGTCTCATCGTAAGCCATCAGGGCACGGGTGATGCCATGACGAATCGCACCCGCCTGACCACTGGCGCCACCGCCGCTGACGTTGACAAGGATATCGAACTGGCTGCCGTTACCGGTCAACTCCAGGGGCTGCAGCACGATCATGCGCGAGGTTTCGCGACCAAAATACTCTTCCAGACTGCGCTTGTTGATGCTGATCTTACCACTGCCGCGCCGCAGGTAGACACGCGCGGTAGCACTCTTGCGACGACCGGTACCGTAATACTGTTCCATACGAAATCCGCCTTAGAATTGCAGGGGTTGGGGCTGCTGCGCCGCGTGCGGGTGCTGCGCGCCGGTGTAGACCTTGAGTTTACGATACATCGCTCGCCCCAAGGGATTCTTGGGAAGCATGCCCTTGACGGCGATCTCGATGACTCGCTCTGGGTGCGTCTCCATCATTTTCTCAAAAGACGCGCTCTTCAGGTTGCCGACGTAACCGGTGTGTCGATAATACATCTTATCCTTGGCCTTGTTGCCAGTCACCGCGATTTTGTCGGCATTGATGACGACAATGTAATCGCCGATGTCGGCATGTGGAGTGTACTCCGGCTTGTGCTTGCCGCGCAGGCGCTTGGCAATTTCCGCGGAAAGACGGCCAAGGACCTTGTCCGTGGCATCGACAACAAACCAATCCCCTTGTACTTCATGAGATTTGGCAGAATAGGTTTTCATGCAGCACTCCGCTCTACCTGTACGTCAAGGCGCGAGAGGATAAAGTGAAGCACCGCCCCTGTCAATAAAAATCTGCCCACAGCGAGGAAGCGCCCTCAGCGCATAGCGGCTTCGACTTCCTTGGCAAAGGCAGGATTTTTCTGTGTCTCCTGCAACATGCTGGAATATTGTTCCGCCGTCAGGTGATGACTCGCCAAAATGCCATTCACCTTGTCCATGTAGGATTTCTTCATCGCCTGCTTCTGCGCGTCTGTGACCCCAGGCTTGTTGATCGCGGCATGGACCTGTTCGTTCAATGGCTTGATCTGCTCTGCGGCCCGGGCAAAGTCCTGAACCTGCCCGGCTGTAGCGGCTAACGCGGGAACACTGACAAGGCCAGCAAGGCCCAGGAATACGACGCCAAGGATGCCCGCGCGTAGCGACGAAATGGATACATTCTGCATCTGCTTTCTCCTCCCAAACAGTAACAATAATAAACCGGTATATCAGCAAGTTACGTTAGTTTTCCGATACTCTTGACAACACCCTACCCCCTCAGCAGGGGGATTGCAAGCACGCGGGTGAGATCGCTTGACCCCAGCTCCGCTGGCAGTCAACTGACAGTCTGTAGCGTTCCCCGCTCGATGCGTACGCCCACGTCGCGGGTACCGCGTACCGCCGCCGGTTTGTGCACACTTACCCGCACCCAGGACGCGCCGAAGTCCTCGCGCACCATACGCGCAAGGGTTTCCGCCACGGTCTCCACCAACTGTGTTTCCGTTGCTTCCAGATATTCGACAATACGGTCACAAACAGTTTGGTAGTTGATGGTGGCGTTCACCCTGTCACTCGCGGCAGCCCGCGCTGCGTCTGCGGCAATTTCCAGGTCGATCAGGACCGTCTGCGGCACCTCACGCTCCCAGTCGTAGATACCAATTCGGGTCTGGACCTTGAGTTCGCGCACGAAAAGGATATCCATGGACTCTCCATTCTGTTGCCGGGCAAAGCCTGTTCTTCGCCAGCGAATGCTTTATGATACCGCTTTCTCCGGCGGCTGCCATGCACTGAGAGACCCAGTTTTGCTATTTTTCTCTTCCTGGCTAGTCCTGTTGTGGTGTCTGGCCGCGTATCTTGTCGGTTCCCTCGCCACGGCCATCTTTGTCAGCCGTGCCTTGGGACTGCCTGATCCGCGACAGGCTGGTTCGCACAATCCTGGGGCGACTAATGTACTGCGCCTGGGCGGGAGGAAGGCGGCGGCATTGACCTTGCTCGGGGATCTGTGCAAAGGCTTGCTGCCGGTCCTGGCGGCTCGTCTGGCAGGATTGCCGGCATGGGCCGTGGCCCTGGTGGCCTTGGCGACCTTCCTCGGCCACCTCTATCCCCTCTATTTCGGTTTTCGCGGCGGCAAGGGTGTAGCCACGACCCTGGGCATTCTGTTGGCCATCGCTCCGCTGTTGGGCCTCGCCACCCTAGCCACCTGGTTACTGGTATTTGCCGTCAGCCGGGTGTCCTCGCTTGCCGCACTCAGCGCCACAGTTGCGGCACCGGCCTATGCCTGGTTCCTGCTGCCACAGCCCAGCCTACGCGGGCTCGTTTTGGTGCTGGCGCTTTGGGTACTCTGGCGTCATCGCAGCAACATTCAGCGTCTGCGCAGTGGAGAGGAACGAGCGTTCCGACGGCGCCAATAAAAAAAGGCACCTCGACGAGGTGCCTGCGTTTGCGTTGCGAATCCCTAGGCGCAGAGTGCGGGCTTAACGCGCAGCTCATGGCTGGGCACGCCCATCATTTCTACCTGCCCGCGCTTCATCTCCATGGTGGAGACCTGCGCCGCGCCAAAAGCCTCCCGCAGGAAACTCAGGGCATCTTCCGGCTGGATGACGTCGCCGCAAGTGAAGACATCCACCGCAGCGTAGCCATATTCCGGCCAAGTATGAATGGCCAGATGGGATTCAGCGACAATGACCGCCCCACTGACTCCATACGGAGAAAAGTGATGGAAGGTCTGGGTGACGATGGTGCAGTTGGCACGACGAGCGGCCTCGAGCATAGCATCGGTAACAAAATCTACATCCGACAAGGTACTGCTGTCGCATCCGTAAAAGTCTGCGACGATTTGATGTCCCAATGAGCGCATAGGTGCCCCCCCTAACTAGCATAAAGGTTAAGAAGTAGCTCCCGTGCACCCCCAGACAGTACTTGGTTTTATGCCCTACCTTGCTGGAACCGGCAGTGCCGCGCTCCGAGTCTCTTAAGGACTGACCCCTCCGTAACTGCTTTCGGTGCCGTGGAAACAGGTTCGCAACTATACAGGTTTTGCGCGGCGATGCAAGGGCTCCCAAAAATATCGCAACCTCCTCAAGAAAAAGAAGGTTTATCAGCAACTGCTACGAATTTCCATGACGAAAAATCCTGTAACATCCGCGATTGGCCTAGAAGTGCCTCGACCCCGTATAATTGGCGGATGAGTGGCGGAGTGGAAGAGGAATTTTGGCAGAGGAAAACCTGGTAGAGATACGCGGCCTGCACTTTGCGCGGGGAGAGCATGTCGTCCTCGATGGGATCGATCTGCATGTTCCGCGCGGGGCCGTCGTTGCCGTCATGGGTGCCAGCGGGGGGGGCAAGACCACGCTGCTCAATCTCGTCGCCGGCAGCCTGCAGGGTCAACGCGGCCAGGTGCTCGTGGCCGGCAAGGACACCACCAGCCTTACCCGCGCCGAACTGTACCGCCTGCGGCAACAGATGGGGATGCTGTTTCAGCACAGCGCCCTGTTTACCGATCTCAGCGCCTTCGAGAACGTCGCCTTCCCGCTGCGTCGCCATTTTCGCCTGCCCGAGTCCCTGCTGCAAAAGCTCGTGCTGATGAAACTCGAGGCGGTGGGCCTGCGCGGCGCCGCGCAGCTGATGCCAGCGGAGCTTTCCGGCGGCATGGCGCGCCGCGTTGCCCTCGCTCGCGCGGTGATCATGGATCCTCTGCTCATCCTCTATGATGAGCCTTTCACCGGTCTCGATCCGATCAGCGTCGGAATCATCGCGAGTCTGATTCGCCGACTCAATGACGCCCTCGGGGCCAGCAGCATCTTGGTCAGCCACGATGTCAAGGAGACTTTCGCAATTGCCGATTATGGCTACATCCTGGGGGGCGGCAAGGTGATTGCCGAAGGCAGCCCCGATGCCTTGCGCAGCAGCAAATCTCCCATGGCACAGCAGTTTCTGCAGGGGAGTCCGGAAGGACCGGTGCCCTTTCATTATCCAGCGGCGACGACCTTTGCCCAGGATCTGGGATTGCAGGTGAACAAATGAACGAGTTTTTCATCCCTCGTCTCGGCCACGTGGTCTGGGAGAGCGTACCGCGTCTTGGTGCCGCCACCCGTCTCTTGCTGGGTGGCCTGGGCGCAGTTGGCAACCGTCATTTCAGCTTCCGTCAATGGCTCCGGGAAGTATACGGGCTTGGTGTCCTGTCCTTGGCGCTGATGATCGTCGCGGCATTGTTCACGGGAATGGTGCTGGGCTTTCAGGGCTATTACGCCTTGGTCCGCTTTGGTGCCACTTCGGCCTTGGGAACCTTGATCGCTCTTTCCCTGCTGCGCGAGTTGGGGCCGGTACTCACTGCCCTGCTCTTCGCCGGCCGCGCCGGCTCGGCCCTGACCGCCGAGATCGGCTCGATGAAGGCGACCGAGCAGCTCGCGGCAATGGAGATGATGGCAGTGAATCCGCTTGCCTGGGTGGTAGCACCGCGGCTTTGGGGGGGGATTTTCGCCGTACCGATTTTGTGTGTCATTTTCGATCTGGTGGGAATATTCGGCGGCTATCTGGTTTCGGTGCCGGTGCTGGGCGTCGACGGGGGCACCTTTTGGGCACAGATGCAGTCCAATGTCACCCTCAGCGGAGATATTCTCAACGGCTTGCTCAAGGCCCTCTGTTTTGGTCTGATCGTGACCTGGATCGCGGTTTGGCAGGGCTTTTCCGCTAAGCCAACGGCGGAGGGAGTCGGTGCCGCCACTACGCGCAGTGTGGTCATGGCATCACTGGCCGTTCTGGGCCTGGATTTCATTTTGACCGCGCTACTGTTTTGAGGAAGAAATTATGAGTCAACGGGCAATCGACTGGTGGGTGGGCATCTTCGTTCTTTTGGGGATCGCGGCTCTGGCAGTACTGGCCCTGCGCGTCGGCAATCTCTCGGGTTTTGCCTACGGTAACGGCTATGTGCTGCACGCCGATTTCAACAATGTTGGCAGCCTCAAGGATCGTAGCCCGGTCAAGCTCGGGGGTGTGACCATTGGCGAGGTCACCCACATCGGCATGAATCCGCAGACCTTTCGCGCCGAGGTAACGATGCGCATCGAGCCCAGCATCAAGCTCCCCATCGACACCGGCGCATCGATCTACACGCAGGGACTGCTCGGTGAGCAGTACGTCGCCATTCAGCCTGGCGGCATGCCGCAAAACCTCAAGCCAGGCGCCACCATCACCTTGACCCAGGGAGCCGTCAATATCGATCAGCTCATTGGACAGATGGTTTTTGACAAGGCCAGTGGCAGCTCCTCTGGCTCCAGCACACATTGATTCCGGAGATTACCATGCACAAGATTCAGCGGGCGCAACCATTCTGGTTTCTGGCGGTGTTTCTGTTCTCGTTCCTGCTGGGACAGACCTCCTTTGCCGCGACAAGCGACGCACAGGCGGCTGCAGGCGTCGTCCAGAACATGACCCATAGCGTTCTGCAGATTCTGCAGAAGAATGAAGGAAAACCCGTCACTCCCGCACTCAAGAAAGAGGTAGCCGCGGCGATCATTCCGCATATCGATTTCAACACCATGTCGGCCTACGTGATGGCGAGCTACTGGCGCCAGATGGACGCTGCCCAGAAAAAGGAATTCACTGAGCTCTTCCAGGAATTGTTGGTCAAGACCTACAGCAATGCGCTGAACCAGTACCACGGGCAGGAGGTCCGGGTGGAGGGCAGCCAGCAAATTTCGCAGAATCCTCCGGTCGCGCAGGTCAACATGGACATCGAGCAGAGCCAGGGCAAAACCATCCCGGTCATCTACGCCCTGATCGAGAACCAGAACCAATGGAAGATCTACAATATTTACGTGGATGGGGTGAGCTTGGTCCTCAACTATCGTCAGGCCTTCGGCAATATCGCCGGACAACGGGGCATTCCCGCCCTTCTGCAGGAACTGAAACACAAGGTAGCGGATGCGGGAAGCAGCAACGCCCATGCCAGCTGAGGCAACCTGGGAGCGGGACAGTGGCGGCGGGTTGCTGCTATGCGGAGACTGGCGCCTGCGCCCCCTCGATCAGGTGCTGAGACGCGGTGCCGGGAGCCTTCTTCGGCAACGCTGGGAGTATCTGTCCTTCACCAAGGTCACGGCGCTGGATAGTGCCACGCTGGCCTTTGTTCTGGATTGGCAAAGTGCCCAGCGCGCCCTGGGCAGCCCGGCGGAACTCCGCGACCCGCCGCAGACGCTTCTCGATCTGGCAAAGTTGTATGGCCTGACGCAACTCTGGCAGGAAAATATCCATGCCTGAGGCGACGGCCGTCCACATTCGCAGTCTACGCAAGACCTATGGCACTGGTTTCCTTGCCCTTGCCGGCATCGACCTGGACGTCGCGCCAGGAGAGTTTTTTGGCCTTCTCGGTCCCAACGGAGCGGGCAAGTCCACCCTCATCAATATCCTCTCCGGCGTCGTGCACCGTTCCAGCGGCGTCGCGGAAGTATTCGGCTATGATGTCGAACGCCAGTATCGCCAGAGTCGGCAACTGCTGGGGGTGGTACCCCAGGAGCTGGCCTACGATCCCTTCTTTACCGTTCGCGAGTTTCTGCGCTGGCAATCGGGATACTTTGGCCTGCGCCGCAATGACGACTGGATCGATGAACTGATGGCCGAGCTGGACCTGACGGACAAGGCCGATACCAACCTGCGCGCACTCTCCGGCGGTATGAAACGCCGCGTGCTCATCGCCCAGGCGCTGGTACACCAGCCGCCAGTCGTCGTTCTCGATGAGCCGACGGCAGGGGTCGACGTGGAGCTGCGCCAGAGTCTTTGGCGTTTCGTGCGACGGTACAACAGTCTTGGCCATACCGTCATTCTGACAACCCATTATCTGGAGGAGGCGGAAGAGCTCTGTGAACGTATCGCCATCCTGCAACATGGGCAGATCATTGCCCTCGACCGAAAGGAGCGTCTGCTCGCCAAAAATCGACGCAAACGCACGCTGACCCTCGAATTTGATCGCGACCCCGGGGAGTTGCCCAGTGGCCTCAATGAGGTGCTGTTGGGAGCCAATGGCAATACTCGGGTCCTGCAGGTCGACGAAGTATTGCACCCGATGAGCGAAGTGCTGCACATCCTGCAGGGACTGCCCGCCCAGATCATCGATCTGCACCTGCAGGAGCCCCGTCTGGAGGAGGTCTTTACCGACCTCTTGCAAGAGGCCCGTAGCCATGGCTGAGGGCCAGCGCCTCGACCTGTTTTTGAAGATGTCGCGTCTGATCAAACGACGCAGCGTCGCCAAAGCCCTCTGCGATGCCGGACGGGTGCAGATCAACGGGCGCACTGCCAAGGCGGGATCATTGGTGCAAGCGGGCAATCGCCTGCGCCTGGACCTACCGCAAGGTATGGTTCAGGTGGAGGTAGTGCGCCTGCCCATGCGGGTGGAAGGGCCGGATGGGGTGGTCAGCATCCTGAGCACAGCGGAATCCACATGAGTCAACCGCGACTCCTGCTCAACGTCGGCGAACCCGCGGGTATCGGACCGGATCTTTGCGTTGCCCTCGCGCAGCATGCGTTGCCGCCTCTGGTGTTGATTGGCGACATCGATTGCCTGCGCCACCGCGCCCTGCAACTCGGGATTCCAGTGGCACTGGAGCCCTGGGATCCCGACATGCCCTGGCCCGCGGACCGGCATGTACTGGCCGTTTGGCCGGTCCCACTCGCACGCCCCTGTCGCGCCGGACAGCTTGATCCGGCCAATGCGCCTGCCGTTCTGGAGGGACTGGAACGCGCCGTATCCCTGCTGCAAGCCGGACTGGCCGACGCGCTGGTTACTGGCCCGGTGCATAAGGGCGTGATCAATGACGCGGGCATCCCCTTCAGCGGCCACACCGAATATCTGGCCGCCCGCTGTGGGCAAAGCGAGGTATTGATGCTGTTGGCGGGGCGCGGACTGCGCGTCGCCCTGGCGACCACTCACCTCCCTCTGCGGGACGTTGCCGCCGCCATCAATGCCGACGCTCTGGAACGCAGCCTGCGCCTTTTGCAGCAGGGTTTGCAGCAGGATTTTGGCCTGGCAGAGCCACGCATCCGTGTTACGGGACTCAACCCCCATGCGGGCGAGAGTGGTCACCTGGGACGCGAGGAGATCGAGGTCATCGCACCGGTGATCAACAAACTGCAGAGCGAAGGTTGGGCCATCACTGGACCCTGGCCCGCCGATACGCTTTTCACACCGCGCTTTCTGGAGGACACCGACGCCGTACTGGCGATGTACCATGACCAGGGCCTGCCAGTGCTGAAATATCATGCCTTCGGCGAGGCCGTAAACATCACCCTTGGCTTGCCGATCGTGCGTACCAGCGTCGATCATGGTACTGCCTTGGAATTGGCGGGCACGGGCCGGGCCGAGATCCACAGCCTGCTGCATGCCATTCAGGTAGCCGCGGAAATCGTGCGCCAGCGCCGCCTGAACAGGACGCCGGAGGCCTAGAAGACGTGCTGCCGCGAGACCGGTACCTGCGCCAGCAGAAATTCCATCTGGTCGGCGAGAATCCGGCGATTACTGAGCAGCAGGTACTCTGCCCAGGTAGGGGTGAAGGGTACGGCCAGCAGAGGCATGTTGGCCTCCTCCGGCGTGCGGTTGTCCTTGCGACTGTTGCACCAGCGGCAGGCGGTGACGACGTTGGTCCAGACATCCCGCCCCTTGCGCGACAGAGGTACGACATGATCACGGGTGAGATCTCGTTGCGGAAAGCTGCCGCCACAGTAGAGGCAAAGATGGCGGTCGCGATGAAACAGGGTAGGGTTATTGAGGGCCGGGGGACGAATCTTACCCTGATGCCGCCCACGCACTGCGATCAGCGGGTGGATATCGAGCAGGGAGATTTCCCCACTGTGCCGCGACGTGCCACCATGTGCGGTGAAAAAAGGATCTCCCAATGTCCAGGCAACATTGCCGCGGGCATAATGGGCAGCAGCTTCTTCCCAGGTTTCCCAAGCCATGGGGCGGCCGCTGACGTCGAGACGAAGCACGAGATGCATTGGCTTTCCGTTGCTTAGCGCCCACTGGGGGCGTCAAGCCAATATACCATGAAGGACGGCAAGAATTGCAAGTAGCAAAACTGCCCCAGGCAAAAAAGCGTTTTGGTCAGAATTTTCTGGTGCAGCCGGCGATCGTCACCCGCATCGTGGCGGTTATCGCGCCGCGCCCAGGCGACGCTCTCGTCGAGATCGGACCCGGACCGGGCGCTCTGACCCAAGCACTGCTGGCAGCACAAGCGGCTGCTACGCGCCCTTTGCGGGTCATCGAGCTCGACCGCGATCTTCTGCCCAATCTGCACGCCTTGGCCCCTGCCGAGCGCCTGCAGGTGATTGCCGGCGATGCCCTGCAGGTCGATTTTGCCCGTCTTGCCGCGGAGGCAGGCGAGCCCCTGCGGGTGGTCGGCAATCTGCCCTATAATGTCTCTACACCTCTGCTGTTTCATTTGCTGGCGCAGAAGGACGCGATTGTCGACATGCATTTCATGCTGCAAAAAGAGGTAGCCGATCGTCTGGCCGCCGGCCCCGGTAGTTCCGCCTATGGCCGCCTGTCGCTGATGGTCCAGGCGCAAGCCCGAGTAGAGCTGCTGTTTCCCGTAGCCCCCGGCAATTTCCGTCCGGTGCCCAAAGTAGACTCCGCCTTTGTCCGCCTCAGCCCCTACCGCCCCTCTCGTTTGTTGCCAGAGCTCTTGCCGCATTTCAGCCGGGTCGTCAGCCTTGCCTTTGCGCAACGACGCAAGACGCTAGCCAATAACTTCAAGGGCGTTCTCGATGGCGCTATGCTGGAGGCCTTGGCCATTGCCCCCTCGGCCCGCGCCGAGACCCTGGATTTTGCAACTTTTGTTCGCCTCGCCGAGGCACTCGCGCAGAAAGGAGCGACATCGTGAAGCATCTGGAGGCCGCTGAGGCCTTGTTTCGTCATCTTGGCTGGAACGCCAAGACCCTACAGGACTATCCGGTCATCACCTGTGCCGTGGCGGTACCCAACGGTACCCTGGACGTATTCTGTCATGTCCATGCCGAGCTGGAGCGAATCCTGTTCTATGTGCGACCGCAGGGTCTGGAGCTTCCCGCGGCACGCCTACCAGCCGTCGCCGAATTTTTGACCCGGGCCAACTATGGACTCCCGCTGGGGAATTTCGAGCTCGACTGGGAAGATCTGGAACTGAACTGCAAGAGCAGCGTGCAGGTCCCGGAGTCCTGCGTCAACGCCGGATTACTGCAGGGGTACCTTCTGTCGGCGGTGGAGACCTGCAATCACTACCTTCCCGGCCTGCGGGCAGTGGCCGAAGGCAAGCAGAGCGCCGCGGCGGCGATCAAGGCGCTGGAGGTGCCGACGGCACACTGAGGGCAGGGCTGACGGGCTGCAACAGGGGGGTTACCCCCATGCCGCGAATCTTTGTCAGAGCCGCCTGTGCATCGGCGGGAGAGGCGTAGCGGCGGGTGAATACCAGGTAGTAGCTGGCACCGTCATTGCCGCGCAGCTTTTGCAGATAGCTGGGGATGCCGAGCAGTTCCAGACGTTCCCGGATCACTTGTGCGCCAGCCAGATTATTCAGCGCCCCCACCTGTATGCGCACTGGCACTCCGGCAGCTGCGCTGCTGGTCGGCGCGCTGGGGATGCCCGGCCCACTGCCGAGAATATCCGCGGGAATATCCACCTTCATTTGTGGCAGTATGCGGTAAAAGTTGAAGTGCACGGTACTCTGCGTGGAAGCGGTCGCACTGCTGACGGGGGCGGCGACGGCGTTGTTCTGCGCAGCCGCTGTGTTGTTCGAAGATTTCGCTGCCGCAATGGTGCTACTCACGGAGAATGCCGGCCGTGTCGCAGGGGAGTTGGCAGAGCTCGTCGGGCGCTTGGCAACGCTGGGGAGCAGGCCCAGTTGGCCACTGGCCATGGGCAGGCTGGCCACCCACCACCAGACCGCACCACTAAGCAGCAGGAAGGCGATCAGCAGCAACCAGATCCAGCCATGACCAGATCGGCGCGGGACGGGGGCGATGTCGACATCGTCATCCGTTTCTGCCGCTAGCGGAGCGGGCTGCGCGCGCGGAATGGGAGGGCGATGCTCTTCTGCTGGCGGCTGGCGGCTGCTATGGCCCTTGTAGTCACGCATTGTCGATTACATCTTCTCCGGCGCCGAAACCCCGAGCAGGGCCAGACCATTTGCGAGGGTCTGTGCGACCGCGTCGGCAAGACTCAGGCGCGCGAACCGCAGCGCATCCTCTTCCACCAGGACGCGGGTAGCGTTGTAGTAGGTATGAAAACTTGCCGCTAACTCTTTGAGATAGAAAGCGATCTGATGCGGCTCGCGAGCCCGGGCCGCAGCGGCCACCTGCTCGGGAAAACGCCAGAGCCGATCCGCAAGCTCCAGTTCGCGTGGGTCCGCAAGACAGGCCAGATCGGGACACTGGGTGGGCAAAGACAGCCCTCGTTCCAGCGCCTGGCGCCGCAAGGAATGTACCCGCGCATGGGCATACTGAATGTAAAAAACCGGATTTTCCTCGGAGTGCTTGGTCGCCAGCTCCAGATCGAAATCCAGGTGCTGATCGGCGCGCCGCAGTACGTAGAAAAACCGTGCCGCATCATTTCCCACTTCTTCGCGCAACTGGCGCAGGGTGACGAACTCGCCAGCGCGGGTGGACATCGATACCTTTTCCGTACCGCGATAGAGAATGGCGAACTGTACCAACAATACTTCGAGGGCGTTCGCATCCGCGCCGAGGGCCTGCAAACTCGCTCGCACACGCGGGATATAGCCGTGGTGGTCGGCACCCCACATATCGATGAGCTGGGAGAAACCGCGCGTGCCCTTTTCAAAGTGATAGGCAACATCGGAGGCAAAATAAGTATAAGCGCCATTTTCCCGTTGCAGTACCCGGTCCTTGTCATCACCGAAATCGGTAGAACGAAACCACAGGGCGCCCTCGGCACGGTAGCAGTGTCCACCCTCTTCCAGCCGCGCAATCGCGCGCTCCACCGCGCCCTGCTCCATGAGGGAACGCTCGGAATACCAATTCTGGTAGACGACACCGAACTCGGCGAGATCGTCGCGAATGTCCGCGAGGATTTCCTGCAGGCCTGCAGCATGCAATCTTCCATAGGCTGCAGCCCCCAAAACATCCTTCAAATGGGCAATCAGCTGGTCGATGGCCGCGTCGCCATCGGTAATGGCGGACAGATCGGGCATGTTCTTGGACGCAAATGCCAAGGCACCGCCCTCCCTCGCCAAAAGATGCGCGGCGATCTCGCGGACATAGTCGCCCCGGTAGGCACTCTGCGGGAAATCCCAGGGCAGGCCATGACCTGCAGCCTCGAGGTAACGCAGATAGACACTGGCGGCAAGGATATCCATCTGCCGTCCGGCGTCGTTGACGTAGTACTCGCAAAAGACGTCATAACCGCAAAAACGCAGGATCTCTGCCAAACTGGCTCCGTAGGCGGCGCCCCGACCGTGCCCGACGTGCAAAGGGCCGGTAGGATTGGCGGAGACGAATTCCAGATGTAAGCGCTGGCCGCTACCCAGATTCTGTCGCCCGAAATCCCGCCCCTGCTCCAGTACCTCAGCAATTACGGCGTGGAAAGCAGCTGGCCGCAGAAAAAAATTGAGGAAGCCCGGGCCCGCAATCTCCACCCGCTCGATCCAGGGCGACTCGGGTAGGGCGCCGAGAATACTAGTGGCGAGATCGCGGGGCTTTTTGCCCACGCCCTTGGCAAGGAGCAGCGCGACATTGCTGGCTAGGTGACCATGCTCCGCCTGGCGCGGACGGTCGAAGTCCAATTGGGTAGGGACATCCTGTAGCAAGCCTTGCTGCTGCAGGGCCTGCAAGGCCAGCAAAAGGGGTTCGGCAACGAAGTTTTTCACAAAACAAACCTTGAGCAAAAGGAATTTTTGCTGCAGTGTACTCCAAGCTGCCCCTTTCGTCAGGGGCTACGGGCTATTTGGGGAATGCTGTGAGAACGTACCTGTGAAACAACTGGAAGGCATCTGGACCTGGTTCCTCTCGCCAATCCATTTCCCGGGCGGCATTGCCATCGAACCGGTGCGGATTGTTGAACTCATCATCGTTCTGATCTTCCTGTGGTGGGGTGCGCGTTGGTTGCGCAAAGCGACCCGTATTCTGCTCAGTCGGCGTCTCGATCCCTCTTTGGCCTATGCCATCTCCCGCATCGGCTACTACTTCGTTCTCGCCTTCGGCGTCCTGATTGCCCTGCAGAGCATGGGTGTCAACCTGAGCAGCCTATCGATCCTGGGCGGCGTGGTCGGCGTCGGGCTGGGTTTCGGTCTGCAAAATATCTTCAGCAATTTCGCCTCCGGCCTCATTATCCTCATCGAGCAGAGCATCAAGGTCGGCGATTACATCCAGCTCAAGGAAAATGGCCTACACGGCGCGGTGGTCCATCTGGGGGTGCGCTACACCCAGGTGCGTACCAATGACAACGTCGATATTCTGGTACCCAATTCCCAGTTCATCAACGGCGAGGTCATCAATTGGAGCCTCAGCGACAATACCATGCGCCTGCACATCCCCTTCCGCGTCCCCTATGGCACCAACCGCGAGGCGCTGCGCGAACTGGTCATTGCTGCCGCGCACCAGTCGGAGCATACCCTGGATGTGGACGGTAAAAAGCCGAATCTATGGATCAGCGCCTTTGGTGAGGCAGGCTATGATTGCGAGATGATCGTTTGGGTCGCGCGCAATGCCCTGATGCGCCCCGGCGGCACCCGCGCCGAATACCATTGGTTACTGGCCGAGGCACTGGAGAAGGCAGGCATCGAGATTCCACGTCCGCGTCAGGAGATCAGCTTTGCTCGATCTGATACTGCCAAGGTCTACGCCGAAGAGCTTTCCCGCTCCACTTCTTCGACATAGCTGTTTGCGGCGGTAGCTGCCAGCCGCCGTGGGGAGATGAGGAAGAGGTAGGCCACTGCCGCAGCGGCCAGGGCGATCCACATCGACAGGCGCAGCAGATTGTCGAGACTCAAGGTGGCAGTCAGGCTCTGTAAATGCTGAACGAGCACTGGCAAGGGCAGGCCCGGCAAGGGCTGCACGTCGGCGCGCATATTGGACTGTGCCAGGGCCGTGCCACGGGTCCAAAAGACCTCCAGCAGGGTCACGCCGATATTGGCACTGAAGACGCGAATGAAGTTGCTAGTGGTGCTGGCGGCGGGAATTTCTTCTTTTTCCACTCCAGAGAGAATGAGGAGAGTGAGGGGCACGAAAAGCGCGCCAACGCCCAGGCCGAGCAGAAAGACGGGCCAGAAGAGATCACCCAGACTCATCATCGGACTGAGATAGGCGGTGCCGTAGGCAAGGGCAAAAAGCAGAAAACAGGCGCTGGCCAGACGCCGCAGCCCCAACAGCCCATGCAAGCGATCCATCAGGATCGAGAGGGGTACCGCGGCGAGACCGATGGGAATGAGGATACTACTGCCCCACCAGCCATTGAAGCCGAGGTTTTCCTCCGCCCAGAGCGGCAGCAAGGATGCCCAGCCCATGAACAGTGCCCAACCGAGGCAGAGCAAAAGCAGGCCAAGCCAATAATTACGCTGGCGCAGATAGTGAAAACGCAGGAGGGGATGGCGAGCAGTCGCTTCGCGCCAGGCGAAGAGAGAAAGGAAGGCAATAGCCATCAGACTGGTGCGCAAGATGAAACGCGAATGCCACCAGCCGTATTGCTCGCCATTGTCGAGAACGATCTGCAAGGCCATCAGACCGGCATAGAGAAGGAGAAAGCCGGGAAGATCGAAGCCTGGCGGTCGTGGTCCGCGCTCTTCGCGAATCTGTCCACTGCCGATCCAGGCGGCGAGGAGCCAAAAGGGGACCGACAGAGCAAAGATCCAACGATAACCCGAGGTGACCGCGAAATAACCGCCAAGGGCCGGCCCGATAAAAAAGGGCACCAGCATGGCGTTACTCCACAACACCATAACCAGCCCGTGCTGCGTTGCCGGGCTGGCCCGCAGAAACAAGCTTTGGCTGAGGGGCACCAGCAAACCCGCCGCCATCCCTTCCATCGCGCGGCTGAGGAGCAAAATCCAGAGGTTGCCGGTACTGGCGCTGATCACGCTGCCCAGGGTGGCCAGAGAACAAGCGCCCAGAAATACCTGCCGCGCGCCAAAACGGGCATGGGTCCACGGCATCAGGGTAATGCCCACCGACCAGTTGACAATGAAATACGTCAGCGCCCACAGCGCGTGGTCGCTGCTGGTAGCAACACCGCCGGCAATATAGGGAAAGATGCCTTGCACCGCAGCGCCGTCGAAAGACCCCATTGCAAGCCCCAGGCCCACACCGAGAAACAACATCCACGGCATTGTCTCGCTGCGCTGCGTCATCGCTCTCCCCAAAACTGGTCTAGGCAACGGTAGCGCTGCGTCTTATATTGGTCCAATGGAATTGTTTTGCGTTATTGATCGGGATTTTCAATGAAAATATCCCCAGAAGATCTGCTGAGTTTTCTCGAGGTAGCAGAACAAGGCGGTGTTGCGCAAGCCAGCGAGCGACTACATCGCAGTCAACCGACCATCTCCGGCCGCCTGCAACGGCTCCAGCACATTGTCGGTGAGCCCCTGTATCTGCGTGAGGGACGGGGCATTCGCCTCAGCCCCGCGGGTGAGGCGCTGGTTCCCCTCCTGCGCAGTCTGCGCGGCGACCTGCAGCGTATCGAGGACTGGGTCAGCCGCCGCCAACAACAGCAGGAAGGCCAGCTCCGCATTGCTGCCAGCAGTACCGTCGCCAACTATTTTTTGATGGAACACCTGGCGCGCTTTCGCAGTCTCTACCCCGGTGTCGAGCTCCGTCTGCAGACCGGATCCCTGGCCTGGGAAGACTGGAACTGGAAGGATTGGGATCTGCTCTTTACCGAAGAGGCCATAGCACCAGAGCAGCTACCCGAAGACTTCTGCCAGAGTCCCTGGCGCGAGGACGAACTGGTGGCGATCCTACCCTTGCAACACCCTTGGGTGCTGGCGGGAAAACAAAGTGCCACCTGGACCGAGATCTTGCAGGAACCCATTGTCTGGCGCGAGCCACATTCCGGCATTCGCCGGCGCGTTGCGGCGGCGTTGCGCGCCGCTGGGCTCAAACCCACGTACACGGTCGAGGTCACGGGGGTGGAGGCGCTGCGCGAGGCCGTAGCCGCCGGTCTCGGCATTGGTTTTGCCTCGGTCGAGGCCCTGGATAAGGTGCGTTGGCCCTTGGCCTCCCTGCGCCTGGAGCCACCGCGAGGGTTATTCTGGACCTTGTATCTAGTGCATCCGCAGCTTGCCTATGCCTCGCATGCCCTGCACGCTTTTCTCCAGCTACTTGCGCCGACTGGCGTCGATCACTGCGACGATTCGTCGGCGAGGAGCAGGCAGGCGCCGTAGCCGCCCGCGGGATGCTCCAACCAAATCAGGGGAAGGTCAGGATATTGGTTCAGCAAAGCCTCCTCCGCATCGCCGGTCTCCAGGGCCAGAATCCCGCCGGGGCGCAAATGCGCCGGAGCAGCCTGCAATAGAGGCAGGAGGTAATCCAAGCCGTCCTCGCCGGCGGCCAAGGCCAGGCGCGGCTCGTGGCGATACTCCGGCGGCAATTCCGCCATGGCGGCCGCATCGACGTAAGGCGGGTTACTGACGATCAGGTCGTAACGCTGCCTGGCAAGGGCGGCAAAAAGGTCGGACTGCTGCAGCTGTACCCGCTCCGAGAGACCATGCAACGCGACATTGTGCCTCGCTACCTCCAGGGCCGCGGGGGAGATGTCGACGGCATCGACTTGCGCCTCCGGGAAGCGCTGCGCCAGGGCAACGGCCATGCAGCCGGAGCCGGTGCCGATCTCCAGAATCCGCCATACCCGTTCCGCTTGCAGCCAGGGAGCAAAGCCCTCTTCGATGAACGGTTCGAGCAGGCTGCGCGGGATCAGGACCCGTTCATCGACAAAAAAACGCAGGCCGGCAAACCAGGCCTCCTGCAGGATGTACGCCGTGGGCCGGCGCAGAATTTCCCGCTGATAGAGGGCATCGAGCACAGCACCGCGCTCGCTAGTGGTGAGCCTTGCTGCCCGCAGCTCCGGCAGATCCTCCGGCTCCAGGGCCAGGCGACGGGCGAGCAGGGCAGCGGCCTCGGCCCGCGGGGTCTGGTACCCCTGACTGCAATCGATGCCCGCCCGCGAGAAGCGACTCTGCCCGTAGCGCCAGAAATCCTCGATGCTCTCCAACCCTGCTGCGAGTTCCCGATATTGCTGCCAACGCATGGCCTTCTCCTAGTCGATTTCCAGCCAGACAGGGCAGTGGTCCGAGCCCTGGACCTCCGTAGCGATTCCAGCGCCACGCAGACGGGGCAACAGGCTGCGGTGTACCCAAAAGTAATCGAGACGCCAGCCGACATTCCGCTCCCGCGCCGCGGTACGCTGACTCCACCAGGAGTAGCACTGCGTTTCCGGATGCAGGTAGCGAAAACTGTCCACCCACCCGGCGGCCTCCCAGCGGTCGAGCCAGGCCCGCTCCTGCGGCAAGAAACCCGAAATCCTGGCGTTTTCCGCGGGACGGGCGAGATCGATGGGGTGATGGGCGGTGTTCACGTCGCCACAAAATACGATCGGACGCCCAGCTGCCACCCGTGCCTCTATCTGGGCGAGGAAGTCGGCGTAAAAATCGAGCTTGTAGGCCAACCGTTCGGCGTCTTTTTTGCCATTGGGGAAATATATGTTGTAGAGATCGAAGTCGCCGCAGTCATGGACCAAAACGCGCCCTTCCCGGTCATAGCGGGGATTCCCCAAGCCGCGCTGCGCCAGGGGGAGGTCGGCGCGGGCGAAGGTAGCAACACCGCTGTATCCGGCGCGCTCGGCGACAGCCCAGTCCCCCTGATATCCCGGCAACTCGCTTTCGCTTTTGCTGAGTCGTTCTGGGTCGGCCTTGGTTTCCTGCACGCAGAGAACGTCGGGTTGGGCCTCTGCGACCCAGTCCCGCAAACCTTTGCGCAAGGCCGCCCGCCAGCCGTTAACATTCCAGCTGTATAGACGCATTCAGCGCTGTACCCGCACGGCGAGAAATTCCCCACGATCCAGCACGCCCTGCAGGAGCGCCCGAGCATCTGCGGCCTCGGCTACGGCCGGCAATGCAGACAGGGTCTCGCGTGCGCCGCTGGGGCTGATGACGCCATGGCGGAGGGCGAGCTGATAAAGCACCTGGATGGACAGGCGGTTGTCGGGCCGCTGCGGCAGTGACAATTGCAACTCCGCCTTGGGTCCGCCATAAAAATGCAGGGTGCGGATCTGATCGACTGGGGGCAACGGGTTCATTTCCTTTTCTTTCCTATGCTTTCACTGGGGGCGTACACACGACGGGCGACCTGCGGCAAGCCACGCAGCTGTACCGACCACTCTCCCTGCAGGGCAAGCGAGGGTGCCATGCGACCGAGGACGGCAAGCAAGGGCTCGACAAAGCCCCACACCGGTCGCAGGAGCACCAACCCAGAACCGCGCAGCCGCTCTTGCCCGGCGTCAGACTCCCATAGCAGCTCTATACTCTGGAGTGCCGTCTGTGCCTGCAACTGCGCCAGCAGGCGTGAAATCTTACCGCGGATCTTGATGGGGTACCACACCAGAAAACTCGCCAGCGGCCAGTGCTGCAGGGCTGAAATCAAGGCCTCCGCCAGACGTTCCCATTCCTCTGCCGCCTCGAAGGCGGGATCGACGAGGACCAGACCCCGCCCCGCCGCCGGCGGCGCCGGCCGACGCAGGAACTGATAGGCGTCCTCCTGGAGAATGCTCGTCTGTCCCCGACCGACCAGCGCCTCGCGCAGCTCCTGCGCGATTTCCGGCACCTTTTCGAGCAGGAAGAGAGGGTCCTGGGGACGCAGCAGGCGGGCGGCGAGGAGCGGCGAGCCGAGATAGTGCTGCAACTCCTTGCCGGGATTGTCTGGCAGCAGGAGATCGAGCCAGGGACGCAACTCCGCCAGCTCCCGCCGCTGCGGCCAGAGACGGTGGATGCCGTCCTTCGCTTCGCCCTCCGCAGACACGGTATAACGACCAGCGCCCGCATGGGTATCGACAAAATACAGGGGGCGATCCTTCTGCAGCAGCCGGGTCAAGGCCAGCACCAGGGCCAGATGCTTCATACAATCGGCAGCATTGCCCGCATGAAATTGATGTCGGTAGTTCATGCCCGCGATGGTGCGACATTCCCGTGCGCGTGGGAAGGGCCGCTCTAACCCGCTTCGATTACCGGGAGACTCATCAGCTGTTATTTCTCGCAACCGGACCTGGCGCGCTTGCCAATGCCTAAGCAGCCTACCCTAGCCAAGACCATCGTGCCGATCTCATTGTTTTTGTGGCGACAAGGCGTCTGCCACGCACTCCAGCACTTGTGCCCAATCCCCGCGCCGCTGCTGACGAAACAGCCGATGGCTCGGGTACCAAGGCGTATCTTCGCGCTCGGTCATCCAACGCCACTCTGGCTCGAAGGGAAGTAGCACCCAGGCCGGCTGACCGAGTGCCCCGGCCAAGTGCACTGGAGAGGAATCCACAGAAATCAGTAGATCCGCCAGCTGCAGAATGGCTGCGGTGTCTTCAAAATCTTGAATCTCATCACTCAGTCGATGGACCGTCATGCCCGCAGGGGCATTCTGGTACGCCGCTGGGCCTTTCTGGATCGCAAGAAAGGAGGCATCGAGGCGGGCCAGCGGCACGAATTGCGAGAGGTGCATGGAACGATTCGCGTCGTTCGGATGTGTTGGGCGCCCCGCCCAGGTAAGGGCAATCCAAGGTCTGGGCAGCAGCTGCAAGCGCTGTTCCCAGCGCTGCAGTCGTGTCGGGTCTGCTCGCAGATAAGGGATCTCTCCAGGGAGATCAGAGAGCTGCAGGCGAATGGCGTGCGGCAGGCTCATTAGCTCACAGTGGGCATCGAAACGCGGCGGCAAGCTACCCCGGAGTTGGACGGCAAACTCAGGGTAGGCGCGCCGGACCAGGGGCAGCGCTTCCTGGTTGACATCAACAATCACAGTCGCCTGACTGCGATCGCGTGCGGCACGCAGCAAACGTATGAACTGAAACGTGTCGCCGTAGCCTTGCTCATCGTGGACCATGAGAGTCTTTCCGGGCATCGGACGCCCATCCCAGCGCGGAGCGGCCTGTACATGGCGGGCCAGAGCCTTGGTATGCGGCAGGTGATAGCGAAAACGGTACTCCTCCCAACCTCGGGTAAATTCCCCCAGGGTCAGAAGAGTATCGGCCAGATCATAACGTGCCGGCAGGTCGCCCGGGACGGTCTCGACAATCATCTCCTGGATTTTTCTCGTCGCTTCGAATTTGCCCTGCCTACGGCAAGCCAAGGCCAACAGCTTCCAGAGAGGGATAGGGCCCGTACCATCGCGCAGATAGGGAGCGACCAACACCTCCGCGGCCTCCGGCAGGTCGGCGGCAATCAGGGCTTGGCCGTGGTTCAGGATTTCCTGGACGCTGCGTTGCATGGTCACTCGTCGGCGGTAACGTTTAAAGCCTCAAGCAACGGACCCAGATGCGCCGCGTGCGGCTTCCAACGACCCACGGAACGCTGGTAGATCGGTTCTCGTACTTGATTGACGCTCGCGGTTTTTACCGCACGTTCGGTCTGATAAAACTGCAGACAACCCGACTCCCAGCCCAGGCCAACGAATTCGATCAAACGCCGCGTCTGCCCTTCTTGATCGGCAACCAAACCTTCATAGTCGACGTGAGTCAAAACTCCCTCCGGCAGGACCTGCTGCCAGTGCTCCATCAAACGTGCATAAGCCTGATGGAAACGTCCCAGTTCCCGAAGATCGTAGGAGAAACGCTGTTCCCCAGCGAAGTTCTTACTGTAGCAAGAAAGGCAGGTATCAACGGGATTTCGTCGGCAATGAATGATTTTGGCCCCTGGGAATAGCAGGGATATTGCCCCCAAATAAAAAAAGTTGGCGGGCATTTTATCAACGACAAAAAGGGCCTGGGGCGCTAGCTTAGCGATGTACTCCTGATAGGTTCTGGTAGCCGTTTGCCGTCTCTCCTCGGGAAGTGCGTGGAGACCTTCGGGGTACAGCTCGCCGATCAGCTTCTGCAGTAGCGACAATTCCCCCGCGCCATGGATGGCGGAATGGGAGGCAAGGATCTGTTCAACCAGGCTGGTGCCAGAGCGCGGCATACCCACCACAAAAATCGGGCGGGGAACGCTTCCGGCTTGTTCAGTCCCTTTTGGATGAGAATCAAAACACCCCAGCGGAAAGTTGCGTTGGATGCGTTCGACAAATTCATCCGTGTGCGCTGGATCATAGTCGAAGCTTTTGCGTTTTTCCGCATTGCCCGCGTGCAGATGCCGGAAGGCCCGTTCCGAGTCACCCACGTCCAGATATGCCTTGCCCAGGGCAAAATCCAACAGCATTCGGTCGCGCGGCAGAATATCCTGCGCCAAAAGCCCGAGCATCCGCTCCAGAAGCGGGTCGTCCGCGTCGAAGCGATGCAGGTCGGCCCAATTGTACCAAGCGCTGGCAGAGCGTGGAAAACGCGCTATGGCTGTCTCGAAGAAGCCTTCTGCATCTTTTTTGGATCCCAATTCCATTTGCAATACGGCTTGACTGATCAACGCCTCTTCGGCCTTTACTCCTGGCAGCTCCCCAGCTTTTTGCAGAGCCGTCAACGCTTCTGCATGCCGACCAAGCGCCTGCAGGATGCTGCCGTGCGCATAGTGGGCATCGGCAAGCGCTGGCGCCAACCCAATCGCCTGCTCCGCTGCTTGCAGGGCCTCTGGCAGATGTTCTGCCTCCTTGAGCAAGGTCGCCTTGGTTGCCCAGGCCTGAGCGTTCTGCGGGGCAAAGGCCAGCAACGCCTCGATCCAGCGCAATGCTGTCTGTGAGTTTTTGCGCTCCTGCTCCGCCGCCGCGAGGTTGATGTAGGCATCGCTCAGATGCGGATCCAGGGTGATGGCCCGACGCCCAGCCTCCACGGCTTCCTCCAATTCTCCCCGATCGGTCAGCATTTTGGCGAGGTTACTGTAGGGCTGCGGATAATTGGGATCGATGGCAATCGCCGCACGCCAATAAGACTCCGCGGCAGCAAGATCGCGCTGGCGCAAGCAGGTGTTACCAAGATTATTGAGCACCCGCGGATTTTCTGGCTCTGCAGCGCGAACCTTTTCCAACCATTCTCGGCTTTCGTCAAACTGTCCCATTTCCTGCAGAATGATCCCGAGATTGTTCCAGGCGCCGGATAAATTCGGATCCCGCGCCAGGGCTGATCGGGCGGCCCTTTCGGCCTCTGGCAGCCGACCCCGTTGCCGCAGCATTTCTGCCAGATTGCTCGCATAGACAGGCGCAACATCCAACGAACTGCAAGCATGTTGGAGGAGATCAATGGCGCGGTCGAGATGGCCGTAGGCATGGGCGATAAGGCCCATCAAATGCAAGGCGTCTGCCTGTCCGGGAAAAGTCGCCAGGATTCGTTGGCAGATCTGCTCTGCCTGAACCGCCTGGCCCGCCTGCCAGTGGGCATTGGCACATGCAAGGGCCTCGGGTAGGGTCATGGCTTGTGGGGCATGGTGTTGTTCAGACATAGGCTTCCTGACGTATCCAAGTGGTGGCGATCCATTTTTCGCCGCGCAGAACCGGCAGGCCGGCATGCAGGGAGCGAGGGTGGCGATTGCCTCCGTCATCGAGATTGCGAAACAGGACACCACCACCCAGAAGGGGAGAGATTCGCACTCCGAGCTCTGGGAAAGCGGTCTCACCGCCCGCCTCTACTGTGTTGAGGTAGAGAATCAGGGTGAGACTACGGTTCCCGCCCTGCCGCAGTGTGGGAGCATCGGCCGCAAAAGCATCGAAATGTGGCCTGTATTCCCCACCGGGACGATAGTGGAGGATCTGCAGAGGCTCTTGGCAGGCAACCGGAACGCCGGTGAGTTGTGCGATACCCTCGGCCAACGATTGCAAAATGGGATAATCATCCCGCTTGGGCCAAGCCATTTTCGAAATCCGCTCGGGGTGCGAGATTTCCGCACCACTGCGCTCATCAGTCACCAGTGCCGGCTGCAATAATTCCTGCCCAATGGCAATGAGGTTCTGGCAGTATTCTGGGCTGAGTAGTCCTGCCCAGAACTCAAGCCCAATTGCCTCTACCTCTAGCAGACGCTGCGCCATGCCACCTCCCCGCAGTTGAGCCGAAAAGATATCATGCTACCACCGATAGCGGGCGATCAGGTCAAAGGTATTGAAGTGGATGTCTCCCGCGTACTGACCCTGCCAAGCGATCTTGGCCGTCCAGGGACCCTTGCCCTGGAGGGTTATGCCAGCACCCGTATCGAGAGTGCCAGAAGGCGCAACCAGCGTCCGCGCGAGATTGTCACCCAGGAACCGGGTCTGCTGCAGAACATTCAGGTGCAAGGTGCCGACATTACCAGTACCGCCCACTTCCGCCCACGGGATCCAGGTAAGACTGCCTGC
The DNA here is from genome assembly GCF_050261095.1 of Acidithiobacillus sp. AC3. Classification (NCBI taxonomy): domain Bacteria; kingdom Pseudomonadati; phylum Pseudomonadota; class Acidithiobacillia; order Acidithiobacillales; family Acidithiobacillaceae; genus Acidithiobacillus; species Acidithiobacillus sp. AC3. The sequence continues at coordinate 2,314,523 of NZ_CP189838.1, forward strand.
CCGCAAGTCGATTCCTGTTCGCAGGCCTCCACTGAAGCTACCGATGTTGGTTCGCATGGCGCCAGTCTGCAGATCAAGTAGACCAGCACCTTGCTCATCGAGGGCTCCAATGGCCGAATGTAGAAAGGTAAAACGTGCATAAGGCACCAAGAAGGCCTGATCCAGAGGAATTAGATATTGCATTTGCACGCCCGTACCGAAGAACCAACCATGGCTTTGAGCGTCGGCCTGCAACGAGGTGGGCAGCAAGTCCCGATTGACATTGATGCTCTGGGTACCGGCACCGATGTCGGCAGACATGCGGAAATGCTGATCGGTATAGATACCATAGGCATAGCCGCCAAAGCTGTGCCCATCAGCCCGTTGATATACCGAGCCGGTATTGGTACCGCTACCGGACAAGGCAACACCCAGGGTCAGATGCGGGTTGATGGCTGTACCGTAACCCACCACACCACCGTATTCGCTTACATTGCTGCCATTGGCGCGACCAAAACCGCCAAAGCCCTTGGCCCAGGTACCCAGGCGGGTGCTGGTAAAATGCATCTGGCCGTCGCTGCCCAACACTCCTTGAGAGCCGTCTAGTACGGTGCTGAGGGCACTGTGCAAACTCTCATTGGTAACGTAGGGCAGATTGACGGCACTGTAGCCGGTGGAGAATACCTTGGACACCAGCTCCGGCTGCCGCGTGGGGTGCGGAATCAGGGCCAGGGCCGGTGCGGGGGCCGGTGCGGGTGCGGGTGCGGGTGCGGGTGCGGGTGCGGGTGCGGGTGCGGGTGCCGGTGCGGGAGCCGGTGCGGGAGCCGGTGCGGGAGCCGGTGCGGGAGCCGGTGCGGGAGCCGGTGCGGGAGCCGGTGCGGGAGCCGGTGCGGGAGCCGGTGCGGGAGCCGGTGCGGGAGCCGGTGCGGGAGCCGGTGCGGGAGCCGGTGCGGGAGCCGGTGCGGGAGCCGGTGCGGGAGCCGGTGCGGGAGCCGCCGTCAGCGTGAGGATGGCGTCGTTGGCCGTGTAGTTCAGCGTGTGGCTAAGATAACTGGCAAAGGCCGGGTCGTAGTTCACCGTGGCAAACGTACCCGTCAGCCCCTGGCTCGTGGTGATCAGGTCGTAGACGTTGCTGCTGCCGTTCTGCACAAAGCTGCCTTCATCCAGGACATCCAGCACGCCAGCCAACTGGGCGCTGCCGGTAATGGCCAACTGGCTGTAGTCCGTGCCCGCAAGCGTGCCGTTGGGCGTGACGATCATCGCCAGGGTGCCGGTGGAAGTCTGGAGATAGTTGCCCGTCAGATTCAGCATCCCTGGACTCGTGGTAGTGCCTGATACGGCACCAATGGTGAGGATCCCCTCATTGCTCACCGTGCCCACCGACCAAGTGTCATTCACCGTCCAGTTACCCGTCTGGGCAATGGTCAGGCTGCCGTTGGGATCATTGATGGGAGTGCTCGTGCCCATCACCGGATCGCCTTCCAGCAAAATCGTGCTGGCCGTGGTACCCGCATTGATCGTGCCCTGCACATCACTGCCGGTGCTGAAGATCAATGTGTCCGGATTGTTGGCAATGGAGATCGCGTTGGTCACCGTTCCGTTCCCCGTCCCAATAATCGTTCCGGTGTTGGTCAGCGTCGTGCTGAAGCCATCCAGATAGATGCCGGTCTGACCACTAATGACGCCGCCGTTGCTCAGGGAGCCTAGAGTACCGCCGCCGCTATATTGGGAACTATTGAAAATGCCGTAACCGCGACCGCTGATGGTACCGCCAGCCTCATTGCTGATTGAGTTGATGCTACCTCCATTATAAATTCCATAGCTGATAGCGCCACTGATGCTCCCGCTGTTGCTCAGAACATCAATATATCCCTCATTGCTAATACCATCGATGCTCCCGCTGACGCTCCCACCATTACCCAGACGGCTGATGGTACCAAAGTTGTTAATACCGAATTTTCCAGTGATGGTTCCGTTATTACCCACGTTACCGATATTGCTCTGATTGATTATGCCGGTACCATTTCCAGAAATGAGGCCACTGTTCGTCAGTGTACCAACAGAACCGTCATTCAACAGTGTCGCTTCGGTCCCAGAAAGCGTCCCGCTATTGCTCAAAACAGCGAGGGAACCCAAAACATTCGTATTCGCTACATAGGTACCAATCGTCGCGGCATTAACGATGCCATAGGCCTGTCCACTCAGCGTCCCCTGATTGACCAGCTTGCCATCCGCCAAGCTGATGGGGGCCAGCGTGCCGAGAGTCGGAGTTCCCTGCAGTTCGACCGTGCTGGCCGTGGTACCGGCATTGATGGTGCCCTGCACGTCACTGCCAGTACCAAAAATCAGAATGTCCGGATTATTGGCAATGGAGATGGCGTTGATCACCGTCCCGTTGCCCGTACCAATAATGGTACCCGTGTTGGTCAGCGTCGTACTAGCGCCATCAAGAGCAATACCTGTCTTGCCCTGAATGGCGCCACTGTTGCCTAAGGCTCCGATAGAGCCGGTATTGGCGATTCCCAAATTACCAGCGGAAATAGTCCCGCTATTGCTCAAACTGCCGATAGTGGCACTATTACTGACACCATCGGTATTGACACCATGCAGGGTAGCACTGGCCGCATTCGTCAGCAGTGCAATACTCCCGCTATTGGCTATGGCGCTCCCTGCCGTACTGATACTGCCGGTGTTACTGAGGCTGCCGCTGACTGTGCCTGTGGGCGTCACGACCACACCGCTAGTCTTGCTACTGTTGATGGCAAAGTCCGTGATCGACGTCGAAATGGTGGCGATGGTTGGCGCTGCCACGGGCGCCGGTGCCGCCGTGAGCGTCATGATGACGTCGTTGGCCGTATAGTTCAGCGTCGGGGTGAGATAGCTGGCAAAGGCCGGGGCGTAGTTCACCGTGGCAAAGCTGCCGCTCAGGCCCTTGCTCGCGGTGATCAAGTCGTAAACGTTGCTGCTGCCGTTCTGGACAAAGCTGCCTTCATCGAGCACATCCAGCACGCCAGCCAACTGAGCGCTGCCGGTAATGGCCAACTGGCTGTAGTCCGTGCCCGCAATCGAACCATTGGGGGTCACGATCATCGCCAGGGTGCCGGTCGAAGTCTGGAGGTAGTTACCCGTCAGGTTCAGCATCCCTGAACTGGTGGTAGTGCCCGATACGGCACCAATGGTGAGGATCCCCTCATTGCTCACCGTGCCCACCGACCAAGTGTCATTCACCGTCCAGTTACCCGTCTGGGCAATGGTCAGGCTGCCGTTGGGATCATTGATGGGAGTGCTCGTGCCCATGACCGGGTCACCTTCCAGCAAAATCGTGCTGGCCGTGGTGCCCGCATTGATCGTGCCCTGCACATCACTGCCGGTGCCGAGAATGATAGTATCGGGGCTATTGGCCATGCTGATCGCCGTGCCGCCCGTGCCGATGATCGTGCCGGTGTTGGTCAGCGTCGTGCTGACCCCATTGAGGGAAATACCTGTCTTACCCTGAATGGCACCACTGTTGCCTAAAGCTCCGATGCTGCCACTGTTGGTAATGCCATAATAGCCACCACTGATAGTACCGCCGGCAGCATTGTTCAGGCTGACGATACTGCCTTCATAGTTGAGAATGCCTGCGTTGGTACCGCTGATGATTCCGCCGTTTTCGTTGCTCAGACTGCTGATGCTGCCACCACTGTTGTTGAGAATGCCCGCAGTGTTACCACTGATGTTTCCGCTGTTTTGCAGGCTTGCCAAGCCACCCAGCACATCTGCATTTGCGGCAAAGGCACCAATGGCCGCGGCATTGACGATGCCATAGGCCTGCCCGCTCAGCGTTCCCTGATTGACCAGCGTGCCATCCGCCAGACTGATGGGGGCCAACGTGCCGAGAGTCGGGGTACCTTGTAATTCAACCGTGCTGGCCGTGGTGCCTGCATTGATGGTGCCCTGCACATCGCTGCCGGTACCCAGGATGATCGTAGTCGCGCCGTTGGCAATGCTGATGGCCGTACCGCCGGTACCAATGATGGTGCCGGTATTACTTACCGTTGTACTGGCAGCTCCCGCCAGATTCAGTCCGGTTTTTCCGGTAATGAGCCCGGTGTTGTTCAGACTTCCCAGGAGGCCGCCATCGTTGTTCACACCGTCGTTCGCGCCGCCACTGATCGTACCGCTGTTACTCATCGTACCAATAAGGGCTTGGTTGTAAATTCCGGAGACACTACCCGTGATGGTACCCACATTGTCGAAGCTACCCAGCGTGCCGTTATTGGCCACACCGTAGGTGCCACCGGTGATCAAGCCCGTACTGGCATTTTCCATCTGGTCGATGCTGCCATAGACGTTTGCCAGCCCAGTTCGATTGCCGCCAATGCTCCCGCTGTTGCTGAGCGTGCCAATCGTCCCGCCATCGGTCAGACCCGTGCCATTGGCAGTTATGATTCCGCTATTGACCAACGCTACAATACTGCCCTGGCTGGTAAAGGCGTTACTGCCGCCGCTAATGGTCCCACTATTGTTGAAAGTGCCGAGGGTCCCGGCATTATAGAATTCCAACCCAACAGTACCGACAGTGCTGATCGTTCCCAGATTGTTGAATTGGCCAACATTGCCCGAGCTCAGAGAAACTTCGTTGATCTGCCCACCCGTCTGGTTGTTCACTGTGCCAATATTGCCGGTATTGTACAAACCGAAAACAGTGCCATGGATCACACCCGAGTTCGACAACGATCCGATAGTGCCCACGTTATGCAAAGCCGTTTTCTGGCCCACAGCGCCAATCGTTCCCGCTCCAGCATTGCGTAGGGCGCTGATGTAGCCACTCGCGTTGTTTACCAACGCCACAATAGAGCCCAAGTTGTCCAACCCTTCGCCGCCACCAACGATGCTACCGCTATTGTTCAAACTACCCAGCACGGAATTGCTGCCATTGCTGAGCCCGGTAGCACTGCCCTTCAGCAGCCCTAAGCTGCCGTTCACGAGGGTTCCCATACTCCCGAAGTTTTCCAACCCGGAGCTGAAGGTGCCCAGAGTTGCCAATATTGTCCCCGTATTCGTGAACGAAGTGATGCTACCGCCGTTGGCTGCAGCATTACCGATGGTGCTATTGGAAATGAGCTGCCCGCTGTTGACCAAGGTACCAACGCTGCTGCCCTTGTTCACCGCGAAGGCGTCCGATCCCTGCACCAGACCCTGGTTGTTCAGGATCCTCAGGTTACCCAACACCTCGGCGCCCAGTGCTATTGATCCCAGCGTCGGAGTGACCCAAATCCCTATGGCACTGCTTTGCACGGTGCCCACATTGATCAGCGCACCATTCGTCAGCACGATGGGCGCCGACGTCCCCAGAGTCGCACCATCCAACTCCACCGTGCTGGCCGTCGTACCGGCATTGATGGTGCCCTGCACATCGCTGCCGGCGCCGAAGATGAGCGTCGATGGATTACTACCGGAAATGACGACGGCGTTACCGCCGGTGCCGATGATAGTACCTGTATTGGTCAAAGTTGTGCCCGTACCGCTCAGATTGATCCCCGCTTTGCCAGAAATCACCCCGCTGTTGTTCACACTACCCAGTTCGCCGCTGTCGGATAAACCCTCGCTGCCGCCGCTGATGGTCCCAGTATTGCTGACGCTGCCCAGCGTGCCCTGGTTAAAGATACCGTAGTATTTGCTGCCGACGATGGAGCCACTGTTGCTGATGCTGCCAATGCTGCCGGCATTCTGAACACCATTAGTTTGGGCGCTAAGGGTGCCGGTATTATCGAGCGCGGCGATTGAACCGTTGTTGCTGATGCCCAGGTACTGCTTGGAGAGCAAGCTACCGCTGTTGCTCAGGGTGCCGCTGATGGTTCCAGTGGAAGTCACGACCACACCGCTGGTGGTAGCGACATGGACCGGAAAACTCCCGATACTCGTGGAGATAGTGGCGATGGTTGGGCCTGCTGCGGCTGCCGTGAGCGTCAGGATGGCGTCGTTGGCCGTGTAGCTCAGCGTCGGCGTGAGATAGCTGGCAAAGGCCGGGTCGTAGTTCACCGTGGCAAAGCTGCCGCTCAGGCCCTTGCTCGTGGTGATCAAGTCGTAAACGTTGCTGCTGCCGTTCTGGACAAAGCTGCCTTCATCGAGCACATCCAGCACGCCAGCCAACTGGGCGCTGCCGGTAATGGCCAACTGGCTGTAGTCCGTGCCCGCAACCGTGCCGTTGGGTGTGACGATCATTGCCAGGGTGCCGGTGGAAGTCTGGAGATAGTTGCCCGTCAGGTTCAGCATCCCTGGACTGGTGGTAGTGCTCGATACGGCACCAATGGTGAGGATCCCTTCATTGCTGACCGTCCCCACCGACCAGGTATCGTTCACCGTCCAGTTACCCGTCTGGGCTATGGTCAGGCTGCCGTTCGGATCGTTGATGGGCGTCGTGCTGCCCATCACCGGGTCGCCTTCCAGCAAAATGGTGCTGGCCGTGGTGCCCGCATCGATGACGCCCTGCACATCGCTGCCGGTGCCGAAGATGAGGGTGTCGGGAAGATTGTTCGTGACCTTGATGGCCGTGCCGCCCGTGCCAATGATGGTGCCGGTGTTGGTCAGCGTCGTACTAGCATCTCCCAACTCCAGGCCGACTTTACCAGAAATCAGCCCACTATTAGTCAGCGCACTAATAGTGCCCATATCGCTGATGCCGGCAGAGCTCGTTCCTATGATAGTACCGGAGTTATTTAGGCTGCCAATACTTCCATAATTGATAATTCCATTATTTACCCCGCTGATCATTCCCGTGTTTTGCAGGACACCCACGGTGCCAGAGAGGTAATTGTAGAGGCCTGATGCGGAGTGAGCGCCACCGATGCTACCACCATTCGTTACCGTACCGATATTGCCCGAATCGTTGTAGATACCCCGTGTGCCAGCAATATTCCCTCCTGCAGCATTACTCAAGCTGCCAATACTGCCACCCAAGTTAAAAACACCGGCCCCGTAGGACATGGAACTACCGCTATTCAGTGTTCCATTGATGCTGCCAGTGTTTTGCAAACTCACCACGGTTCCCAGCAAGTCCGTATTGGCAGACAGGGTTCCGATACTTGCCGCATTAGCAATGACGATCCCAAATTGCGCGCCGCCCAGCGTCCCCTGATTCATCAGAGTACCAGTTGGCAGATTGATAGGTGCCAGGGTTCCGAGCGTTGGGGTGCCTTGCAACTCGATGGTGCTGGCGGTGGTACCGGCGTTGATGGTGCCCTGCACATCGCTGCCGGTGCCGAGAATGATCGTACTCGCACTGTTGGCAACGCTAATGGCCGTGCCACCACTGCCAATGATGGTGCCAGTATTGGTCAGGGTCGTGCTGGCACCGCGCAGTGAGACGCCTGTTTGACCACTAATGACACCACTGTTGCGCAAGGCTCCGATGCTGCTACCGACGTTATTGAGAATACCAGCAGTGGTGCCGTTAATGCTTCCGCTGTTTTGCAGGCTCGCCAAACCACCCAACACATCAGCATTCGCGGCAAACGCACCAATAGTCGTGGCGTTGACGATGCCATAACTCTGCCCGCTCAAGGTCCCCTGATTCACCAGAGTACCCTTCGCCAGACTGATGGGCGCTAGGGTTCCGAGCGTTGGGGTGCCCTGCAACTCGATGGTGCTGGCCGTGGTGCCAGCATTGATGGTGCCCTGTACGTCACTGCCCGTGCCAAAGATAAGAGTATTGGGACCACCTGTCATGGTGATAGCAACGCCAGTTCCCAAAATACTTCCGGTGTTGCTGATAGTATTGAGCGAACCGGACAACGAAATTGCCGTAACGTTGCCTGTTGCGCCGGAAGCCAAAACACCACTTCTGACCGTGCCAGAGTTGGTGATGGTGGAGGAACCTGTCAACGCTATTCCAACTCCACCGCTTCCGCTTCTGTTGGCACTCTTACCAGTCGCACCACCCGCACCGCCAGCTCCACCTTGGATAGTCCCAGCGTTCGTCAGCGAGAGCAGCGTTCCAATCACTCCCGCTCCTCCATTCCCTCCTCTGCCGGCATATCCTCCGGCGGCGCTATAGATAGAAACAGCACTACCTCCCACGCCGCCGGCGCCACCATAAATGTTTCCCTTATTTGTAAGGGAAATTTGCGTTCCGCTTACACCTGCTCCTCCATTTCCTCCATTTCCTCCATTGGCGCCATAACTGGCAGCTCCGCCGTTGCCGCCAGTGCCACCGAAGATAGACCCTACGTTGGTAATGGTGACATTCGTCCCACTCGCGCCCCCCCCGCCAGCACCACCCGCACCGCTATACATGCCAATGCCACCACTGGTTCCGTTGGCACCTCCGCCCCCGCCATTGCCGCCGGAAATTATGGCGCCTGCATCGTTGCTAAGGACGAATCCACTACCAGACGCGCCCGATCCGCCTGCCCCCCCTTTGCCGCCAGAACCAGCGTATACCCCACCAGTACCGCCATCACCGCCGGTACCGCCAGAAACACTATCGCCCGCACTGTTGGTGAGAACGAACCGACTACCGGACACCCCCGCTCCACCACTTCCCCCTTGGCCGCCGGTACCGCCAATAGCATAGTTGCCACCACTATTCCCGCCCGCCCCGCCAGTCCCGCCAACACCTCCGGTAATAATGCCAATGCCGCCGACACTCTGCTGGACTGTGAACCCTACGCCATAGACACCCGCCCCGCCCGCTCCACCAATTCCGCCACCCCCACCACTTCCATCGCCAAAAGTTCCAGAGCCTCGAGCGCCACCGGCTCCACCATTTCCCCCAGCTGCGCCAGCACCACCGGTAATGTTCGCATAGTTGTTTAGCGAAAAACTGTTGCCACCAATACCAGAGCCGCCAGCTCCACCGAGTCCGCCGCCAGCTCCAGAGCCGCCGTAGCCCCCGAGCTTACCAGCACCCCCTGCGCCCCCCGACCCAGCCGCACCGCCGCGGCCGCCGTTGACGTTGCCGTAATTAGCCAGGGAAAATTCAAGACCGTAGAGACCTGTACCGCCGCCACCACCGCTTCCGCCTTGGCCTCCTTTACCGCCGCTCCCGCCCAAACCGCCAGACCCAGCGGCTCCTCCAGCTCCGCCCTGTATCGTCACAACACTCGACAAGGAATAGCTTCCCGTACCCGAAAACGCCTGTCCGGGCGCACCGCCTCCGCCGCCGCCACCACCAGCGCCACTGAATCCATTTCCACCTGCGCCACCGGCCCCATAACCGCCCCCACCAGGTTGCCCTGCTGGTCCAGCGCCTGAAACGGCCCCACCCCCACCGGCATTGGAAATCGAGCCACTTCCCGTGCCAGTTCCAAGGGTACCGGCTATGCTTCCACTGGCATTCCCACCCGCACCGCCAGCGATTCCCGTTTGACTGGACAATGGCGTACCCCCAGCCCACGCGACCAACGGATACGAGGTATCGATGGAGATAGCCGCAACGACAGCCAAAACCAAACATTTTTTTGATCGCGATCTATCCGGCGCACCACGAGTAGCACTCTCGCTTCGAGAGTTTTCTTTCGTTCGACTGCGCCGCAACTCCGAAACAACCTGCAGCAAACCCAAACTACGATTGAAAACCACTCGAAATACATGATTCATATAACCCTCGACATGCCAATTTTAAAAAATTCCGATCGCAGGAAGAAAGTTTTTATCTTCCCAAAAGGCATCCCCTGTAAAACGCTGGAACAAATCTGGAGGAAGTATCGATTCACGCTCACACCAGGGGCGCACCGGACCAGAAACAAAATGCAAACCAGGCATTCCAATCTTTTCATCAAAGCCACAACAGTCTAGACTTATTTTTTTCAGGTTGTATTGAAATTCTGATAACCCCAGAAATTTAGAAACGACGGCCATAGCTCTTACTGGGTCAGCGGTAAATCTTTCATAACGCAGCAAAAGCAAACGGCCTCTTGCTTCCGGACTAAAATAGGCCTCTTTCAATGAATTATACGAAAAGCCAACAAAACCATTTGCTCCAGCCAACCCCTCGACTCGAGAGTAAACGTTGCCACCAGTCTGGTAATTAAAAATCAGCGACGGTTGCAAGCAGTTTTTTCTCACCAGTCGTTCAATGCTATCCAGAATCCATGGCACTTGCCTGACACAGGCCACCACTTTGGCTCCAGGAAAAATCCGCCCAAGGAGCGCAAGCTGGGAATTCCAGGCTCTATTGGTATCGACAATGCAGGGTTTCTCGACATCTTCGTAATATGAGTGAGCGACACCACGTAAGATTTTTTCTCGGCGCTCATCATCGACAAAAACAGAATACTCGCTCCGCCCGCTCATAGTCACTAAAAGAGTTTCTAACATGTCTAGCACTGGACTACTCATACCAGCATGCACATCAGGGTGCTGAGACAGCAAAGCGGCCAGCAAAGTCGAGCCAGAGCGTGGCAATCCGCTGATACAATGAAAGTCCTTCATTTTATAGGTCACTTTCTTTCCAAAAAAGTCTTATAATTTCAGCTATAGATGACATATATTATCCTAATCTGATCGAAAAACCCGCTTTCAAACGGCGCCTATTGGCGCCGTCCACGAACTGGATCGCAATACTACCAGCGGTAGTTGGCTAACAGGTCAAACTGATTCCAGTGGGTATCTCCGGCAAACTGACCGTTGTAGGCAAATTTGACAGACCACGGGGTACTACGTCCCTGCAACGTCACCCCGGCCCCGGTATCCAGAGCACCGTTGGGAGCCACCAGGCCAATCTCCGAGGTACTGAGCAGGCCGACCGTTTCCGCCTGGGCAACATGCAGCGTGCCCGCGTACGCGGTGCCACCGAGCGAGACCCAGGGGATCAGGGTCATGTCACCCAGATCCACATCGGTACCCGCACGCAGCCCACCACTAAAGGCCGCCACATTGGTGTTGAGACCGCCGTACTCGATGTTGAGATTGACGAGTTGCCCCGCTCCGGTTTCGGTAAAGCCATTCAACTGGGTATGGACATAGTTGATCCGACCATAGGGCATAAGAAAATTCTGCCCCAACGGGATCAAATACTGCCCTTGCAGGCCGGTACCAAAGTACCAACCATTGGTGGTGCCGGTAGCGGTTTCGACCAGATCATTACTCGGGCTGTACAGGCCGCGGGTACTGTTTTGGTGCAGGTAGCCCGCACCCAAACTTGCGGAGATCCGCAGCTGACCCAGAGTATCGATGGCATAGGCGAAGCCACCAAAACTATTGGTCGTGGCCCGCTGGTAGAAGGTACTGGCTCCGGTACCGGCGCCGACTAGAGCGGCGCCCACAACCAGATGGGGGTTCAACGCCAGCCCGTAACCAGCCACTGCGCCGTAGTTCTCCATGGATGCGCCATCGGAGCGACCCACTCCACCAAAGCCCTTCACCCAGGCGCCGATGCGGGTTTCGGTAAAGCGCGGACCTTGGCGACCGTCTACTTGGCCGGCACCGTCGAGCAGGGTGCTGATCTCGGCGTTGACTCCCATGTTGACGGCAAAGGTCGAAGCCGCAACCACCCGCCCCTGGTAGAACAGATTTGCTTTACTGAGGCTAGCACCACTCGCCGGTGCCGGTGCCGGTGCCGGTGCCGGTGCTGGCGTTGGCGTTGGCGTTGGCGTTGGCGTCGGCGTTGGCGTCGGCGTCGGCGTCGGCGTCGGCGTCGGCGTTGGCGTTGGCGTTGGCGTTGGCGTTGGCGTTGGCGTTGGCGTTGGCGTTGGCGTTGGCGTTGGCGTTGGCGTTGGCGTTGGCGTTGGCGTTGGCGTTGGCGTTGGCGTTGGCGTTGGCGTTGGCGTTGGCGTTGGCGTTGGCGTTGGCGTTGGCGTTGGCGTTGGCGTTGGCGTTGGCGTTGGCGTTGGCGTTGGCGTTGGCGTTGGCGTTGGCGTTGGCGTTGGCGTTGGCGTTGGCGTTGGCGTTGGCGTTGGCGTTGGCGTTGGCGTTGGCGTTGGCGTTGGCGTTGGCGTTGGCGTTCCTACCGCTGCCATCGTCAGTGTTGCGTCGGTGCCGCTGTAACTCATCTGCGGCGAGACATAATTCGCCAATGCCGCCATGCCGGTGACCGTGCCAAAACTACCAACTAGGCTACCAGCATGGATCAGATCATAGCTCGCCCCAACGGTATACGCCGAAGCCGTGCCGCCGGGAACGACATCCAGGGTTCCCGCCAGATTGGCGGTTCCCGTTACGATCAGTTGGCTATAGTCCGTGCCTGCCGTGGTATCGGCGGGTGTGATGGCCATTTGCAGGGTGCCGCCAGCGCTCTGAGCATAGTCTCCGACAATGGTTTGGCTCGCCGGGCTAATGCCGCCCCCCGTCGGCGTTGCGAACACGCCCACCGCCAAGGTACCCTGATTATTCACCGTCGCCACACTCCAGGTATCGTCCACGGCCACATCGCCTCCTGGCGCAATGGTCAGGGTACTGTCGGGCGCGATGATGGGAGAGCCAGAACTCCAGCTTTGCGCACCACTCAACAAAAAGGTGCTGGCCGTAGTGCCGGCGTTGACGGTGCCAATGATGTCGCTGCCACTTCCCAGATAAGCCGTAACCGGGCGCCCAGAAATGCTGATGGCGGGGGTAGTCGTTCCCCCCATGATAGTTCCGGTATTATTGAGAACCGCACTAGCGCCTGCGGGCGCACCGGCAGAACGAGAACTCGTATTAATTGCCACGCCGTTTTGGATCAATCCGCCATTGTTGAGAGTCCCCACAAAACCTGCCCCACCAGTATCGAAGCCGCCAGTGATGGTACCCCCAGAGTTGTTACTGAGCGTTCCAATGAAGAATTGATCAGTGATATTGCAATTAATCGTCCCACTATTGCTGAGATTTCCCACGCTCCCGTTCACGTAGATCCCGCCCGCCGCGGCGGTTCCGAGGCCGATCAGCCCAGAGTTGACGAGCTGCCCGATACTCGCTCCAGGGGCGATGGTAATGATCATAAAAGATGAGCCGCTGATGGTGCCCGTATTGGTGAAGGTGCCAATGCTACCCTTCACAGAAACTGCTACACTGCTCGGAGAGCTGATATGACCCTGATTGAGCAGAGTCCCAATAGTACCGTAATCGGCCAGAGCCGCTTTTGCAGAATTGCCAGATGCCGATATGGTTCCGGCATTGGTCAGGCTGGAGATGGCTCCAGAGTTGAAAATGCCGTAGTGTTTACCATCGATCACACCCTGATTGAGTAGCGTACCTATCTGACTGGTGCTGCTATTGTTGGAGACCCCAACGATACCGCCCTGAATCAGACCGCCGCTATTTTGCAGGACGCCGATACTACCGCCATTGAGCACCCCATACTTGCTACCTGAGATGGTCCCGACGTTGCTCAGCGTCCCGATACCACCGGTAGACGCGACCTGACTGATGGCTGCCGAAGCGCCGCTGATGGTCCCCTGGTTGGCGAGGGTTCCGGAGATGGTGCCACCGGGAATCAAGCGAACCTGACTGGTATTGCTGCCGGTAATGGTGAGGTTGCTGATACTCGAACTGACGGTTTTTGCCGTCGCAGCGTCGGTTATGGCCGGCATTGCGCTACAGGCACCCAGTGCGATCATGGGCAGAGCCGCACGCAGGCATGCCAGCAGTACCTTCTCGCTGGGGGCAGAATGCATCGACACGGCAGACGTGCTGCCCTGTCCAGCACGCCCGCCCCGCGCCAGTTCTGACGTCACCCGCAAACAACCCAGGACACGGCTGAAAACAATCCGGTAGATTTTGTTCATTGGCAATTCATCCTTTAGATTTTGCTAATACACTAACGTATTACTTGGTTTACAAATTTGTCCGAGTGTAACAAGAGCGCCCGGAATCGAGCGTTAATTGACCGTTAATTCCATTTTTCTTATCCTGCTTGGAAGGTTTCTGAAGTGATACCAACGCCGATGACAGATTCTCTCTCCCTGGAATTTTTTGGTGGCTTCCGGCTCTCATGGAATGAAAAAACCGTTACCTCTCCCTACCGATCGGCCCGCAACCTGCTGGTTTTCCTCTCTTTACAGACAGACGGGGCCAACCGAGGCGAGCTAGCGCGCACAGTCTGTCAGTCGGAAACAGAATCGCAAAGCCGCAACCTGTTGCGGCAGGCAATATTCCAGGTCAACAGGTTGCTCCCAGATGTAGTATTTTTTCAGAGTAAGGGGCAGTCGCTACGCTGGTGCCCGAATGTTCCCTGTCAAATCGATTTCCTATCATTCATCACTGGCGATAGCGACGATTTTTCGTCCTGCGAACAAGGCATTCAACAATATCAGGGAGAGTTTCTCGCAGGAGAAGAACTCGAATCTGGTAGCCCTTTTGCGCGTTGGGTAACGGAGCAGCGCCAGAAAAGTCAGCAGAAGCTGGCAGCCTACTACGATACCCTCCTCGACCATTTACTGACCCAAAATCAACTAGAAACCGCTCGACAACGGGTACGATCCTGGATCGATGCCGTTCCACTCTCTGACCGGGCGCAATTCTGGCTGATGCGTCTTCTGGTAGTGGAAGGGCAGGCCCAGCAGGCCATCTACCATTACGAGGCCTTTCGCGAAGCCAAAGTGACACAACTTGGTCAGAAGCCCAGCGAGAGCTTGACTGCTCTGTATACGCGCCTTTGCCAAAGCGGTACGGCTGCTCCCGTCGCCAGCCCAAACAGTTCCACAACGCCCACGGTCCAGCGCCGCCTGGTCACGGTGCTCGGCGTCTTCCCCGCCACAACGCCGGCGGTCAGCAACGAAGTAAGGGTAGAGGAACACCTGGAACTCTATCAGAACGCCGCACGACAAGTCGCACAGCATTTGCGAGGGAGCTGGCGAATTGCCAGTGATGGCGTGCTGGAACTGATTTTTGGTGCAGAAACACCAAATGAGGGGCCGCAGGTCGCCCTCCGCGCCGTGCGCGCCATTCAGGAACAATGCCCCCAAGGCGCTGCGCTTTTTGTCATTACCCATGGACCGGTGCTTGGCTCTGACAGCACTGGCCTTGCAGGACAAATCTTTCAGGAACTTCGGGATATTGCCCGATCGGCGAATACCCAGGACCGGCTGATCCTCAGCGCTGGCCTCCAGAATTTGCTACCCCAGGAGACGGTCAGCAACTCGCCAACGTCATTAGCCGCGAATAAAGCAATTGCTCACCCACAGATTCTGGAAAGGCTCGCGCAACAGATCCAAAGTTGCCTGAGCTCTGGCACTGGCCAGGCCTTTTGGCTGGTCGGCCCCCCAGGTATCGGCAAAAGCTCTCTGGTCAGACAAGCACTGCAATCGGCCAACTCAAGCTATCCAATCCTACAGTATCAGTGTCGGGAAATTTTTCAGGATCTTCCTCTCAAGCCACTGGCCGTGACCTTGCGCCAACTCCTCGCATTGGACAGTCTGGATCCCCAGACCGCACGACGCCATTTACAGGAAAATATCGGCCGAATCATGGAACCAGTCGATCCCTTGTTACTGGAGCTGTGGAGCCAATGGCTGGAGATCGATACCGCACCAACTAGCGAAGAGGTGAATTTATCGGCCTACCGTCACCTGCTGGAAGAAAGCGCGCTGGATCTCATCGCCAAGCTGGTACCGGGACCACGTTTGGTTGTCATGGAAGATGTTCACTGGGCGGATGCCAGCTCTCTGACTTTGATAGAAAAATTCCTCAGCAATCTGCAACAACTCCCCCTGATTTTACTCATTACTTCTCGCGGACCAGCGCCGAGCTTCGCAGCGGGGCCCAACAGTACACTGTGGCAGCTCAACCCCCTACGAGACGAAGATGCTGAACGTTTGCTGCAGGGCCTGAGCGATGATAACTTGCTAACATCTGTCCGCGACACCTGGATTCGGATAGCGCGTGGCTTGCCCTTGTATCTCGACAGTCTGGCGCGTACGCAAGGCGCTGCAGCACCCATGCCAGATACGACGGAAGCGGTGATTCAAGTATCTCTTGGAGGCCTGAATCCATCGGCACGGCGCTTACTGCAATGCGCCAGCATCATCGAAGACGCCTTTCTTCCTCAACAACTCGCGTTTCTGGCTGAGCCGGACACCAGCCTCCCAACAATATTCGAGCATCTTCTCCGGCATGACTTATTGGAGAGACTGCCAAGCGGATTTTGGCAATTTCGCCATGAATTAGTGCGGCAGGGCGCACAAAACTTGCTCACTGATAAGGAAAAAAGAAATCTCCATGGCAAATGGGCTGCCTATTTGATTGGTCAGGAAAAAACGAACCCGGCGATCATTGCCAAGCACTTGCGTGCCAGCGGGCAGGAACCCCGCGCTGGCGAGTACTACGCAAAAGCCAGTCGCACGGCTCTATTCCTCGGCGCCTATAGGGAATGTATCAATCTCACGCAAAATGGTCTCGTCTGCAGTAGTGTGGCGCTGGCAACTCGGCGCGAACTTCTTGCCGATCGTTATTTTTCGTTGCGTGCCCTCTTGGGTTATAGCGCCGAGGAAGTTCTTCTGGCCGCCCAGGAATTGAGGGAAATCACCCAACAACTCGACTGCCAGGATAGCATTCTACTGGGCCTGCATTTTGGGCAATGGATCGCCGCAAGCTCCCAGCAGAATATCAGCGGTGCCTTCCAGTCCGCAAAAACTATTCTGGACGCGCAATACGATGACATCCCGACTGCCGCCGCGCGAGCGGTTGGACTGTATGCCCAGGGCTGGACCGAGTTCTGGCAGGGAAATCAGGCCGCAGCCAAGGTGCATCTGCGCCAGTCTGTTGATTTATCGTCTGAGGAATGGTCGGGGCTTTTACAATTTGCTACTGGCGAACGCCCCTTTGAGGCTGCATTGGGTTATCTGGGGCTCATTGCCATCAAAGAAGGAAAATCGCAGTTTGGTCTGGGTCTCTTTCAAGAGGCGGAGGACCGTTTGTCGCCCGAGCGGCAGCTCAACATGTGGCTGTTCATTCAGGTCATGCGCGCCACCATGGGCCTGTGGACCGGTGACAGCGCCGATACCCTGCAACGTTGTCCACGGATCCTCGCCGTTAGCTCGCAGCAGGGCTTTGTACTTTGGCACACCTTCACTCTGGCTATAGAAGCCTGGGGAAAGGGTAGACAAGGGTTATGCAGCGCGCCCACGGCACTGCGACGCATCCGCCAGCATACCCGCACAGTCGCCAGCGTGTGGCAATTTGGTGCGAGTATTCTGTATTTGGCACAGGCAGATCTCGCGGTCCAATTTCGCCTACGTTCGGCAGCGCAGATCGTGCAGCACAGCATTCGCCATGCCCGAAACCACGGCGCACGCGCCCTGATTCCTGATGCCAAACGACTCGGCGAACGATATCGTAGCGCCCGGCGACATACGCCGAACCATCACAGAGCAGTTGGTCAACACCGCCGGCCGAACTGAGGAAGGGCCGCGCACTTGGCTTGCTGGCGGGCATTGGTCATCATAGGGTCAAGCCCATTGCGCAAAGGAACCCTGCCATGCGACTCCTCAGCACGCCCACCAGCCCCTACGCCCGCAAGGTCCACATCGCCCTGCGGGAAAAGAATCTCCCATGCGAGATCGAAATTGTCGATCTGCGCGATCCGGAACATGCCGGCAAGGAACAAAATCCGCTGGGCAAGATCCCCATCCTGCTCTGCAACGACGGCGAGGCGATCTATGATTCCGCGGTCATTCTGCAGTACTTGGAGCTATTGCATCCGCAACCGCCCCTGCTCCCCAGCGATCCCATGGAGAAGATCCGCTGCCTGCGCCTGGAGGCCCTGGCCGACGGTATCATGGACGCCACCATTGCCTGGGTGCAGGAGCATCGTCGCAGCAAGGATTGTCAGGATCCGGGTCTACTGAAGAAGCAGCGCGGCAAGGTACAGGATGGTCTCGCCTTTCTGCAGACGCAAAGCCGGGATTGGAGCCCGGACAGCCCTCTCGATCTGGGCCGAATCGCGGCGATTGCTGCCATTGGCTACGTCGATCTGCGCGCCCCCGAGCTGCTCGTCCCCTATGCCGACCTGCACCGCTGGTATCAATCCCTGCGCGACCGCCCCAGTGTCGCCGAAACCACCCCACAATGAGCCTGTCCGCGTGAAAATTGCCAGCTGGAACGTCAACTCCCTGAAGGTACGCCTGCCGCAGGTGCTCGACTGGCTACAGGCGGAAGAAGCAGACGTACTTTGCCTGCAGGAAACCAAACTCACCGATGAACGGTTTCCCGTGCTAGCGCTGCAGGAGATCGGCTATCAGAGCCTGTACCACGGACAAAGCACCTACAATGGCGTCGCCATCCTCAGTCGTTTGCCGCTGCAGGATCCGCGTTGCGATTGGCCGGATGGCAGTGACGGCCAGGCACGCATCTGTGCTGCCAGCATCGGCGATTTGCGCATCATCGATGTCTACGTGCCCAATGGCCAGGCCGTCGACAGCGACAAATATCGCTACAAACTCGCCTGGCTCGCGCGCCTGGAAGGGCTGCTGCGCGAGGAGTTGCAGCAATCGCCCAATCTGCTGCTGCTCGGTGACTTCAACATCGCCCCCACTGACCTGGACGTCCACGATCCCGTTGCCTGGGGCGAGGACATCCTCTGCTCGCCGGCCGAACGCACCGCCCTGCAGCGACTTTTCGATCTGGGACTCATCGACCTCTTTCGCCACCAGCATCCAGAAACGCGCGCCTGGAGCTGGTGGGATTATCGCGCTGCCGGCTTTCGCCGTGACATTGGTCTACGCATCGATCTGCTCCTGGGCAGCAAAACCCTCTTACCCCGTCTGCAGGAAGTGCACATCGACCGCGCCGCGCGGGCGGCAGAACGCCCCTCGGACCATGCCCCGGTCTGCCTCACTCTGAAGGAATCCGTATGATTGGTATTCTCTTGGTCAATCTGGGTACCCCTGAGGCGCCCACTACCCCGGCCGTACGACGCTACCTCCGCGAGTTTCTCAGCGACCCCCGGGTGGTGGAGATCCCGCGCATCCTCTGGTGGCCCATCCTCAACGGCCCCATCCTGTTGACGCGACCGGCCCGCTCGGCGCGCGCCTACCGCAGTATCTGGCTGGATGAAGGTTCGCCACTGCTCGTGCATAGCCAGAATCTGGCCGCGGGCTTGCAGCAACAATATGATTCCCGCCAGCCGGGCACTGTCCTGGTGCGTCTGGCCATGCGCTATGGGCAACCTTCCGTGGCCACGGGACTGCGTGCCCTGCGCGATGCCGGCTGCGAAAAGATCGTCGTGGTGCCGCTGTACCCACAGTATTCCGCCACCACCACGGCAGCGATCTTCGATGCCGTAAGCGCCGAACTGCGCAACTGGCGCAATCTTCCCGAACTGGTCTTTCTGCGCGACTGGCACCAGCATCCCCGCTATATCGATGCCCTTGCCCGCTCAGTGCGCGCGCACTGGGAACAGAACGGCCGTCCAGATCGTCTGCTGCTGTCCTTCCATGGCCTGCCGGCGCGTAATGTCGCCCTCGGCGACCCCTATCGCGCGGAATGCGAAAGGACCACGGAACTGCTGATTAACGCCTTGGGACTGCAACCAGAGCAATGGATACAGACCTTTCAAAGCCGTTTTGGTCCGGCGCGCTGGCTCGAACCCTACACCTCGGTCACGCTGCAGGAACTGGGCAAGGCCGGCGTCGGCCGGGTGGACTGCCTCTGCCCCGGATTTGTGACCGACTGCCTGGAAACGCTGGAAGAGATCGCCATCGGCGGCAAGGAGATCTTTCTCCATGCGGGGGGCGAACAACTGCATTATATCTCCTGTCTCAATGCCGATACTGCGTGGATCGCGGATTTTCGCGCCATCCTCGATGAACGTATTCCCTGGGATGACAAGCTTTTGCGCAGCCCAGCGGCAACGGCTACACTGCCGTTGGAAAATCCACCCACGAAGGAAGCTGCGCCATGAAGATCGCCAAGGACTGCGTTGTCACCCTGGACTACACCCTGACCGACGAGGACGGTGAAATCCTCGATAGCTCCGAAGGCGACGAGCCTTTGGTCTACCTGCATGGCCATGGCGACATCGTGCCGGGGCTGGAACGCGCCCTCAATGGTCATCAGGTTGGCGATCAGGTCGAGGCGGACGTGAGCCCGGAAGATGGCTACGGCGATTGGGACGAAGACCTGGTCGACGTCGTGGGCAAGGAAGATTTTGACGATCCCGAAGAACTCGAGGTCGGCGCGCAGTTCGAGGTCGACACCGACGAGGGCGTACGGATCGCCACAGTGATCGAGATGGAGGGGGAAGACATCACCGTAGACCTCAATCATCCCCTGGCCGGCATGAACCTGCATTTTGCCGTCAAGGTGCTCGATGTACGCGCCGCCAGCGCCGAGGAGCTCGCGCACGGCCACGTGCATGGTCCGCACGGACACGAGCACGACTGATCAGGGAGCGCTCTTGCGGATCCTGGGGATGATGTCCGGCACCAGTGCCGATGGCATCGACGCCGCTCTCCTGGAATTTTCGGCCCTGAGTGCGGGGGAGTTCCGCGGTCATTGGCACTCCCCCTATCCGCCAGCATTGCAGGAGCGCCTGTTTCGCCTGCAGGAGGGTGACGCCGCGCGCCCGCTCCTAGCCATTGATCGGGAGATTGGGCGATTGCATGGCGAATTTGCGCAGCAAATTCTTGCCTCTGGGGTGCAATTCGATCTGCTTGCCCTGCATGGGCAAACCGTCGCCCACCAGCCCGATGGACCCGACGGCTACACCTGGCAGATCGGCTCTGCCTATGAGCTCGCACAGGCAACCGGCTGCAGCGTGGCCCATGACTTTCGCCGTGCCGACCTCGCAGCCGGTGGACAGGGCGCGCCCCTGGTACCCCCCTTTCATGGCGCGCTGCTCGCCACGGAGCGGCCCCTGCTGGTCCTGAATCTCGGAGGCATGGCCAACCTGACCTGGATTCCTGCACGGGGCAGTGAAGGGAGGATCCGCGCCTTCGATACTGGTCCCGGCAATGTCCTGATCGATGCCGCAGTGCAACTCCTGAGCGACGGAAAACTGCGCTATGACGCCGACGGCGCCTGGGCGGCACAGGGTCGAGTGCAGGAGAACATGCTACGGGAGTGGCTTGCCCTCGACTACTTTCAACGGCCACCACCCAAGAGCACCGGACGGGAGCTCTTCAATGCCCGCTGGATAGAGGCACAATGGTCGGTTTGGCAAAGCGGGAAAGCGGACTTTCTCGCGAGCCTCTGCGCCTTGACCGCCCGCAGCATCGCCCAGGCGGCGCAGCGCTGGCTGCCGTCGGCGGCACGGATGCTGGTTTTTGGCGGTGGCGCCTGCAACCGTACCCTGCTTGCGAACTTGCAGACCGCGCTGCCGGATGTGGCGGTGGAAATGGGTGAACAGGCGAGTGGAATCCCCAGTGCTGCCATGGAAGCCCTGGCCTTCGCCTGGCTGGGCGGACAGTGTCTGCTCGGCCGTCCGATTGATCTGCACGGGGTTACCGGGCAACGGGAGGCGGTCGTTCTCGGTAGCTTGTATCCAGGGAGAAACTGGTCCCAGGTTCTGCACTTGCGGGAGCAACTATGCTGACGCCCAGTGGTGGAGCCATGGTCTGCGGCATTATTGGCGATCCCGTGCAGCACAGTCTGTCCCCCTGGATGCAGCGGCAGTTTGCCGAACAACTGGGATTGGATTTTCTGTACGCGCCTTTTCCCGTCGCTACAGAGCATCTGCCCACTGCCCTTCGCGGGCTACAGGCGCTCGGAGTGCGCGGCATCAATGTCACTATTCCGCACAAAGAGGCGCTGCTGCCATTCGTCGATGAGCTCTCGCCGCGGGCTGCTGCCATCGGTGCCGTCAACACCCTGCTCTTCGAGCACGGGCGCATTCTCGGCGAAAACACCGATGTCACCGGTTTTGCCCGCTCCCTGCGCCGCCATGCCGGCACGATCAGCGGCCCCAGCCTGGTGATTGGGGCGGGCGGGGCGGCGCGGGCCATTCTCCACGCCCTGGCGGGGGAAGGCGCCACTCCCATCTACCTGGCCAACCGCACTCTGGCCCGCGCCGAGGCCCTGGCAACCGAGTTTCCGACCCTACCCATCCGTCCGCTGGCTCTTTCCCGCACGGCCATCCAACCACACTTGCGCAGCATCCAACTACTGGTGAATACCAGT
The DNA here is from genome assembly GCF_050261095.1 of Acidithiobacillus sp. AC3. NCBI lineage: Bacteria > Pseudomonadati > Pseudomonadota > Acidithiobacillia > Acidithiobacillales > Acidithiobacillaceae > Acidithiobacillus > Acidithiobacillus sp. AC3. Next base: position 2,336,516 of record NZ_CP189838.1, read on the forward strand.
AGTCGGGGTCTGCGTGGCGAAGGTCACCCGGAAATCGATCTGCAGCAGATGCCTGCATCCGGCATTGTTTGTGATATCGTCTATAAACCCTTGCAGACCCCCTTGCTGGTGGCGGCCAAGGTTCATGGGCTGCGTTGTGTGGACGGCCTGGGCATGCTGGTGGAGCAGGGGGCGGAAAGTTTTCGTATCTGGACCGGTCAGTTGCCAAACGCCGGAGCTGTGGAGGAAATCCTGCGGACATGGCTGCAAACCCCGAAGCGATAACCTTGACCCCCCTTTTGCGTGGACTGGTGGGGGCAGGCCTGGCGGATGAGAGCGCTCTCCGTGCCCTGCTGAACGATCCCGCGCGCGGCAAGCAGCCGTTGCTTCCTTTTCTGGTCGAAAAGAAAGCTATCTCGGCAAGCGCCTTGGTGGAATATCTCGCCGAACGCTACAAGATGCCGATGCTCGATCTGGCGGCCATACAACTGGACGAAACCGTCATTCATCGCATCGACCGCGCGCTTCTGGAGCGCCATCAGGTCCTTCCCATTTCTCTGCATCGCGATACGCTGTATCTGGCGATGGCCGACCCCACCGATGTCAAGGCGACCGAAGACATCCGCTTCAACGCTGGCGGCCTGCAGATCAATCCCATCCTGGTCGAGGCCGACAAGCTGGCCAAGGCGGTTGCGGAATTCTCCGGCGGATTCAAGAATCAGCTGGAAGAATTCTTCGCCCCCGATGACGCTCAGCAAGAGCAGGATGAATTTGATCTGGCCGGCGATGCCCGCGGAGAGGATGCCCCCGTTGTGCGCTTTGTCCAGCAGCTCCTCCTCGATGCAATCCAAAAGGGCGTATCGGATATTCACATCGAGCCCTACGAACGGGATATTCGTGTGCGCTATCGCCTCGATGGCGTGCTGCAGGACATGCTCCACCCCCCGATCGGCCTGCGCGATGGCATCACCTCTCGCTTGAAGATCCTTTGTCGTCTCGACATTTCCGAGCGGCGCCTGCCCCAGGACGGACGCCTGCGGGTTCGCGTTCCCCCGGCAAGAATCATCGATTTCCGCGTCTCTTTCCTGCCGACCAATTTCGGCGAGACCATTGTCCTGCGTCTGCTCGATCCGGCCAGCTCCAAGGTGCCCATCGAAGCGCTGGGTTTCCTGCCGCAACAATTGCGTGCCTTCGACGATGCCATCCACCGGCCCTACGGGATGATCCTCGTTACCGGTCCGACCGGATCCGGCAAAACCACGACCCTGTACACTGCGCTCAACATTCTCAACACCGGCGATGTCAACATCAGCACGGCGGAGGACCCGGTAGAAATCCCCGTCTACGGCATCAACCAGGTGAACATCAACGAACGCATCGGGCTCAACTTTGCCGCGGCGCTGCGCTCGTTTCTGCGTCAGGACCCCGATGTGATCATGGTCGGTGAAGTCCGCGATCTGGAAACCGCCGAGACTGCGGTAAAGGCGGCCCAGACCGGACACCTGGTGCTCGCCACCCTGCACACCAATGACGCGCCGCAAAGCCTCACCCGACTGGAAAACATGGGGATTCCGACCTACAACATCGCTGGCAGCGTGCATCTGGTCATGGCACAGCGCCTGGTGCGGAAGCTTTGTGTCGCCTGTAAAAAGCCCGAAAAAGTCCCGGAGGCCGCGCTGTTGGAAGCCGGCTTCACCGCCGAGGATCTCCCCGGTCTGCAACCCATGGGGCCGGTCGGCTGCGAGCAGTGCAACGGCGGCTATCGCGGCCGTATGGGCCTGTATCAGGTCATGCCTATCAGCGAGGCCATGCGCGAGGTCATTCTGCGAGGGGGATCGGCAATGGACCTGTCCCGCCAGGCCGCGGCGGAAGGCATTCTCAGCATGCGCCAATCCGGACTATTGCGGGTCAAAGAAGGCATAACCAGTCTTGAAGAAGTCCTTCGCGTCACCAACCTCTGACGGTACCATGCAAGCTGACAACCAGCATCGCCTCACGATGGGGGTTTGGGGCCTCGCCCTTTCGCGCCTTCTGGTAAGTACCGCTCTCGTCCTGATCAGTACGCTATCCAGCAAGACCCTGATCCTCGAGCCTGCCGGGCCAAGCGCTGCGGTTCGCGATACCAGCGTCATCGCCCTCCTCTGGAGTCTGGGTATTCTCTTCACATTGCAGTTGTGGCCAGGTTTCTGGCAGGAAAGAAAGAAGCTTTTTATCAGCAGCATCGATATGGCGTTGGTTCTGACCCTTTTTGCCCTCACTGGCGGGTTATCCGGAACCCTCGTTATACTTCCTCTGTTGCTGCTCATTGCCAATGCCTATCAGTTGCGCGGCAAAGCGGCCCTCGCCTTTGTCTGGATCCTGATCCTGTTCATTTTTTTGCTCAGCGGCTGGCAGGAGATTGAATGGTTTTCTAGCCGCACGCTGATGTATCTGGTTGCTCTGCTCACCGTTGCCTTTCTTGCCGACAACCTCGTGCGTAATCGCGAGCGTGCGGCCATCTGGAATGCCGCCAGAGAACAGGAAATTCTCGATTTAAACGCTCTGAATCAAGAAATCATTCAACAAAGTGATGTCGGGATTCTGGTCCTCGACCGGCAGCATCGCACGTTATTCAGCAATCCCGTTGCCCGCGCCATGATCAACCTGCCGCAGGATTCTGGATTCCCGGAAGCGCTCGATCTGTTGCGCCCGGAGCTGGCAGACTTCCTCTACGCCAAAGCGCCGCAGAGCGAGAAGGAACTGGTTCTTTCCGCAGCGGATGGCGGCAAACGGAGTTTTTGGGTGCAGAGTATTCCACTTCCGAATACCCCATATACGATCCTAACATTACGCGATGCAACGATTCTTTGGGAACGACAACGGGAAATACAGATGGCGGCACTGGGGCGGCTCGCGGCGAACATTGCGCATGAGATTCGCAATCCGCTCAGCGCCATTCGCCATGCCGCACAACTGTTGGGGGAACGGGCACTGAAGGAGAGTGAAAGCCGCCTGCTGAGCATCATCGATCGTGAGTCGCAGCGTCTGAACCGCATCGTCGACTCCGTGCTGGAAATGGCGCGCCCGCGGGCGGCCCACCCGGAACCCATTGCTCTCAGCGCCTGGTTGCCGGTAGTCCTGAATCAACTACGCGAGGATCCGTTGCTAAGAGATCTTCAGGTGAAACTCGATATCCCCAATAGTCTTCCCCTGGCCAGCTGTGATTCAGAGCAACTTCAGCAAATTTTCGCCAATTTGCTGGTGAATGCGGCGCGCTACGGGCAAGGCGAAAACCATATCCGGCAAGTGGATATTTCGGTTGCGGCTTTCCGTGACCCGGAAGAACTGGAAATCCGCGTGCGCGATCACGGCCCGGGTATTCCCGAAGAAAACCTGGAGCGTATTTTTGAACCCTTTTTCACGACGGAATCCCAAGGCACAGGACTGGGCCTGCCTTTGGTGCGCGAATTGCTCCGTGCCAACCACGGGGATATTGGCGTCCAGAATCATCGTAACGGTGGTGCGGAATTCTGGTTCCGGCTGCGGGAGTGGAATCTGGGTACACCGTTATGAATGAGAAGGCCGCTTCCTGGGCGCTAGTCCTGGATGATGAACAGACGATTACAGAACTACTCGATATCACCCTCGCGGAGATGGGCTTTTCCGTGCAGGTTGCGCACGATCTGCGCGGCGCACGCGAGGCCCTCGAACTGCATAGCTACGCGTTGTGCCTGACTGACCTGCGTTTACCGGACGGCAGTGGGCTGGACTTCGTCCGGCATATTCACCGCCATGCACCGCAAGTTCCCGTTGCCGTCATCACCGCCTATTCCTCCACGGAGGGTGCGGTGGAAGCCATGCAGGCCGGCGCCTTCGACTTCATGACCAAGCCTATCGACCTCAAACGTCTGCGCCGCCTGGTCGAACAGGCACGGGCGCTGGCCGTGCTGACGCCCGACGGAGCCAACAACGGGATCGAACGCCTGGTAGGCGACAGCGAAGCGATGCGCGCCTTGCGCCAGCAGATCCAACTCTTGGCCCGCAGTAATGCACCGGTCTTCCTGACGGGCGAATCAGGTACTGGCAAAGAGCTCAGTGCGCGCGCCATACACGACGCGGGGCCACGCCGCGACAAACCCTTTATTGCGGTGAACTGCGCGGCCATTCCGGAAGGACTGCTGGAAAGCGAGTTGTTCGGCAGCGAGAAGGGGGCATTCACCGGCGCCAACCAGAAGCGCGAAGGCCTCTTTCTTGCCGCCGATAGCGGCACCCTGTTTCTCGACGAAATCGGTGACGTCCCTATGGCGATGCAGGTGAAGCTGTTACGCGCCCTGCAGGAGCGCAGTATTCGACCGATCGGTGCGAGCAGCGAAGTTCCTGTCGATATCCGTCTGATCACCGCCACCCATCGGAATCTGCAAGAGATGGTCCATGCTGGCACCTTCCGCGCGGACCTCTACTACCGCATTCATGTGGTACCCCTGCAGATTCCCCCTCTACGGCAGCGCCAGGGAGATATTCCTCTGCTTGTCGCTGCCCTCTTGCGCAAAATCGCCCAACGCCAGGGGAAGGCCCCACCGAGTATGGAAGCAGGTGCTCTCCACTGGCTTGCGCAACAACCCTTTCCCGGGAATGTACGGGAGCTGGAAAACCTCCTGGAACGCGCCTTCGCCCTCCATGCAGGGGCGGAGATTACGCTGCAGGATCTGAGCGCGGAGGGCACGATCCGTCCCGCGCAGATGCCCAGCATGGCGCGTCTTTCCCCCCTGGCAGAGCGACTGCAGAGCGCCGAGCAGGAATTTCTGCGCGCGCAGCTCGCGGCTGCCCGGAACGATGTGACGATCTGCGCCCAAAACCTGGGCATCGGCCAACGCTCGCTGGCCCTGCGTCTGCAACTCTGCGAAAAGAGAGGCCCACATGCCGACAATACTTGAGCCTCTGGCCTGGACACTCGTCGCCATCATCGGCCTTCTGGTCGGCAGTTTTCTGAACGTGGTCATCCATCGCCTGCCGCGGCAGGAGTCGATCGCATTCCCCGGCTCCCATTGCCCGAGCTGTGGGCATGCGTTGCGTCCCTGGGACAATATCCCCCTGCTCAGCTGGCTGCTCCTGCGTGGTCATTGTCGCTACTGTCAGGCCCGCATCTCCTGGCGCTATCCCCTGGTCGAGCTTGCTGCCGCGTTGCTGGCGCTCCTCGCCGCAGCGGTCCTCGGCTGGCGTGGACAACTCCTGCCCGCACTGATTCTGCTCTGGGCCTTGCTCGCCCTGACGCTCATCGACCTCGAGACCCACCTTCTCCCTGATCGCATCACCAAACCGGGCATGCTCCTCGGCCTGCTCGTCAACGCCACGGCCTTTTTCAGTCCGGATTTCGCACTGACCCGCCCCCTCGACGCCCTCCTCGGCCTACTGCTTGGCTACGGACTGCTGCGCGGTCTGGCAGAAATCTATCTGCGTCTGAGCGGACGGGAGGGCATGGGGCATGGCGATTTCAAGCTGCTGGGCATGATTGGCGCCTGGCTGGGCTGGCAGGATATGTTTCTGGCGCTGTTCATCGCCGCCCTGAGCGGGGGACTGGTGGCGATCGTCTTCCTTGGCATCGGCAAGGGCCGCGATTACGCCATTCCCTTTGGTCCCTACCTCGCTCTGGGTGGAGCGATCCTGCTGCTCTGGCCGCAAGCCGTGATCGAGCAATTCCTGCATCTGGCCGCTCCGGGATGAGCCGTCGTATCGGCGTGACGGGCGGTATTGCCTGCGGTAAGAGCCTCGCTGCGGATTTTCTCCAGTTGCTGGGGGCGAAAATTCTGGATGCTGATTTGTTTGCGCGCGAGCTGGTGGCTCCTGGTCATCCCAATCTCGAACGGATTGCCAAGCATTTTGGTGCGCGCATCCTGCATGCGGATGGCAGTCTGGATCGCGCGCAGCTGCGTCAAATCATTTTCTCCGACATCCAAGCCAAACAGTGGCTCGAAGAACTATTACACCCGAAAATCCGGGAACGCTTTCTGGCGGAAAGCACCGCGATTGGCAACCAGGACCCCGCGGCGACCATTCTCTGGGTCGTACCCCTCTTGGTGGAGAACCGTTACGCAGAGCTTCTAGACGGAGTGTTGCTGATCGATTGCCCCGTCTCGCTGCAGATCGAACGCTTGGCGCAGCGGGGTTGGGATCTGAAGACGGCGCAGGCCGCGATCGCGCAACAGATCCATCCCGAAGAACGCCGTCTGGTTGCTACCTGGATCCTTCCCAACGGGAAATCACCAGCCGATTTACAACTCGATTTGCAACGCTGGTGGCAAGCCCTGCACCCATAAGGCTTTTTGCTTCGGGACGAGGCTTGTGGCACTCTCGAACAAGAAATTTGGAAAGAAAATTGTGATGGCACGATACGAGACTGCTCTACAAGAGAGGACAAGGTCTTTGCTACGCCTGGAAACTCTGTTCCACTGTCTGGATCAGGATTTTTCAGCGCCAGAGAGCCTGCGCGCCCTGCTACGGACCTTTCTGGAACTCCTCGATTTTTGCCAGCGACCCGAGTTGCGCGTGGATCTGCTTCTCGAGCTGGACCGCATGATCCAGGCCTTGCATGCATGGAAGGAGTCGCAGCTGGTCGATCAAGGCGCGCTGAGCGCCTGGGAAGATCGGCTGCACGCACAGCAGCAGGCCTTGCGTAGTGGCCCGCAAAACTTCGCCGAGGGCTTGCGACACCAAGAACTGTTGCAACTGGCGCGGGGACGCCAGGCCGTGGCTGGCGGCCTCAGCGGCGCCGATCTACCCTTGCTGGCTTTTTGGGAGCAACAGGAGCCGGCCTTTCGCGTCGCACAGATGCAACGCTGGCGTGCCCACTTCGACCTGCTAGAAGACAGTGCCGCAGTCATCCTGCTTTTTCTGCGGGAATCCCTCGATTGGAGTTTCCAAAGCGCGGAACATGGACGCTTTGGAACACCACTCAACCCGAGACAACCCGTTTCCCTCCTGCAGATCGAAGTGCAGACACCCGAAATCTATCCCAAAATCAGCGGTGGCATGCATCGCTTGCACATTCAATTTCTGCAATGGATGGACCCCGGACCAAGCCGCGCGCTAGAATCCACCATCCCATTTCGTCTGGCGCTCAGCGCCTGTTGAACCCTGCCAAAGGATCTCCCAACATGCAGATCGGTACCACCCTCAGCCAATTCATCATCGAAGAAACCCGTTTGTATCCGGAGGCCTCCGGAGATTTTGCGGCATTGCTCAACGATCTGATGGTCGCCTGTAAATTCATCGGCTCCCAGGTCTACCGTGGTGCGCTGGTCGGCGCCCTCGGCAGTGCCGATACCGGTAATGTGCAGGGCGAAGTGCAAAAGAAGCTGGACGTCATTGCCAATAACGCCATTCTCAAGTCCATGGATTGGACCGGACATCTAGCGGGCATGGTCTCCGAGGAAGAGGATGGCCCCTACGAGATCCCGGCAGGGATACCACGTGGCAAGTACCTTCTGCTCTTCGATCCCCTCGATGGCTCCAGCAACATCGATGTCGGTATCAGCGTTGGCACCATTTTCAGCATCCTCAAGGCCCCGACCGCCGGCGAAAACGCCAAGTTGGAGGACTTTTTGCAGCCCGGTGCGCAGCAGGTCTGCGCCGGTTATGCCCTCTACGGCTCCAGCAATATGCTGGTGTACAGCACGGGTTTCGGGGTCAATGGCTTCACCCTCTTGCCCGAGGTGGGCGAGTACGTGCTCACCCATCCGCAGATGCGGATTCCGGAAGATACCAGCGAATATGCCATCAACATGAGCAACCATCGGCACTGGGAGGCACCCGTCCGGCGCTATATCGATGAGCTGAATGCCGGCAAGGAAGGTCCCCGCGAACGGGATTTCAATATGCGCTGGGTAGGCTCCATGGTAGCCGACGTGCACCGTATCCTGTGCCGCGGTGGCATCTTCCTCTACCCCTTCGACACCAAGGATCCCAAAAAGCCGGGCAAACTACGCCTGCTCTATGAGGCCAATCCCATGGGCTTTCTGATCGAGCAGGCGGGCGGCGCGGCAAGCACCGGCAGGGAGCGCATCCTCGACATCCAGCCCGAGGGCCTGCATCAGCGCGTGCCAGTGATTCTCGGTGCCAAAAATGAGGTCGAGCGGGTGACGCAGTATCACCAGTCCTGAAACAAATAGAGCAGCTGACGAAAAAGGCCGCCCGACGGGCGGCCTTTTCTGTTGCATCCAGCGTCCTTATAGAATGCCGGAGATACTGTGCACGAGTTGTCCCTGCAACGGCGGCACGGCGTCCTTGAAATCCAGATTGACCCGATTGGCTGTAGAGACGATACGGGTACGGTAATAAATCCAGTGGCCCTCCCCGGAAACCTGCTGGGTGGTGGTGGTGCTGGTTCCCTGCTGCAGGTTGGCATTGGTTTGCTGCTGCACTGCTTCCTTGCTGCGCTCGGCCACCTGCACGTCGGTGATCATGGCGTAGGTCACATCTTTCACCAAAGAGTCGGCAACCAAGCCGATGGCACCACCAACCAGTCCTCCAGCGCCCGCTCCCGTCCAACTCTGACCAATTACACCGCCAGCCAGAGCACCAAAAGCGGCGCCACCATACCCGTTGGTCAGTGATTTCTGGGCCGCCGCTTCCGACATCTTGCCCACCGACAGCACATTGATCTGCAGCATGTAATGCGCTTGATTATAGGGTACGATACGATAACCCTGATTAGTCAGGTTGGCGTCGATCTCCTGTTCCAACGCTGCCACATTCAGAGTTTTGTCCGAGGTGTTCTTGAACTGCACATAGACCGTCTGCTCTGAAGGTGGCACCGGATTCAGAAAGATGGTATTGGACATCTTGGTCTGCACATCGAGATTCTTGTGCTCCAAGGCTACTTGGGTAGCAGCGCAGCCCGAAAGCGCAACGACAGTTCCCGCGAGCAGGCTATAGCCGAGTACACGGAATGACGACTTCTGCAAAACAGACATGTTTCCTCCAGGTTAAGAGGACCTTGCGGTCGATGCGGTGGTATGAATACAACTGTAACATTCAGGTATTTTAGAAGATAATTATAAGTGTGCAAGGCTCTCAGGAAACCGGCCTGCCACATTCTCCACAGAATTGATCTCCCTCCTGCAACTTCGCCCCACAGCCCTTGCAGAAAGAGGCACCAGGCTGAGCCGCAGCCGTATCAACGGCATGTGTCGGCGACTCTGTCTCCTCCCCAGACGGCTTGGGCTTGCGTACGCTCGCCGCCGCTTGTTGAGTTTTTTCGCGCATTTCCGATACCTTGCTTACTACACCGCCGATAATTCTGTCACCTGCCGAGCGATCTACCTCCTGCACGCTTCGCTGGTACACGTAGGCAAGGCCCAGCATCATCACATTGTTGGGGATCGCAGCTACCAATATTCCAAAGGTGGCCGCCGTTAGCAGGCCACTCAACACATAAACATGGTCATTGAAGGATGGCTGCAACACGTATGCCCCCCCGCCGGATGACCACCCACTCATTGCATCGAGCGAACTCCCAGGGAACCAAGGAAACACGCCCAGCAGGTCAGACAGCAATACCGAAGAGGTATTCAAGATACCTCCAGCAAAGGTGGCGGTTAGCGACAGCGCGTAGCCGCCGATTGCCAGCAGCAGCGCCCCGAGCAGCACCCCGAGGATTCCCAGCAACAGCAGCAAAAAAAGGGTTGCCCCCGGTCGTCCGCGGGCAACCGCCAGGAGATGACTCAGCGCACCGGACACGGTTTCGCCAAACCATAATGCCGGCCCCGTCAAACCGAACATCACCATGACGCCCACCACCAGCCCCACGTTCACGAGAAAAAGCGCTGGCAAAATACCGAGGGACAAGAGTCCACCCAGCGCTGGAATTCGGCAAATTTCCAGCAAAATAATTTCGATGATCAACACTGCCAAGATCAACAGGAACTCGATGATCACCAAACCAATAAATCTCGGCAGGGTAAAAATCCCGAAGAGCAGACTCTCCAGGATCGCCGGAGGGGAGCGCTCTTCGACTACAGCCACCATGCTGTGTCCGGCACCCAGATAACCGGCCCCGGACAACACCAGCCAGACCAGGCCGCCCAAGAGTGTCAGTGGGACAGATTTCGCCGCCGATAACAGCACCAGACAGGCGAGACCAACGAAATTGGCCAGAGCGAAAATCGCCAGTGGCCGCCAATAGGTCAAGCCAGCTAACGCCTTTGTCAGGATAGACAGGTCCAAACCACCAGCAATTTGCTTTTGTTGCATTTCCTGTGAGTTAGACATGGCCCTATTTCCCGTCCTTCAAGTGATAGCCGCAGACACCACAAAATAAATCGTCAGACGCGATCGGCGCGTGACACTGGGGACATTCATCGCGCTTGGCCGTCACACTCGCGGCAGCGCTTGCCTGCGGTGAAACTGCGGCTCCCGTGCGGGCCGTGGCCGGCGCCGCAAGCTGTCCCATGGCAAGCAGTCGAGTGTTCTTTTCCACCTGCACGAGAATCGGAACGATGACTGCTACAATAAAAATCACCAATGCCGAAATCGCCATGCCAATTTTCGCAAGATCAGCCACTTTGTTTTGGGTTTTCTTCTCTTCAGCTGCCGAAATGGCACGATCATATTCATGAAAGTAAGATACGGTCAGCTGGTCTGCTGTCGATAGCTGAGAGTTGCCAAACAATCCCTGTGCTGGCGCAGTAGTGGCCCGATATACGCCTTTTTCTTTAGCGTAGGCGATGCCACTTTCCAGATAAGCCCGCCAGCCCGGCACAAAACTGTCACGATATTCTCTCGGCAGTTGATCGATGGTTGTAATCACCTGCTGATCCTTCACTGCGGTAATATTGTACTTGGCGATCACGGAAATGATGCTGGATCCGTATCTATTCGTTGTCCGCAGCTCGAGCTTCTGTTGCGCAATGCTTGCCTGCTCACTAGGCAGATTACCGACGAACGCGGCCTTGGCGACTGCGTCAAAACTGGGAACATGAAAGGACGAAGACGGGAAGGCCGAACTCGCCCCAAGGAAAACTGCAAAAACCAGAGCAATGACTGCAATAATCAGAGACAGCCATTTAGCCAAGCCATAAATCGCGGCAGACACTGAGGTCCGGGCAGCAATATTCATTTCAGTTACTCTCCAAAGCGAGTGATCTCGACCGCTAACCGCCAATCCTCAATTGCCGCTACTATCAATTTGCGGTTGATTGGCCGCTGGAGGAACCATGTCTGGAGTCCGCATACTCTCCAGGCTGCCATCTACGGCCTGGTTCTCATATTGCAGACCACTCTGGTTGCCCGTAGTGGCATGCATGAGGTAGTTGTCCACCGCTTTTCGCTCGCTATTCATCTGCATGCGCAAGTCCTGGTTATGCAAGCACCTTTCGGCACTGATGCTGCATTCCTGCGCATACTGTCCGCTCAGGTGGAAGAAGTTGACCGCTGCCTGCTTGGCCAGACCAAAACTCTGCATTTGTGCCACGGTCAGTCCCGAAACCGTCAGCCCGGCAAACTCTCCTGCATAATTGGCCGCCTGATTCTGCATCTGGTCCCAACAATGGCTCTGCGTCCCGTAACCCGATCCAGCGGCCAGAGAACACTGCTCCAAAGAATTTTTCATATCACTTTTGGCCGCTTCCCACTGGGTAACGAACTGTCGTGACACGTTGACCCCTGCCTGCTTGATATTGGCTTGGGCCTGGGCCTGATTCATCGAGATTGGCATGGCTGGCGCCTGGGTACCGTATTTGGCAGCACAGCCAGACAGCAGCGTCGCGCCAAGGGAGAGGGCAAAGGCACCATACCAAGTTTTCTGCAACAGACTCATTGTCAAATCCTCCATAATTCCCACATCAGTCGTTACCCCCAAACGGGGAGAGCAATTTTTGCATCTGTTCGGGAGACATACCTTGCCGCTTCGGCTCCACCGGGGGCTGCGGAGCATAGCTCGGAGCCATCGCGGGGTGATGCTCCGCAGGCCGAACCGGCGCCGCAGAGGCTGTTTTGGGCTTTAGCACCGGCGTCGTCGACTGCGGCACGGCCTCCGCCGGCACGGGCTGGCGTTTCGTCGTCACGACAGAGGCAGCTTCATGACTGGACTTTGGCGCAACGGCAACCGGGACGGACACCGTTGGAGACGTCACCCCCGAAGAAATGGAAGGTGATTTCGTCGTAGCCGCAGGAAGTTCAGCACTTCGCGCACTGGCCGTCGGTGCAACGGACGCCGTACTGCTGGTCGTCATGCCAGGGAGACTTGTTTTCGGACTGGATTTACCGGCAAACAGGAAAAAATACGCACCAGCAGCAATGGCTGCCAGAACGACTAGCGCCAACACAATCCACAGAGACTTCTGGGACTTCCGCTCGCTACCGGTCGCAACTTCCTCGTCTGGCTCGATCTTTGCCGTCCCGGGAACGATGGATTTACCACAAGACGTGCAAAATGCGCCGGCACCATAGGTCGCTCCGCAAATTTTGCAAAACTCCGATGGACTCTGTGCTGCCGCTGCTGCCAGAGGCATCCCCGACGCCGGCAAGGATGTCGCGGGTGCGACGGGTGCGACGGGTGCGACGGGTGCGACGGGTGCGACGGGTTCAGCATCATTGCTTTTCCCGCAGCGGGTGCAAAATGTCTTACCCTGCAAATCTGCCCCACAATAGCGACAAAATTTTCGTCTGGGCGTCTCTACCGCCGGCTCTGCAGTCAACAGCGGGTGACCACATTGGATACAGAACTTCTTCCCTTCAGCGTTTTCCGCACCACATTCGGGGCAGCGCATGGAATCTCCCAGATTTTGCGGCAATTAAAATTATTGATTGGAGTCTATCCTGAGTTTACATTTTCTGGCAAGACACCTTGTGTGCCTCCAATATCCTTGTAATGAAGCCATCGCTGAACTGGACAGGCGGTTACGCCGTGACCATCTACCGGCTGCAAGTTGGTAGCAAGCTTGTCATACTTGGCATCTGTTCTAATTTATCCAGGGAGCCAATCGTGAACCGAGGGATGCAGTTGCTACCAGAATCCGCCAAGCCCTTTTTACTGAACGCCATTCATACCTGGTGTGTGGAGCAGGGCTTCTCCCCTTTCATCGTCGTGAAGATCGATTATCCCGGCGTCGAAGTGCCCGCAGGTTACGATCGTGACGGTCGCATCGTTCTCGATATCTCCCCTGCGGCGGTAGTGGGCCTGCAGATGGCCGATTCCTGGATTCAGTTTCAGGCGCGCTTTGGTGGCGTTGCCCGTCGCATTGCTGTGCCGATGGCCGCAGTGGTAGCCATTTACGCCGCAGAAACCCAGGAGGGGATGGGTTTTCCCGAGCCAGTCACGCCCCCTTCCGCGCCAGAACCGGCACAGAAAAGCGACAAGCCGGTGGCACAACGACCGGGTTTGCGAGTCATCAAATGACCCGACGGCGGATACTGGCGGTCGTCTGGCTTGCACTGCTGAGCACTTCGGCGCAAGCGGATATTTATGCCTATACCGGAAGCGATGGTGTCATCCATCTCACCAACCTGCCCCAACACAAAGAACCATATCGCTTAGTCATGCGTACGCCGAAGATGGCGACGCATATCGCCCGGCAAAACGTCAATTCCATCGCTCGCAGCGAAGTGCAACCCCTCGTCAAGGCGGCAGCGAAACAATATGGACTGAGCGCCGCGCTGCTCAATGCGGTGATTCGCGTCGAGTCCGGATTCAACCCCGGCGCGGTCTCCAGCAAGGGGGCGATGGGTTTGATGCAGTTGATGCCGTCCACGGCGAGTCGTTTTGGGGTGCAAAACCCCTTTGATGCCGCGGAAAATATCCGCGGCGGCGCCGCCTATCTGGCCGATCTGATGCGCAAATTTGGCGGCGATCTACGTCTGGTTCTCGCAGCGTACAACGCCGGCAGTCAGGCGGTGATCCAGGCGGGCTACCACATCCCACCCTTCCAGGAGACACAAAACTACGTGCCCAAGGTGATGGATTATTACCAACAGTTTGCCGACGGTACGCCGCCTCAGGAGACTGGCACGCGCTGGATAAAACCGGTGATTCAGATCTCCAGCCCGTAGTACTGAATCTTTTTGCTCAAGGTATTGCGGTTGATTCCCAGGCACTGCGCGGCGATGCCGCGCTGCCCGGCATGCTGTTGCAACACTTTCTCCAGAAGGGCGCGCTCGACCTCTTCCATGACTTTTTGGTGCAGGTTTTGCGGCGCTTCCGATCCCAAATCGGCAAAATAGCGCCCAACCTGGTGCAAAACGCAGTCGTGTAGGCTCGGCATCTCCTTGCCAGGGGCCGGAACATCCGTCACGGCAGACTCAGGATCGTGACCTGATAGCCAGGCGCCGCTTCGAGTTGGGGTCCCTGCAAGGTGAAGGGCACCTTCTGCCCGGGGGAGAATCCATCACGTGGCAGTACATTTCCTGGAAGGTACGTACTGGGGGCGAAGGTCAGGGTACGAATCGTCGAGCCGTAGGCATTACTGAGCACCACCTGAAGTTGCGGATACGCTTGTACCATCCTCGAGGTATTTTCCAGCTGACCACGAATCAACGCGAGCTGATTGGGCAACGGCGTCACAGTACTCTGGACGATGTGGATCTCCCGGTTGGGACCGGGCCACGGCATCTCTACTCCCAGGGCATTCGCGGACTGTAAAACCACTGTGCGGATGGCGGGAGAACTCGCCAGATAGGCATAACTACGGGTCCACCAGAGAATCTGCACGACCAATACCAAAAGCAGAAAGACAATGATCGCCAGCAAAAACCAGCTACCGATGCCGCGGCGACGGGCAGATTCGGCTTCCATAGCCTTGGCTACCGCAGGTGCGGCGATCGGCACGCGAAATACCTCACCACAGACACTGCACTGCAGCAATCCCTGATGCTGTCGTAGAGAAAGGGGCTCTACCGCAAAAGTCGATTCACAACGCGGGCACTGGACTTCCATCTTGCCCTCCTGGCAAACGTGTTCCAATCAGCAGCGACCAATCCTCGCGCCGCTTGCCCAGAGCAAAGGCAAAATACGGGGCGTAGGCTGCCCGCACCGAGTCCTCCTGTGCATGGAGCAGCCCGGAAAGCGCAATTCGCCCCCCAGGCAACACTCGCTGCGCTAGAAGGGGGGCGAGCTCGATGAGCGGCGCGGCAAGGATATTGGCGACGACAAGCGCATATTGCCGCGCTTTCTCCTCCTTCGGCAAGCACAGCGACAGCCGCTCGGCCACACCATTTTCCATGGCATTTTCCCGCGCTACCTCCAGGGCAACCGGATCGGTATCTACCCCCAGCGCAGATTCCGCACCCAACAACAGAGCGCCAATGGCCAGAATTCCCGACCCACAGCCATAGTCGAGTACCGTCTCGCCCCCCACAATGGTCTCGCTCAGAAACTCTAGACACAGTGCCGTCGTCGCGTGCGAGCCGGTGCCAAAGGCACGTCCGGGGTCCAGGCGCAACAGCAGGGCATCGGCGGGAACCTCTGCCCAATGGGGCGCCACCCAGAGTCGTCCAAATGCTTGAGCAGGAAATGCTGCCTGGGTTTGCGCCACCCAGTCCTGTTCGGCTAGCGCCTCGACGCGTGGCTGATAGCGCTGCCAGTCTGGCTGCGCCAGCAGTCCAGCGATGGCCTCGCGCCCCTCCTGGGTACCGGCAAAGAGTGCCTCGCCCTGATTGACCGGCCAGGTTTCGCCATCGACGAAGACGGGGGCCGCCGCATCATCCTCCAGCCAGCTCACCGCCTCGGCACCCGCCGCCAGCAGCTGCTCCTCGACTTCCGCTAAATCCTGCCCCGGCACGCGCAGATGGAGCTGCCACCATGCGGGACTCATAGGTCGAGCAATGCCTCCAGGTAGTGGATATGCACCCCGCCGGCAGCAAACTGGGCATCGTCAACAATCCGCCGATGCAAGGCGATATTGCTGTGGATACCTTCGATGTTGATCTCGCGCAGGGCACTGCGCATTCTCGCCAAGGCCTCGTCCCGGTCGCTACCAAAGGCGATCAGCTTGCCGATCATCGAATCGTAGTACGGCGGCACCCGGTAACCGGCATAGATATGGCTGTCGACCCGAATCCCAGGTCCTCCGGGAGGATGCCAAGCGGTGATCTGCCCCGGAGAGGGAACAAAGCGCTCGGGGTCTTCGGCATTGAGGCGGCACTCGATGGCATGCCCACGGAGTTGCACGTCGTCCTGGCTGAGCCAGAGCCTTTCTCCGGCGGCGACACGAATCTGCGCCTTGACGATGTCGATGCCGGTAATGAGTTCCGTTACCGGATGTTCGACCTGTATGCGGGTGTTCATCTCGATGAAGAAGAAGGTCTGGGCGACCGCATCATAGAGAAATTCTATGGTCCCTACGCCGCGATAGCCAATATCCTGACACGCCTGCGCGACTCTAGCGCCCATGGTTCGCCGTTGCTCGGCGCTGATTCCCGGTGCTGGGGCCTCTTCGATGACCTTTTGATGGCGGCGTTGCACCGAACAATCGCGCTCGCCCAGGTGAACACAGTTGCCATGGCCGTCACAAAGCACCTGAAACTCGATGTGACGCGGCGTTTCGAGGAATTTCTCCATGTACAGGGCGGGGTTGCCAAAGGCCCGCGCTGCCTCGGCAGTGGTCAGACTGACGGCATTGAGCAAGTGCGCCTCGGTATGCACCACGCGCATACCCCGCCCACCGCCACCACCGGCCGCCTTGAGAATCACCGGATAGCCAATCTCTCGGGCCAGTCGATGAATCTCAGCGGGATCCTCGGGCAGAGGACCATCGGAACCCGGCACACAGGGAACACCCGCCTTACGCATGGCAACCTTGGCGGCAATCTTGTCCCCCATCATGCGAATGCTTTCGGGACGCGGGCCAATAAAGGCAAAGCCGCTGCGTTCGACGCGCTCGGCAAAATCGGCGTTCTCGGAGAGGAAACCAAAGCCGGGATGGATCGCCTCGGCATCGGTCACCTCCGCCGCGGCAATCACCGCCGGAATATTGAGGTAACTTTTGTCCGAAGCCGCCGGGCCGATACAGACCGACTCATCGGCCAGCTTGACGTGCATCAGGTCACGATCGGGCTCCGAATGCACCGCCACCGTGCGAATTCCCATCTCGCGGCAGGCACGTTGCACCCGCAGGGCAATTTCACCACGGTTGGCAATCAGGATCTTGCCGAACATTTCAGGACTCGGGCGCAATGATGAAGAGGGGTTCGCCGTATTCCACCGGCTGCCCATTGGCGACGAGGATCTTGAGGATCTTGCCACTCACATCCGCCTCGATCTCGTTCAAGAGCTTCATCGCCTCGATGATGCAGAGGGTCTGACCGGCCTTCACGACACTTCCCTCGTCCACAAAAGGCTTCGCCTCTGGTGACGGGGCACGGTAAAAGGTTCCGACCATGGGCGATTTGATCATGTAACCTTCCGGCTGCGGCGGCTCCGCCTTCACCGCACTGGGCGGGGTCTCTGCCACCGGCATGGTTGCGGGGCCAGCGCTGGGCGCGGCAGGGGGCACAGCGTAGGACACGGCGGCGACGGGGACCTCCCGATGCCGGGAGAGGCGTACCTTGCTCTCTCCCTCGACCACCTCGATTTCATCGATGGAGCTCTTTTCGAGAAGGTCGGCCAGGCGGCGAATGAATTGTATGTCCATATGCTTTCCTTTTGATGTCGTTCAGGCGGACAGACGACGGCGAATCGCCTCGAGGGCCAGGGTATAGCCATCCGGCCCGAGGCCGACGATGCTTCCCTGGGCTAGATCGGAGAAATAGGAATGGCGGCGGAAGGGCTCTCGCGCGTGAATATTGGAGAGGTGTACTTCGATGAAGGGGATGGCGACGGCACTCAGGGCGTCGCGTAAGGCGACACTGGTATGGGTAAAGGCTGCGGGGTTGATGATGAGGTAATCGACCCCCTGTTCCGCCGCGGCTTGCACCGCATCGACCAGTTCATGCTCGGCGTTGCTTTGTAGACAGCGTAGTTTCCAGCCCCAGGTTTGGGCCTGCGCCTGCAGGGCAGCATCGATCTGCGCCAGCGTGCTTTGACCGTAGTGCTGCGGCTCGCGTCGGCCGAGGAGATTGAGGTTGGGTCCGTGTAGGGTCAGTATGTGGGGCACTCGGGCAACCTTGCGTCTGGGGTCGTTCGATACATGGCCCAGAGTCTGCCGCAAAGTGTCCCACAAATCCAGATAATGGAACGTTTTCCCTCAGAAATGATCTTTGATCAACCAATCGCTGCTCGGCAGGCGATTGCGCTCCCAAGCATTGTCCATGCCCTTGCCAACGGCCACCATATACCCAATCACATAGTTCTTGGGCAGATGGATGAGACGCGCCACGGCATCGAAGTCAAAGCCATCCATCGGGCAGCTGTCGTAGCCCAGATCCTGCGCCAGCAACATCACGGTCATACCAAAGATCCCCAGGCTGCGCATGGCCTCATCGCGCGCCACTTGTGGCTTTCCCCGGTAATATTCGTCGAGCTTGGGCAGCAAAAAGTCCTGCACCGGTTGCGGCGAGGTCGCCCAGTAGCGCTGCGGCTCTTCCTGCCACGCATCCAGATCGGCACAGAGAACGAGAAGCAGCGAAGCGTCGGTGACCTGCGCCTGTCCCCAGGCCACTTCCCGAATAGCCTGGCGCAACTGCGAATCCTGCACATCGACCACCCGCCAATGCTGGATGTTATAGGCACTGGGCGCGAGGGCGGCATTTTCGAGCAGCACACGGCGCGTCTCCGCGGACATTTGATGCTGCGGATCAAAACTCTTGGCAGCGCGGCGCTTTTGAACGGCGGTAGTGACATCCATACGATTTTCTCCCCTATAGGCAATGTGGAAGAATCATACCAACCAGTCTGTATAATGGCAAAGGCTAGCGGCTGATCGGCTTGAAGCGAAGCCGGTGCGGGCGTGCAGCCTCTTCTCCGAGACGACGGCGCTTGTCTTCCTCGTATTCGCGGTAGTTGCCAGTAAAGAACTCCACATGGGCATCGCCCTCGAAGGCGATGATGTGGGTGGCGATGCGATCGAGAAACCAACGGTCGTGCGAGATCACCATCACCGTACCGGCGAATTCGAGTAGGGCATCCTCCAGGGCGCGCAGGGTTTCCACATCGAGGTCGTTGGAAGGCTCGTCCAGCAACAGCACATTCCCACCGGTCAACAGGGTCTTGGAGAGATGCAGTCGGCCACGCTCACCGCCAGAGAGCTGTCCCACCAGCTTTTGCTGATCCGCGCCCTTGAAATTGAAACGCCCGCAATAGGCGCGCGAGGGAATCTCGAACTTGCCGATCTGCAGGATATCCAGACCGCCGGAGATCTCCTCCCAGACGTTGTTTTTGGCGGCAAGGGCATCGCGCGACTGATCGACGTAGGCGAGCTGCACGGTGGGGCCGATCTTTACCGTGCCGCTATCGGGCTGCTCCTGGCCGGTGATGAGCTTGAAAAAGGTCGACTTGCCGGCGCCGTTGGGGCCGATAATGCCAACGATGGCACCTGGCGGGACCTTGAAGCTCAAGTTTTCGAACAGGAGACGATCACCAAAGCCCTTGGTCACATTCTCGAATTCGATCACCTCATTGCCCAGGCGTTCGGCCACCGGAATGAAGATTTCCTGGGTTTCGTTGCGCGCCTGATACTCGTAGGAGCTCAGTTCTTCGAAACGTGCCAGACGTGCCTTGCTCTTACTTTGCCGTCCGCGAGCACTCTGCCGTACCCATTCCAGCTCCTGTTTCATCGCCTTGATACGCGAGGCCTCGGTACGCGCCTCCTGCTCCAAGCGCTTCTCTTTCTGCTCCAGCCAGGTGGAGTAATTTCCCTTCCAAGGAATCCCTTGGCCACGATCGAGCTCCAGGATCCACTCGGCGGCGTTGTCGAGAAAATAGCGATCGTGGGTGACCGCCACCACGGTACCCGGAAAGCGCGCCAGATATTGCTCCAGCCACTCCACCGATTCGGCATCGAGGTGGTTGGTAGGTTCATCCAGAAGGAGCATGTCGGGGCGACTGATGAGCAGGCGACACAGCGCAATCCGTCGCTTCTCGCCACCCGAGAGACTACCCACCTTGGCGTCCCAGGGGGCAAGGCGCAGGGCATCGGCGGCAACCTCCATCTGTTGCTCGGCCTGATGTCCGTCACCTGCCGCCAGAATCGCCTCCAGGCGCGCCTGCTCGCTGGCCAGGTGGTCAAAATCGGCATCCGGCTCGGCGTAGGCGGCATAAATGGCGTCGAGCTCGGCACGCGCCGTGAGGATCTCGCCCAAACCTTCTTCTACGGCCTCGCGCACGGTCTTTTCCGGATCGACGTGCGGTTCCTGCGGCAGATAGCCAATCTTCAGATCGGGCATCGGTGTGGCTTCGCCCTCATACTGCTTGTCGACCCCCGCCATGATCTTGAGCAGAGTCGATTTTCCGGCCCCATTGAGGCCCAACACGCCAATTTTTGCGCCGGGGAAGAAGGACAGGGAGATGTCTTTGAGCAAAGCGCGTTTGGGCGGCACTACCTTGCTCAGACGATTCATGGTGAAGACGTATTGGGCCATCGGAAATCCTTGCTGCGATCTGGTCGGGCGCCAGTGTAGCAAAAACGCGGGCGCGATTCCCCGCCCTCGGGCAAGCAGTTACAATACCCACGGTTTGCTTAGTGGAGGGGCAAAGAGATGCTCAGCATGTGGGGTGAAATCGTGATCCTGGTGGGGACGCCCGTCCTGCTCTTGCTCGTCGCCCTGGGCGTCAATCGCCTCGCTCGCCGTCATTCCGACGAGCACAAGGAACACTGATGCTGATCACGATGCTGAAAAGCAAGCTGCACCGGGTGCGGGTCACGGCGGTAGAGCTCGATTATGAGGGTTCTTGCGCCATCGATGCCGAGCTGTTGGCGGCGGCGGGCATCCTTCCCTTCGAGCAGATTCAGATCTATGACGTGCACAACGGCGAGCGCTTCACCACCTACGCCATCAGTGCCGCGCCCGGCAGTGGCTGCATTTCGGTGAATGGTGCCGCTGCCCGACGCGTGGCCCTGGGCGACCTGCTCATTATCGCGAGCTATCTCCAAATCAGTCCCCAGGAGGCGCAAGGCTGGCGACCCAAAGTGGTCCACGTCGATACACAAAATCGGGAAATTCGTCCCACCCTCGCTGTCTGAAGCGTTTTGCTGCTCACCAACGTACCTGCAAGCGCGCGCCGACTGCTGGCGGCGCGCGCGGCGCGCAGTGTGGGGCAGGGTGCCCTGGTGGTCGATTTTGCGCTGTATCTGCACGCCCTGCACTGGACGGCGGTGGCGATCGGCGCTCTTTACTCCGCCAGTCTTCTGCTGGGCGGACTTGCGACTCTGCTGGTGGGGCCCGCCAGTGACCGCTATGGCGCACGACGTTTTTTGTTGGGCTACGAAGGCACCCAGGTCCTTGCCGCCGTTCTGGCGTTGCTCAGCAGTAATCCCGCCATCCTCAGCATTGCCGCCCTGCTCGGTGCCTTTGGACGTGGCGCCAATGGCGGCGCCGGCCCCTTTGCGCCCGCAGAACAGGCGTGGCTGTCGCGCAGCCTGGCGCAGGAAATCTGGGGCCGGGTTTTACCGATCAATACCGCCATTGGACTAGCGGGAATGGGTCTGGGGGCAGCGCTTGCCGCTCTGCCAGGCCAGTTTGCCCCCGCTTTTCCCGAACTCCTGGGGTACCGCAGTCTCTTTGCTCTGGTCCTCCTCGGCGCATTGGCCAGTCTGTGGCTACTGTACCGTGCCCGCGAACCCGGACCCCGGGCGGCATCCGCAGCGGTCGCGGAGGAGACGGCCTCGGCACCGACCAGCTTTCGCTGGCGTCCGCTGCTCAGCTTTGGCGCCATCAACAGCCTCAACGGCCTCGGCATCGGCTTGATCGGCCCGCTGATGGCCTACTGGATGCACCTGCGTTTTCATGCGGGCCCGGCGCTGATCGGCCCCGGTATGGCCATTGCCTTTCTGGTGGCGGCGGCCAGCTCACTGTTCAGCATTCGCCTGAACCGACGCTTTGGCATGGTAGGTACAGTGGTGCGCCTGCGCTTGGTCGGTTTGTTAATGTTACTGATGATCCCTCTGGCGCCGAACTTCTGGCTGGCGATGCTCGCCTACATCCTGCGCTCGGCCATGAATCAGGGCAGCATCGGTTCCCGGCAGGCCCTCTTTCTCGGCATTGTCGACCAGCGCCACCGGGGTCTCGCGGCCACCATCAATAGCCTGAGCATCCAGGCACCGCGCGCCATCGGCCCGGTCATCGCCGGGCTCTTCTTCGCCGCTGGCCTGCTCAGCTGGCCCTTCTACCTCGGCGCCGGGCTACAGGCGCTGTATCTGCTTTTCTTCCATCGCTTTTTCGGCAATGCCGAAGCGGCGAGGAAGAAACCCGATGCCTGAGCTCAGAGCTTGCCGTAGGAATGCAGGCCCGACAGGAACATGTTGACACCCAGGAAGCAGAAGCTGACTACCCAGAGGCTCAGGAAAGACCACCAGGCCATGCTGCGACCGCGCCAGCCCTTGACCACCCGGGCGTGCAGGAAGCCTGCGTAATTGAGCCAGACGATCAGGGCCCAGGTTTCCTTGGGGTCCCAGGACCAGAAGCCACCCCAGGCCCGCGCCGCCCAGACCGCACCAAGGATGGTAGCCACGGTAAAAAACAGGAAGCCCAGGGCAATGGCGCGGTACATGACCTCGTCCATCAGGTCGGCGTCGGGCAGGCGGGCGGCCAAGATCCCGCGGCGTCGGACAGATCCCTCACGCAGCAGATATGCCGCCCCAATCAGGCTGGCGATGGTGAAATTGGCGTAGCCGACAAACATCATCGGCACATGCAGCTTCATCCAGAAACTCTGCAAGGCGGGGATCAAGGGCTCGACGCGATCCATGTGTTGCGCCAGAGTCAACCACAACAAAAAGCCTACCGCCGCCGCCACTAAGGGCATGATGAAGGCGCCCAGGCTGCGATTTTGCGCCTTTTTCTCGTAATACAGGTAAAACAGCGGAGTCGTCGCGCAAAAAAGCACAAAGACTTCCCACAGATTACTGACGGGGATGTGTCCCCAGCTCGGGTGTCCGAGGTAGGTCTCGCGCCAACGCACGCCCAGACCAATGAAGCCGAAGATCACGCCCCCCCAGGTCAGGCGCGTCGCCCAGCGCCCCACCGCCTCACGCCCCGAGAAAAAATGCAGCAGGTAGGCCGCAGTAGCGAGGAGGAGGAGTACCGACATCCACATTGCAGCAGCGACACCCTGTAACACGTAGTGCAAGAGGAAATTGTTTTCTGCCGTCTGACCGTGGGCATAGAGCCAGACCGCGCCCAATGCCGGCAGGACACTGGCTACCGTCGCCCACTGCAGCGGGCGCCAGGCAACGCCAGCCAGCAAGAGACCCACATACCAGGACGCCAGTACCACATATTGCCAATAGTCGAACTGCGCGCCCCAGCGGGCGAGAATGAATGCCGCCACCGCCGTCAGGCCCAGGATCCAGGCGGCCTCCTGACGCAGGATCTCCGCCAGGGTCCGGTGCCGAAACTCCGCGGGCAGTTCTTCTGCCCAGGATTCCATGCTCTTTGCCATGTGTTCCGCTCCTCTCTCTAAATAAGTCAACAATTCAAAGTAGTATCTTCTTTTCTAGGCGACGTCCGCAAGGCACGCTCCCAGGCAGCGAACTCGCGGGCGAACTCCCGCTTGTTCCGATCAGCGCTGGCGCCCAGTTCCAGATGACTGCCGCCTTCCCGATCCTCTACCCGCGCCCAAATCCGCCGTTGCGGCAGGTAAAAGAGAATGAAAATTCCCAGTACCAGGGCCACACAACCCCAGTAGATGGGCACCGTACCGGGCCACTTGGTAACCTGCAGACCGGCCGCCCAGCGATGGTCGAAGGACTGCAGGCGGAGAATGAAGGGGGCGGGATAATCCCGCATCTGCGCCAAGGCATTCAGGCTCGCCTGCACGAAACGACCCTGCTCGGCAGTAGACATATTGGGTGCCACACGCGCGGCAAGCATCGCAAAAATCTGCTGAAAGACCGCCGGAGATGCCTGTGCACCGCCGCGCGCCGCCACCTGCAGGGCAGCCAGATAATTCAGAAACAGGGAGATGCCGCCGTTGGGCCCGACGGGCAGATAGACGTAGTGATAAGGATCACCGAGCGCCTGCCGATATCCCTGCACGAAATAGCCTTGTCCATTGCGGCTGATGGGGCTGAAGTAGGTTTTGAATTCCGCCGCGCCACCGTGCGGGTCATGCACCACGTAGGTGTAACTCGGGCCCAGGTTGATCATGGGGTTTTTCGGGTCGGGCTTGTCGCCTACCGCCGTGCGCGGCATGACATTGTAGAGGGAGAAGTTCTTCAATTGCACTGAATAACCGGAACCCCCCGCCTGCAGGGTCTGCCCGACCCGTCCCGTGAGCTGCCCCGGCTGCAACGCTGGCATTCCCAATACGTAACTTTGCAGGTGCAGGAGGGAGCCACCGTCACTGAAGCTCGACTGATAAATTTCCACGCCATCGTAGGACATCGGATGATTGACGCGAATAATGCCACTTTTCAGTACCTTGCCCGACGGACTGTAGAGCACGACATCGGAAACGAAATCGCTGGGCATACCGGTAGAGTAATAACTGACGTGAAACGAGCGCAGATGAATGCGGAACGGCAGGGGCTGCACGAGGTAACCATCGCCGGCCAGCTCGAAGACGGCATCCGCCGTCTGTCCCTCCGGCAGGGTGATGATGCCGCGGTACGCAGGATTGTGCAGCGGCATCCAGGCCGAACGGGGGATTTCGCTGAGGGGCAGATCGAAGTTCTTGGCGGGCTGGAGAGTACCCGTCCACTCTGCCCATTTCACCGGAATATCGGCATTGTAGAGGGCCGCCGCGCAGATGAGGATGATGGCCAGATGGGTAAGGAAATATCCCAGCCGGTGAAAGCGCCCCTTGCGCGCGGCTACATAGAACTCACTACCCTCACGCTCCAGGCGCGGGCGGAAACCGGCCTGGCGTAGCAATGCCGCAAGGCGGTTGGCCATGCCTTCGGCCGACAGCTCCGCATCGGTCGAGAAAAAATGTTCCTGTGCGCGGATTGCCGCGTGGCGCTGCCGGACGGGCAGGGCGCGCATGTCGCGCAGCATGCGCGGGCCATTACGCGTGACACAGGTAGCAGTAGAGAGGACCAGAAAGGCGACGATCCCGGTGTACCACAGGGTTCGGTAGACGTTGTAGAGCCCCAGCTCGCGATAAACCTGAAACCAGAAGCTACCGAACTGGAGCTGGTAGTTGTCGTAGGGCTGTTGCTGGCTCAGTACCGTACCGATGACGGAAGCGATGGCGAGCAGGACAAGCAGGCTCACCGCCAAGCGCATCGAGCCCAAAAATTGCAGCAGTAGACGCAATCGCGAAGACTGCGCAGAGTGAACACGACTCATGGTCTGCAAGACCACCTCCCCATTCTGTTGTCTGCCCGCAGTCTAGCGCTTCAGGAAAGAATTGCCAGTAGCCGCGTGGCACGGCTATGCTCCTAGCATGGAACATACCAAGGAAACTCCGAGGCCGGAGAAAGCGCGCACTATTGGTCTGCAGCAGGCCGAGTACCTGCTGAGCGTGACCCGCCTAGGCCAACTCCCCGCCGATAGCGGTGCCGAAGTGGCCATGGCCGGACGCTCCAACGTGGGCAAATCCTCGGTCCTCAACCGCGTCTGCCAACAACGCGCCTTGGCCCGCGTCAGCCGCACTCCGGGTCGTACCCAGGCACTGAATTTCTTCATCCTGGGCAGCCCGGAGCAGCGACTCGTCGATCTGCCGGGCTATGGCTACGCCAAGGTTCCGGAGGCCATGCGCGCCCAATGGGGGGAGCTTCTCAGCCAGTATCTGCGCAGTCGCCAGAGTCTGAAGGGGCTGATTCTGGTGATGGACATTCGCCATCCGCTGATGCCTTTCGACTGCGATCTGCTACGCTTTGCCGCGCATTGCCAGCGACCCGTGCACGTCCTCCTCAACAAGGCCGACAAACTGTCGCGTGGGGCAGCAAGGCAGACCCTGCAGCGGGTGCTGCGTGCGGGAGAAATGGCAGGGAGTACGGCACAGCTGTTTTCCGCGAAAGAGGGCGAAGGGCTCCCAGAGTTACAGAGCAGGCTGAGCGCTTGGCTGGAAAAAAGTCCCCCGCCGCCGGCGGGGAACAAACATGAGTCCTCAAAGGGAGGAGAGGACTCCCATCCCGGACAGGGAGGTGAAGTCCGGGAAAAACCACTCCCCTTAGAATCTAAAGACTGAAGTAAAGTTCAATTTTTTTTGCGAAGCGGCCCAAGGAATCTCTCATGCCATTGAAAGATCATTACATTATCGTTGGTGACACGCCGCTGGCACGCAACAGCTATCGTCAGTTGAAAGACCGCGGACAGGTCGTGCGGGTCATTCTGCTGCGCCAGCCCGACGACACCTATTTTCAAGCCGAGGATGTGATCATCGGCGACGCCAGCGACACCGACGTCCTCAACCAAGTGCAGGCCAATGTCGCTGCCGCGGTCCTCGCCCTGCGTGCCGATGACTCGGAAAACGCCTTCATCATCCTTGCTACGCGCGAACTACAAGGCTCTGCGAAGACCGTGGCCGCGGTCAACGACAGTAAAAATCTCAAGCGCGTGCAACGGGTGCAGCCGGATATGATCATCGCCCCCCAGGTCATTGGCGGCGAGGTCCTCGCCATGGCACTGAACGGTGAAGAGCTCAGCAGCGACGCCATCCTGAAGATGTTTCAAGGCAACAATCAACGCTAAACATCAGGAGTGCGCTTCCGCCCAGGAAGCGCCCCAGCCCATACTCACCTCCAGGGGGACGGCGAGCTGCGCCACCCCTTCCATACGTGCCCGCAGGGCCTGACTGGCCTCCTGCAGACGCTCCTCCGCGACCTCCAGAATCAATTCGTCGTGTACCTGCAGGATCATTCGCCCCCGCGACCGGTCTTCCTGTAACCAGGAGTCGACGGCGATCATCGCCAATTTGATTAGATCGGCGGCGCTGCCCTGCAACGGGGCATTGATGGCGGCACGCTCGGCGTACGCCCGGCGCGCCGGATTGCGCGATTGAATCTCAGGCACATAGAGACGGCGGCCATAGAGGGTTTCGACAAAACCTTGCTCTCGCGCCCGTTTGCGGCTTTCCTCCATATACGCCCGGACCCCGGGATAGCGCTCGAAATAGCGCTGCATGTACGCCCGTGCACTGGCCTGATCGACCCCCAGCTGCTGCGCCAGGCCAAAGGCAGTCTGGCCGTAGATCAGACCAAAATTGATCGCCTTGGCGGCCCGTCGTTGCTCCGCATCGACGTCCTCCAGCGGAATCTGGAAGACCTCAGCGGCGGTTGCCCGGTGGACGTCTTCCCCCGCCGCAAAGGCAGCGAGCAGACCCTCATCGTGGGAAAAATGCGCCATGAGACGAAGTTCGATCTGTGAGTAATCGGCGCTCAGCAGCAGGTGCCCCGGCTCGGCGATGAAGGCGGCACGGATCCGTCGCCCCTGCTCCGTGCGCACCGGGATGTTCTGGAGATTCGGATCGCTGGAGGAAAGTCGTCCCGTAGCCGCCACTGCCTGGCGATAGTGGGTGTGCACACGCCCGGTACGCGGATGGATCATCTGCGGCAAGGCATCGGCGTAGGTGTTCCGCAGCTTGGCGAGGCTGCGATATTCGAGAATCAGGCCCGGTAGGGGTGAATGGCTGGCCAGTTGCGCGAGACTATCCTCGTCGGTCGAGGCCTGCCCGCCCTTGGTCTTCTTCTGGCTTGGCAACTGCATCTTGTCGAAGAGGATTTCCTGAATCTGCTTGGGGGAAGATAAATTGAAGGGCTGCCCAGCCAATTCCTGCGCCTCCCGCTCGACCTGCTGCATGGCCGCAGCCAGCTCACTACTGAGGGCCTCCAACTGCTGCCGGTCGATCTTCACTCCTGCCCATTCCATACGCGCCAATACCAGCGCAAGGGGCATTTCGATCTCTACAAACACCCGCCGCAGCCCCGCTTCCGTGTCGATCCGCGGCCACAGCAGAGCATCTAGGCGCAGGCAGACATCAGCGTCTTCCGCCGCGTAGGGCAGGGCCTCGCGGATCGGAACCTCGGCGAAACTGCGTTGCTTTTTGCCTTTGCCAGCGACGTCCTCATAGGCGATGTTCTGGTGCTGCAGAAAGCGCTCCGCCAGATGATCCAGGTCGTGCGGCCCGTTGGAGTCCAGCACATAACTTTCGAGCAGGGTATCGCGCAGCAGGCCCTGCGGCTCTATGCCCTGACCCCAAAAGATCTGCCAGTCGAACTTGGCATTCTGGGCAATCTTCGCCGCGTCCGATTCCAGCCAAGATCGTAGTTCTGCAAGGACTTGCTCGCGCGGCAACTGCCGCCCCTCGCGGTGTCCGAGGGGCAGGTAGGCTGCCTCTATCTCGTCGCCCTCCCGCCAAGCAAAGGAAATCCCCACCAGCTCGGCATCATGGGGATTGAGAGAGGTGGTTTCGGTATCGATGGCCACCCGCTCTGCCGCCGTTATCCGCGCCAGGAGATCTTGCAGGGCGTCTTCCGTATCGATCAGTAGGTAGCGACTGCGGTCGATGGGATCTCCTGAGAGAGGGGAAAATCCCGCAGGATCCCCTGTCGCTGCCAACTCGGTCTGCAACTCGCGGCGCCAGCTATTGAAGCCCAGACGTTCCGCCAGGGCAAGAAGCGCCGCCGTATTGGCCGGCTGTTGCACGAGCGCGGCGGCGGGGAGCTCCAGATCACAGCGAATCCTGGCCAAGTCCCGGCTGCGTGGTAGAAAGTCACGACTGGCACGCAGGGCATCACCAATCTTGCCGCCAATTTCATCGGCATGCGCAAGAAGATTGTCCAGGGTGCCGTATTGTCCCAGCCATTTGGCCACCGTCTTGGGTCCGGCGCCCGGCACGCCCGGAATGTTGTCCACCTTGTCGCCCACCAAGGCAAGGTAGTCCACCATCTGTTCCGGCGGGACGCCAAACTTGTCGCGCACTCCCTGCCCATCGAGCACGGTGTTTTTCATGGTATCGACGATTTGCGTACGCGCATCGATGAGCTGCGCAAGATCCTTATCGCCGCTAATGATCAGGAGGGGGCGATCGGCAGGCGTGGCGCAGGCGAGGGTGCCGATGACATCATCGGCCTCGACGCCCGCCTCACGCAGCAGGGGCAGGCCCATGGCCGCTATCCACTGCAGCAGAGGCTCGATCTGCACGCGCAGTTCCTGTGGCATGGGCGGACGTTGTGCCTTGTATTCGGGGTAGATCGCATCCCGAAAGGTCGGCCCGGCGGCGTCGAAAACGACGAAGATCTCGCCCTGCGGATACTCGCGCCGCAACCGTCGCAACATGTTGACCACCCCATAGATGGCGCCGGTTGGCAGGCCATCGGGGGCGCGCAGGTCCGGGAGGGCATGAAAGGCGCGGTAGAGAAAACTGGAGGCATCAACCAGGATACGAGAATTTTCGGTCATGAGCAGGACTTTTCGGCAGCTTTCCCCCATAATACGGAAAATTTGAGCAGCTACGGTAGGCCTGCAATGCGCGCACCCCTGGACACGGAACGTCTTCTTGACGGCGGCGAGAGTCGCCTCACCCGCGAAGCCTGGAAAATCTTTCAGATCATGGCGGAGTTTGTGCGCGGCTATGAAAAGCTGGCCGCCGTTGAGCCCTGTGTCAGTATCTTCGGCTCGGCGCGGCTGCCCGAGGAGCACCGCTGGTATCAGCAGACCTTGAGCATTGCCGAGAAACTCTCCAACGCCGGTTTTTCGGTGATCAGTGGCGGTGGTCCGGGCGTCATGGAGGCGGCCAATCGCGGTGCCTATCGCGGCACCGGCTACAGCATCGGTCTCAACATCGAACTGCCGCATGAGCAACACAGCAATCCCTATCAGGACATCTCCCTGTCCTTCGAACATTTTTATTCGCGCAAGGTGATGTTCATGAAGTACGCTGCCGCCTATGTGGTCATGCCCGGCGGCTTTGGTACCCTCGATGAACTCGCGGAATGCCTCACCCTGGTGCAGACCGGCAAGACCCGCCGCATGCCCATCATTCTTTTCGACTCCGGCTTTTGGAATGGATTGATCGACTGGTGGAAAAGCACCATGCTGGCGCACGGCACCATCAACGAGGCCGACCTGGATCTGGTCACCGTACTCGACGATCCCGATGCCGTTGTTGCTGCTATCTTTGATCATTACGAAAAACGCGGTTTTGCCCCCTCGTCGGCAGAAACCGAAGCCCTGCTCAACCTGTAACAAGGGAGGAACCTCGTCATGCCGCGTACTCTTGCAATCTTTCTGGGTCTGGGGGCATTTCTCTGCGCTGGCGTTGTGCTGGCCGAGAGCGGCCCCGAGAAATACCCCTATCATCTGCCACGCCTGGCACCGCCCAAAAACAGTGTGCCCGAGGCCCAACTCCATGTGCCCAAGGGCTCCCGGATCGAAGAATACAAGGCCGATGGCGAGGTCTACATGGTCAAGGTCATCCCGCCCAAGCCCTTCCCTCCGTACTATCTCGTCAACCGCAGCGGCCATGGCTTCACCCGTGTACCCAATTCCGATGCGGAAAAAATGGATGTCCCGCAGTGGACTCTCTTCCGCTGGTAAACGCATGGCTGTCTACACCGAACTCCCCGATGCCGAGTTGGCAAGCTTTCTGGCCGCCTATGACCTTGGCAGCCTGGAACAGATTACCGGCATCTGCGCGGGTACCGAGAACAGCAACTTTTTTCTCGATACCCAAGGCGGCCGCTTCGTTCTGACCATTTTTGAACGTCTGCCGCGAGAGAGCATCCCTTATTACCTGCACGTTACGGAGTGGCTGAGTCAGCACGGCATTCCCTGCCCGGCGCCAGTGCATTCGCGCGCTGGCGAGATCCTCGGTACTCTCTGCGGTAAACCGGCCGCCATCGTGCAACGCCTGGCCGGGCAGTCCATCGAGGGCCGCGTGCCCAACGAGGCCGAGATCAGCGCCCTCGGGCAGCTGCTCGCACGCATGCATCTCGCTGGTCGCGGCTTTCCCGAGGAGCATCCGAACCCCGCCGGGCTCGGCTGGTGCCAGGAAACCGGCAGACGGCTGTTCCCCAAGTTGAGCCCGGCCGAAAGAGAGCTGCTTGCCGATGAACGGGAAACGCAGAAGCAATGGCCCCGCGATAAGCTGCCCGGCGGGGTGATTCACGCCGATCTCTTCCCCGATAACGTCCTCTTTCAGGGCAACACCATCACCGGTACCATCGACTACTACTACGCGGGTGACGATGCCTGGCTCTATGATCTGGCCATCGTCGCCAATGCCTGGTGCTCCTTCCCCGATGGCAGTCTCGACAAAAACCTTGCCGCCATTCTCTGGCAAGCCTACGAAAGCGTCCGCCCTTTCGAACGGCGCGAGCATGGCCTGTGGTTTCCCTACATGCGTGCCGCCGCCTTGCGCTTCTGGCTCCTGCGTCTGGAGGCCAAGCATTTCCCCCGCGGCGGCCAGCTCACCGAGCTACGTGATCCGGAGGAATATCAGCGCATTTTGGAGCGGCGCCGCGAGTTTTGTTGATCGCTGCATGCTTCAAGACTTAGGTCGCGACCAAAAGCCCGCCAGCCAAAGGGCGACACCAAAGAAAAGCCCCTCTCCCGCAGGCAAGATCCAGTCCCAAGGATGCCCACCCATGGCAATGGAAGCGAAGAGCGCCAGCGCGGCAATCATCAAAAAGATGCCCGCCCGCTCCACCCAGCGACTGAAGACCTCGCGATCGATCCCCTGTATCCAGTCCCACAGGCCCAGGCGCGTCAGAATCCGCCGCGTTTCTGCGGGAAACCACAACGCCAACACAATACCCAGCACAAACAGGGTGTTCAACAGATAGAGTATGATCATCAGACGCCCCCCTCTTTGCTATCATCATACTTTTTCGTCCCTTTATGGGAAAGCCTGAAAATCACGATATACTGGGCGTAATCCATCTGGGAGGAAAGATGTCCGACGATTCCCGCGACAATCCCTGGCCACGCGAGGCACGCTGGCTGCATGCCGGTATCGCCTTTGGTGTCACCTGGCAGCTCTTCAGCTCCTTATGGATGACGCCGGATTTTCAGCATGCCGACTACGGCAGTATTACCCAGCTACTTTTCAGTACCCATGCCTGGATCGGCCTGACGACGGCGCTCTTTCTGCTCTGGGAATGGTTGTGGATCTTCACCACCCCTGCTATTCGCGCCCAGCTATTCCCCCTGCGCGGACCCTGGCGACCCATCTGGGACGATCTGCGTGCCCTGCTACGCGGCCGCTTACGGCCCAGTGGACCGGCACCAGGACTCGCTGCGATCGTACATGGTCTCGGGCTCCTACTGGTCAGTTGGATGGCGCTCACCGGTACCGCCATCTTCTTCTTTCTACCCCAGGGCGGTACCCCGCCCGGCGCCATCCTGCAGGCCCTCATCCCCCTGCATAAGGCACTGGCCAATCTCGTCTGGGCCTACTGGATCGGTCATGTCGCCTTTACCCTGCTGCACGCGCTGCGCCGCGATGGCATCTGGAACATCTTCCGTCTGTTCGAGCTCTGAGCTGTGGTCATGGCAAGGACCAAGGCGCAGATCTCAGGGACGGATATTCGCTACGATGCTCCTGCACCAGACGTACCGCCCGTTCACGCACTTCGGGGGAGTACTTCTTGGCTCTGTTCATGGCTTCATTCTCTCTCGAATCGAAGCCTCCTCAAAACCCGGGGTGGTTCACTTTGCCTCTACGAGAATCGTCATTTGGAATGATTGATTGAGCCTCGGTGGACCTCATGAATGAATCAGCGGCGTCGCAGAAAGCTTGACACCCAGGGCATGAAGCAACTTTAGCATAGTGTCATAACGTGGTTTGGCGCCCGGTGTGAGGGCTTTGTAGAGACTCTCGCGGCCAAGGCCAGCGTCCTTGGCGAGTTGTGCCATGCCGCGGGCTCGGGCAACGTCACGAACGGCGGAAAGAAACACGTCGGGGTTTTGATCTTCCAGTGCCGCGGTCAAGAACTCCGCGATGGTTTCTTCGTCGTCGAGGTAGTCAGCAGCGTCAAAAGGGGCAAGTTTGGCCATGGTTCACTCCTTGTCCAAAGAGCGCGCCATCTCAATGGCGCGTTTGATGTCGCGCTTCTGGGAAGACTTATCGCCAGCCAGCAGAAGCAAATAGACCACCACTCCTCGGCGTGTGTAATAGACACGATAGCCGGGGCCGACATGTACGCGCATTTCGGAGACGCCCTCACCGACCGGCTCGCAGTCGCCGAAATTGCCATGTTCGGCAGAGCGAATACGATGAGCGATGCGCGCACGATCAACCTTGTCCTTCAAGGCTGAGAGTCAAGCATCGAATTCGTCCGTCCGAAGAAAGGTGTTCATGAGCTTAGTGTATCCGTACGGATACTACTGCGCAACTACTCATGCTCCATGTGTAGCCTGAGAGGCCCAACGTGAAGATAACCGGCTTGCGCGGCTTTTCGTGCAGGTCCGGTTGACCGCAGCGTTATGCCTCGGTGGTGTAGTAACAAAAATTCTTGACTTCTCGAATTACCGTTATCAAAATAAAATCAATAAACAGGCACATTCTCTGGGATGAAGCCAAGCGGGAAGCCAACCTCAACAAGCATGGGCTAGATTTCCTCGATGCCGTGATGGTGCTGGAGAGCCCTTACCACTTGGACGTCGAGAGCGTGCGAGGCGGCGAACAGCGCACACAGTCGTTCGCTTACGTGTTTGATGTGCTGGCGGTGCTGACGGTGGTGCATGTGGCGCGGGAAGAGGCGCTGCGGATTGTTAGCTTTCGGCCGGCGAGTGAAGAGGAAAGGAGCGGTTACCATGGCTGGCTCGAAGATGACTTCAAATGAACCTAATAAGATGCGCGCCGCCCTCAAGCGCGGTGAAAGCAAGACCGACGCGGCGAAAGTGCGCGGAAAGGCACCGTATGTATGGGACGGCAAGAACGAGGACGAGCGACCGATGTCGCGCGAGGAGATGCAGGCCGGGATTGAAGCATACCGGAGACAGCGCGGGCGCCCAGCAGGAAGCGACAAAGAATCGACCACCATTCGCTTTGACCGCGACGTTCTCGCGGCCTTCCGTGCAGGCGGTCCGGGTTGGCAGACGCGCATGAATGCGGCTCTGCGCGACTGGCTCAAAACTCACTCCCCAGTTTAATGTCCGAGGCATAAGGTGGAGGTCACCGGCGCTGGGCGGCTTTATGCGCCGGTCCGCTCGACTGCCGGGTTATAGCTCTCAGATTACCAATTGTCATGGCGCTCTTGGCGGTAGTTTGTGACTTCAATTCGCCAGCGTGACCATCGATTTCCTTGAGGTTTTCCCAACCGCGCTTGTAACGATCCGATTCCACTTGTGACTCCCAACGTCTGACATAACCGGCTGGCGCGGCCTTATCGCGCCAGTCCGTGTTGATGGATTGGTTGGGCCTCTGCTCACTCATAATGTGTCCACATACGCAGGACACGAACCGTTTTCTCTTTGGTAAAGACTTCATAAACTATGCGGTGCTGAATATTGATGCGGCGAGAGTATGCGCCGGCAAGATCACCGACCAACTTCTCGAAGGGTGGTGGATTTTGAAATGGGTCGTTGGCAAGAACCTCGAGCAGTTCTTGTGCCTTTGCTTTAAGGCCACTTGCAGCAAGCTTCTTTGCGTCCTTCATTGCTTGCTTGGCATAAACAACTTCCCAACTCACCACTTAAGCGCCTTCGAGCTTTTTGCAAGGGGTTCGGCCATACCAGCCTTGATGGACTCGCGCATGCCGGGTACGGCCAGTAGATACAAGGTTTCTTGAATTGCGCTCCAGTCTTCCGCAGAAAGCAACACGGCACTGCTGCGTTTTCCAGAAATGATGATTGGCTCATGAGACTCTACTGTTTGATCAATGAGTCGGTACAGATTTGCGCGAGCTTCGCTGGCGGTAAGTGTATTCATTTCACGCTCCTTCAAAGAAGTCTTGATGGTACGCCATTACGTACGTTTGTCAAGTGGCTATGCGAGCGTCACAGGAAGGCCAATCAGGATAGGAGGAAGCCTCACGGCTCCCCCCTCCCACACCACCGGACGTACGGATCACGTATCCGGCGGTTCGATGAATTGCATTCTTACCGGGCCGCAAGGCTCGGCACTCCCAGGTTCTTGAAGAAGGCCAATGGTCAGCGCCGGTGTCTTCGACTGCCGCCACGGCCCATGCGCCGACTTACTGGTGTTCCACGCTTCGCGCACAGACACGCCACGCTTGCGCAGTTGCCGGTAACCGGCCGATCCCCATTGTTTCCAGACGTAGCAGCGTAGCTTGCGTCGTACCCACTTGTCGATATCGCGCAGAGGGCTGTAGCAGCAAATTAGTAATGTCCGCTTTCGGCACGTTAGAAATGTCCGCCTGGAAGAGTAGAGAGGCAAGGACGAATGACGCAGGAGCGGATAGAGATGAGCGAGCGGGAGCTCAAGCGGTTTGCGGTGCTGCAGCAGGTGATCGATGGGAGCCGAAGTCAGGGGCAGGCAGCGCTGGCATTAGGCTTGTCGGAGCGGCAGATTCGGCGCTTGCAGCGCGGGGTTGAGCGGGAAGGGGCACGGGCATTGATCAGTCGACGCCGTGGCAGACCCTCCAACCGAAGGGTAGAGACGACGGTCCGGGAGGGCATCCTGGCGCAGGTGCGGGCACGCTATGCGGACTTTGGCCCCACCTTGGCAGCGGAATATCTGCGCGCAGATGGCTATACCGTATCGAAGGAGACGCTGCGTCGCTGGATGATCGCTGCGGGCCTGTGGCAAGCCCAGCGCAAGCGGCGCACGCGCCTGCACCCACCCAGGCCGCGCCGAGCGCGACTGGGGGAATTGATCCAGATCGATGGCAGTCCCCACGATTGGTTCGAAGGCCGTGGGCCGCGCTGCACCCTGATCGCCTTCATTGACGATGCCACCAGTCGGGTCTTGTATGCCCGTTTTGCGCCGGTAGAAAGCAGTCAGGCCTACCTGTCCGCCCTACAGACCTACGTCACGACTCATGGCTGCCCCGTGGCGCTCTACAGCGATCGGCACAGCATCTTCACCAAACACAACCCAGAAGACAACGAACCCACGCAGTTTCAGCGTGCCACCGAAGCCTTGGGAATTGCCACCATCCAGGCCTTGAGCCCACAGGCCAAAGGTCGGGTAGAACGCCTGTTCCAAACGCTTCAGGATCGCCTGGTCAAGGCCTTGCGCCTGAAGGGTATCAGCGATCAGGATACCGCCAACGCTTGGCTCCCCCAGTACCTGCAGCAACACAATGCGCGCTTTGCCGTGGCGGCATGCGACGACGAGGACGCCCACCAACCCTATGATGGAAGTCCAGAAACTCTCGCCCGGATCTGCGCCATCCACCACCGCCGTACCCTATCCAAGGACCTGGTGCTGTCCTTTCAAAGACAGCGCTACATCATCCAGACCGGTGGCGCCCCACGCTATGCACTGCGCGGACGGAAAGTCGATGTCGTGGTCCATGCCGACGGGCGAATCGAGCTGGTAACTGGCGGCGAAGTCTTGCCCTACCAGGTCTTCGATTCGCCCCAGCAAATCCCCCATCCTGTCGATGACAAAAGCCTCAACGCTCGCGTCGATGCGATCCTGACTTCCCGACGTTGGTCAGAAAAATCCCGGCCTGCTGCCGACCATCCCTGGCGTCGTTACCCCACCGTAGATCGTCCTGGAAAGTAATCCATACCCAGGAGAACCGGACATCTCTATCTTGCCCAACGCCGGACATTTCTAATGTGCCTTGACATATCGCGCAGAGGGCTCAGCACCTCGGCGATGCCGAAGTACGCTTTCCAACCAAGCAGGGCTTTCCTCAGCTCTGCCACGATAACGCCAATGTTGTTGCCTCGCGGACGACGGGTCAGTTCCCGCACCCGGTCCTTCAGCTTTGTGATAGCCTTGTCGGCTACCTTCAGCCTAGCTCCGTTGCGGCTGACCGTGAAGCCCAGAAACTTGCGGTTCTTGGGCCTGTCCACCGCGCTTTTCAGCGGATTCACTGTGAGCCTCAGTGTGTCGCTGACGTAGCGTGTCACGCTGCCCATCACCCGCTCTCCCGCACGTTTGCTTCGGACCAGAATATTGCAGTCGTCGGCATAACGGGCGAAGCGGTGGCCACGCCGGTCCAGTTCCCAATCCAGTTCATCCAACACCACATTGGCCAGTACTGGCGAGAGTGGGCCGCCTTGCGGCGCGCCCATCGTCGTCGGCTCGATGTGTCCACCGACGCTCACGCCCGCCTTCAGGAAGCGATTGACCAGGCGCAGCAGGCCGGTATCAAGGCAACGGCTATTCAGTCGCGCCATCAGCCGGTCATGGTTGACCCGCTCAAAGAAGGCTTGCAAGTCCATGTCCACCACCCAGCCGTAACCTGCGCGGATTGTCCCCTGTACTTCGCGCACGGCCTGATGGGCCGAACGTTCAGGGCGGAATCCGTAGCTGTGGCAATGAAAATGCGGTTCCCATTGGGCCGATATAACTTGCGCAATGGCTTGCTGGATGAAGCGGTCCAACACCGTAGGGATGCCCAGCGACCGGGTCTTGCCGTCCGCTTTCGGGATGTCCACGCGCTTGACCGGTTGCGGGCGGTACTGCCCCGCCTCCAATTGCGCGCGAATTCCCGGCCAGTGGTGGCGAAGGTAGCCCGGCAATTCATCGACGCTCATGCCGTCAATGCCGGGCGCGCCTTTGTTCTGGCGCATTTGCTTCAATGCGCGTTGCAGATTGGCCCGTTCCAACACCTGGGCCAGCAACGCTTGGGGGTGAATCGACCCCGGTTGTCCTGACGGTCCAGCGACGAGTTCATCCTGCGGTATGCCCGCAGCCTGCCTTGGCAGGTGGTCAGATGCGTTCCCGTCTCTCTCCATCATGGTCCTTCGTCTTTCATCGTTCGGGCCTTCGGCGGGGGCGCCGCTTACTATGCCCTCTGCTGACTTCTCCACAGTATTCAGCGTTCGTTTCCAAACGCCCAGCTTCGAGCTTCCGAAGCACTGGGGAGATCTCCCGGGATAAGACACGTTACCTTCACTGCATAGACGCCGGATTTACAAAATGCACCCCATTCGCAGATGGAGGGCTTCGCGGTCACGTGCCCGCTCGCCCCGGATGCATCACGCCTCATATCCGGTTTTTGTTCATCGCCCCGCAGCTTCGGATTGGGCTTCCTCCAGACCCCGCCTCGCGGCGACACACTTGCCCTTCTCCTTGCCTTCGGCTCTGCGTATACCTGGCCACAGGACTCTCACCTGCAAGGAGAGCGAAAACGGCTGAACACGTCCTGTGTCTCGCGATCATGTTTCAGGAAATCCGTGGCGAGCACGAAATTCGGGCAGTAGTTTGCTTGTGCCGGTGCTTGTATGGCGATACGCCCGGAGGGGCGCAGAGCATTGTGGCAATTTAGGACGGCGCGAGATGGGTCGCGAAACCACTGAAATGCGGAATTGCAAAAGATTACGTCAAAGCGCGAAGGCATATCGAGCGTTTCTGCGATTCCGATATAAAACTCGATATTCTTGCCGTAATGGTGTGTCGCCTCGGCAATCATTTCATCGGTCGGATCAGTGCCGACAACGATTCCATCGGTTTTCGAACGGATAGTTTGTGTGAGGTGGCCTGTTCCACAGCCGAGATCCAGAACATCATCGGTTCGTGAAATTTGCAACATCTCGAACAGACGCTCGCTCGCGGATTTCTGAAGCGTGGCTGTCTGCTGATACTTCGGAGCGATAGTGGTGAAGTTACTCATCGCGACTGTTCCTGTGATGCCCAACGTTTGAATTCACCGGCCTGCGCGGCTTTTTGCGCAGGTCCGGTGGAATGATGGGTTAGCCGACTCATAGCTGTGTTAGCCATACCGAAATCACAATCATCACTAACACGGTGAACCAAAAAAATGTGTTGTTGCGATCTATTTGGGCCAGAACGCGTGCGAACTTGATGGGAAGCACCACTGCGAATACAGAAACCATAAACAGGGGAACTGTGACAGCCCAAGTAAGCAAATAGTAGAAGACGAAAAAGGCGAGAAATACTAGTGAGACAGCGCCGCCAATGGCAAGTGGGTTTGATACCTTTGGGAGGTTGAAATGTAATGTTGCCGCGGCTTGCTGAAACGGGAGAAGCAGGATTTCCGTAAAAGTGGTGTGAAAGAGCAGATCAAAGACACCCATGAGAAGTGGGCCAAAAATCATTAGCGCATGGTTTTTTGAAAATTCACCAATAGTGTTCTTGTGGTCGATGACCCACTTGATTGAGAACCAGCCCATAAAAGTAAACCCAAATACCCAGAACAGGGATAGAAAATTCGTTTGGCTTTGCTGGGAAAATCGTTGAAAAGCAAAAAGACAGGCGAACAAAAAAACGCTTGCCCAGCCATAGAGGCGGCGAAGGAAGCGCAGCCCACTTATGATTGTGGCATCTTCAAGCCTGTTGTTAAGTCTTGAGTAATGCCCCTCAATCGCTGACAGAAATGCGTCAATTTTTGTGTTTCTTCTGGTCTTTTCGCCAACCCAATAAACACTGATCAGCACAACCATGAGAGTAAGCGTAATTTTGAGCATGGCAGTAGTCGGCTAACGTAGAGCTAACCGGCGCTGCGCGGCTTTATCGCGCAGCGTCCAGAGAGCGAAGCGAACGGGGTTGAGCGCCGGGTTAGAACTCTTTGGTGACAAGACGCCCGCCTTTCTCAAGTGAAAGTCCGAGGTTGCTCAGTACGGCGGCGAGCATTTGGTTGAAAACTTCTGTAGAAACGTCTATTCCGTGCTGTGCTTGCTCAAGGGTAATTGCTTGGCCTTGATGAATTACAGCGTTTCTGAGCTCCTGAATATCAGCTGCCTCTCGAAGTAATGGCTTTGCTTCTGGTTGTCGACGTAGCGTGGTCAGTTCAACGCCTGCCAGTTCTACAAACAATTTCGCAAGAAGTTTTTCATATCGCATAAATCCAGTTTGCGAGAGCGCGGCCGCAACTACAAGTTCAGCTAGAGATTCGTTATGGACGAGCCCGTAGACGACCGGTCTGAGCAAGGATGACTTGAGAAACAACTCGGTAGCCGATGCGGCGAATACCAATGCGGCACTGTGATGTCCATTCGCGTGAAGCATCTTCGCTTCTTTGAACGCTCGGGCAGCTGGCACGAGAACTTCCGGATGAGCAACATAGTAAGAGCGCAGGCGTTCGCTGGTGAATTCGGCGATCGCTTGTTCTTTGTGTTCGGGATACAGCTCACGAAACATGCTCTCGTAAGCTTCGTCCCATGCTGCATCTTCTGGGCTGTAGCTCATGGCTGAGTTCTAACGTGTAGGTCACCGGCGCTGCGCGGCTTTATCGCGCAGCGTCCGGTGGACCGCCGGGTTAGCGCTACTTGAACAATCTTTCACGGAGGATGGTGTTGCAGCGCACTGCGATTGAGCCAAAGAACCAAGTTGTTAGACCAAGCGCTCCAAGAATTGCGGTGAGGAACCAGCCTTTGATTCCCCAAGTATCAAGCGGAGTTTTGTTTGCAACCTCCAAATACTCTGGAACAACTTTGGCCAGAACAAAACCGTAGAAGCCTGAGACGAGAAAGCCGCAAATAGCGAAAAAAGCAACCAATGCGGTTGGCATTTCCGCATAGGACGCGAATTTCTTACGGGTCTTCCATGCGCTCCAAAGTTTGTTTAGCACGCTCATGCTCCCTATTGTTGATTGGTGCGGAGGGAAGGAATCGAACCTTCCACGTTCACTCTTGGCAGGCTACACAAATTCATGTTCGCGATCTCTCGCTTGGGTTGGAATTTCCACCAGGCTCCGCAGGAACGCAATTCCGCACCAAACACATGCCATGAAATAAGAAACGGCGAATGAGTTTTCCATGATTACCTCCATTGTTGTTAAGACAACTGCAATAACGGAAATGAAAATGTCCAACCCAAACGAGACTGCAACGCTCATTTCAATGTGTACCTGTACCTCCAAGTCGGTCGAGTTGCGATGATTCTGTAGCGCTAACGTTTAGCTTGAGGGGCGCGGAAACAGGCGGCGAAGCCGGCTGTTGGAGCGTCCTACTCGAAGCGTTTATTAGGGCAATAGCCAATCACGGTCAGGGCGTGTAAGTTGACGTGCATTGTTGTAGGCCATGTCTAATGTGAGGCAGGTTGCAGCGCGGTAGAAATTGCCCATGTCTTCTACAACGATGGCGAGGTCTGCTTTGTTTGGATTGCCAAGACACAAGGGCAAAAGCAATTGGACACGGCCTCTGTAAAAGTGAGGAATTGCGGTCTTGTAGTTTCTGCGCACTCTCTCTTTTGCATTGTCTAGAGCGCCTTTTAAGAACGTTTGTAACGCATACTCGCCCATGCTTAGATATGGCTCTGGAAACCGATCTTTGTTGTCCGAAATGATGTGCTCAACATTCGAGCGAACTTTTTTTCTGGGATCGAAAACAAGCGCTGACGGGTCTTCAAAATAGTGAGCCATAGGGGGTAGTTGAGAGAACTTGGTTAAATCGTTCTCTCCTTTTCTACGCCAGTTTGTGAAGTGCCAGTCTTGCTTTGCATTCTGGTTTCTGTTGGTTGTGCAGTAGCAGAAAATTTCTTCTTGGTTTGGCGTGACAAGGCCCGTATTAAATGTAAGAGCCTGACCATCGTCGGACACAAATATTTTGTTTTCGTCTTGCAGGCGTTTGTATGTGTGCTGCAAATAGTTATAAAGGATTGGTTTGTGGTGATTGTCAGATGTGAACTGATAATCCCAGCTTTCCTGCTCGGCTAAATTAGCCAAGTCATCTAGCTTGTCGTCCATCGCGGGGAAAAAGACAAGGTCAAACAATCTTTCAGGCCAGTCTGCCACTGATAATCTCCTTTTGTTGTGTAGCCCTAACGTTTGAATTCAGCGGACGACAAAAAGCGCAGCTTTTTGACGGTCCGCTGGAATGATTTGTTGGGCGTCATACGAACGGTGTGTCGCTTACGCCGTGGACGATGTATCGTTTGATTCTGCCGGTTGGCGTGATAACCGCATTCGCACGCAAATACAGAAGGCCGCTGCGCTTCATGTTGTTTTCATGAAGAGACCAAGTGACGAGGGAGCGTTGCCGTTCTGAACTATTCAAGTCGATGTTGAATGAAACCGTCCTTCGCTCGATGAGGTCGAAGAACTTTCCCCAGCCTGTGAGCGAGTTGTACTTTGTCACGTTGCCGGAAATTTCGTGTGGCGCTGGAACGGTAGAAGGTTGCAGATATAGCAACGTATCCGAATCGAGGGCGGCCAGTTCTTCGCCCCGCGGGCGCGTTACCGCCAATGTAATCTTGTTGTCTTGACGAATTGGTCGGTGGACTTCATCCAATGCAGATTCGAGAACTGCGGGGAGTTCACCAATGGTGGGTTCAATTCTCGTGTCTAGTGCCTTGTAGTAGCCATCGGCACTATTGGTCTTGCCGACAGCCTCGGTCACCGCGTACTTAATGAAATCGTAGAAAACTCCGCTGGATAAGGCTCCGGCGGTCCAAATGGTTGCTTCATACAGGAAGCTACCTTTCTTGGGTGTATCGATGTAAATCTTTGCACCCTTGGCAGCCTCTCCGTGCGTTCGAATCTCTCCATTCAAATATGCGTGGGTAATTATTGAAGTGGCTCGGGCGATTCCGCGTAATGCTACAGCTGCGTCGTAAATTTCGAGCCTTCCGGTATCAGCTGCACCGTGCTCATAGCGAAACTTGAGTTTCAGTTCAGACATTCAATTCCCCAAAGTACTTCTGACGCCCAACGTAGAGCTAACCGGCGGCGCTTTAGCGCCGTCCAGCGACCGGAGGGAGCGAGGTTGAGCGCCGGGTTAGAGCGCGATGCAGCCAGCGGGTTTAGGAATGGTTTATCCACGCGAAGATTCCGACTATGAGAACGACCGTAAGCGCACCACCAAATAAACTCACGAGGGGCTGGCTGGTGTCGCCAATCTTCGGCTTGTAACGCCCGAACGTAATGATTGCGAGATAAAACCTCCCAAGATGAAAGGCCACGACTTCGGATAGAAAATCAAAAACGGCATCAAGCATCTTGGGTTGCGCTCTAACGTGGAGTTAAGGGGCGCCGCGCCTCTGCGGCGTCCCTCTTGAACGTAAAGTTAGACCGCATGACTGAGATGCTCATCGATGAGAGGCGCGACACTGGAAGCTAAAGAGAAAGCAAGATCGTGCGCACCTCCGGGCAAAACATGCAAACGGGCATGTGGCAATAGATCTCTTAAACGCTCACCTACTGCTACAGGACTGATGAGATCAGCATCCCCCCAAATGAGCAAGACCGGTACTTTGATTGATCCAATATTGGCAGACAAGTCGGACTTGTAATCAGTGAACCAACGAGGAAATGATGGGTTGGATTTAAGGAAGGCCGGTCGCCAATCTTCGGCACGAAGATCGCTAACATTAATGCCGCCTGATGTAACTGTGAGAATCAAGTGAGTAATAAATTCTGGCCGTTTAAGCGCAACTTGCATGGCAATAACCCCTCCCATTGACTGAGCAATAATTGCAGTGGGTTGATCAATCTCGGAAATGACTTTAGCAACGAGGTCATCGATGCCATTGATAAGCGGGTCAGTCGGTACTGAACCAAAGCCGGGCCAACCAAGGCGGGTTTTCGATGCGGGATGCATGAGCAACTCAGACACAGGCTCCCAGAAACTGGGATTGCCACCAGCACCTGGCAGAAAAAGTAATTTAGATGGCATGATCACAATATGGCTTTCGCGATTATCGGTCTAACGTTAAATTGAGGGGCAGCCCGCTTTTGGGCTGTCCCTCTCGAATGA
Organism: Acidithiobacillus sp. AC3; assembly: GCF_050261095.1. Classification (NCBI taxonomy): domain Bacteria; kingdom Pseudomonadati; phylum Pseudomonadota; class Acidithiobacillia; order Acidithiobacillales; family Acidithiobacillaceae; genus Acidithiobacillus; species Acidithiobacillus sp. AC3. The sequence goes on from NZ_CP189838.1 coordinate 2,380,244, forward strand.
CGGGTTGGGCGGCAGGCTCATTACCGACCGGGTTGCCATTCTTGATAGAACTGTGTGTTATCGCCGTCCTGCAACCACGACACATCGTGCGAACACCATATGTGCATGACGGGCTTAGAACCGGGGTCTTCGTCGAGTGTTGCCACGCGGACAATGACGTGGGGCTGCGCTAGCCGCTCAGCCATAAGGTGAGAACCGCAAACAGAACAGAAATGTCTGAGCTTCCCCGGGGACGATTCAAAGGCCGATAGTTTTTCTTTACCTTTGACCCAGCGAAAATGCTCTCGCATAACACCAGCGTTCGATGCAAACGGTGCCGCATGAGCCTTGCGACAAGTGCGGCAATGACAGTGACTGATTGGCATATCCAATTGATCGACTTCGTACTCAATCGCACCGCACAAACAACTGCCCTTCATAACTTCCCCTTAAGCAAAATCCGGTAGCCTGATGACGCCCAACGTTCAAGCCCAGCCGACGGCGAAAGCGGGCGAAGCCCGCTGTAGCCGGTCGGCTGGAGCGCAGAGTTAGGCGTTGATATTTTCATAGAACGTCACCAAGTTTCCATCGGGGTCGAGGATAGCGAACTCCTTCGTTCCCCACGGTTTGCTTACCAACGGGGCATTCGGATGAACTATGGCTTGACTCGCGCATTGAGCATGCAGTTCTTCGATCGCCTGGACTTTCACCCTGCATCCTGTTGCTTCCGCAATGTGCCGATCTTCGCAGGCCCAGAAGTGAATTTCTACTGCGCCGCTGGAAACAATGCCGTACTCACCTTGGGCCACATGCACCTTGCCGAAACCCAGCTTGGAAACGAAGAATTCTGTGCTTCGCTCTATATCGAGGGACGCGAGAACGGGAGTTGCGGAAATGAAGTTGATAGACATGCTCATACGGGAGTTCTGACGCCTAACGTGCCAGCTCAGGGGCGCGCCGCTGGCGGCGCGTCCCGCTGGAGCGCCGGGTTGGGCGCTACGTTTTTGACGAAATGAAAACTCGCCATTGTCATGCCTTCTCGTTCATAGAACCGGTGGGCGTCCTTTCTTTGGATTCCTGAATCCAGGTGCATTTGTTGGCAACCTTCTGTTGCAGCGAGTTCCTTCAGCCACGAGAGCAACTTGGCGCCATAACCTTTGGAGCGATGGGCGGGAAGGGTCACAAGATCGTCAACGTACAGGAAACGACCCCACGCGAGGTTTTCACCGACGCGGAAACCCGCGACGGCAACCACTCCATCTGTGTCCTGCACAAAGGCCAGCCGATAGCCGGAGTTCATTTGGCTCCGGATTCGGGAAAGAAATTGGCTCTCCGCAATGTGGGGGCGAAGCTCCCTCATTACGGGATAGCAAGCTGCGATCTCGGTATTGGTTGTAGCGACGCTAATGTTCATGGTGGTTCTGTTCTGGCGCCCAACGTTCGAATTCAGCGGACGGCAAAAAGCGCAGCTTTTTGGCGGTCCGCTGGAATGAAATGTTAGCCCTATTGTTCGGCAACACGCTTCAACCCTTCAAGGCTATGCGGCAAGCCTTTACGTATTTGAGAACCGATAAGCCGACCAAACAAAGGGGCAAGAAGGCCAACGAAAGAAACCCTGTGCGACACCTGAACTTGATTCCCGAGAGGTGCAAGCTCATGTTCAAAACGCATGGCACACAATGGGAGCTTGCTTTCAACGGTAAACGAACGATTCGGCACTACCTCGGTGAAAGTGATTTTTGCCTTGGGACCACTCGCTGGTTGAAGCGTGCCGGTGGCTCCAGAGGAAAATTGCCCGTTAATTGAGGAAGACTTTACGTCTTGGTCCCAAGAGGACCAACCTGAAACATTGGCGTAGAGCGAATACAGCTTGTCTACCGAAGCATTGATGAGAATTTTTTCTTCAAACTGCATGAGATGGTTTCTCCATGGGGCTAACGTAATTTAGATTGCAACATCCTACCATGGCGTGCTTCCCCAATGCTACAGTCGATGATTCCATCATCCAGTCCTAACTGTCCTTGCAGTCTTGCCAATACATTTAGGGAAGCCTAAACTCCAACGGATGGAAGTCAACCACGCCGCCCCCACCGTGCCGCCCAAGCTCCTGGATCAGGTGCGCGCTCGGATAAGGGCATTGCACTACAGTATTCGGACGGAAGAAGCGTACACAGACTGGGCGCGCCGGTTCATTTTGTTTCACCGCAAACAGCATCCTAAATCCATGGGTGCTGCGGAGGTGGAGGCGTTTTTGAGCTACCTTGCGACGGAGCGCAATGTCTCTTCGTCTACCCAAAATCAGGCCAAGGCAGCCCTACTCTTTCTGTACAAACAGGTTCTGGGCGTTGACCTGCCTTGGCTGGATGGCATTACCACCGCCAAGCCGTCGCAGCACCTGCCCGTGGTACTCACGCCCACGGAGACCCGCGCCCTGCTGCACGAGCTTTCGGGTACCATGTGGCTGGTGGGGAGCCTGCTGTATGGCAGTGGCATGCGCTTACTGGAAGGGCTGCGCCTGCGCGTTAAGGATGTGGAATTCGAGCGGCGTGAAATCATTGTGCGCGATGGCAAGGGAGCGAAAGATCGGGTGACCGTGCTTCCGGAAAATATTGTGCTACCCCTCAAAAGGCAGTTGGACAAAGCAAAATTGCTGCACGATACGGATTTGGAGCAGGGTTTGGGGGAGGTCTTCCTGCCCGATGCCCTGTCTATCAAATACCCCGCCAGCGCTAAATCATGGGGCTGGCAGTATGTATTCCCGTCGCCGGTGCTGAGCCAGGATCCTCGTTCTGGAGCACAAAGGCGGCATCATCTTCATGAAGCGTCCATTCAGCGTGCCATCCGCACGGCAGCAAGCAGGGCGGGCATCGTCAAGCCGGTGACACCCCATGTGTTACGCCATTCCTTTGCCACCCACTTGTTGCAGGCGGGGTACGATATTCGCACCGTGCAAGAGCTTCTTGGCCATAAAGACGTCAATACCACCATGATCTATACCCACGTGCTCAACAAAGGCGGGCGCGGCATCATCAGCCCGCTGGATAGATAGACGCACGCACAGCGTCCCCTGCGCCGTTCTGGTACTGGCAAACCCGGCTGCTTCATGCCAGTGCAATTTGCGGTGCTGCCGAAAGCTACTTGCCAGATCAAAGCCTTCCCGGCCCATAGTGGCGCTTGGCGACGTTAGGCGGGTTGGCCAGCGACCAAAGTGCCGTCGATCTGGTCCGTCACGAGCGCTTTGGGTATAGTCGCGGCAAGCGAGGAGGTCTGTGATGAGTGAAAAAATGTGGGGCGGGCGCTTTACCGCCGGTACCGATGCTCTGGTCGAGCGTTTTACCTCGTCCATTGCCGTGGATCGACGCCTCTATGCCGAGGATATTCGCGGCTCGATGGCGCACGCGCGCATGCTGGGGCGGGTGGGCGTGCTGACAGCGGCCGAGGTGGAGACGATCTGCAGCGGGCTGCAGAGAATCGGCCAAGAGATTGCCGACGGTCAATTCGCCTATTCGGACAGCCTCGAAGACATCCACATGCACATCGAGAGCCGTCTGATTGCGCTCATTGGCGATACCGGCAAAAAACTGCACACCGGCCGCTCGCGCAACGACCAGGTGGCTACCGACATGCGTCTGTACACCCGCGGCGCCATCGACCACCTGCTCGCTCTTCTGCGCGCGCTGCAGGGGGTCTTCGTGGATCTTGCCGAGCGCGAAGTCGACACCATCCTGCCTGGCCTCACCCATTTACAGGTGGCCCAGCCCGTCACCTTCGGCCACCACTGTATGGCCTATGTCGAGATGTTCCGCCGCGATGCCGAGCGTTTGCGCGATGCCCGCAAGCGGGTCAACGTCTTGCCCCTCGGCGCTGCGGCCCTGGCCGGGACCACCTTCCCCATTGACCGCTGGGATGTGGCGCGCGAACTCGGCTTCGATCATGTCGCGGAAAACAGTCTCGACGCCGTTTCCGATCGCGATTTTCTGCTCGAGACCCTGGCGGCCCTCTCCCTCATCGCGATGCATCTGTCGCGTCTGGCAGAAGAGCTGATCTATTGGATGTCGGCGGCGCTCGCCTTCATCGACCTGCCGGACGCCTTCTGTACCGGCTCAAGCATCATGCCGCAAAAGAAAAACCCGGATGTCGCGGAACTGATTCGTGGCAAGAGTGGCAAGGTCATGGGGCAACTCACGGCTTTGCTCATCCTCATGAAAGGGCAAGCCCTTGCCTACAATCGCGACAATCAAGAAGACAAGAGTATTTTCTTCACCGCGCTGGACGAAATCGAGGCCAGCCTCCAGCTCCTGACCCGCATGCTGCCCGGCCTGCAGACCCGTCCAGCGCGGATGCGGGCAGAAGCGGAAAAGGGCTTTGCCACCGCCACCGATCTCGCCGACTACCTGGTACGCAAAGGGGTGCCCTTCCGCGATGCCCATGCGGTGGTCGGTCGCGCCGTCCGCCTGGCGCAGGAGCGCGGCATCGGCCTGGAAGCCGTGCCACTGGCCGAACTGCAGGCCCTATCTGCGGCAATCAGCGAAGACGTCTTCCAGGTGCTCACTCTGGAAGGATCGGTCGCGGCGCGCAAACACCTCGGCGGCACCGCGCCCGAACAAGTGCATGCCGCCATTGCCCGCGCTCGGCAGCGATTGGCGGGAGAAGGTGCATGACGCCATTACGCCCCTGGGTCCTGCTGCTCTTGCTTGGCAGTCTGGCCTTGGCCGGTTGCGGACGCAAAACGCCGCTCACCCTTCCCAAGGCCCCCACCCCCGTCAGCGCCCCAACGAGTAGCCACTGATGCACCCCTTTCATTATCAAAACGGGCAGCTGTACGTGGATGACTGCCCGCTGCACGAAATCGTGGCGCGCTATGGCACGCCCTGCTATGTCTACTCCGAACTGCATCTGCGCGAGCGTTACCACGCCTTCGCGCATGCGCTGGGCGCGCAGACCCTGACCTGCTACGCGGTCAAGGCCAACAGTAACCTGCATCTATTGCGCCTTCTGGCACAATGGGGTGCGGGCTTCGATATCGTCTCCGGCGGGGAACTGGCGCGGGTGCTGCGGGCCGGCGGCGATCCAAAAAAGATCGTCTTTTCCGGGGTAGGAAAAAGTCGCGAGGAGATTCGCGCCGCCCTGGATGCAGGGATTTTCTGCCTGAATGTGGAATCTGCCGCCGAGCTCGAGCGCATTGCCGAAGTGGCGACCGAGATGGGCGGACGGGCACCGGTTGCCCTGCGCGTTAATCCGGATGTCGACGCCGGCACCCACCAGTACATCGCCACCGGCCTGAAGGAGAGCAAGTTCGGCATTCCCATCGCCGCTGCCGAAGATCTCTACCGGCGCGCGGCAGAGTGGCCAAGTATCGAGTTCATTGGTGTAGCGGCTCACATCGGCTCCCAGCTCATCGATCTGCAACCCCTGGGTGCCGCTGCCCGGCGTCTGCGGGATCTGTACGAACGCCTGCGCCGCCACGGCATAGAGCTGGCGCATATCGATTTGGGCGGCGGAGTCGGTATCCGCTACCACGACGAAGTACCCCCGAGCCCAGCCGACTATGCCGCCATTCTCGATGATGCCCTTGCCGGTCTGGAGGTCCATCGAGTGGTGGAGTTAGGGCGCGCCTTGGTCGGCAATGCCGGGACCCTGCTCACCCGTGTCGAATACTGGAAAGAGAACGAGGGCAAGCATTTCTGCGTGGTCGATGCGGCCATGAACGACCTGTTGCGCCCCAGCCTCTACGGTGCCTGGCACGAGATCCTGCCGCTGCGACAAAGCGCAGCGCCGCTGCAGGAATGCGATGTGGTGGGGCCGGTCTGCGAGAGTGGTGATTTCTTCGCCAAGAACCGTTCTCTCCCTGCCGTCCCCGTCGGGGAGAACCTCGCCATCCTCGGTGCCGGCGCCTACGGCTTTGCCATGAGCAGCCAGTACAATACGCGCCCACGCGCTCCGGAAGTCTTGGTACAGGGAGCGGAAAGTCGCTGTATTCGACGCCGCGAAACCCTTGCCGATCTGCTCAGCCCGGAAGAGGACTGCCCCCTCGACTAAGCGCTGCCGCCTTTGGGCATCTCGGTACTGGCCTGCGCCCAGTCTGCAACAAACTGGGCGCGTAGCACGGATAATGCCTCATCGCGCAGCACTACCCCCATCTCACGGTTCTTCTGCAGGCTGGTTTCCGAGACATTTTCCGAACCAACGAAGGCCAATCGTGCGCCGACCATCATCTTTGCATGAAGATATACGGGTTTTTCGGGCAAGAAACGCACCTGGCAAGCATGTGCACGGAGAAAAGCGACATTTTCCCGATCCTCAGCGCTGAGCGTGGCGGGCAAAATCAGACGCAGATCCGCACCCTTCGCCGCCAGGGCATCAAGAACGGGAGAATATTTACCCAGCTCCTCACTCTCGACATCCAGAGGCCCGGGCTGCTGGATAATCTCCAGCAACTGCTGCACCGACGTTCCCGGCGATAGGACGAGATCGCGATGGGTGAAGGCTGGCGCGCGCCGTTGCTCCCAATCCGCCGCAAAGACCGCATGCACGGCGCGGACCAGCACCGGATCGTGCGTCACCCAGAGATACTCCCGGTTGTGGTGAAATGCGGACCAGCTGAAATTGGCCGTGCCGATCTCACACTCGGTATCATTACAGAGATATTTCGCGTGATAAAAGGCGTATTGGTCGCCGTGGCTGGTAAAACGATAGGGAGCCCAGTGCAGTTCGGCACCCGTAGCGCGAATCTCCCGCTCTTCCTTATGTACCTGCCAGGGCCGCATATGGTAGGGCTTGCTATCGATGATCACCCGCACCTGCACGCCACGAAGCGCGGCAGCCGTCAGAGCGTCCAGCAACTTGCGATCGCTCAGGTAATAGACACCCACATCCACTTGGTGTTTGGCCTGATCAACGATCTGCACTAAAGGAGCCGGTCCGGCTTGGGGTTCGATATAGAGCATGCAAAAACCTCAGAATGGCAGCAGACGCCAGAAAACCTGCTCACCCGCCCGCAGCGGTACGACCGTCTCGTCTCCGCAACCCAAACGCTCTGGCACCGGCCATGTTTCCCGACGCAACGTTACCTGCTCAGGATTACAGGGCAGTCCGTAGAAGGCCGGGCCATGGCGACTGGCAAAATCCTCCAGCCGGTCCAGGGCATTGGCCTGGGCGAAGGCCTCGGCATAGAGCTCGATGGCCGCATGTGCGGTGTAGATACCGGCGCAACCGCAGCTCGACTCCTTGGCTGAGCGCGGATGCGGGGCGCTGTCGGTACCGAGAAAAAACTGAGGACTCCCACTGGTGGCGGCGGCTATCAGTGCCTGCCGGTGCTGCTCCCGCTTGAGGACAGGCAGACAGTAATGATGGGGGCGAATCCCGCCCTGGAACAGGGCATTGCGATTGAGCAGCAAATGGTGCGCGGTGATGGTGGCGGCGGTGCGCGGCCCCGCAGCTTGCACAAAATCCACCGCAGTGCTGGTAGTGACGTGCTCCAGCACCATGCGCAGTTCCGGGAAATCGCGACGCAGGGGCGCCAGATGGCGATCAATGAATACCGCCTCCCGATCGAACACATCCACCGCCGGGTCCGTCACTTCGCCATGCATTAGCAAGGGCAAATCCAGCTCCTCCATCGCGGCAAGGACGGGAAGCACCTGGCGCAGATCGCGCACGCCATTTTCCGAATTGGTGGTCGCTCCCGCCGGATAGTATTTGACCGCGTGCACCAAGCCGCTTTCCTTCGCTGCCCGTATCTCTGCAACCGGTGTCGCCTCGGTCAGGTACAGGGTCATCAGCGGCGTGAAGCGCATCCCCTCTGGCAAGGCCGCCAGAATCCGCTGGCGATAGGCTGCGGCAGCCGCAACCGTGGTGATCGGGGGGTTTAGATTGGGCATGACGATGGCGCGACCAAAACGCGCGGCAGTGTCGGGTAATACGCTGCGCAACATGGCCCCATCCCGTAGATGCAGATGCCAGTCGTCTGGCCGCAGGATGCGGATTTCTTCTACCTCTGTCGATTTCACCCCGGAAGCCCCCAATCTTTCGCACGTTGCCAAGGGTACCATTGCGCGCTACCCTCGCCTATGCTCCCGCGGAGGATCCGAAACCGTCGCCACCGTTGCCCACAGCAAGTACCTTTCCGTTGCTCCGCGAAGCATTCGCTCAGCCGCCGCCTTCGCTCCAGATTTCGGCCTGGGCACGACTGACCGCCGGCGTTTGTACCCGACAAAAGTCTTTCTCCCCCAGTGGCATGGGCACCTGGAAAAAGGCCCCGGCCTGCAAGGCCTGCGGGCTCGGCAGATGGTTGATCTGCTCCAGATAACGACTGGTGCTGTGATACTTGAGCGCTAGCTCGTGCAGGTCGGAACCGGCAGGCACACGAATGTCGAGGAACTTGCCGCCGATGTTGCAGCGCGGCGCAACATCGAGGGTGCGCAGGGCGCGCCGCATGGTGTAACGGAACACCGGCGCCGCTTCGATCCCACCAAAATTCCAGGAATAGTGACTGCCGCGCAGGTTCACCGCCATCACCAGGTCCGGACGCGGGCCCGGCGCAAAACCGACGAAGGTGGCATTGGTGCGGTGATGGTAGAAACCATCCTTGCCATTGGCCATATTCGAGGTCCCGGTCTTCCCCGCCACCGCGTAGCCGGGAATCGCCGCCAGAATGCCCGTACCGCCGGGGCGCGCCACCGACTGCAGCCAGCGCCGCAGATCATTGGCCACCCAGGCAGGCATCACCCGATGGCGCTGGCTTTTTTCCCCGGCAAACAGATGCGGGCGCACATACCAGCCGCCATTGGCAATGCTGGCATAGGCCGCTGCCAACTGCAGCGTCGTCACCGAGACGCCATAGCCAATGGAAATCGTCGCATGCCGGGCAACGCCCCACGACTGCCAGGGGGGCAAAACACCCGCCGTCTCTCCCGGCAGGCCCAGAGGCGGCTCCCGACCAAAGCCGACGGCCTGGTACATATTGTATAGCGTACGTTTGGGGGTCAGCAGGGCAATCTTGGCAGTGCCGATACAGCTGGAATACTTGAGAATATGCTCGATGTTGAGGATATGATGGCGCACATCATCGGTGATGGGGTAGCCTCCTACCCAAAGCGGGTGATACACATTGAACTTCTGGCTAGGAGAAACACTGTGACTCGCCAAGGCCGCGGCAATGGCAAAGGGCTTCATCACCGAGCCGGGCTCAAAGGCCTGATGTACGGCATTGTTGACGTAATCTGCAGGCGCCGTACAGGAACCCTTCTGATTGGGGTTGCAGCTCGGCGCGCTGACCATCGCAAGGATGGCGCCGGTGTGCACATTCATCAGCACTGCCGAGCCGACCCTCGCATGAAATTGATGCAGGGAGCGCAACAGGGCCATATAGGCCCAATACTGCATCTGTGGGTTGATGGTCAGGTGAATGGCGTGCCCCGGATGCGAAAGTCGCGCTACCTTGAGCACCTGCACGATCTGCCCATGACCATCGTACAGAGCTTCCTCGGAGCCGGGATGCGCGTCCAACCACTGGTTATAGCTCAGTTCCATGCCCGTCGCCCCCTGATGGGCCTGATCTACCAATCCAATCAGCGGGGTCGTCGCCGCACCCAGAGGAAAATAGCTGCGCGAACTCGGCAGCACCCCAACTCCCGGGATCCCCAAAGCGCGCACCGTTTTGCCCACGCTCGGTGGTCGTTGCCGCGCCAAGTAGGCAAAATCGGCGCCACCGCTGGCCAGACGCTGGCCGAGCTCGATCACGGAGAGATGCAGTGCCTTGGCCAGTTGCGGCCATTGATCCTGGTGTTTGCCGAGTATCTTGGGATCGCCCCAGATGGTGCTGGCCGCCGTGTTGACCGCCAGCGGCAGGCCGTTGTCCCCAAAAATCACCCCGCGTTGGGCGGGCAGACGCTGATTGTGCAGATACCGCATCTGTCCCTGCGCGCGCAGTTGCCCGGTCTGCAGATACTGCACCTGGATATCGCGGCCGAGCACCGCGAGAAAGCCAAGCGCAAAGACGCCCGCAAGCCAAAGAGGCCGCGAGCGCGGCAATGGACGAAAGGGTCGGCCGGGCGGATTCATTCTCTGCCAGTCGCGGCGCGATAGACGAAATCGACCCGCTGGTTTTTCCGCCAGCAGGCAGCAGTGTTCTGATTACAAAGGAGATTATCCTTACCGAAGGAAACGGTACTGATGCGACGGGCGGGGACACCATCTGCCTCCAGCAACTCCTTGATGGCATGGGCACGCCATTCCCCAAGACCGAGATTGTATTCCTGCGTGCCTGGTTGTGAGCAGTTCCCCTCCAGGCGCACATGCAGGTTCGGGAAGCGCAGCAGAAAACGCGCATTCTCGGCGGTGATATGGCGGGCACGAGCACTCACATGGAAGCTGTTCTGGGCAAAATGCACGCGCAGGTGTCGTGGCAGGGCCGCAAGTTCGGCATTGGAAAGGTTTTCGTTCTGGCCGCCGAGGGGACCGTAATTCAGGCTTTTCTCCCGTTCCTCGGCCTGGTTCAGCGCCTGGGTATTGGCACTCGAACTGGGGACTGCGCGACTCGGCTGCAGCTGCGCATGACTGGCAGGAGATACCTGCTGCGCACAGCCGCCAAGAAGCAGGGAAGCAGAAAAGATGACGGCAAAACCCAAGATCCCCTTGGGCAAAGCAGAAGACAGACATTGCGGCATGAGAATATTCCTTCACTTGTCGGTATATCCCTATGACCGCAATTGTTCTTTTCAGTTCTCAGGCAATGGTGATCCACAACCGCTATACCTGCCGCTCCCACCAGGTGGATACGAGGCTCATCTTCAGCCTCCCTGCCGCAGGCGAATGACAGCCCCCAGTAGGCCCATGCCAAACAGGACGAGCACCCACAACCATCCCCAAGGCCAAACGCTCGCACGCAAAGCGGTCTTCAGTTGCCCCTTTTTCATGAGCAGACTTACCACAAACACTACCAGCCAGGAGACTAGCAAGCGCCCCAGAAGATTTCCCAGTAAATAGCCAGACATCGCATCCTCCCTCTCTTCAGTTTACAGAAGATTTTAAAAATAAATAATAAAATCATGTTATTGAAATTTTTCTATAGAGAATTATACTCGCAGAAAAGAGTAGGAGGGAGCTTCGTGTCCAGTTTCTCGGTGCCGGGAAACGTTCTCGGTCTTGTCGCGCGCCAAATGCTATGCGCCGTGTGCGGTATTGGCATGGTGCTATTCGCACTCTCTGCCTGGGCTGCTCAGCCCAGCGCCATATTCACCCACTCGGGATCGTCCCTCGAAAAAATCCTCCAGCAAGGCTATGCCCACGCGCATCAGCTCCATCCAGTAGCAGAAGGTCCCGGCAACAAACCTGCCGTTGTGGTCTTTTTCGACCCGCTCTGCGTCCTGGGCGCCCAAGAATGGCAAACTCTGCAGCCATATCGCCAACAGCTGCACATTCTTTGGGTACCCGTAGGAACCGTCAAGCCACAAAGTTTGGCCTACGGCGCCAAGATACTCAGCGCTACCGAGCCTCTGGAAGCCCTTGCGCAGCAAGAAGAGCAGCTCAGTAAAACCGGCCCCAGCGAAAAACCAGCTGGACCGACTCCTCAGGTGGCGTCCTATTGGCTTGCCGTGCTCTACGCCAATACCCAGTACTGGCGGCGCAGCTTTGGTGTTCTCCCTTTGCTTCTCTACCCCAGTCGCCAGGGGATTCGAGCGGTGTATGGAAAAATCGGCGCAGAGCAAATGCACGACATTGTCCAGACCGTGCTTTCAGAAAAAACGACATCCCCATCGCATCGGGTAGGAGGAAAGTAGATGTTGGAGCCTTTACGTAGATATCGCAGGTGGATCACTTGGTGGCTCTTGTTGGTACTGCTCTGGGCTTCCACGCCACAGGCGCTTGCCGACTGGCAGCAATACACCCTGCCGCAGTCCAGCGTGGATATTCTCACGGGAAAAACTGCCAATGCCAACTATGCAAACACCCAATATCTTGTCTGGGTGCCAAAGTCCGAACCCGTGCAAGCATCGGATCAGCACGGCACCCTGCAGGCCTGCGTCGCTCCGGAGAACCAGGCGGCGGTAGCGCAACGAAATGACCTGACCTGTGTTGAAAAACAGCTCGAGGAGATCAAAAACGGGAGTTTTCTCTCTCTTTCTAAGAAATTACAAGGCCTCGCGGCGCAGGCAGGCTTTTTTCAAGGTTTTTACGAAGGTGCTGCGCAAGAAATTCGGGACACAGTCAAGCTTGCGATAACCCTGGTTACCAAGCCTGACGAGGTGGCTTCCAGCATCGCCGCCGTTTTTCAGCACCCGCCGTTACTGCTCGAAGCCCTCCATACAGCAGGCAAACAGGCACTAGAAAACTTGGTTGCCTTTGTCTGCGCACCATCCTACGAGACCGGTCGTGCGGCCGGCAATCTTATGGGCCGGATCACCATCATGGTGCTGGGTGCCAAAGGTGCCAAGGAAGTAGCGAAGGCCGTCGCCGAAAGTGATGCTGCCGCCAAAGCGGCTGGTTTGGGTGAACTAGGTGCCATCGGTAACATCTCCGTTATCGATAACGACCTGTTTCGTGGCGTCACCGAGGCCTGGAGAAAACATAAAGATGGGCACCCAAAATTGGATACCCTCTCCCATGATGGAAAATTACTGTACGTGGTTCGTGAAAATCTTTTGGGAAAAGACAACAACCAGTTGGTACTTCGCATCCTGAATCGCCCCGGAAAGCAAATGCGGAACTCCAAGGCAATTGCCAGGAAAATGGCCCTGGAGCTGGCGGGGACCAAGAAACTGCCAAAAGCGGAGCCGGCAGAGCTATTTAAGGGTAAAGAGACCGGTTTTCCAGGAGAGGAGCCTGTTCTTTACAAAATTCCGGCAGAAAACGGGGAAGTTATTACACTACGGAACTTTGGGGGCTCCATCGACGAGTCTGGCCCAGCCTGGACAATTGACATCCCAAAGGAGATGAGACCCTATGAACAATTCAAAGAAATCAAAATTGAGAGAGTGCCACAGGAGCAGAAATAGCCATGGAAATTGAAGAGTTTCTTTTTCTTTCACCGTATGAGGATACTTGGGAAAGATTTTGTGATGTAAGCTGGGGAGCGCAAACTGACGAGGTATGGAATGCTCTCAACTATGTCGAAATGAGCAATATAGAGCACTTTGAGCTCTATATCACCATCATCGAGCGCCTGCTGCGCGAAAAGCGTCTGGTCTTCGACACGCCAGAGGATCAATCAGGCTGGTCTGAGGGGGAGGATGGCCTGTGTCGGGTATGGTGTGCCGATATCCCCACCATCCTCCAGTACCTGCGCGCGTATTTACCCGATCCCCACGCTCCCTCCTACGATCGCAAAGAGGCGGGCCTGTATCCCTATTTTCCGGTAACCGCCTGGCTGGGACGGGGAGCGACCAAAGCTCCGCGAAGCGGCAGGTACAACTACGAGCATCCCATGAGCATCTGGACAGACGGATTCTGCATTGCCTCACCAGCAGAATGGAAATGGGTCCACCTGGATCCCGTCCCCAAACCCAGATATGTCCGTATCTAGACGAAAAGGAGAACGCATGGAACCAATAGAGCTCTACACCCAAATCCCCTACTTTAGGAACTATGATGTATTTTGTACCTCCGTAGCCCCCGCAGGGGTGCCAGAGATCTGGTCACTATTCAATGCCAGCGTCTTGCATCACCGCTTCCTGAAGTTGGCCCAGTCCTTACCGGACAAAGTGATCCCCGAGGACGTGCCGATAGTTCGTGGGGAGCTGCAGGTCAGAAAAGACTTCCTCGAGCTACTGCATCGGCCTGTTGCCAACAGCGATGCAGAGCGACACTCCCTTTTCTTGGCTTTGATCGAAATCCTCCTGCGGGATAAACGTCTGGTCCTCGCTGTGCCAGATCCGCAGCGGCCGGGTTGGCAGCGCGATGCAAACGGAAAATATCTCGTCTGGTGCGTCAATGCCCCCGAGGCTATGGCGTACTTTCGGGAGTATGTCGAGAACAGGAATCAGGAGCACCCCTACCCTCCCGTTGCCTGGCTCGGTCGCGGGGCGCGTAAGGGGGCTTTCACTCCCGCCGATGCGGAAACCCTCATGACTCTGTCCGCCAATGGAGAGCGCTTTGCCGAAGTGACGGATTGGGAATGGGTCTATCACCAACAAAGCCCCTCGCAGGCGTAGCGATTGTTCCCAACTATCCGGAGAATTGGAAAGCTTTCACAGGAGCAAAAAATAGCCATGGAAATTGAAGAGTTTCTTTTTATTTCACCGTATGAGGATACTTGGGAAAGATTTTGTGATGTAAGCTGGGGAGCGCAAACGCACGAGGTATGGAATGCTCTCAACTATGTCGAAATGAGGAATGTAGAGCACTTTGAACTCTATATCACCATCATCGAGCGCCTCCTGCGCGAAAAGCGTCTGGTCTTCGGCACCCCAGAGGATCAATCAGGCTGGCATAGAGATGAGGATGGCCTGCAGCGAGTGTGGTGTGCCGAAATCCCCACCATACTCCAGTACCTGCGCGAGTATTTACCCGATCCCCACGCTCCCTCCTACGATCGCAAAGAAGCGGGCTTGTATCCCTATTTTCCGGTAACCGCCTGGCTGGGACGGGGAGCCACCAAAGATCTGGAACTTGGGTATGATCAGTATGATCATCCCATGAGCCTCTGGACCGACGGAACCTGCGTTGCCTCACCAGCAGAGTGGAAATGGGTCCATCTGGATCCCGTTCCCAAACCCAGATATGTCCGTATCTAGACGAAAAGGAGAACGCATGGAACCAATAGAGCTCTACACCCAAATCCCCTACTTCCGAAACTATGATGTATTTTGTACCTCCGTAGCCCCCGCAGGGCTGCCAGAGATCTGGTCACTATTCGATGCCGGCGTCTTGCATCACCGCTTCCTGAAGTTGGCCCAGTCGATACCAGAAGAAGCGATTCCCGACGAAAAAACAGTAAATTCTGGTGGCGGCGAGGTAAAAATCCGAAGAGCCTTCCTCGAGCTACTGCATCGGCCTGTTGCCAACAGCGATGCAGAGCGACACTCCCTTTTCTTGGCTTTGATCGAAATCCTCCTGCGAGATAAACGTCTGGTCCTCGCTGTGCCAGATCCGCAGCGGCCGGGTTGGCAGCGCGATGCAAACGGAAAATATCGCGTCTGGTGCGTCAACGCCCCCGAGGCTATGGCGTACTTTCGGGAGTATGTCGAGAACAGGAATCAGGAACACCCCTACCCTCCCGTTGCCTGGCTCGGTCGCGGGGCGCGTAAGGGGGCTTTCACTCCCGCCGACGCGGAAACACTCATGACTCTGTCCGCCAATGGGGAGCGCTTTGCCGAAGTGACGGATTGGGAATGGGTCTATTACCAACAAAGCCCCTCGCAGGTGTAGCGATCGTTCCCAACTATCCGGAGAACTTGAAAGCTTTCACAGGAGCAGAACTAGCCATGGAAATTGAAGAGTTTCTTTTTCTTTCACCCTATTATGAAAACTGGGAAGAATTTTGTGATGCGAGTTGGGGAGTGCAAACGCATCATATATGGGATTCTCTCACCAACGTCGAAATGAGCAATATAGAGCACTTTGAGCTCTATATCACCATCATCGAGCGCCTGCTGCGCGAAAAGCGTCTGGTCTTCGGCACCCCAGAGGATCAATCAGGCTGGCATAGAGATGAGGATGGCCTGCAGCGAGTGTGGTGTACCGAGATCCCCACCATACTCCAGTACCTGCGCGAGTATTTACCCGATCCTCACGCTCCCTCCTACGATCGCAAAGAGGCGGGCTTGTATCCCTATTTTCCGGTAACCGCCTGGCTGGGACGGGGAGCCACCAAGGATCTGGAACTTGGGTATGATCAGTATGATCATCCCATGAGCCTCTGGACAGACGGATTCTGCATTGCCTCACCAGCAGAATGGAAATGGGTCCACCTGGATCCCGTCCCCAAACCCAGATATGTCCGTATCTAGACGAAAAGGAGAACGCATGGAACCAATAGAGCTCTACACCCAAATCCCCTACTTCAGGAACTATGATGTATTTTGTACCTCCGTGGCCCCCGCAGGGCTGCCAGAGGTCTGGTCATTATTCAATGCCGATGTCTTGCATCACCGCTTCCTGAAGTTGGCCCAGTCGTTACCGGACAAAGTGATCCCCGAGGACGAGTCGATAGTTCGTGGAGACCTGCAGGTCAGAAAAGACTTCCTCGAGCTACTGCATCGGCCTGTTGCCAACAGCGATGCAGAGCGACACTCCCTTTTCTTGGCCTTGATCGAAATCCTCCTGCGGGATAAACGTCTGGTCCTCGCTGTGCCAGATCCGCAGCGGCCGGGTTGGCAGCGCGATGCAAACGGAAAATATCGCGTCTGGTGCGTCAATGCCCCCGAGGCTATGGCGTACTTTCGGGAGTATGTCGAGAACAAGAATCAGGAGCACCCCTACCCTCCCGTTGCCTGGCTCGGTCGCGGGGCGCGTAAGGGGGCTTTCACTCCCGCCGACGCGGAAACCCTCATGACTCTGTCCGCCAATGGGGAGCGCTTTGCCGAAGTGACGGATTGGGAATGGGTCTATTACCAACAAAGCCCCTCGCAGGTGTAGCGATCGTTCCCAACTATCCGGAGAACTTGAAAGCTTTCACAGGAGCAGAAATAGCCATGGAGATTGAAGAGTTTCTTTTTCTTTCACCCTATGAGGATACTTGGGAAAGATTTTGTGATGTAAGCTGGGGAGCGCAAACTGACGAGGTATGGAATGCTCTCAACTATGTCGAAATGAGCAATGTAGAGCACTTTGAGCTCTATATCACCATCATCGAGCGCCTCCTGCGCGAAAAGCGCCTGGTCTTCGGCTCGCCGGAGGATCAATCAGGCTGGCATAGAGATGAGGATGGCCTGCAGCGAGTGTGGTGTGCCGAGATCTCCACCATCCTCCAGTACCTGCGCGCGTATTTACCCGACCCCCACGCCTCCTCCTACGATCGCAAAGAGGCGGGCCTGTATCCCTATTTTCCGGTAACCGCCTGGCTAGGACGGGGAGCCACCAAAGATCTGGAACTTGGGTATGATCAGTATGATCATCCCGTGAGCCTCTGGACCGACGGAACCTGCATTGCTCGAGCCTCAGACTGGAAATGGGTCCATCTGGATCCTGTCCCCAAACCCAGATATGTCCGTATCTAGGCAAAACCATCTCAGGCGTAGCGATTGTTCCCAACTATCCGGAGAACTTGAAAGCTTTCACAGGAGCAAAAAATAGCCATGGAGATTGAAGAGTTTCTTGTCCGTTCACCCTATTATGAAAGCTGGGAAGAATTTTGTGATGCAAGTTGGGGAGTGCAAACGCATCATATATGGGATTCTCTCACCAACGTCGAAATGAGCAATATAGAGCACTTTGAGCTCTATATCGCCATCATCGAGCGCCTGCTGCGCGAAAAGCGCCTGGTCTTCGGCTCGCCGGAGGATCAATCAAGCTGGCCTAAGGGGGAAGACGGCCTGAAGCTGGTTTGGTGTGCCGAGATCCCCACCATCCTCCACTACCTGCGCGAGTATTTACCCGATCCCCACGCCCCCTCCTACAATCACAGCGACGCTGGTTCGTATCAATACTTTCCGGTAACCGCCTGGCTGGGGCGGGGAGCCACCAAAGATCTGGAACTTGGGGATGATCAGTATGATCATCCCATGAGCCTCTGGACCGACGGAACCTGCATTGCTCGAGCCTCAGACTGGAAATGGGTCCATCTGGATCCCGTTCCCAAACCCAGATATGTCCGTATCTAGACGAAAAGGAGAACGCATGGAACCAATAGAGCTCTACACCCAAATCCCCTACTTCCGAAACTATGATGTATTTTGTACCTCCGTAGCCCCCGCAGGGCTGCCAGAGATCTGGTCACTATTCGATGCCGGCGTCTTGCATCACCGCTTCCTGAAGTTGGCCCAGTCGATACCAGAAGAAGCGATTCCCGACGAAAAAACAGTAAATTCTGGTGGCGGCGAGGTAAAAATCCGAAGAGCCTTCCTCGAGCTACTGCATCGGCCTGTTGCCAACAGCGATGCAGAGCGACACTCCCTTTTCTTGGCCTTGATCGAAATCCTCCTGCGGGATAAACGTCTGGTCCTCGCTGTGCCAGATCCGCAGCGGCCGGGTTGGCAGCGCGATGCAAACGGAAAATATCGCGTCTGGTGCGTCAATGCCCCCGAGGCTATGGCGTACTTTCGGGAGTATGTCGAGAACAAGAATCAGGAACACCCCTACCCTCCCGTTGCCTGGCTCGGTCGCGGGGCGCGTAAGGGGGCTTTCACTCCCGCCGATGCGGAAACACTCATGACTCTGTCCGCCAATGGGGAGCGCTTTGCCGAAGTGACGGATTGGGAATGGATCTATCACCAACAAAGCCCCTCGCAGGCGTAGCGACCGTTCCCAACTATCCGGAGAATTGGAAAGCTTTCCCAGGAGCAGAACTAGCCATGGAAATTGAAGAGTTTCTTTTTCGTTCACCCTATTATGAAAGCTGGGAAGAATTTTGTGATGTGAATTGGGGAGTACAAACGCATCATATATGGAAATCTCTCAGCAATGTCGAAATGAGCAATATAGAGCACTTTGAGCTCTATATCACCATCATCGAGCGCCTGCTGCGCGAAAAGCGCCTGGTCTTCGGCACCCCAGAGGATCAATCAGGCTGGCATAGAGATGAGGATGGCCTGCAGCTAGTGTGGTGTACCGAGATCCCCATCATCCTCCAGTACCTGCGCGCGTATTTACCCGATCCCCACGCCCCTTCCTACAATCGCCGCGACGCTGGTTCGTATGAATACTTTCCCGTAACCGCCTGGCTGGGACGGGGAGCCACCAAGGATCTGGAACTTGGGTATGATCAGTACGAACATCCCATGAGCATCTGGACAGACGGATTCTGCATTGCTCGAGCCTCAGAATGGAAATGGGTCCATCTGGATCCCGTTCCCAAACCCAGATATGTCCGTATCTAGGCAAAACCATCTCAGGCGTAGCGACCGTTCCCAACTATCCGGAGAATTGGAAAGCTTTCCCAGGAGCAGAACTAGCCATGGAAATTGAAGAGTTTCTTTTTCTTTCACCCTATTATGAAAACTGGGAAGAATTTTGTGATGCGAGTTGGGGAGTGCAAACGCATCATATATGGGATTCTCTCACCAACGTCGAAATGAGCAATATAGAGCACTTTGAGCTCTATATCACCATCATCGAGCGCCTGCTGCACGAAAAACGCCTGGTCTTCGGCTCGCCGGAGGATCAATCAGGCTGGCATAGAGATGAGGATGACCTGTCTCGGGTATGGTGTGCCGAAATCCCCACTATCCTCCAGTACCTGCGCGAGTACTTACCCGATCCCCACGCCCCCTCCTACAATCGCAGCGACGCTGGTTCGTATGAATACTTTCCGGTAACCGCCTGGCTGGGGCGGGGAGCCACCAAGAATCTGGAACTTGGGTATGATCAGTATGATCATCCCATGAGCCTCTGGACCGACGGAACCTGCGTTGCCTCACCAGCAGAATGGAAATGGGTCCACCTGGATCCTGTCCCCAAACCCAGATATGTCCGTATCTAGGCAAAACCATCTCAGGTGTAGCGATTGTTCCCAACTATCCGGAGAATTGGAAAGCTTTCCCAGGAGCAGAACTAGCCATGGAAATTGAAGAGTTTCTTTTTATTTCTGCATATTCTGGACCATCGTGGGCACCGATTCTGATGCATCGTGGGCGGTCATTCTGATCGATCGTGGGCACTGATTCTGGTGTGATCGTGGGCACTTTTGCGGGTTTTTCAGAATCAGTGCCCACGATTCCAGAATCTGTTCGGATTTACCCTCTGGCGAATTGAAATCTTTCTGGTCATTCATTGGCTTAGCAAGCATTCTTGGCTCTTTTACAGGAGATCGAGGATGCCTACACCGAGGATGACGATGAAAGCGATTTACGAAGTGCTCCGTTTACACGCCGCAGGGTTCAGCCAGCGGCAAATTGCCCGATCTTGTGGGCTCTCCAAGGGAGTCGTCGGGAAGTATTTACAGAAAGCCGAACAGGCAGGTATCTCTTGGCCTCTGCCAGAGGGGCAAGAAGTAGCCCTGGAAGCGGCATGGTTCTCCAGTCCCTCACGGCACACCGTCTCTGGCAAGGTGCAGCCGGATTTTGCCCGGATCCATGCCGAGCTGCGGCGCAAAGGCGTGACCCTGCAGTTGCTCTGGGAGGAATATTCCGCCGCGTACCCGCAAGAAGCGGTGTATCAGTATGCCCAGTTCTGCGTCCTGTACCGACGCTGGCGGGCGGGGCTCAAACGCAGCATGTGGCAAAACCACAAGGCTGGTGAGAAGCTGTTCATCGACTACGCTGGTCCCATCGTGCCGGTGGTTGATCCCCAGACCGGGGAGATCCGCCCGGCGCAGATCTTCGTCGCGGTGTTGGGTGCCTCCAACTACACCTATTGCGAGGCTACCTGGACCCAGAGTCTGCCGGATTTCCTCGGCGCGCATGTACGCGCCCTGGAGTTCTTTGGCGGGGCACCGCGTCTGTTCGTGCCAGATAATTTGAAGGCGGCGGTAACCAAGGCCTCGCGCTACGAGCCCGAAATCCATCGAAGTTATCAGGATCTCGCCCGGCATTATGCTGCGGTGGTACTGCCCACCCGCCCTTATAAACCGAAAGACAAGGCCAAGGTCGAGGTCGGGGTGCAAGTGGTGGAGCGCTGGATTCTGGCGCGCCTGCGCCACTTCCAGTTCTTCTCGCTAGCGGAACTGAATCAGACTCTCCACAGCCTACTGGAAGACCTGAACGGACGCCCCTTCAAACAGCTACCAGGCTGCCGCCGCAGCGCTTTTGCGGAGTTGGACGCTCCTGCCCTGCAGCCACTACCAGAACAGCCCTACGAGTATGCTGACTGGAAGTCCGCCAAAGTCAGTATCGATTACCATGTTGCCTACCAAGGACGCTTCTACTCCGTACCGCATCGCCTCGTCGGACAGCGGGTGGAGCTACGCATCAGCGCGCAAACCGTGGAGATCTTCCAGGGGCAACAGCGCGTCGCTTGCCATCTGCGTGAGGGCGTCCAGGCGCGCTACAGCACCTTGACCGAACACATGCCCAAGGCTCACCAGCGGCACCTGGAATGGAGTCCGGGGCGCCTGTTGCATTGGGGGCTCTCCATCGGTCCATCGACTCGGGACGTGGTGCGCTGGCAACTGGAGAACAAGCCCCATCCGGAGCAGGGATATCGCTCCTGTCTCGGCCTACTCCATCTCTGTCGCCGCTACGGGAAGGAGCGTCTGGAACACGCCTGTCACCGTGCTCTACGCCACGGCTCCCCCACGACCCGCAGTGTCCGCTCCATCCTGGAGCGGGGACTGGACCACAGCCCACACGATCCCGTTCCTGCCAAACCGTTACCGCAGCACGGCAATATCCGCGGCCCTCGCTACTATCACTAAACCGGAGTCTTCCCATGTCTTTGCAACCGACCATTCAGACCTTACAGCAACTCAACCTACACGCCATGGCAGAGGCCCTGGCCGAGCAGTCCACCTCGCCGCAACTGCAAGAACTTCCCTTCGTAGATCGCCTGGCACTGCTTCTCGACCGAGAACTCTGTGCGCGCGACAACCGCCGGCGAAAGCGCCTGTTGCAGCTGGCCAAACTCAAGGTACATGCCGCCGTCGAAGACCTCGATCATCGCGCCTCCCGTGGTCTGGACCGTACCAAAATGGCGGCCTTGATACAGTGTGACTGGATACGGCGAGGACAAAACCTGCTGATCACCGGTGCCACCGGTACCGGCAAGACCTGGATTGCCTGCGCCCTGGGGCACCAGGCCTGCCGTCAGGGCCTGAGTGTGCGCTACTTCCGTTTGCCGCGCTTACTGGAAGAGCTTCATATCCGTCACGGTGACGGCAGTTTCGGCCGCTTTCTCACGACTCTTGCCAAGGTGCACCTGTTGCTCCTGGACGATTGGGGCCTCGCCCCGATGAACAGCGAGGATGCCCGGGATCTGCTGGAAATCCTTGATGATCGCGTCGCCCAGCAGGCCACCCTAATCACCAGCCAATTGCCGGTCTCGCATTGGCATGAAATCCTCGGAGAACCCACCGTCGCCGATGCCGTCCTCGACCGTCTGCTGCACAGTGCCCACCGCCTGGAGCTCAAAGGCGAATCGATGCGCCGCCAACGGGTACAGACCGGCGATGGAGAGGCAGGATCATGAGTAAATTTACCGTTTACATGGTAAAGGTAAATGAAGAAATTTACACCGATGATCGGCCACCACGGCCGGGTGCTCATGACGCCACTGATTTGACCGATCGTGGGCACCTATGCCTAGAATTTACGTGACCAGAAAGTTCGCTGATTGGGGGTGCCCACGATCAGCAGAATCACCGCCCATGATCAACAGAATACGCATTATTTCACCGTATGAGGATACTTGGGAAAGATTTTGTGATGTAAGCTGGGGAGCGCAAACGCACGAGGTATGGAATGCTCTCAACTATGTCGAAATGAGGAATGTAGAGCACTTTGAACTCTATATCACCATCATCGAGCGCCTCCTGCGCGAAAAGCGTCTGGTCTTCGGCACCCCAGAGGATCAATCAGGCTGGCATAGAGATGAGGATGGCCTGCAGCGAGTGTGGTGTGCCGAAATCCCCACCATACTCCAGTACCTGCGCGAGTATTTACCCGATCCCCACGCTCCCTCCTACGATCGCAAAGAAGCGGGCTTGTATCCCTATTTTCCGGTAACCGCCTGGCTGGGACGGGGAGCCACCAAGGATCTGGAACTTGGGTATGATCAGTACGAACATCCCATGAGCATCTGGACAGACGGATTCTGCATTGCTCGAGCCTCAGAATGGAAATGGGTCCATCTGGATCCCGTCCCCAAACCCAGATATGTCCGTATCTAGGCAAAACCATCTCAGGCGTAGCGACCGTTCCCAACTATCCGGAGAATTGGAAAGCTTTCCCAGGAGCAGAACTAGCCATGGAAATTGAAGAGTTTCTTTTTCTTTCACCCTATTATGAAAACTGGGAAGAATTTTGTGATGCGAGTTGGGGAGTGCAAACGCATCATATATGGGATTCTCTCACCAACGTCGAAATGAGCAATATAGAGCACTTTGAGCTCTATATCACCATCATCGAGCGCCTGCTGCGCGAAAAACGCCTGGTCTTCGGCTCGCCGGAGGATCAATCAGGCTGGCATAGAGATGAGGATGACCTGTCTCGGGTATGGTGTGCCGAAATCCCCACTATCCTCCAGTACCTGCGCGAGTACTTACCCGATCCCCACGCCCCCTCCTACAATCGCAGCGACGCTGGTTCGTATGAATACTTTCCGGTAACCGCCTGGCTGGGGCGGGGAGCCACCAAGAATCTGGAACTTGGGTATGATCAGTATGATCATCCCATGAGCCTCTGGACCGACGGAACCTGCGTTGCCTCACCAGCAGAATGGAAATGGGTCCACCTGGATCCTGTCCCCAAACCCAGATATGTCCGTATCTAGGCAAAACCATCTCAGGTGTAGCGATTGTTCCCAACTATCCGGAGAATTGGAAAGCTTTCCCAGGAGCAGAACTAGCCATGGAAATTGAAGAGTTTCTTTTTATTTCACCGTATGAGGATACTTGGGAAAGATTTTGTGATGTAAGCTGGGGAGCGCAAACGCACGAGGTATGGAATGCTCTCAACTATGTCGAAATGAGGAATGTAGAGCACTTTGAACTCTATATCACCATCATCGAGCGCCTCCTGCGCGAAAAGCGTCTGGTCTTCGGCACCCCAGAGGATCAATCAGGCTGGCATAGAGATGAGGATGGCCTGCAGCGAGTGTGGTGTGCCGAAATCCCCACCATACTCCAGTACCTGCGCGAGTATTTACCCGATCCCCACGCTCCCTCCTACGATCGCAAAGAAGCGGGCTTGTATCCCTATTTTCCGGTAACCGCCTGGCTGGGACGGGGAGCCACCAAAGATCTGGAACTTGGGTATGATCAGTATGATCATCCCATGAGCCTCTGGACCGACGGAACCTGCATTGCTCGAGCCTCAGAATGGAAATGGGTCCATCTGGATCCCGTCCCCAAACCCAGATATGTCCGTATCTAGGCAAAACCATCTCAGGCGTAGCGACCGTTCCCAACTATCCGGAGAATTTGAAAGCTTTCCCAGGAGCAGAACTAGCCATGGAAATTGAAGAGTTTCTTTTCCGTTCACCCTATTATGAAAGCTGGGACGAATTTTGTGACGTAAATTGGGGAGTGCAAACGCATCATATATGGAAATCTCTCAGCAATGTCGAAATGAGCAATATAGAGCACTTTGAGCTCTATATCACCATCATCGAGCGCCTGCTGCGCGAAAAGCGCCTGGTCTTCGGCACCCCAGAGGATCAATCAGGCTGGCATAGAAATGAGGATGGCCTGTGTCGGGTATGGTGTGCCGAGATCCCTACCATCCTCCAGTACCTGCGCGCGTATTTACCCGATCCCCACGCCCCCTCCTACAATCGCCGCGACGCTGGTTCGTATCAATACTTTCCGGTAACCGCCTGGCTGGGACGGGGAGCCACCAAAGATCTGGAACTTGGGTATGATCAGTATGATCATCCCATGAGCCTCTGGACCGACGGAACCTGCGTTGCCTCACCAGCAGAGTGGAAATGGGTCCATCTGGATCCCGTTCCCAAACCCAGATATGTCCGTATCTAGACGAAAAGGAGAACGCATGGAACCAATAGAGCTCTACACCCAAATCCCCTACTTCCGAAACTATGATGTATTTTGTACCTCCGTAGCCCCCGCAGGGCTGCCAGAGATCTGGTCACTATTCGATGCCGGCGTCTTGCATCACCGCTTCCTGAAGTTGGCCCAGTCGATACCAGAAGAAGCGATTCCCGACGAAAAAACAGTAAATTCTGGTGGCGGCGAGGTAAAAATCCGAAGAGCCTTCCTCGAGCTACTGCATCGGCCTGTTGCCAACAGCGATGCAGAGCGACACTCCCTTTTCTTGGCCTTGATCGAAATCCTCCTGCGGGATAAACGTCTGGTCCTCGCTGTGCCAGATCCCCAGCGGCCGGGTTGGCAGCGCGATGCAAACGGAAAATATCGCGTCTGGTGCGTCAACGCCCCCGAGGCTATGGCGTACTTTCGGGAGTATGTCGAGAACAAGAATCAGGAGCACCCCTACCCTCCCGTTGCCTGGCTCGGTCGCGGGGCGCGTAAGGGGGCTTTCACTCCCGCCGATGCGGAAACACTCATGACTCTGTCCGCCAATGGGGAGCGCTTTGCCGAAGTGACGGATTGGGAATGGATCTATCACCAACAAAGCCCCTCGCAGGCGTAGCGACCGTTCCCAACTATCCGGAGAATTGGAAAGCTTTCCCAGGAGCAGAACTAGCCATGGAAATTGAAGAGTTTCTTTTTCTTTCACCCTATTATGAAAACTGGGAAGAATTTTGTGATGCGAGTTGGGGAGTGCAAACGCATCATATATGGGATTCTCTCACCAACGTCGAAATGAGCAATATAGAGCACTTTGAGCTCTATATCACCATCATCGAGCGCCTGCTGCGCGAAAAGCGTCTGGTCTTCGACACGCCAGAGGATCAATCAGGCTGGTCTGAGGGGGAGGATGGCCTGTGTCGGGTATGGTGTGCCGAGATCCCTACCATCCTCCAGTACCTGCGCGCGTATTTACCCGATCCCCACGCCCCCTCCTACAATCGCCGCGACGCTGGTTCGTATGAATACTTTCCCGTAACCGCCTGGCTGGGACGGGGAGCCACCAAGGATCTGGAACTTGGGTATGATCAGTACGAACATCCCATGAGCATCTGGACAGACGGATTCTGCATTGCTCGAGCCTCAGAATGGAAATGGGTCCATCTGGATCCCGTTCCCAAACCCAGATATGTCCGTATCTAGACGGAGTCGCCACAATCCCGGGAACGGCCTCACTCGCGCAGCAGGAGACCATTGCCTCCACAATCGCAATTGTTCTTTTCAGTTCTCAGGCGGCGGCCGCTTTGGCGCGCCACCGATAGCGTGCACCCACCAAGGCTGGCGGCTGCGGTCGCACACAGGCGGCGCAGGCGCCGGCACAAGCACTCTGACAGCTACCCTCTGAGCTTTGGGCTTGCACCAACGTCTGCACCCGAACGATCGTTCCACGCCTCTGCCAATGCTGCAGGCCGGCATCGACCAGATCTTGCGGCAAGTCCAGGCGCTGGGCGATCTCAGCGGCGCTCAGGCTTTCCCTATCGCGTAACAGATCGCGAATCCGAAAAAGGGGGCTCTCCATCATCCCTGCTCCAGAAGCCGCAACGGGTTTTGCTGGTGCTGCCCTTGTCGGCGCAAAGCCAAGAGCAAGATGCCAAGGGCCACGGCAATACCGGCGGTCCACAGCCATGTCGCCTGCGGATGGGCGGCATAGGTCCCCCACTGATAGACCAGCGTTGCCACCGCCCAGGCCATGCCAATACCATAGCCGACGGAGAAGAGCATCCAACCCCAGCCAACCTCGCGCCGCAGGGCCCCCATGGTGCTGGCACAGGGCACGTAGAGCAGCACAAAGAGGAGATATGCCAGGGCCGTTAGCGGTGTAAAGCTTTGTGCCAGGGAGCCAAGGGTCTCAGAACTCGCTCCCGAAGCGGCGATACTCGCGTCCCGGTTGGCCAGATCGCCCAGTCCCAAAGGATCTCCCAGGCTGCTGAACAGCTTGCCGGCATTCTCCGGGATGGTGGCCAGGGCGTCGCGAAGCTCCTGCAGCAGATCCACCTGCCGATACTCTGCCATCAGATCCCCACCCGCCTGCCGCTGATAGATGCCGTTGAGGGTACCGATGACGACCTCCTTGGCGGCCGCGCCCGCCACCAGTCCAGCAACGGCGGGCCAGTTGTCTCGCTCGATGCCCATGGGCGCAAAAACGGGAACCAGCGCCTCGCTACCCTGCGCCAGCAGGGAGTGGTCGATATCGGTGGCGCGCAGGCCCTGACTGGTCCAGCCAATTCCCGGCAAGAGGAAGAGAATGAAGCCGATGGCGGCAATCACCTTACCGACGCGCAGGATAAAGATGCGCAGGCGCTGCCAGGCCTGCAGCACCACGCTGCGCAGGCTAGGCAAACGATAGGGCGGGAGCTCCATGACGAAGGGTCGGGCCTCTCCCCGTAGCGCGGTTTTTCCCAGCAGCCAGGCAGTGAACAGGGCCATGACAACGCCCGTCAAATACAACAGAAAAACCACCTGCCCACCGTTGCCGCGGAAAAAGACCACGGCAAAGGCCATGTAAATGGTCAGCCGGGCCGAGCAGGACATGAAAGGTTGCATCAACACCGTAAGCACCCGACCACGAGGATCGTCGATGATTCGTGCTCCCATGATCGCCGGCACATTGCAACCAAAGCCGATAACCATCGGCACCAGGGCATTGCCGGGCAACCCCACCCGGCGCATCAGGCGATCCATCACATAGGCCGCCCGCGCCATGTAGCCGGAATCTTCGAGAAAGGCGAGGAAGAGAAAGGTGAGTCCGATGGGAGGAATGAAGCTGATCACCAGATTCAGCCCACCGCCAATACCGCCGGCCAGAGAACTCACCATCCAGTCCGGGGCGCCGGAGAGGAGCAGCAGGTGACCGAAACCATGCATCAGCAGGGCAGCAGAAGCCTGATCGAAGAAGTCCAGGAAGACATTGCCACCGCTGAAGCTGACCACAAAAACCAGATACAACACCGCAAGAAAGATCGGCACGCCGAGCCAGTCATGCAAGATCCAGCGATCGAGATGACGGGTCAGGTGCTGACGCCATCCCGCCTTGCCACTGGACACGATCACCTGCGCGGCAAGTTGTGCAGCCCAGGTGAAACGCGCAGCAGGCAACAGATCGGCAACATCCTCGGCACTGTCTGCCTGCAGATGCTGCGCCGCAGAGGCGCGCGCGGCAAGCAGCGCCTGCGGCGTGCTCTCGGGTAGTTCCAGGTACTGCCAGGCGAGAAAGCGGCCGCGCGCTCCGTCAATCTGGGCGGCAAAGCCGTGCAGGGCAGCTTCCAGATCTGCAGGCCAGGCCGGCCGCTGCGGCAGAGACAGGCTTCGCAACGCGCTGCGCAAGGCCATGCGCAGTTCGCGCAACCCCCTGCCCTTGCGCGCCACCATAGGGACCACCGGCACCCCAAGCTGCAGCGACAGGGCCTGGGCATCCACCCGCAGACCGCGATCCTCGGCCTCGTCCACCATGTTCAGAATGAGGAGCAAAGGCCGCTGCAGCTCCACCAGCTCGGCGGTGAGCAGGAGCTGTCGCTCCAGGGTACTGGCATCGAGGACCTGGACAATGAGCTCGACCTCCTCGTCGCGCAGAAAGTGGCGCGCAACCGCCTGATCCTCGCCACCTCCACCGAGCAGGCTGTAAATACCCGGCAGATCGATCACTTCGATCTTCTCGTCCCCCAGGCGCGCGCTGCCAGAGCGGCGCTCGACGGTGACCCCGGGCCAGTTACCCACCGTCTGATGGGTGCCAGTGAGGAGATTGTAAATGGTCGTCTTGCCACAATTGGGATTGCCAACCAGAGCGATGCGCGGCAGGCCCTCTGCGCGCTTGGTCTCCGCGGCCGCATGACAGTGCTTGACCATGGATCAGTCCTCCCCGAAGGAGGACAGGGGGCGGATCTGGATCTGCTCCAGCCACTCGCGGCCCAAGGCAATGCGGGTGCCGGCGCTATCGAGTACCACGCCGCGACGGTCTGGTCCCAACAGCAGGATAAAAGCCGTGCCGGGACGCAGACCCATCACCAGCAAGCGCTTGCTCTCGTTGCTGGTACCCCGAACCGCGTGGATGATGCCGCGCGCGCCGCGCGACAGTTGTCCCAAGGTTCGAAGTTCCTGCGTGCACTGCCTCTGCTCCATGATCGCTCCCAGTTAAATCCCTCTGCGTGCGATTGTATTAAATGAGAATCGTTCTTGCAATGTCTCTCAACGCGAGGTCAGTCGATGACGGCAAACAGGTCGTATTCATCGGCATCGCAGATGCGCACGTGCAGGCGCTCTCCCACCCGTCGCCCCTGGGCGTTCTGTAGATGCACCACACCGTCGATTTCCGGGGCGTCGGCATGGCTACGGGCCACGGCGCTGCCGTCGGGGTGGATCGCGTCGATGAGCACTTCGCGCAATTGGCCCACCTGTTGGCGCAGACGAGCAGCGCTGATCTCCTGTTGTACCGCCATGAAGCGGGCGCGACGTTCCTCACGCTCGGACTCGGGAACGGAATCCGGCAAGGCATTCGCAGCAGCGCCGTCCACTGGAGAATAGGCAAAGCAGCCGACCCGGTCGAGTTGCGCGGCGCGCAGAAAATCGAGCAGTTCCGCAAACTCCGTCTCCGTCTCGCCGGGAAATCCGACAATGAAGGTACTGCGGATGGTCAAGTCCGGCACTGCGGCTCGCCAGCCCTGAATTCGCTCCAGGGTACGCTCGGCGGCCGCCGGCCGCCGCATGGCCTTGAGGATGCGCGGGCTGCCATGCTGCAGGGGCACATCCAGGTAAGGAAGGATCTTGCCCGATGCCATCAGGGGGAGCAGCTCGTCGATGTGCGGATAGGGATAGACGTAATGCAGCCGTACCCAGACCCCCAGTTCACCGAGAGCGGCACAGAGGTCCGTGATTCGGGCCTTGAGCGGGCGACCCTGGTGAAAGGCCGTACGGTATTTGCGGTCCACGCCATAGGCGCCGGTGTCCTGGGAGATCACCAGCAACTCCTGCACCCCACTCGCTACCAGAGCCTCCGCTTCACGCAGAATGGCGTCGGGATCGCGGCTTACGAGTTTGCCGCGCATGCTGGGGATGATGCAGAAACTGCAGGACTGATTGCAGCCCTCGGAGATCTTCAAATAGGCGTAGTGGGAGGGCGTCAGGCGCAGCCCCTGGGGTGGCACCAAATCATCGAAAGGATCGTGGGCCGGCGGCAGCGCTTCGTGGATCGCCTCCAGCACTGCGCTGTTTTCCTGCGGCCCGGTGACCGCCAGCACCCTGGGATGGACCTTGCGCACAAAGTCGCCCTGGTCCTTTGCCCCCAGACAGCCGGTGACGACCACCCGACCATTCTCCTGCAGGGCCTCAGCAATCGCCTCCAGGGACTCCTCTACCGCCGCGTCGATGAAGCCGCAGGTGTTGACCACCACCAGATCGGCGCCGGCATAGTCGCCGACCATCTGATAGCCCTCGGCACGCAATTGGGTGAGGATGCGCTCGCTGTCCACCGTTGCTTTCGGACAGCCAAGGCTGACGAAGCCGACTTTGGGGACCGCTCTCGCCGCCTTCAAAAGGTGTTGCTCACGCTGGCGACGCCGGGGACCGCCCCGACAATCTTCTCCACCACCTGTTGCAGGTCGATGACGGCGTTGGGGCAACCGGCACAGGCCCCTTTCATGCGCACCCGCACATCACGCCCGGCGATTTCCACCAGCTCGATATCGCCGCCATCGCGGTTGAGAATGCGCCGCACCGCAGCGACTGCTTCCGCCACTGCTTGCGGGTTCGGCAGGGGATCGTTGGGACCAAATTCGCGCTTGCGACCGATAAGGCGCTGTGCCATCGCCTGGGCGTGGGCGATCTTGGCCGCGGCGACGGGATCGCTTTCTTCGAGGATATCCAGTTCCTCTTCGGTGTAAAACTGGACGGGGGTTCTTTCCATAGGGCTCATCGCCTCAATATAACATGCGCCCGCCGTCCACGACGATGTTCTGCCCCGTTACATAGGGCGCATCGAATAGCAGCCAGGCGACTGCCCGGGCAATGTCGGCAGGTTCTCCCTCACGCTTCAGGGCGGTGCGGGCGAGAAGTCCGGCGCGGTCACCATCCGGCGGATCTTTGCCCTCCGCCCAAAGGACTACCCCCGGGGAGACACTATTGACGCGTACCTCTGGCCCCAGCTCCTTGGCCAAGGCGCGAGTCAGCGCCAACAGACCGGCCTTGCTGACGCTGTAGGGAAGATAGCCACGCAAAGGAATCTCGCCATGCACATCGCCAATATTGACGATGGCGCCGGCTTGCGCACGCAGCAGGGGCCAAGCGGCGCGACTCAAGAACAGCGGTGCACGAATGTGGATCGCCTCCATCTCCTGCCAGTCCTCCAGACGCAATTCGGAGAAGGGCGCCGGACGATACAGAGAGGCGTTGTTGACCAATCCGTCGAGGCGGCCGAAGCGGTCGTGCACCTGCTGCAGCAGACGGTCGGGGGCATTCGCTTCGCTGAGATCGGCGCAGAACAGTTCCACAGTTGTCGAGAATTCCTGCCGCAAGGCGCTCGCCAGGGCTTCGGCCTCCGGCCGCGATCGTCTATAGTGAAGGGCCAACTGGCAGCCTTGCACGGCGAGTTCGCGGGCAATGGCCGCCCCCACGCGACGTGCGCCACCCGTGAGGAGAACCACCTTTCCCGAAGCCTGCACCAGGAGTTCCATGCAACCAAAACGAAATGGGGTTGTAACCCAATCGCCTGCAGGGCGCAAGGCATCCACCTTGCCGGCACCGGATCCCGCCGCCCAGGCCCACAGCCTGACCCTGCAAGCGGAAATTCGCGCCCGCATCGCCGCTGCAGGGGGGTGGATTTCCTTCGCCGAGTATATGGAAATGGCCCTCTATGCCCCGGGGAAAGGCTATTACATGGCCGGTCAACGGCGTTTTGGCCCAGCCGGAGACTTCGTCACCGCGCCCGAGCTGGGTGCGGTGCTAGGACGCGTCCTCGCCCGCACCCTCGCGCCCCATGCCGGGCGCGACGGCATCCTCGAACTGGGTGGCGGGAGTGGCGCCCTCGCGGCACAGATCCATGAGGTTCTGCCGCAAGTCCCGTACCATATCCTGGAACCCAGTCCCGATCTGCAGGCGCAACAGCGCGCTCGCTGTCCGGCGGTGCAGCATCTGCAGCGGCTCCCAGCCGAGTGGCATGGCGTCTTCCTCGCCAATGAGGTGCTCGATGCCATGCCCGTCGCCGTCGTCGAAAAGATGGCAGATGGCACCCTGCGCGAGATGGGAGTGGTGACAGATGCCAACGACTTTGCCTGGGCTCCCGCGTCTCAACCTCTCCCCAGGCCCTTGCTGGAGCCTCTGCAACCATATGGCGCCAAATGGCCCGTCGGCTACCGCAGCGAAGTCTGTCCGGCAGCGACGGCGTGGATGCACAGTCTGGCCGCGCGCCTACAGCAGGGCCGCATCCTCCTCATCGACTACGGCCAGGAGGCGGCGGCCTATTACCAGCCGCAGCGCTACCTGGGCAGCCTGCGCGCCTACCATCGTCACCACCTTCTGGAGGATCCCTTCTACTGGCCGGGGCTTTGTGATCTGACCGCCGACGTCAATTTTTCCGCCATCATGGCAGCGGCCGTGGCGGCAGGTCTGCAAATTGCTTGGTATGGCCCCCTCGCGCGCTTTCTCGTCACCCACGGTCTGCCGGAGGTCTATGCCGGGCTCGAGGCCCAGGCCAGCCCAGAGCAGCGCCTTGCGTTGAACAACGAAGTCAAGATCCTCACCCTGCCGCAGGAGATGGGAGAGCGTTTTCAGGTATTGATTCTCGAGAAAGGAGCGCCAGCATGAGCATTACCGTCTATGGCATTGCCAACTGCAGCACCATGAAAAAGGCCTTTGCCTGGTTGCATGAGCACGGGGTGGCCTATGTATTCCACGACTACAAGAAGGCTGGGGTACCAGAAACAGCCTTGCGGCATTGGGCGGCGGAACGCGGCTGGGAGGCGTTGATCAATCGCCGCGGCACTACCTGGCGCCGCCTGAGCGAAGCACAGCGCGCAGTCGCCGATTTGGATGCCGCGGTCGCCTTGGTGCTGGCCAACCCCAGCCTGATTCGCCGCCCCATCGTACAGAGGGATGACGATCTCTTGCTCGGCTTCGACCCCGAAGAGTGGGCGGCACGCCTACAAGGCCGCTAAATCACCCGCGAGAACTGCGTCTGGCTGCGCCCCAGGTAGGCATCGAAGGCCATGCACACGTGGCGCACCAGCAGACGTCCTGCCGGAAGTACAGTGACGCCACCTTCGTTCAGGGTAATCAGCCCATCCCGTGCCAGAGCCTCCAGGGTCCCGCGACTCTCGGCAAAATAGCGCCAGAAATCGATACCATGCCGCGCCTCGACAACCGCGACATCAAGGCGAAAATCACAGATCAGGCGGGTGATCACCTCCCGGCGCAGCAGGTCGTCAGCCGTCAGGCGTAGCCCCCGCTCCACCGGCAGCCGTCCGGCATCCACTGCCGCTCCCCAGGCCTCCAGATCCTTGCGGTTTTGGCTGTAACTCGGGCCAACCATGGCAATGGCGCTCATGCCAAAGGCCAGCAGGTCGGCATTGGAGTGGGTAGAATACCCCTGAAAATTCCGGTAGAGATGGCCTTGTAGTTGCGCCCGGGTGAGCTCGTCCTCGGGCAGAGCAAAATGATCCATACCGATATAGACGTACCCGGCAGCCTCCAGAGCGCCGATGCTCTGCTGCAGAATCTCCAGTTTCTGCGCCGGGCTGGGCAGCTCCTCGGCACGAATGCGCCGCTGCGGCGGGAAGCGCTCGGGCAGATGGGCATAATTGAACAGAGACAGACGATCCGGGCGCAAGGAGATGATTTGCGCCAGGGTTTCGGCAAAACTCTGCGGGCTTTGCAAGGGCAGTCCGTAGATCAGATCGAGACTGATAGAGCGATAGCCCAGGCTGCGCGCCTCCTGTATCAGCTCTGCCAGCAGATCCAGGCTTTGCTCACGATGTACCGCCTTCTGCACCGCCGGATCGAGATCCTGCACCCCCATGCTCAGACGATTCCAGCCGCGGTTACGCAACAGGGCCAGTACTCCCGGTTCGATGGCGCGCGGGTCGACCTCGATCCCATACTCGCCGGTATCATCATCGAGCAGACGGAACTGCGCCTGGATGCCGTTCACCAGACGCTCCAGGTCCGCACGCAAGAGAAAGGTGGGGGTACCACCACCAAAATGCAGTTGGGTGACCGGGCGCTGCGCATCGATATCGCGCCGGATCAGCGCCATTTCCCGCAGCAGGCGCTCCACGTAAGGCTGACCCCATTCCCGATGCCGCGTCACCACCTTGGTACAGGCGCAGTAAAAACACAGATGCTCGCAAAAGGGAATGTGAAAATACAATGACAAGGGTTTGCCGCTGGCATTACTCGCGCGCAGCTCCGCCCGCAAGGCGCTTTCATCGAACTCCGCGGCGAATTGCGGTGCCGTAGGATAGGAGGTATAGCGCGGCCCTGGCCGGTCATAGCGTTGGATCAGATCGATATCGAAAAGTACCGTTTCCGTGCCCATCCCTTTTTCTCCTCTACTGGCGCCCCTGTCCTACAAGCGGCGAATGCCGCGCAGTTCGCTGCTCGCACTGGCGCGAATCTCGCTCAGAAAGGCCTGTAGATGGGGCTGTTCACTTTGCCCCTGCAAAGTGGCTGCTTCCAGATTCTGCCAGAGTCCCCGCGGACCCAGGGGCAGGGCTCGTACATAACCGCGATCACCGTAGCTGCTCACCGCCCAGGCAGGCAAGGCGGCAATCCCCTGCCCGGAGGCCACCAGCTGCAGGATGATGACCGTCAATTCCGCCTGCCGCCGTCGCCACGGCTGTACACCGGCGGGGTGCAAAAATTCCCGAAACAAGTCCAGGCGCCGGTCTTCCACCGGGTAGGTGATGACAGTCTCCTCGAGGAAATCCTCGGGCAGCAGAAAGGGGCGTTCGGCCAGGGGATGACGCGGGCTCAGCAGCGCCACCACCTCGTAACTGAACAGGGCATGGCGCTCGATTTCGCCAGGCAGGGCCTCGGGGGCACTGAGAATGGCCAGGTCGGCCTGATAAGCGCGCAGCAGTTGCACCGGATCCTGCTGGAATCCGGAGGCGATATCCATCTCCACGTCGGGCCAACTGGCACGAAACTGGTCCATCGCGGGGGTCAGCCAGTCGAAACAGGTATGGCACTCCACGGCGATACGCAATCGTCCCCCCCGCCCCGAGGCGAGCCGGCGCAGCTCCTCCTGGGTCCGCCGCAGGGCTGGCAGGACCTCCCGCGCCAGGGCATAAAGCCGTTCCCCTGCCGGGCTGAGACGCAGGTTGTTGCCACTGTCGCGGTCAAAGATCTTGATCTCGAATTCATTTTCCAGGCCCCGGAGCTGGTGCGAGAGGGCCGACTGGGTCAGGTGCAGGCGCTGCGCCGCCGCGGCAATGCTGCCGTGTTGCAGAACGGCTTCGATGGTACGCAGCTGGCGAATCTCGATGGGCATGGACGACCTTTTGGTCAAGCTATTTGCAGATCATACGCCAGCTTGTCGCAGGAGGGCAGCCACCGACCGCTGTCACAAAAGTGTCATCAAAGGTTCATAAAAGTGTCACAATTCCCTGCTATGATTCGATGCACAAGTCGATAGTGTAAAGAGCGTATGCAACTATCAAGAATACCTTCTCCTGTCGGAGAGGGGATTCGATGGACCTCTTTGCAGTATCCACCAACTGTAGAGGGAGTTAACCATGAAGAAGCGCTTCATTCTGGTGGCAATCGCCACCATTTCTGCCATTCCCGTCCTGGCCCAGGCCGATGAATCCACGGTTCTGCACGCCAAAAACGACGATTACAGCCTGATGTTGGGCGGACGTATCCAGGCCGATTACGCCACCTACTTCAACAAGTCCTTCCTTGCCCCAAATGGTTCGGTCACCGACATGGGCGCCGCCGGCGCCATTCTGCGCCGGGCGCGCATCTTTACCGCCGGCAAGATCGGCGAAGACTGGAAATTCAAGTTCCAGTACGAATTCACCCAGACGGGGGGCGGTGCGGCAGGTTTCCGGGATGCCTACTTTGCCTACACCGGCCTGATGCCCGGCAACACCATCACCCTAGGCCAGGCCAAGACCTTCTTCACCATGGACCAGTTGAACAGCTCCAACGACAACGTCTTCATGGAGCGGCCGCTGCTGGAAGGCCTCGATACCTACGGCGACCGGCGCATGGGCCTCAAGATCACTCAGAGTGGCGAGAACTGGATGTTGGGTCTGGGCGGCTTCATGAACGCCCTGGATGAAAAGGTCTACACCAAATACAGTGGTGTCGCCCGAACTGCCTATACCAAAACGGAGACCGTCGCCAGCATCAGCAACAGCACCAGCAACCAGAGTGGCATCTACACCATCTCCGGGCGTGCCACCTATGCCCCGTTGCACAGCTACGGCAACGACCTCTATTTTGGCGCCAACCTGAACTATACCGGCTTTGGTGACAAAAACGCCGCCGCCTTCTACGGCACCCGCCCGGAAACCAGCGTGGCCGGCACCAAGCTCCTGGAAGCCTACGTCAGCAATCCCAGCAGCCAGTTCAACTATACCCTGGAAACTGCGGCCGTGGCCGGTCCCTTCTCGCTCGAAGGCGCCTATGTCGGCATGAATGTCTCCCGCAGCCTCGGGCTGCCCACCGCCAGCTTCAATGGCTACTACGTGCAGGCGAGCTACACCCTCACCGGCCAGCCGCGCAATTTCAAGCCGAAGCTCGGCGAGTTCCATTATCTGAAGGACATCGGCCCTGGTGGTGCCTGGGAAGTCGCTCTGCGCTATGACCGCCTCAACCTCAATGATGCCAATGCCGGCATCTATGGTGGCCGAGGGGATGCCATCACCGCCGGCATCAACTGGTATGCCAACGAGCACGTCCGGCTGATGCTCGACTACAGCCACGGTCATGTGGACGGTATCCCCAGCACCCAGCCGGTTGGCGCCACCTGGTGGAACGATCCGCGCTATAACAGCGACCTGAACATTCTGCAGTTCCGCGGGCAGTTCCTGTTCTGATGCCGTGCATGGGGAGGGGGATCCCTCCCCGAAGGAGAATTCATGCGTAAATCTTCCCTGTTTGCGGCCTGCCTCGCCCTGTATGGCATGCACGCCAGCGCCCAGGAGCTCGCGGGCGAAGCCCTGCGCGCGCCCCTCGATACCGTCACCGTGGCTGGTCGGGAGCTGCATCTGAGCATCGGTCCAGGCAGTGGACTGACCCATGCCCACGGCTCAGCGTGGACTGACTTCTATGCCGTCAGCGATCGGGGTCCGAACATCCCCTGTGACGAGAGTGGCAAGGTGCTCGGCAAAGAAGTCTGTAGCAAATCTGAGGTGATCTTCCCCATTCCCGGTTATACTCCCAGCATCTATCCCCTGCTGGTGCAAGCAGGTCAGGTAACCCTGCGCGGCGAGCCGATTCCGCTGCACGCGGCTAATGGCCAGAACTTCAGCGGCCTGCCGCCGGAGCTCCCTAAGGGCGAGAAGCCGCTGAATGGGCAACTCCAGCCCCTGCCATTCTCCCCCAACGGGGTCGATACCGAATGTATTTCCGCGCTGGCCCAGGGCGGTTTCTGGATCGGCGAGGAATATGGGCCCAGCCTGCTGCGGGTAGCAGCCAATGGCGTCGTACTGGAACGTTTGGTACCCAAGGGCACGGCAGCCTACTATCAGGGGAGCAGTGTCCCGGTGCGCGCTGTCCTGCCGCCGTTACTGGCCCGGCGCAAGCTCAACCGCGGTTTTGAAGGGATGGCCCTGGCGCCGGACCAGAAGCTGCTCTTCGTGGCCCTGCAAAGTCCCCTGGCTAATCCCGATGACGATACGGCGAAAAACTCCCGGATCGATCGGCTGATTACCCTGCATCTCGATGCCGAGGGCAACTTTGCCGGAATGGCCGGTGGCTATGCCGTGGAATTTCCCAGGATTGAAGATTTTGCTCCAGGGGAAAAGCAGAAAGATCTCAAACTCTCGGCCATGAGTGCGGTGGATGATCATCGCGTGCTGCTGATGCTGCGCGCTGGCAACAAGGTCGCGGTCTACCTAGCCAACCTTGACGGTGCCACTCGGCTGATCGGCACCGCTTGGGCCCGGCCGGATACCCACCCCAGCCTGGAAGAGCAAAATGATCTGGCCAAAGTCGGTATCCAGCCGCTTGCCCTGCAGCTGCTCTGGGAAAGCGACGATGCCTTTGGCAAGGGTCTGGGCAAGGTCGAAGGCATGAGCCTAGTGGACGGCAAGAGTCTGCTCTTCATCAGCGATAATGACTTTGGCATCACGGGCGAAAAAAGCACGGTCTGGGAATATCCCCTGAGCGACGAGGCCCAGCGTCTATTGCACTGAGACCGCGGGGCGAAGCTCTCCTCTGGCATCGAAATGTCTTTTCGGATACAACGTCACAAAAGATTCACGGAACTGTCATCATGCTG
This sequence comes from Acidithiobacillus sp. AC3, assembly GCF_050261095.1. Lineage (NCBI taxonomy): Bacteria > Pseudomonadati > Pseudomonadota > Acidithiobacillia > Acidithiobacillales > Acidithiobacillaceae > Acidithiobacillus > Acidithiobacillus sp. AC3. Next base: position 2,418,454 of record NZ_CP189838.1, read on the forward strand.
TCACATTCCGTTGTTATCATGCCGTTGTAGTAAACACACCGAAGAGGAGAATGCCCATGTTGTTCAAGCACCGCGCCAACACCCTGGCAGTGCTGATGGCCCTGACCGGCTTCAGCGCTGTCGCCCACGCTGCCAGCAGCCATGACTCTCTGAAAAGCTTCATCATGGATAGCAAGGTCGATGGCCAGGTCCGCGCCTACTACTTCGATCGCTTCTTTGGCAAGAACGCCACCAATCTCAGCGCCTTCTCGCTGGGCGGCTATATCAATGCCCACACCGCCTCCCTCGCCGGTTTCAGTGCCGATGTGGGTTTCTACACCGCCAACAGCCTCGGCGCCAACCGGGTGAACCCCGATGTCACCCTGATGGGTAAGGGTACGTCCATCAATGCCCTGGGCCAGGCCTACCTGCAATACGAAATTCCGCACGCCCTGCTGATTCGCGCCGGGAACCAAATCGTTAACACCCCTTGGGTGAACGGCTCCGACTCGCGCGTCATTCCCGCCACTTACCAAGGCGTCTTTGCCCAGGTCTCTCCCTACTGCGGATGGAATCTCTATGGCATGCGCATCTTCCGCTGGAAGAGCCGTACCTCCGCCGACTACTACCGGGATAACCTCTACTACAACACGGGCTTTGACGGTGATCCCATTTACGGTGGATCAGCTGTCGTTCCCAATACCGATACTGCCGCCAATGGCATTCTCGCCTTCGGCACCAGCTACAAGCGCTATGGCATCGATGCCCAGGCTTGGTACTACAACTTCTATCAGTTCACCCAGACGGTTTATGGTGATGCCCAATATACGCTGAAGACCGGCAGCGGCGTGGATCCCTTCCTGGGCGCACAGATCAACCGCGAGTGGGAAAGTAATAGTCTGCTGAACAACAGCTATGCCCCCGGAACCAAGCCCATCGACGGCTTCAAGGGCAATGGGGTCAACAGCACCGCCTGGGGTGTGATCGGCGGTATCGACTACGACGGTGGCAGTGCGCTGCTCGGCAAGGGTCAGCTCTCCGCTGCCTATAATGAAATCCTCTACCATCAGGGAGCCGTGGGTGGTGGCGCTATCGTCTCGCCTTACACCGTCGGTTACGCCACCGATCCGCTCTACACCACTTCCATGATCCGCGGTCTGGTGGAAATGGGGCCCGGGCACGGCTTCAAGATCAAGTGGACGCAGCACTTCCTGAGCAACCAGTTTCTCTTCATGACCGCCTATGCCCAATATCACCTGCAGACGGCAGGCTACGCCAACGACATCTACGGCGACCTCACCTACTTCCCGCAGGGCTGGATCAAGGGTCTGTCCATCCGCGATCGCGTGGAAGTGGCGCACGGAGATCTGTCGACGGGTTATTTCATCTATAACCGCGTCATGCTGACCTACGACTTCTAAGACTTTATGCCCTGCGACCGTGGTCGCAGGGCTTACCGGGAGAAAAGAACCATGCGCATTACCCATACCCTGCTACTCGCTGCCGTCCTCGTTTCTGCCGCCGGCTGTGCCGAGGCCCCCTTCTCTGGCTGTCCGGCGAAGACGGCGCCGGTCGCCACCCCCGCACCGGCGCCCGCACCCACTCCTGCTCCGATGCCGGCCCCCATTGCGCCGGTGCAGAAAACAATTCTGGAGAGCAAGCCGATCACCATCACCGGCATCAACTTCAAACTCAACTCCTACAAATTGCTCAGCCATGACATCCAGGTTCTGGATGAAGTGGCCGCCTTTGCCGAAAAGCATCCGGATGCGGTTCTGAACGTCAATGGCTACTGCAGCAAGGTTGGCTCCTACGCCTACAACCTGAAACTCTCGCAGCAGCGTGCCGAGAGTGTGGCACAGTACCTGGAGCAGCATGGCGTGGCCCGCGATCGCATGGTGCTCAAGGGACACTCCTACGAGGACCCCATCGCCAGCAATACCACGCCGCAGGGTCGCTTCCAGAACCAACGCGTGGAGATCAATTCCACGATCAAGGTGGAAAAGACCGTTACCGAGTAATTCGCGCACCAGCGCAAACGATTTCAACCCTGCAGTGCTTCGGCATTGCTCCTCCTCTGCCTCGCCCCGCTTCGTCGGGGCTTTTTTATGCCACCTTGCGGAGCAGGCGCTTTTCCAGCTCCACCAGGAAAAACACCGCTACGGCAATGAGCAGGGCCAGGCCCCAGTGACGAGGTTGCAGTGGCACGGTCTGAAACACCCGCTGCAGGGGGGGCAAGTAGAGAAGGGCGAGCTGCAGCAGCAACAGCACTCCCAAGGCAATCCACGCGATGGGGTTGCTGAACAGTGTCGATCTCCGCCACGCCGAGCCCTGCAGGTGACGCACATTGAAAAGATATAGCGCTTGACTCAGCACCAGGGTGGTCACCGCCATGCTGCGTGCCAACTCTGCAGGCATTCCCGCGGACAGTTCCGCGTAAAAGGTGGCCATGGTAGCGCCGCCGATACTTACGGATACGAGGGCGACCCGGAGCAGAAAACGCCAATCGAGGAAACTCTCCGCCGGGTTACGCGGCGGACGCTCCATGATTGCGGGCTCCGCCGGCTCGAAGGCCAGCGCGAGGGCCAGGGTGACGGCGATGACCAGATTGACCCACAGGATTTGCAGCGGCGTGAGCGGCAGTTGCAGGCCGGCGATGATCGCTGCGAGCAGCACCAGACCCTGCGCACCATTGGTGGGCAGGATGAAGAGGATGGCCTTGCGCAGATTGTCATAAATCGCCCTACCCTCAGCGACCGCTCGGGCAATACTGGCAAAGTTGTCATCCACGAGCACGAGGTCGGCAGCCTCCTTGGCGGCTTCACTGCCGCGCGCCCCCATGGCGATACCAACATCAGCACGTTTCAGAGCCGGGGCGTCGTTGACCCCATCTCCAGTCATCGCCACCACCTGACCGCGCGTCTGCAATGCCTCGACCAGACGCAATTTATGTTCCGGGCTGGTGCGGGCGAAGACCTGCGTCCGCAGGGCTACCGCCGGGAGATCGTCGGGGGCGATGCGATCGAGCTCCGTGCCGGTAAGTACCTGTGACTCTCCACCTGCAACAAGGCCCATTTCCCGGGCAATGGCCAACGCGGTACCGGCATGATCGCCGGTGATCATCTTTACCTGGATGCCGGCGCGACGACAGTCGCTGATGGCAGTGATGGCCTCCGGACGAGGCGGATCAACAATGCCGACCAAGGCCAGCAGCGTGAAGTTCTGCCCCAGACTATCGAGATCCAGGCTTTCCTGTTGCTGTCCATCGACATCACGTCGCGCCAAGGCCAAAACCCGCAAGCCCTGACTGGCCAAGTATTGATTTTCCCGTTCCCAGAAAGGGATGTCGATGGGCAGCGAGCTGCCATCGGCATCCAGCATGCTCCCACAACGCGCCAGAACCCGGTCAGGGGCACCTTTCAGCAAGATCCGCCGCTGCCCATCGGGCCGCTCTGTCAGCACCGCCATGAGCTTGTGCGCCGATTCAAAGGGAATACTGGCCAGACGCCGATACCCCTCGCCGGGAAAACCGGCCTTGGCGCTCAGGGCACGCAGGGCACCCTCTGTTGGCTCACCAATGATCTGCCAATTTCCACCTTCTTGCCGTAGCTGCGTATCGTTGGCGACGCTGGCGACTTCCAGGGCAGCGAAACGCGCCTTGTCGCCCGCCTCTGCGCCGGCAAGCTCGCCCTGCGGCGCATATCCCGTACCGCTAGCCTCATACCAGGATGCGTGGGTGCGCAGCCCACGGGCAAACATCTCATTGCGGGTCAGCGTGCCCGTTTTATCGGTGCAGATGACAGTTACCGCACCCAAGGTCTCAATAGCGTGGAGATGGCGGGCGATGACCTGCCGGCGCGCCATGCGCTCCACGCCAATCGCCAGGGTGATGCTGAGGATGGCAGGCAAGCCCTCGGGGATGGCCGCCACGGCAAAACTGATGACCGCCAAAAAAACCTCAAAGGGGGGCAGCAGTTGTCGTGCCAGGCCGATACCCGCCATCACCGTACTGAGTACCAGCACCAGCAGCGCCAGGGTTTTGCTGAAGCGTTGCATCTGGCGGATCAACGGCGTCTGCAGGGTATTCGTCTCCTGCAACAGGCCCTGAATCTTGCCAAGCTCCGTCTGCGCGGCGATGGCCGTGACCACCGCCACGGCGCGTCCCGCCTGCACAAAGGTACCGGCGTACAGCATGCTGTGGCGATCACCAAGGGCAGCGTCGGCTTCTACCGGCACCGGCGATTTGTCGCTGGGCAACGATTCGCCGGTGAGCAGCGATTCATCGACGCGCAGCCCCTGGGCCGAGAGGATGCGCAGATCGGCGGGCACCCGGTCGCCGGAGCGCAGCTGCACGATATCGCCGGGGACGAGCTTCTCGGCGTCGACGTTCTGCCATTCCCCCGCCCGCCGCACCTTGGCCTGCAGGCGCAGGATCTTGCGGATCGCCGCCAGGGCGTTCTCGGCCTTACCCTCTTGCAGGGTACCGATCAGGGCGTTGATCAACAGCACCGCCAGGATCACGGCACTATCGAGCAGGTGCCCGAGGAGCAAAGTGACCACGAAGGCGGCAAGCAGGACATAGATGAGGGGATCGCGAAACTGTCGCAGAAAGCGCTGGGCCCAGTTTGGGGGAGCCTGGGTGGGGAGACGATTGGCACCATACTGTTGTCGCCGCGCCGCGATTTCCTCGTGGCCCAGTCCTTCGGAGCGGCTGGCCAGTTGTCTCAGTACGCTATCGGCAGCGACAGCATGCGGGGTTGCGGACAGGATCTCCGGCTCGTTCATCGCTCTTCAGGCTCCCTCTATGCGTTTTCCAATACCTTTGCCAGTACCTGACTGACCTCGATCTCCTCCATACAACGGTGATGCTTGAGCGGACAGACCCGCTTGCCGCAGGGACTGCAGGGTAGATCCCGACGCAATACCTGGGCATTTTCCGACAGTGGCGGCGTCATTGCCAGCGAAGTCGGGCCGTAGATGGCAATGACGCGACTGCCCACGGCACCAGCGACATGCATCAGGCCGGAGTCATTGCTGACGGTGATCGGCGCCAGAGAAAGCAGATCGATGGCCTGCAGCAGGGTGGTACGACCGCCCAGATCGATAGCCCCGGGTGCCTGGGCAGCGATTTCTTGGGTAATGGCGGCATCCTTGGGACTACCAAAGAGCCAGACCGCGTGACCACTTTGCAGGAGGGCCTGGGCCAGACGCGTCCAGTGACCGACCGGCCAGCGTTTGGCCGGCCCAAATTCGGCGCCCGGGGCCAGGGCAACCACGCGCGTCCCGGGATCAAGACCAAATTCCTGCCAGGCCAGGGATCGGGCCGCTGCGTCGATCTGCAAGCGCGGCGCGGGCAAGCTGTGCGGCTGCGGCAGACGTGGGGGCAGGCCGAGAGCGACGTACTGATCCACGGTACGTGGGAGTTTGCGGCGATTCAATCGATGGGGATCAGAAAGTAGCCACGCACGCATCTCGCGACGAAAACCACTGCGCACCGGAACCTTCATCCAATACGGAATCAACGCCGATTTGAAACTGTTGGGCAGGCAGATGGCCCAGTCGTAGTCGGTGGGCTGGAGCTCCCGGGCGAGGCCACGCCGCGCCTTGATTGCTAGCCTCCCATGCGGAATTTCCAGCGAGATCACCCGCCGCAGCTCGGCCATGCGCAACCCCACGGGCGCACTGGCCGGCGGTGCCAGAAGATCGATCTGCACCTGCGGCCAACGCCGGCGCATTACTTGAAACAGGACCTGTGCCATCACCATGTCCCCCACCCAGGATGGACCGATGACCAACACCTGCGCCGGATCGTTACTGCGCGCCAGGCGTGTCATGCGCTGTACCCGCGGCAAAAGCTCCGCGCCCTGCGCGTCGGCTACCACAGGTTTCCCAGCAGCATGACCACCAGTTCCACGGCAATCAGTACGATGATGATCCATTCCAGAATGGTCTCGCGCTCGTGGCGGCTGGCGACGACGATGACCTCCAGACCCTCGCGGATGGCGTCGAGTTTTTCGTCGAGGGCGCGAAAGCGGCTGGTGAGTTCGAGATCGGCAGACAGCTCCCGGGACAGGAGCTCAAGGCCCGGGGTTTCCCAGACGATATCCGGGTTGTCGAGTACCGCCAGCCGCGAGAGGATCTCGGTGCGGGTAGCCGAGGTCGACGCCAGAAAACGCAGGTATCCACCTCTACGCCCTGGCAAACGTCCGCTTCTGGTGACCTCGGAAAGCAGATTCAGGGTAGTTTCGAGGAGGCTTTCGACCGCCTCCTCATGGAGTTCCAAAGCCAGACTCTGGGCCAGACGCAGGGCCACCAGAAAGAGGCGCTCATCATCCATCTGGCGAAGCTGTACCGCTTCTTTGCCGACACCATCGCGATCACTCAGACGGAGCTGGAGTTCTTCCACGTTCACCTTACTGACCGCCGGAAACGCCGCCTGTACACCCGCCATGATCCGCGCTTGCAAGGCCGGCCCCGCTTCATAGAAGCAGATCACCCCCGAGCGAAACAAGACCACCCGGGTCTCGCCATCGCGCAGCATGCGGTGCGCTGGTCCCTCGAAGACGCGCTCCATGTCAAAGCATTCGCTCCAGGTCTTGAGCTGGATCTGGCGCACCGGTTGAATGGCATGGAGAAGGGGCTGCATGGGGGCTTAGTCGTCGGGAAACAGCTTGCCAGGGTTGAGGACGCCCAGGGGATCGAAGAGCCCTTTGATTTGCCGCTGCAGGTGCAGGCTGACGGGGTCCAGTTCGCGGCCCACGAAGGCGCGCTTGACGCTGCCGATGCCATGTTCTCCGGAAAGCGTACCGCCCAGCGCCAGCACGCTGCTGAACAGACGATCCAGACCCCGCTCGGCGCGTCGCATCTCGTCCGGGTTGGCGGGGTCGACGAGGAAATTGACGTGGAGATTGCCATTGCCGGCATGACCAAAGCTGACGATCCGCAAGCGTTCGGCGCTGGCGATGTCTTCGATCTCGGCCAGAAGATCACAAAGGCGCGGCACCGGCACCACCACATCTTCATTGATCTTGCGCGGGGCCATGGCCTTGGTCGCCGGAGACAGCGACTTGCGCGCCGCCCACAGGGCAGCAATGGCCGCCTCGTCCTGACCGTGTTCGATCTGCAGCAGCCCCGCCCCGGAGAGCGCGACAGCCATCAACTCCAACTGACGCGGGAGATCCGCCGCTTCACCATCCACCTCGACCATAAGCAGAGCGCGACTGCTGTCGGGCAGGCTGTTCGCGGCGCCCATGCCGCGCACCGCCGCCAGGGCGTGGGCGTCCATGAACTCCACCGCGCTGGGCAGAAAACCCTGCTGCATGACCCGATTCACCGCGGCACAGGCATCTTTGCTCTGCGCATAGGCGGCGCGCAACAAGGCTCGCGCGGCAGGACGCGGTGCCAGCCGCAGCGTCGCCTCGGTAATCAGGGCCAGGGTACCTTCACTGCCCACCAACAGCCGGGTGAGATCATAGCCCACCACGCCCTTGCTGGTGCGCACGCCGGTTTCCAGGGTTTCGCCACGCCCGGTCACGGCCCGCAGGCCCAGAACATAGTCTCGGGTCACACCGTATTTGACGGCATGCGGCCCCCCGGCATTCATCGCCAGATTGCCGCCGATGCGGCAGTAGGGACTGCTACCGGGATCCGGGAGATACGCCAGTCCATCGCGGCTGGCGATGCGATCGATCTCGCCGGTGATGCAGCCGCTTTGCACGCGGATGAGGCGTTCCTGCGGGGCATATTCCAGCACCTGCGTCATGCACTCGAATGAGAGCACCGCCCCGCCCTCCACCGGCAAGGCGCCGCCGACGTTGCCGGAGCCCGCCCCGCGCGCCGTTAGAGGAATGCGATGACGCCCTGCCAGACGGACGATGGCCTGTACCTCTTCATGGCTGTGGGGGAAGAGCACGATGGCGGGCAGCCGTGCCTCGGGGGTATCATCACGGCTATACAGCTCGCGCGTGTACTGATCATCGCGGGCACGCTCGGCACCCAGGCTGGCCTTGAATCCGGCAATGGCCCCCTGGCTCATGACCGGGTGTCCCGAATTTTCTGCAACAGGCCGGTGGTACTGCGCTGATGACGAAAGGAAATGCTCAACACCCGGCCGCCCCAGCCCTGTACCTCGGTCGCGCCAACAATTTTTTCGACGGGCCAGTCGCCCCCCTTGACCAGGATTTCGGGCCGCAGCCTTTGAATCAGTCGCAGAGGGGTGTCATCATCGAAAGCCGTGACATAGTCCACCGCGGCCAGGCCGGCAAGGACCCCTTGGCGATCGGCGAGGGGATTGATCGGGCGATCGGCACCCTTGCCCAGGCGCCGCACTGAAGCATCACTGTTCACCGCCAGCACCAGAGTAGCGCCTTCGGCTTTCGCCTCCGCGAGGTACTGCACATGGCCACGGTGGAGAATGTCGAAAACGCCGTTGGTGAACACCAGCGGACGCTGGCCCTGTATCCGCACCGCCAGCTCGCCCCAATCGTTGATGATTTTATCGTCCAGGGTTTGCGGCTGTTCCAACTCCGCCGCGTGGGCATCGACGGCAGCACAGAGGCTATGAATCAGCAGCAGGTGGACTTCCTGAATACGGGCCGTGCGTTCATGGGGTACGCGCAACTCGATATCTCCGGGACGCAGCTCCCGCGCCAGGGCGCCGCCGTCCCGGCCGGTAAAGGCAAGCACCCACAGACCCCGAGCCTGCGCCGCACGCACCGCAGCGAGAATGTTGGCGGAATTGCCGGAGGTGCTGAATACGAGCAGGCCATCTCCGGCGTTGCCCAAGGCCGCCACCTGGCGAGCGAAAACCTGCTCGTAGTCGAGATCATTGGCAATGGAGGTCAACACCGCCCCGTCGGTACTGAGGGCGATAGCCGGCAAGGGTCGGCGCCAACCCTCGAAGCGATTGACCAGTTCCGAGGCAATATGGGCGGCATCTCCGGCGGAGCCGCCATTGCCACAGCTCAAGAGCTTGCCGCCGCGCCGCAGGCTGCGCAGGATGCTCTCCTCTGCGTGCCGACAGGGCCCTGCCAGCTCCTCCAGCGCACGCAAAAGGGTGCGATGCTCAGCCAGTTGCACTGGCCAAAATAGCGAATCATTCATGGGCTGGGCACCTGAAAGGCATCACGAATCCACTCGCCCTCTTCCTCGCCATCAAAGCTCACGACATCGAAGCGACAGGGCCAGGACTGATATTGGACATGGCGCAACAGAAAAAATTGGGCGGCGCGGATGATCCGTTGTTGTTTGCGCGGTCCGATGCTGGCGGCAGCGTTCCCCTGGCGGTCGTGGCTGCGGCTGCGGACCTCGATAAAGACGAGACTGTCCCGGTCCTGGGCAATGAGGTCGATCTCGCCAAGGCGGCAGCGAAAGTTGCGCTCCAGCACGCGCATTCCTCGTTCACGCAACAGCCCCTGCGCGCGATCTTCATGCCACTGGCCAATGCGCTGCGTGGGAGAAGGCATCGTCAGGGCCTCGGCAACTGCGGCAAGACCTGCAGGGTACCATTCTGCCAGGTTACCCATTGCAGATGGCGTTGGCCGTGTCGCACCGGATCTGCGGCAATCCCCATCAACTGCCTGTTCTCCTGCTGGGCCGATGCCGTCGAGCCAAGGATCTTCGCCAGCAAGCCATAGGCCTCCACCCCGAGCCCCGCCATACGCCACTGTTGCGCCGTTGCCTGCGGCAGACTCTGCTTGACTGCTTCGGCGGCAGGACCATTGGCCATCTGCGGGTCGAACACCCAGGGCATGCCCAGGGCATAGATCTTGGCGCCACTCAGTCCGCCAGAATTCTCACTGGTAAAAGTGGGAATGCCCGCCAAAAGGATCGGACCGGAACTCTGCGCGCGGATATCGCCAACGATCGTCGCTAGATTTTGCTCTGGCGCGACTAGGAAAAAGAAAGCCCTTTGTCCACTGACAGAGCCCAACGCCTCCCGCACAGCGCCTGCAGTATCGCCATTTCCCACTCGGTAGTGGGCGACGCCCGCAACGTCGCCACCAAGCCGCTTCCAGTTTTCCAGAAAGGCCGCCTGCATGGCGGCCCCCTGGGCATCCAAAGGATACAGTACCGCGGCCTGGCGATAGCCGGCCTGAAACGCATCTTCCGCGACGCGTCGGGCAACCACCTGCAAACTGATGTCAAAGTCGTAGATGCCTTTGCCAGGATCGCTGGCGACGTCGCCAAGCAGCAGGATGGGCGGATCCTGCGGGTGGCGCGCACCGAGCACGGCATTGATATCCTGTGGCAAAGCGGGACCGACAAAAGCCGCGCAGCCGGCCTGAACCCCCGCAGCATACTGGGTAGCATTCAGTGCCGGGTCGCTGCTGTCACTTAGTTCGTGAATGGCTGACCCCGAGGCCTGCCGCGCCGCCACTTGCAGACCCGCCGTGAAGGCCAGGGTATCGTCGGCAAAGCGGCCCGTGGTGGGAAGCAGGGTGCAAATCGCACCCTTGGCTCCACTCGCTGGGGTTGCCGCTGCATGTTCGTAATGAATGTTGGGATGACCCGGGTGCGCCTGCAGCCAAGCGGCAAACGCTGCCGCACGGCTCGCGGGGTCGACATGTTCCCGAGCGATCAAGGCAAAGGCCAGCCATTCCTGTACGATCGGATCGCCGCTGCGCCCCTGCCAGTTTTTCAGTTTTGCCGAGCTTTGCGCATCCAATAGCGAATGAATATGCTGCCGGTTTTCCGCCTTGGCGGCACCAGAGAGAAGTGCATCCCGCTTCACCAGAAAATCGAGGGCCGTGAGATCGTGGTTTTCGCGCTGATAGATATCCGCCAGCTCTTTCATCGCGATGGCCCGTTGCTCGGGAGAGACAGCACTGATGCTGAGGAGCTCGGCAAGGGCGCCGCGCGCCAGCTTGTCCTGCCCATCGCGCTGATAAGCCTGTGCCTGAATCCACAGTGCCTTGGCACGTTGGGACGGATCCTGACTCAGGCGCAGCACCTCGGCACTGAGCAGACTCGCCACCTGCGCGCGATTGCCATCCAAAGAAGCCTGCGCTGCCTTGAGCAGGTACTCGAGTTGTTTATCGGCCCCGCTCGCGGCAGCGGCCTGGATGTACTCCTTGGCAGCCGCAAGGTCCTTTCCTTCCGCCAGCAGGCGGTCAGCCTCTTGTGCCTGACTGATTTCCGTTGCCGCCGGCGTCACCGCCACCGGCGCGGGAGTGGGGGTTGGCGACGGTGAATGTGGCATACTGGCGCAAGCGCTCAACAACACGGTGAGAAGCGCCGTGCTTCCGAGGCGCCACGATGCGGGCGCGAAGAGTCTGGAGAGCTGCTGCATGGGGCAAAGTGTAGGGAGAAGACCGCAGGTGCGCAATGAGAGGATGGAGATGTCAATTGGACGAGAAAACTATCCCGGCCGCTTGGCAATCGTCGGTACGCCCATCGGCAATCTGGAGGATCTCTCACCCCGGGCACGGCGAGTGCTCAGCGAGGCCGACCGGATCCTCGTCGAGGACCGCCGCCATGCCCAGCGCCTTTTTCAAAGCATCGGTATCCAGCCGCGCACCGAACCGCTCCACGAGCACAACGAGCGCAGCCAGATCCCCCGCATCCTCGGCTACCTGCAGGCCGGCGAGCGCCTTGCCTTGATTTCGGATGCCGGCATGCCGCTGATCTCCGACCCCGGCTACCCGCTGGTCCGCGAACTGCGCCGTGCCGGAGTTGCGATCACCGTCGTCCCCGGCCCCTCTGCGGCCCTGGCCGCCCTGGCCCTGGCCGGCCTGCCTACGGACCGCTTCTGCTTTGAGGGCTTTTTGCCAGCCAAAAGCGCGGCACGGCAGCAGCGCCTGCGCGAACTCGAGGCGGAAACTCGCAGCATGATCTTCTACGAAGCACCACACCGCATTTTGGCGACCCTGGAGGACATGATTGCGCTGCTGTCTGGCGCTCGCGGCGCCATTTTGGCCCGTGAAATCACCAAGTTGCACGAAGAAGCCATAGGCGAGAGCCTGGCAGCAATCCATGCCTCCCTGACTGCCTCCCCGGAGCGCCAACGCGGCGAGATGTGCCTGGTGCTCGCTGGCGCGCCAGAACGCGAAAGCGGCGAGGCAGACCTCGATCGCCTGCTCCGCCCATTGTTGCAGGAACTCCCCCTGGCGCAAGCCGTGCGACTTGCCGAGGCCCAAAGCGGCGCCCCCCACCGGCGCCTCTATCAGCGCGCCCTTGCCTTGACTTCCGCAGCGGAGTCGGATTAAATCGCGACTCTCACAGCCCAGGTAGCTCAGTCGGTAGAGCAGAGGACTGAAAATCCTCGTGTCGGCGGTTCGATTCCGTCCCTGGGCACCATATAAAACAAAAACTTATAAAGAAATCTCAAGCTTCTATTGATTTTCCGCTCCACTGGCGCGACACTCAGGCGAGAAAGGCTGTCGCGGAGGGTGGCGCATGGCAACTGTTTCCCCAAGATTCGATGACCAAGGAGTTCGCATTGGTTGGCAAGTGCGGATTCGCAAGAAGGGGTATCCTCAACAAGTCAAAACCTTCAGAAAGAAAGCGGAAGCCGAGGGGTGGGCAAAGACCGTTGAGGCAGAGATGGAGCGCGGAGCTTGGCGCGACACAACAGAAGCCGAGGCAACCACGCTGTGCGATGCTTTCGAGCGGTACGCATCTGAGGTCACATCCTCAAAGCGCACGCCTGGGCCGGAGTTGTCGAAAATTCGAAATTGGCAATCTCGCCCTATCGCCAGGATTGCTTTGGCCCGAGTCGGAGGCAAAGAAGTCGCAGCTGTCATTAGAGATATGGAGCAGGAGGGCAAAAGCCCTAACACCATCCGCCTGCACCTGGCTGTTCTATCCCATCTGTTCAAGGTGGCCCGCACGGAATGGGGCATGTCGTCTCTTGCCAATCCAGCAGAACTAGTCCGCAAGCCCAAGCTCCCCCAAGGTCGAGATCGACGGTTACAGGGTAACGAGGAGGAACGCCTTTTTGCCGAGTGTGCAAAGGCGCAGAACCCGTGGCTCCTGCCCGTGGTCCGGTTAGCCATCGAAACCGCAATGAGAGCGGGGGAAATTCTGGAAACCAAGGGCAAGAGCGATGACGACGGCGAACGGCCCATCCAGTCCACTGGATTGCTCTGGAAACATGTGGACTTGAACAAGCGGATCGCACTACTCCCAGAAACCAAGAATGGCACGGCCAGAACCGTGCCGCTGTCCTCTACCGCCGCCGAAGTTTTGCGCGATCTACCTCGCTCACTGGAGGGCAAAGTTTTCGGTACTACCTACGAAGCGATTCATCTTGCTTTCATTCGGGCCTGCAAGCGGGCCAACATTGAGGACCTACGCTTTCACGACTTGCGCCACGAGGCCACCAGCCGCCTGTTTGAGAAAGAACTGAATCCGATGCAGGTAGCGGCCATCACCGGACACAAGACCTTGCAGATGCTCAAGCGCTACACTCACTTGCGAGCGGAGGACTTGGCGAGATTGTTGGGTTAGCCATAATGTATCTTTTTGATATCATTGTTGGTGTTATTACAATTATCGCTTTTTTCATGCAGGTAACAGGGCTCTTTAAAGTCAATACTGTTTACTTAGATCACTACGGGTACTGGTATACAAGGGATGTGAGTGGGGTCTCCTCGATCTCGAATCGGATATTTGCTCATCTTTTTTCTGACCCCCCTCGGGTTGCGTTTTCCTCGGCTGCTTACCGCGAGCCCGGATGCGATTTCCCCCAATACACTTTGCATCCACGCTAGCCTACCCTGAGGGGGGAATAGCGCCCACTGCTGGCAAACGACGATGGAGTACGCGCACTGCGTGGAGGAAAGACAAATCCTGGGCAGCCCTATCGGTCTGCGCCGCCGCTTCGGTCATCAGGTGGCGAATGGCCGCGTGGACCAGCAGCAGGGCATAGAACTCCTGCATGACCAATTCCGGTCGCTTGCTGCGCAACAGCACGCGCCGATCGGCCAAATGGGTTTTTAGTTCATCGAAACTGGATTCGATCGTCCAGCGTTGGGGATAGAGGGCGGCCAACTCTGCCGCCGGTGCAGCGCAAGGGTCCAGCCAGTTGGTGAGGAGCCGATAGTGGGTGTCTGCCTCTGGAATCCCTTGCAAGCGATACTCGATGACCCGCACCCGGATCCCATTACGGCGATGTTTCCGGTCTTCGGCATTGGAGTATACGGTGCTGAGATAGGAACCGTCGGGTAACTCTTCCTCCCGCGGTAAGCGTAGAGAACGACTTAGACGAAAGAGTAGCTTCGCGCCAGTAGCTCGGGCCTCCTGCCACAAGTCATAACTGTAAAATCCGCGGTCTGCGGTGATCAGCATCGTGGCGTCCGCGTGGGCCAGAACGGAACGGGCCAACTCCCGCTCGCTGCTGTGGTAGGGCCCTGGCTGGGCATAGCACAAGGTGTGGGTTCCACACTCGGCCATGGCCACAAAGCGAAGCCGGGGAAACGCGGTGGATCCCCGTTGTTACGTCTTTCGTTATTTGGGATTCAGCGGAGAGATTTATCCCACGGTCCGTTGGATAGGTTGGGAGAACGGGTTCCTGGATAGAGTGGGACAGGTAGGGGATAGGAAGGGCAGATTCCCCTCGGGTATGGTAGGAAGCTTTCGAGACTTTCCAACCTGCTCAACCTGACGGAGGACCTGCCCTTGAAACGCATCGTAGCCGGTATTTTGTCCCTGCAACAACATCGGGAGACCCTTGAGCAAGATCCGGAACGATATCGCCCAGAGTGTTGCCCTCATTGTGGGTTCGGCCACCCTTGGCATCATGGCCACTATGAGCGCAAGGCAGACCGTTCCCCTGGGGCGCCGGAAAACCCCATCTGGATCCCTCGTTTTTATTGCGCCCCCACTGCCATCATACCTGCTCCCGTCTGCCTTCCTGTGTAGCACCACGGCGCTGGTATTCCTGGGCAGTTCAGCAGTGCGTCTTGCTGTACCTGTGGCTGTGCTTTTCCCTTTCTTTCACCAAGCTCCGCCTTGGACCGAGCCGAGACACCTGTCGCCGCTGGTTGCGCTGGCTGCAGAACCGGCATGCCGTTTGGCAATTCCACTTGTGCACCAATCATCCGGACTGGGGCCGTACTCCTGAATGGCCCCAGTTCTGGTCGCGGGTCTTGGAAGAACACCCCCTCTCGGAACTCGCGGCTTGGCTCGATCACTGCGGCGTGACCGTCCCCTGATCTTTGGCTCTCTGATCCTGGCGAAACGGAGGAAATCTCGCCCACCAGCCGAACCCACACACTTTGCTATCTACTCAAGGGCTGGGCGTTCTGTTGGCATGGGGCTTCGTTTTGCCCTATGAGGAATTGCCATGACCCAACCCATCGACCCGTTGGCCCTGTTCCGCCTTTCGGTGCTCGGCCCCTTGTTGCACCGCTCTCTGCATCGGGGAGAGCTCCAACGCCTGATCCAGGAGTTGGCCGAGCGCCGCTACGAGATTCCTGGCTCCCGCCGGACCCATCTCAGCGCCAAGACCATCGCCGCCTGGTTTTACGCCTACCGTGACCACGGGATCGATGGCCTGACGCCGCACCCCCGTCGGGACCGCGGCCAATCTCAGATTGCCGCCGAGGTTCAGGAACAGATCCTGGTGCTCAAGCGGGAGAATCCTCGCCGGTCTCTGGGGCAGATTCGTTATCTCCTGGAGGCCAGCGGCCAGATCGCCCGGGGTACCGTCTCCCGATCGGCCATCCACCGCCTGTTGCAACATCATGGCCTGTCCCGGCCCGGCACCCAGGAGCCCGAGGAAAGGCGCAGCTTCGTCGCCAGTCATGCCGGGGACCTTTGGTATGGCGATGTGATGCATGGTCCCCGGATCTCCCTCCATGGGAAGCAGCGCAAGGTCTACCTGGTTTCCCTCATGGATGATGCCTCCCGGCTCCTCACCCACAGCGCCTTCTGTCTGGGCGAGACGGCCCTCGATATCGAAGGCGTCCTCCAGCAGGCCCTGCTCAAGCGCGGCATCCCTCGGAAACTGGTGGTGGATAACGGCGCCGCCTACCGCTCTGGCTCCTTGCAGGGCATCTGTGTTCGCCTGGGCATCGCGTTGATCTACTGCCGCCCCTATGCGCCCAAAGGCAAGGGCAAACTCGAGCGCTGGCACCGCACCTTCCGTGACCAGTTCCTCAGCGAACTGGATCTACGCGCCATTCGCGGTCTCGACGACCTCAACGCCCGGCTCTGGGCCTGGCTGGAACAGGTCTATCACCAACGACCCCATGGCGGACTGGCCGGATTGTCGCCGTTGCGGCGCTACCAGCAGGACCTGCCCCATATCCGCAGTCTGGGCATCCAGGCCACCCGCATCGATGACCTCTTCCACCATCGCCTCTCCCGCAAGTAGCGCAAGGATGGCACGGTATCCTATCTGGGCCGCCGCTTCGAAGTGCCTTTTGCCCTGGCGGGCAAGTCCGTGACCCTCGTCGTCGATCCCCACACCGGGCAAGCCCTGCGGGTGGAGAATGATGCGGGCGAGGATCTCGGGCAGGCAACTCCCCTGGACCTGGAAGCGAATCTTCATCGTCCCCGCCACAAGCCCAGCCCCACGACGAGCGCTCCCGAAAACACCAGCGGCAGCCTGGTCGAAATCGCCCATCGCCAGTATTACGGAAAGGAGGATGGACGATGATTCTCCAGCACTTCGGCCTGAAGCATCTGCCCCTGGGCAAAGAGTCCCCGGAACTCTGGGACGATGGCGGCCTGTCCAGCCTGCGCGAATCCTTCCAGTGGCTCTTGCACACCCCCGGCATAGGCCTGTTCACCGGCGACCCTGGCGTGGGCAAGACGGCCACCCTGCGCCTGCTCACCGAGCCACTCAATCCCCATCGCTACCGCATCATCTATCAGTCCGATACCGACTTTGGCCGAGTCGATATCTACCGCGCCCTGGGCCGCGCCTTGGGCGTCGAGCCCCACTACCGCCGCGCCCATCTCTGGAAGGATCTCAAAGAGCGCATCCAGGACCTGGTCGAGAACAAGCAGGTCCTGCCGGTCTGGATCCTGGACGAAGCCCAGAATCTGCCCCCGGACTTCTTCCGGGACTTCCCGGCCTTCCTCAACTTCGCCTTCGACTCCCGGGACCTGCTGACCGTCTGGCTGGTAGGCCACCCCAGCCTCGCCCAGACCCTCGATCGCGTTCCCTATGCCGCCCTGGCCAGTAGAATCCGCGTTCGCTACCACCTGCGCCCGGTCCTCGAACGAGAGCGCTTCGCCGCCTTGATCTCCCACGCCTTCAAATCCGCCGGCTGCCAGCATACCCTGCTGTCCGACTCCGGCCTGGAGCTGCTCCACCAGGCATCGAAGGGCTGTCCCCGGCAGGCCGGCAACATCCTCCATACCGCCCTGCGTCTGGCCGTACCCAAGGGACTCAACCATCTGCCCGATGATCTGCTGCAGGCGGCTATCGAGGCCTTGCGATGAAAGCCCATGAACCAGCGGATGAGGCCGACGCGCTGCTGGAGGACTGGACGCTGCTGTTCCCGCCGGATCCCTCCGATGAAGCGGCGGCGGCCCTGAGTCAGTTCGTCACCGCACTGGCCAGCCTGGTGGAGAGTCGTTATGGGCGGCAAATAAGCCACCACCGGCACTGCAGCCCGCAAGCGCAGAAAGAGCCCTTCTGAGGGTAACCACCCCGCGCGGGAGAGCCATCACTGTCCCGCACGAGGAGAAGGGAGTTTGTTCACTAACAAATGAAACATCGACCCAATGTGGTTGCTAGCATGTGGGCATGTCAACAAATGTTCCTCCAGCAAACAGCGACACCGTAGCGCAGGCCCCATCGGCTTCTGCGCATCATCGATTTTGGCTCAGCGTGGCACTGTTGGCCGCCACCGTCATGCAGGTGCTGGACATCACCATCGTCAGCGTGGCTCTGCCCTATATGGCGGGGGGTCTCTCTGCCAACACCACCCAGATCAGCTGGGTAGTGACCAGTTACCTGGTCGCGGCAGCCATTTCAACCCCAATGACCGGATACCTGGCGGCGCGATTGGGGCGCCGGCAATTGCTATTAGGCAGTCTCGGCGGATTCGTTGTGGTTTCCGCGCTTTGTGGAGTCAGTCAGGACCTGGCGGAAATCGTTTCCCTGCGTTTACTCCAGGGTTTGGTTGGGGCACCTCTTCCTTCTCTGGCACAGGCCATGCTGATAGATGCCTATCCCCAGGAAATGCGCGGACGGATCACAGCGCGCTGGAGCCTTGCCGTTGTGGCGGGTCCGATTCTGGGACCAGTGATCGGCGGTATCCTCGTTGTCCATCTGGGCTGGCGTTGGGTGTTTTACGTGAACCTGCCCGCTGGCTTGCTGGCCTGGATACTGGCCTATCTTTTCAGTAACCCATCCCCCGCAACCGGGAAACGCCCTATTGATCTGTCAGGTTTCGCTGGCATGGTGATCGGCCTAGGTGCCCTACAGGTAGTGCTGGACCAAGGCAATACGATGGGCTGGTTCAGTTCGCAACGGATCGTGATTCTGACCATTCTAGCCGTGTTGACGCTCGGCTTTTTTCTCTGGCGGGCACTGACTCGTGGCGACAGCATCGTTCATCTGCGTTTGCTGGGGAATCGAGATTTTGGGATCGCCTCCCTGGCATCGGTCACCTTTGGCGCTGGTTTCTATGGCATTGTGACCTATCAACCGATATTTCTGGAACACCTTCTCGGCTATCCGCCGGAAACGGCGGGATGGATTTCAGCAGCCCGCGGGATTACAGCAATGCTGGGGATGCTGCTGACCGGACGCATCATCCATCGCACAGGGCCTTTGGTCTGGGGGGTAACAGGGTGCATGGTGAGTGCCGTCGGAGGATATGCCATGACCGGGTATGATCTGCACATTGGGTTATGGGCTGCAGTATGGCCCGGTGTCCTTCAAGGGATTGGTTTGGGAATGGCTTTTACTGCCATCGCCACGCTTGCCTTTCGCTCTCTCCCCAAAACCGCAACTGCAGATGCCGCTGGACTCTTCGGCGTGATGCGAGTATTGGGCGGTGCCATTGGTGTTTCCCTGATGTCAACGCTGTTGAGCCATTGCACACAAAACGCCTGGAATCATCTGGGAGGATTTGTGACTTCCTTCAATCCTGCTCTCCGTGCTTATCTCGGTGCCCTCCCAACGTCATCGCTTCCAGCACAGTTCACATTGCTTCAGCAATTTCTGCTGCGGCATGCGGAAATGCAGGCTTATCTCAACGGATTCTACGCGCTTGCGGCGATATTTCTGCTCAGTAGCGGAATTTTGCTCATCGCAGTTCGATTCCGAGCTGGCGCCACAACTCGGTCTGACCAACGTGTGTAATGCGCAAAGCCCGACGATGCGAACTGCTACGGGTCAACCATCCAGCATCAAGAAAAATTTCCAGCATGGCCGCACCTAGCATACCTCCGAGGTGGTAACGCCGTTCACTCCAGTCCAGACATTTACGGGCAACTGCCCGCCGGCACCGGGGATCGGGCTGAAGATCTACACCGAAATCGCTGAACCAGCTTGCGCCTGATGTCGTGACCTTATAGTCGCGCTCGTTTTCGATAAGGTATCCCTTCCGGACCAGAGCGTCCGTCATGGCAACACCAAGCTGCCCGGCCACGTGATCATAGCAGGACCGAGCTTTTTGAAGGGGCTGGGCAGGTTTCGGATACGGGGAAGATCTCGCAGATCGGGCCAGCGGCATGAGGGCTTCGATCGCCTGCGCCACCTCCGGACTGGCCAGCCGGTAGTACCGATGTCTTCCTGACGTCACCATGGCCAGAAAGCCTCCGGAAACCAATTTTTTGAGATGCGCGGTCGCTGCCTGGGGAGACAGTCCAGCAAAGCGGGCCAATTCACCGGCTGGTCGAGACTGGCCGTGCATGAGTGCAAGCAGAATCTCTGCTCTGGCGGGAACAGCCATCAGCACCGCCACAGAAGCGACGTCCGGATCTTCAATCATATTTCCACCGCTCATGAAACATTTAGCCGGTCGCTAGCATACCATTCACCCATCGCAGGTGACGAGGCATCTCCATGCAGACCCAAACATTAGTACCGAAGAGTTTGTATCACACTGTACTGGAAACCCCTTTCGGGAAACTGTACGTCGCATATGCCGAAAAATATCTTTGTCTACTCTCCGGCGACGAACTGACATTACTCCTGGATATCTATCGGCTCTATGGCAGATTTCCGGCCAGAAACGATGCTATGAGCGCACGGATGATCGCCGACATACTCACATCTGTACTGGGAGATAGGGCTTATCGCGGTCCACTCTTGTTCCCGTCCCATACGCCATTCCAGCGGCAAGTTTTAAAGAAGTTGCAGGAAATTCCGAGAGGAGAAGTGCGCAGTTACGGATGGTTGGCGAAGAGACTGGAACACCCACGCGCCAGTCGAGCCGTCGGGAACGCCTTGGCCTGGAATCCTTTCCCTTTCGTTATTCCCTGTCATCGGGTCATCCGTGCAGATGGCCGCCTGGGGAAATATTCCGGTGGTGGCGACAACATGAAGGCCAGACTGCTGGCGTATGAGGGCGTTTCCATTGGACAGGGGAAAGACGGCACTTGGAGAGTACAGGAAGGCCAAGGTGGCTGACCATATGACAGGAAATCACGTCACTCTCCCGCTGCCCGTGGATCCGCCTTACAGCTTCCGCTGGGCGATGGAGTATCTACGGAGTTCTCCCTCCACCATTCTCGAAAAAGCGGATCCCAATGTAGGTTTACAGCGGGTGCTGCGTCTGGACGGAATTCCAGTTCGCCTAGTATTGCGTAGCGAGTCAGAAGATGTCGAACACCCGGCACTTTTCGTGGAAATACGAAGTGACCGGAAAATTTCCCGGGTCATTCGCGATGCCGGACTGAATTGGGCAAGAAACACGCTGAATCTTGACCAAAATCCGCGCGATTTCCTCGCGCTCGGAAAACAGGATGCACCCCTGCGTCTACTTCAGGAGCGGTTCCGTGGCATGCGCCCTGTACGCATAGCATCCCCATATGAATCTCTCATCTGGGCCATTATCGGTCAGCAGGTTCATGTTGCGTTCGCGCGCCGTCTCAAATGCCGCTTTCTGGAACACTACGGGGATCAGATACTTATGGGTGATCAGCTATATCCCGTATTCCCAGAGCCAGCGCAGGTTATCCGTGCCGGTCAGCAGGAGTTGGCAGCGTTGCAGTTCAGCCGCCAGAAATCGGGATACATCGCCGCCGTTTCCTCAGCCGTGGTCGACGATCGGCTCAATTTTGATGCAATCCGCGCTCTGCCACCGGAGCAGGCGATCAGTCATCTTATGCAATTCCGGGGAGTGGGTCGGTGGACCGCGGAGTATGTCCTGATGCGTGGGTTGGGATATCCAGACTGCATACCTGCAGCCGATATAGGGCTACGGAAGGTGGCTGGAGATCTCTATGGGCTAGGGCGAACGGCAACAGAAAAGGAGGTGCGTGACATCACGGAACAGTTCCATGGGTGGAGAAGTTGGATCGCGTTTTATTGGTGGATGACGTTACAGCAAACAGCAAATCCGCAAGATAGGAGGGTCATGTTATGAGTGATATCAAAGTGAAAAAGCTAGAAGGAATTTACAACGATGAGATATATTGGCAACGCGTAAACCGAAGCCAGGCGTGGCTAGGAAACAGTGAAAAAGAGCAACATGCAGCACAGAAGGCGATTTCCAAATCGACGGTAGGGGTGGCGGGCTGTGGGGGTATTGGTGGAGCCATAGCCATGCGACTAGCAAGGCTTGGTGTCCGTCATATCAAGGTCGCTGATCCAGATACCTTTGACTGGACGAATCTCAATCGTCAGTTTGGGTCGAGCAGAGAGACTGTAGGCCAGAACAAAGCCGAGGTGGTTGGTCATCTGGTGCATGAACTGGCAGGTGATGTGACCGTCGAAATCTTTACAGGGGGCATCACGGAAGAGTCTGCGGCCCAGTTTGTCGATGGTTGTGATTTGATTCTAGACCAAATGGATTTTTATCTGCTTCGCGAGAGATACGCCCTCCATCAAGAATTCCGCAAATTGCGGCATGCTAAGGCGATCATATCGGCCTGGTGCATAGGATGGGGTAGTTCGATGCTGAAATATACCCATGACAGCATGCCGATTGAAGAATATTTTGGGGTTGATAAAAGTGCGGAAATAACCCCAGAGGTAATTAAAATCCTGCTTCAGAAATTTATGCCAGAAAAACCACGATTCCCGGGAATGGATGTTCTCTATGACTGGTTCATCAACAGAAAAACGGTGCCACTTTTTGCTGGTACTCCACCGGTAGCTGAGGCGCTGGCAATACAGCGGGCAGCACTCATCCTGACAGATATGGAACGGGAACCTTATGCAACCTACCTGCCGCCAGCACCAGCCTATTACATGTACGATGCATCTACCTTAGAAGGCCACATGATCAATCCGTTGCCATTTATACAAGATAATTTTACAGGTGCTCTACACGCTTAAATAAGGGCCTTAAACCTGCCGATCTGCCCCATAGGCACACGCTTCTCTGCGCCACGATTGCCTTCTATTGTAGGACAATCGTGGCAGGTTGGTTGACAGTTATTATAAGGAGTAAAAATGGATCATACGATCGACAGGTGGTCATATTCCATTGAGAAAGACGGGGATATGGTTGTTGATATAGCAAGATCAAATGGTGACATAGATGAAGCCATGGATTTTTGCGGAAAAATGTACCACTCCAGCTATGGCACCAGATGGGCGGTCGCGCCGGATGTACTATTTGTTGCCAGGAAAAATGGTAGGATTGTAGGTACTGGTGGCCTTGAAATTGGGAGGCAGCACATCCATATCGGGGCCGAAAAGTATTTTCATCTTTCACCAAGGATGATGGACTTTATTAGTAAAAATCGGCAGCATATTGCTGAATTT
Organism: Acidithiobacillus sp. AC3; assembly: GCF_050261095.1. Lineage (NCBI taxonomy): Bacteria > Pseudomonadati > Pseudomonadota > Acidithiobacillia > Acidithiobacillales > Acidithiobacillaceae > Acidithiobacillus > Acidithiobacillus sp. AC3. The sequence goes on from NZ_CP189838.1 coordinate 2,441,276, forward strand.
GGCAGGTTTTCATCATCACACAGGACGGCGGGGCAAGCTATTTTCAGCTCTGCCATCGACTACCTTGAGAAAAATGCGTTCACTTATCTTTTTGCTTGGGCAAACCCCTCAATATATTCCCATGTGGCTTCGCGGATTGGGGTTCCTTTCTGGGTAGTCGATGTGCCTGTAAACAAGGAAGCAGTCTACAACGACAGAGATTGGATAAATCCGCCAGTTGGTTTTTTTATCCGTGAAAAACCACCGACTCTTCTCATAAGTATCCTTCCATTCTGGGACTTCGTGCAAAATGGCTTACAGAATAAAACCAGATATATGGTTTAGCAATGATGGTCTTCCAGTGTCTGGGGTCTGATGGATTCTGCGTGGTTGATCCACCGGATCCACCAACCTGAGAATCATGAAGTTGCGTAATTTGTTCCTATCAATTTACGGGAGATATGATTATGTGTCAATCAGCGTCGAAATTTGAACAGGTGTCAGCGTCCAATTTTGAACGGTTTCAGAGGGGGAGAGAGCGGCGCTGTTTGTAGCGGTAGGAGTCGTTCCCTGTCTCGATGATGTCGCAGTGGTGGGTGAGGCGATCGAGCATGGCGGTGGTCATCTTGGCGTCGCCGAAGACCTGGACCCATTCCCCGAAGGAGAGGTTCGTGGTGACGATCAGCGCGGTGTGCTCGTAGAGCTTGCTGATCAGGTGAAAGAGCAAGGCGCCACCGGATTCGGAGAAGGGTAAGTAGCCCAGCTCATCGAGGACGACGAGGTTCATGTTCAGCAGGGTTTTGACCAGGCGGCCACTCTGGCCACGGGTCTTTTCCTGCTCCAATTGATTGACCAGATCGACGACGTTGAACCAGCGCACACGATGGCCCTGGTAGATGGCAGCGTGTCCGAGAGCCAGTGCGAGATGGGTTTTCCCGGTCCCAGTACCACCGACGAAGATGATGTTGTGGGCGGCGCCCAGATTGTGGCCCTCGGCAAGTCGCTGTAGCGCCTTCTGGTCCACGGGACTCTCGGTAAAGTCGAAGTCTTCCAGGCCGCGCTGGGCGGGGAAACGTGCGGTACGCATCTGGTAGAGGAGGCTACGATTGGCACGCTCCTGGCGCTCGGCGGCGATGAGTTGCCCCAACCACGTCTCGGGATCCTGAGGTAGGCGCTGGTCCATCCAATCCTCCACCGCCAGGGCCATGCCATAGAGATGCAGAGCACGCAGGGATTGCAGCAGCTCAGTGGACATAGGCATTCCCCCGCAGCAAGTCGTAGCGGGCACAGTCCGCACGGGGCTCATCCTGCAAACGCAGAGCCTCCGGCGTACACACCGGGGCCGGGGGCAGCGGATTCGCCAAACGATGCATGAGGTTCAGTACCACCGCGGCATTCACGGCACCCTGCTCCAGGGCCATGGCGCAGGCGGTTTCCAGATTGTCGATGCCGTATTCCCGTGCCATCAGGAGTACGGTGACGAACTCCCGATCCCCCAAGGGCTTGCTTTGCAGCCGTTGACGCACTGAGGTGATGGCGCGAGGCAGCTCCTGGAAGGGGCGCCCGTTGCGCAGGGCACCGGGCTTGCGCTCCAGGACATCCAGGTAGTGGATGACATCCGTGAAGACCTGGCCGCGCCCCATATGCCGCCGATGGCTGGCCACCGCCTGGCCTTCGTGCAGGACCAGGATACGGTCCACATAGCGGCGTACCTGCAGGTACTGGCCCGCGTATTGGGCCGGCACGCTGTACTGGTTCCGATCCACCGTCACCAGGCAGGTCTTGGACACCCGCGCCCGCACCTCGACGTATCCATCGAAGGTTGCCCGAAAGGCGCGCAGGGAGGACTGCTCCTCCTGGAAGACTTCCCAGATGCTGCGGTCCTTCTGCTCGGGGTGAGCCTCGCTCTGCGCGCGTTCCACGCACTGTTGCCAGAGCCAGGCATTGAGCTGATCGATGTCATCGAAGCGCGGCGTGGGGGTGAAGAACCACTTGCGCAGCGTATCCACCTGGTTCTCGACCTGCCCCTTCTCCCAGCCGGCCGCCACCGTGCAGGCGGTGGGGTCGATGAGATAGTGGTTCATCATCGCCAGGAACCGGGGATTGAACTCCCGATCTTGTCCCTCAACGAGCTTGCGGTAGACCACGTCGACAATGGTCTTGGGGTTGTCGTAAATCCCCCGCTCGGGCACCCCGCCAAAGGCGGCAAAGACCATTTCCTGGGTCTCCCTGGGATAGGCCCGAACGAAAGGCATCCGGCTATGGGTGAGCCGAAATTGCGCCACCTTCACGGTGTGCGTTACGCCGCCCAAAACGACCGTCTCGGTGCTCCAGTCGAACTGATAGGCCTCGCCAGGGCGAAAGACTAGAGGGATATAGGCCTTCTGCACGCCCGGATGCTCAACGACCTTCCAGTGCTTCACCCAGCGCTGGACGCTATCGTAGGCCCCGGTATAGCCCTCCTTGCGCAGATCCTCAAAGAGTCGGCGCGCCGTCCGACGCTGCTTGCGGGGCAGATGCGATTCGGTCTCCACCCACTTCTGCAGAATGGCCTCATGAGGCCCGAGTTGGGGCTTCGCCGAGGACCGGCGGGTGTACTTGGGGACATCTCCATCGTGGTGCAGGTACTTGTAGACCGTGTTCCGCGACAAGCGAAACTGCCGGGCTATCTCGCTGATGGACTTCTTCTTAACGTGGTACAGCAGGCGAATCTTGGCAATCGTTTCCATGCAAAGCACTCCAGGTACCTCCCGGGCCAAATCCCGAGAGGGTAGCAGGTGTTCAGTTTTCGACGCTGATTCCTACCTGCACCTGTTCACTTTTGCACGCTGATTAACATGCCCAGGGTCATGACTCTGGATTAGCAGGGCAGATAACCGCGCGTAACGGCGATACCGACAGTTATTGGACCCAGGCAATGGGATTAGGGTTTGATGAAATAACTTCGTCTAACCTGATTCGCGTTAACGCAGATCTAGAAGTGCTTGAAGGAAATGGAATGGCTAACCCAGCGAATCGGTTCCATTCCTGGATTTACCGGACCCGGCCAGACGTGCAGTGCATTATTCACACCCATGCGCCAAATATCTCGGCGTTGTCGCTTCTGGAGCAGCCGCTTTGCATCGCGCACATGGATAGCTGCATGCTGTATGAAGATGTTGGATTTCTGGCCCATTGGCCAGGTGTCCCAGCAGGAAACGAGGAAGGAGCGCTGATCTCAGAGGCTCTGGGCTCCAGGCGGGCAGTGCTTCTAGCTCATCATGGCTTGGTGGTGGCCGGGCGCACGGTTCAGGAGGCCTGTGTTATGGCGGTTCAGATGGAGCGCACCGCCCGCCTGCAGCTCATGGCACTCTCTGCAGGAACTATCCATGAAATTGACCCAGCCCACGCACGGGAGGCGCACGACTGGATTCTCCAGCCTGCTCGAAGCGATGCTGGATTCTCATATTTGGCCCGACAGATGCTAAAACAGATCCAACCTCCTCAACCGCAGAAAGAGCCCTTCTGGCGGTAATCTCCATGCACGGGGTAGCCATCTGCTGTCCCGTGCTTCTCCTGGAGCGTGTGCTCCCGAAATAACTGTGGGACGCCCCTGCCGTTTCAACCTCAAATAGATCGGGACACGGCACTTAATTTATGCGGGACGTAACACCACGTGCCGAAGCAGGATAACCAAAGTACTCTGCATTGGCTGCTTCGTCCGGCATATCAAGGGTGGAGCCATCGATCGCCATGAGTCGGAGCCCTTGATACCAGACCCCGGCCATCCCCGCGGGAGCATGCGGTCGTACTTGCTCTTGGTACAGAGACTGAAGAGGACCCACGCCCACCCGAGCTCGCGCCTGAGAAATGGCCCCCTTGCTCACGGTGTTCTGCGTCAGCTTTGCATCCCCCAGTAGCGGCCGTAGCCCCTCCAGTACCAGTTGCAACACTTCCTCGTAGGCCACGTTGGCATAGAGCACCATCGCGAGAACAAAATACACCAGAACCTCGTGGGGGAGTCCTCGTCGCCGCTGGCTCTCTACGCCTTGTTGCGACAAGATTTCCCGCACTTTTCCAAGTGGGCAGCGCAGGGCGAGATACCCCACACCGTCAGATAGTCCGCCAGGCGAGCCCCAGCCGGGAATTACGCCTTCGTTCGTGCCATAGCCATCCCCCCCCCAAAAAGCCTAGGAGAATCATGACACAAAATTATCTATCTAAACAGTATTGAGTTTAAGACTCTCTGGTAAGTTGCACTATTGGTAATCGATGGGCTGGCTTGTTCGATCTGGTTCAGACACTGACCTAACGTTTGAAGAAGCCAACGCTGTTCGGAAATTACTTTGCTTAACAGTTGCAATGCCTCAGCAGGAAATCGGCTGCATAATCCTGACTCCGACAATACGGGAATAACGATGGAAAATTCACTGGTTGGCATCAGCCAGTCTCCTAACACTGAAAGTGCATTTGGGAATTCATTTCTAGCAGCAATGCACAGCAAGGCGAAATGTTCAGCGATGCGAGGTGTAATGCGCTCTCTGGATTTAGGCCAAATTTTTTGCAAAAAAGGTTGGGTACGGTTTTTCCAATACGCCTCACATTGTTCAGCCGCACCCTTTAGCGCCTGGTTTAGCGCCTGCGCGGATTCCTCTAGGCCCTCTTGTGGAAGAGCACCAATCGCAGTTCGGAACTCCTCCACGGAGTATCCCTCGGTCGGGCCCAATGCTGCGTAAGTCAGGAAGGTCGCAAATTGCTGGCGGTGCTCGCCAAGATCAGCATAGTGGTTTGCACAGTCCAGAAACTGTGACTTGAAGGCTGTCAGCAACGGCTGGTACAAGCGCGGTGACCAGAGGAAACCTTCCCACGCGGCCTTCGCTTCGACGGGATTGCTCCAGTCAAACAAGGGTAAAAGGTGCTGTTCGGTCCAAGGGCGATCCACACGGAAAAATGCGATCAGACGCGAACCCATCAGCACCCGACCGTGGCGGAATCGATCTACCTGCACGTCGCACAGTGTGGTGAAGATGGGCTTCAATTCAGCAGGAAGCAGATCGTTGTCGTTCGGGTTCTGCTTGAACCACAGGTTGATCAGTGCCTGCGTGGCGTGCCCGATGGGATGATTGATCGCCGAGCCGACAGGGTCGTAGGTCTCGACACCGTTTCGAATAATGCGATAACCTGAGCCTGCTTCTAGCGGCAAGTCCAGAACACGGCGGCACAGGTTCAGCAGGATGTCCTCATGGCGGCTAATAGCCTTGGAGGTTGCCTCCATCCACCAAGTCACGGCGTGATCAATTTCAAGCAGCACAGCATCCGGCATGGTCTGTACCAGTGGTGCGGCGTACCGCCAAGATCGCAACACCATCCCTTCTTCGGCCCAAGTCTGCAGAGCTTCGCGCCACCGGCCCGCAGGCCACAAACCATATTGTGCAAGATCACGTAACGCGGACAGACTGTGAAAAAAGCGCGTGCGGCAAACATCACGCCAGGTGTCTTCGTAGAAAGGCCGCCGCTCGGGCATCGGCTTTCTGAGCCATTGCACCAGTTCCTGCCGCTTGCGGGGTGCAATGTCGACGTCCCGACTGCCCTCGTAGTCCGGGTCGCCGGTGCCACTCATCCAGTGGGAGAACTCGTCACGCTCGTTGGGCGCCAACTGCCATTGCGGGTAGGCAGTGGAAATTTCCGCTAAGCGTGCCGCCGCAGATGCTCCCAAAACGAGGCCCGATGTGTTGAGCTTGGCCAGATGCAGCCAAACCGAGTGATCAACCAAGTCTTGCCACCGCTCCGGTTCTATATCATCCCGGTACATCTTGCGCGGTGGGCCAGCCAAGATGGCAGCCTCCAAGCGCTCCTGAGCACCCCCTGCCAACTGCTGCCCCTGCAGAACAAAGAGCCTGAACACTTCCCGCCCCGTATCTGTGGACCATAGCCACCAAGCGTCTTCGATCAGCAGCCAATCCACCCATTGCTCAGGCGGGATGCAACCATCCTGACTTGCGGCAAACAGGGCCAGACGTTTAAAGGTGGGGTAAGGCAACTCAAACCATGCTTGGGCGGTGCGTGTGGCGCGTGCGCTTTCGTTCATGCGAACTGCCAGCCAGGCATCGCGCAGCAATTCGATCATGCTCACCCAGTCGCGAAAGCCCCGGTTCTGCCAGTGCGGCGTGATGGAGGGTAGATCCCAATGCGAGCGGTCACTACGGTCGTCGGCCTCGCCCAGCTCCTGCAACAGGTCCAGTGCATCACGCAATAGCTGTTGAAAATCTTCCAGCAGGTGCGGCAAAGCAGATTTCCATGGCTCATCGGTAAGGTCGCGCAGGGCCGAATGCACATGATCGGCGGCCAGCACGAGTTCCCAGTCAACCATTTGCTTGATTTTTGTGGGCTCGTCGATACTACTCGAGTCGTCGTCGCTCCGGCGAAACGTCTTCTTCAAAACCACCTTGGGGGCAAGCAGCTCGCGTAACTCCAGACGCAATGTGGTGGTCAATCCCTCGCGCTTCAGACGACCTTGCCAGCGATACAGATCGGGGTCACGCCATGGTGATTTCACCCGGCCACTGAGCAGCAGATGCCACAAGGTACGCATCAAGGGGCCGGGAATCGCCTTGGGAGCGTGCAAGAGAATTTCATCCCGCTCGGAGGTCTTGCCATCACGTTCCAGCGCTGCAAAGCGATCCAGCTCGTGTTCAATCAGCCAAGGCCAACGGTCGTGCATTTGCCCGCCGCGTTCTGCAATCCAGATAATCAGCCTGGGATCATCCAGATGGCGAACCAGCCAGTGGGCCAGATGGAACATCACGTCATCCCACTGGCTACCACTGATGCCTCCAGAAGCCAGTAGCATCGGCGGGGCGCGGTCATAGGGCGCTGGTCGACGAATCAGGCTGAATCGAAGTTTGGTGTCTACCTCTACGTGAGGCGGCACATGGAAGCGCGGCAGATCGCTGTGCTGAAAGCGATCATCCGAGAATGCTTCCAACAGCCAGTCCAGTGGCGGGGCGGGATTGAAGTCTGCAAAGCGCTTTGCCGGTAAACCTGATTTATCTGACAAGGCCCACAGCATCCGGCCAACGAAATCGTCCTGCCGCGTGCTGTCCTGTGGACGAGCCAGAGCATGTTTGACGACGATCGCTTCTTTGCCCTGCACGCCGTCACGATATGTATCTGCCCAAGCGTGCAAAGTCTGGTGCAGCGCTGAATGGTCGTTGGTGTCTGCTGGTACGGTGTAAAGAATGGGGGTGACGCCCTTGGCCTCCCACTCGATGGTTTTCCGGTGTTCCTGCCCCGGTTCACAATCACCCAATGCCCAGGCCTGTGGCGTGATCTCGCCCAGCATCCGGTCGGCTGCCAGCGCATCCATCATGTAGCGCAGTACCGGGTCGTTGATGCTGTAGCCCACGAAGCAGACCACGTAGTTACGGAACAACTCGCTCACGAAGCGAGCCGCCCAGCGTTCGGTAAGGTAGGCCAAGCCAAAGTCGCCGCTGGTGACCACCAGCCGGTTCAGGGCGGTATCGTCCGACTTTTCAGGCAGCAGGCCATGCAGGTAGACCAGTCCGTCCCAGCGGCTGTTCTTGGGGATGGGCAGCATCGGGGCGGCGTAGGCTTGGAAGGCTTGGTCCGTGCGTTTGGCTGCCACATGAAAGATGCGGTCAAAGTTGGTAGTGACCAACCGAACTGCGCCCTCGCGGCTACGCGCCAGGCGCAATAGCGCCGTCTGCGTATCAGTGGCGCCCTTGCGACGGCGCTTTGGTTTCAGGGCTTGTGCCAGTGCGCGGCGGACGGCCAGACGCTGCCCCGGCAAGCGCCGTTCGAGTAAATCCAGTGTGGCGTCGAACTGCCCGCGCTCGAAGGCCTCGCGCTCAATGTCCGAAAGTGTCGTGCCGTTCAGCCGGTAGATCTCGTCCACCAAGCCCTTGAAGCCCGGCAGGCCTGCGGGATAGGAAATGCCCGCACCACAGAAAAACACCACGCGGCCTTCCTCGTGCGCCTGCAAGAGCGCATCCGGAATGTCAGGGCCGTCGGTGATGAATTGCACTCACTGGCTCCCGGCGAACACCCGCTCCAGCGTCGCGGGCAGCAGGGCGGCGTTGGCTTCGCGGATGGCGGTGTGTTTGGCCTTGAGTGGTGTCTGTCGCTTCAAAATTTCGACGATTCGCAGTTGATCGTCGAAATGCGGCATCGGCAGTTCGATGTTCAGAAATTGCTCAGGACGGGTGCGCTCCCGTCTAGCACCTACGCCCCGCGTCGCATCTTGGAGTTGTGACCAAAACCACTCCGTCCGTACCAATTCCCCGAAATATTCATCGCTGGCAAGGCCCGGCTTGCACCGGAAAGTACGGTACTCCGGGGATACGAACCAGCCTTCGAGGTCTTCCGGGCAACGGGCAATCGCGCCCTCCCATCCCTTGACCTGACTGAGCACGATGGCCCCTGCATAAAGACGGTTGAATGCCTTGTAGGAAGTTTCCGTGCCGCCGATGGCCGCCTTCGAAAACAGGCCGCCACCGAACCCCCGGACGCCAACCTGCGGGTAACTTCCGGCAGGCGTCACGGCTTCGGAAAACTCCCTGAGTTCCAGTACATCGCTGAGTTGCACACGCCTCTCGGCCGCCAGCTTTTGGTGCAGGCTCAACAGCAGCGATGATGAAGTGCGCTCGACGGCATCCAGATGCGCTTCGACCTGCCGGGTTTTCTCGGCTAGTGCGTCGAGGCGGGCGACAAGGACTTGTTGTTCGGTCAGCGGGGGAAGCGGAATGGTGTAAGCCAACACGTCCGCAGGCCGAATTGCAGCGTAGTTTGTTGACCCTTGTGCCTCAACCTGTTTTCTGAATCGTTCGGTACGGCAATAGTGATCGAGATACCGCGCGTCGAGGCACGATTCATCGATTTCAAAAAGGAAGTAGTGGCTGCTGACTACCGCGCCATCGAGTTCTGCGGGAACCAGCCCGAAGCCACCCACCTTTGCGTCAATTTCAGCAACCAAAAAATCTCCGGTCCGGCACACCTGCTGTTTTTTGGTTTTGATATCAGCGCCAGATACGTTGTCGCGCAGCAAGACCCCCTTGGCGTGAAGTTGAACACGACATCGCTTGTAATGCTGGGTGTCATCAATCGTGATGAATTCCTTGCGATGCTGCAAAACGGCCACTAGAGGAACAACGGGCCAGGCCTTCATACGCTGCCCCCCGCATCGCCACCACGCCCGATCCTTCGCGCTTCCAGCTCACGCCGCGTTTTCTCCAACTCGTCGGCCAGCAGTTTTTCATCCGGCAGCGCCGTCCGGTATTCAGCCGTCAACACCTTGTTGGATAACCCCTCCAGCGTGTAGTGGGCTTCGTTGCTGCCTTGGCTTGAACACAGAATCAGTCCGATGGGCGGGTTCTCGCCGGGCTTCATCCAGTGCTGGCGGGCGTAGTTCAAATACATGTGCATTTGCCCCGCGTCGGCGTAACTGAATTGGCCTACCTTGAGGTCGATGACCAGCAGGCACTTCAGGCTGCGATGAAAGAACAGCAGGTCGATACGAAACCAGCTATCGTCCAGCCGCAGGCGACGCTGGCGGCCCAGAAAGGCGAAGTCGTCGCCCAGTTCCAGCAGGAAGTCGGCCAGGTGCTGGATCAGCGCGTCCTCAAGATCGGATTCGGAGTACTCATCCTTGAGGTTGAGGAACTCCAGTACGAAGGGGTCCTTGATGGCCTGCTCGGGTGTGATAGCGTCGCCGGGCTCGGCCAGTTCGCCTTTTTCGAGCATCGCTGCCTTGTTGTGTGACAGCGCAATGCGTTCGTAAAACTGGCTGTTCACCTGCCGGTCGAGCTGGCGCACCGACCAGCCGCAACGCAGCGTTTCGGTCTCATAAAAGGCGCGGGCCTGCGGGTTTTTGACCGAAAGCAGGCGCACGTAGGCCGACCAAGGCAGCGGAAAGGCTTGGGCCAGGGCTGACAGATCCGGAAATTTGGCAGACGGTGTCTGCCAAATCTTTTCAGGCGGCCAAGCCAGGTAGAACAGGCGCATTTGCTGCAAATTGCGCCTGCTGAACCCTGAGCCAAAACGGGCAGACAGATCTGAAGCAAGGCGCAGTAGCAAAGCCTCGCCGTATTCGGCGCGCTCTTGCCCGCCCTGTTCAAACTCGACAATGCGCCGCCCAATTTCCCAATAGCTGGCCGTCATCAGCGCATTGACGCTACGTGCGGCAGCGCGGCGGGCCGATTCCAGCAGGGCGACAATGTCGGTGTGAACGGTGGCGTAGTCGGCCTGATCCTGCAGGGCTAGCGTGCTGCGATCGGTCATGTCTGCACCTCGGCGACCAAGGCTTCGATTTCGCCCAACAGACGAATGACTTCGGCTTCGTGGCTGCGCATTGAGGCGATCAGGTCTTTCGGGTCGGCATGTTCCAGCCCGGCTTTGGCATTGGGGTTCTTGAGGTCCAAGTTGAAAATCGGCCAGTACAGTGCATCGCCTTCAGACTGCGCCGATTTGGCTGCCTGCTCATGGGCCAATTGCTCGCCCTTGAGCGCCTTCAGGCGGTCTTGCAGCTCAATCTTCTGGCCGTTAGCGGCGGCCTGGATGGCCTGCTCCAGCTCACGAATAGGCTTGCCCAGCGCGATGGCGGCATTGCGTTCGCTTTCCGCCCGTTGCCAGTGCGGCGTGGCGGCCTCAACGGCGGCAGCGCGCTTGGCGGCAAAGTCCACCTTCCATGCCTGCGGACCTTCCTCGCGGGCGTTCCACCACGCCAGGGCGGGGGCGAACTCCTCAAACTGCAGGGGCGCCGTCTTGCTGTACTTCTTGCGCCCTTCCGGCAGCGGCAGTTCGTAGTACCAGATGGTGTCGGTGGGGCCACCACGTTCAAAGAACAGCAGGTTGGCCGGGATGTCGGTGTAAGGCGCAAACACGCCTTGCGGCAGGCGCACGATGGTGTGGAGCTTGAACTCCTTGAGCATCTCCTCCTTGATGATGGCGCACACGCCGTCGCCAAACAGGGTGCCATTGGGCACGACCACGGCGGCACGGCCACCGCGTGCGGCAGGTTTGCCGCCGGGTACGGGTGCACCCGCCACGCGCAGCTTGCGCATGATGTGCTGCAGAAACAGCAACGCGGTTTCCGCCGTCTGCATGTTGGGTGGGAAGTTGGCCTTGATACCGGCCTCTTCCTCGCCGCCGAAGGGCGGGTTGGTGAGGATGACATCCACACGCTCGCCATGACCGATCTCGTTGATCCGGCGATCCAGCGTGTTGCCGTAGGCGATTTGCGGGGCTTCCAGCCCGTGCAGCAGCAGATTCATCTGCGCCAGCATGTAGGGCAGCGGCTTGGCTTCCTGGCCATAAAGGGTGTCGCGTTGCAGGCTGCGCCGCTGATCGGGCGTGCTCACCTGCGGGGCGATGTGGTCGTAGGCTTCGACCAGAAAGCCGCCCGTGCCGCAGGCAGGGTCGAGCACCGTTTCGCCCAGACGAGGGTCGGTAACCTGCACCATGAAGCGAACCACCGGACGCGGGGTGTAGAACTCGCCCGCGTCGCCTGCCGCGTCGCGCATTTCGCGCAGCATGGATTCATACAGGTGCGAGAGTGTGTGAATTTCTTCGCTGGCCGAGAAGTGAATGCCGTTGATCTTGTTGACGATGTCGCGCAGCAAGTAGCCGCTGACCATGCGGTTTTGTATGCCTTTGAACACATTGGCGATGACTTCGCGTTGGCTGCCTTTCTCGCCTTCGCCCGCCAGACTGCGCAGATAAGCGAACAGACCTTTGCCGGTGCTGCCGTCAGCACGCACGGTGAATTCCTGGCTGATGAAAGCGAGCAGTTCGTCGCCGGTAATGCCGTCTTCGCGAGACGCCCAGTCGCGCCAGCGATAGGGAGACTCGATGATGGGCTGATAGCGCTTGCCATCCAGTTCGGCCTCTTCCTCGTGGACGATTTCTAGGTCGTCGAGAAACTTGAGGAACATCACCCAGGTGAGCAGCGGCAGGCGATCCACATCACCATTGAGTCCTTTGTCCTTGCGAAGAATCTTGCGCGCGGTGCCGATCAGCGCAGACAGGTTTTCTCGCGTGGTGAGTGGCGCTTTTGCTTTGCGTGGCGCGCGGGTTTTCTTTTCGGCGGTTGTAGTGGCTTTGGCCATCGGATCGGGTTCTCGTTATTGGTACAGCGCCGTCTGCAACCGGGATACAGCGTCTTTCATGCCACGCACGCCGCCGAAGTGGCGGGTGGCGATTTCGGAAGGACTGCCGTAACGGTCGAAGGGTTTCACCTTCATCAGCTCGGACAGCGCGTTGAATTGCAAAATGCCGCGCTCGACATAACGGTCGAGCAACAGCGACAGAATTTCGCGGGCGGTATCGCCGTGTTGGGCGAACAGGTCTTGAGCCTGACGCTTGGCGGCTTCCGCGCGTTGACGGCGGGTCAGCAGCGGCGCATTCCAGCCCAGATGGCACAGCAGGTCGAACGGGTCGACATCGGGCTGCTCACTGCTGGCAGCCAGTTCTTCGAAGCTGATGCCGCGTTCGGTCAGTTCGCGCAGTACCTCGGCGCGGGTGTCGGGACTGACCCATGCCGATTGTAGCGCATCGCGCGTCGGGTAGAGGGTACGCACGGCGCGGCCAGAATATTCGGTATATTTGACCACCTGCAGCTTCTTGCCGTCGGTATCAAGGTCGTAAATCAGGTGGCCGATCACTTCGACCTCGCCCCCGTCGATGTAAAACTTGCGGGGCTCTTCCGGCGGCTCCGTGATGATTTCGACTTTGCCGCGGGAGTCATCGTCATGTTCCGACTCGACTGCGTAATCGCCTTCGGCATCCTCCACGGTAGTAATTTCGTCTGCGATGGTGGAGACGACGTCGCCAAACTCATCAACGGTTACCTCCTCGATGCGGGCTGGATCACCATCGAAATCCGCGTCCGCAAAGTGGCGCGTAGCGGTGCCAGTAAAGTCGATGATATTGAAGTATTCTTTGCCGTAGTCCACATTCAACCGCGTGCCACGCCCGATGATCTGCTTGAATTCGGCGCGGGAACCTACAACTCGTGCCAGCACTACGTTTTTGACCATTTCGGCATCAACTCCGGTGGTCAGCAGCTGGGAAGTGGTCAGGATGACCGGCGTGGGTTTGTCCACGTCCTGGAAATGCGACAGATGAGTGATGCCAATGGCCCCTTCATCGGCGGTGACCCGACAGACATAGTCGGGGTACTGCTGGATCAGATCGCTGTTGAGGTTAAGTAATTCTTGGCGCATCTCGGCGGCGTGTTCTTGATCGACGCAAAACACCAGTGTCTTGGCGAGGCGATCGGTGCCTTTTAGGAGGTCGGTTAGGTGTCGCGCCATGGCTCGGGTGCGTGACCGCAGCGCAACGATGCGTTCAAAATCCTTGGTCTGATATTCGTCGTCCGGCACTTCGCGACCATAGCGGTCCAACTCGTCCTTGCTGGGCCGCCAGCCTGCGGCATCCACGGTGGTGATAACGCGGTGGACACGATACGGCGCCAAGAAGCCGTCTTCGATGCCTTGGCGCAAGCTATAGGTATAGACCGGGTTACCGAAGTATTCGTAGCTGTCGCGGGATTCCTCGCGCAGTGGTGTGGCGGTCATGCCAAACTGCACGGCAGGTTGGAAATAATCCAGTATCGCACGCCAGGCGCTCTCCTCCCGGCTGGAGCCACGATGGCATTCGTCGATAATGATCAGGTCAAAAAAATCCGGTCGATATTGGCGAAACACATCCGTGCTCGAGGTGGTCAGCGCCTGATAAATGCCGAAGTACATATCCCGGCTCTGGCTGATGTCACTGCCAGCGATCTTGTGCCGCGCGTCACCAAAGGGCGCGAACATCTTGGCCATCGGGTCATCGACCAGAATGTTGCGGTCGGCCAGGAACAGGATCTTGGGACGACGATGCTCGCCGGTACGGTTCCAGCGGCTGTTCCACAATTTCCAGCAGATCTGGAAGGCCACACAAGTCTTGCCGGTGCCGGTGGCCAGCGTGGCAAGGATGCGCTTTTGTCCCAAGAGAATGGCTTCAATGACGCGATGAATCGCGATCTGTTGGTAATAGCGCGGCACTTTGCCTGAAACGAGGTTGAATGGCTCGAGCAGATAGGAGGACGCGTCCTGTGGTAACTGCGTGGCGGCCGACAGCCGCGCGAACAGTTCATCTGGTGTGGCGTAGCGATCCACCTCACGCTCCGTGCCGGAGATGTAATCGATTTCGATGATGCAGTGGCCGTTGGTCGCGTAGGCAAACTTGAGGCCAAGGATTTCCGCATACTCGCGTGCCTGCTGTACGCCGGTTTCTGCGGGCAGCCCAACTTCCTTGGCTTCGACCACTGCCAAGGGATAGTCCCGACGGTAGTACAGCAGATAGTCGGCGCGCTTCTGTTTGCCACGGCGGACCTTGCCGCCCGCCACGATGATGCGGCCATTGGTGAAGCTGCGCTGCTCACCGATCGCGTATGGGGCTGATCCCCAGCCGGCCTCGACCAAACGGGGGGTGACGAATTCACGGCAGGTATCTGCCTCTGTCAGCACCATTTCTCGCAATGCTCGGGCTCCTTTGACTTTGTCGGAAAGTCTAGCAGTTCAATGGGAGCAGCAACAGTCAATATGCCCAACATGCCCGATTCTTGTTGACACCGCGCCAGCTATCCATGGGAAACATCGGATGGTTGGGGGTGGACAATGATTCGGGTCAAACCTATCAAGAGTCGCGGCGGAGCAGCGGGGTTGGCGAACTATCTGCGCAATGAACACGCTGGCGAGTTGGCAAAACAGACGGTTGGCTATTACAGCGAGGGCAGCGGAGCACCTTCCTTCTGGGTGGGCCGTGGCGCGGAAGCGCTCGGTCTGTCGGGACCAGTCGACACTGACCAGTTCAAAGATCTCCTGGAAGGCAGGTTACCGAATGGCACCCATCTGGCCGGCAGACATCAAAATCGTCGCATGGGAGACGGCTACGTCATCAGTGCGCCCAAGTCGGTGTCGATGATGGCCTGCGAGGATGAGCGCTGGAAAGTGTGGCACGATGAAGGCGTCAAAGCGGCCGTATCTTATATGCAGAAACGCATGATCTTTGCCCGCCTTGGCAAAGGCGGCATGGTGTCAGAGTACGACGGGGACATCATCGCCGCCGTGCATCGCCACGAAGATGCCCGCCCGGTCGACGGCCTGGTGGATATGGATTTGCATAGCCATGTGACGGTCATCAATGCCATGCGCCGCTCCGATGGGCAATGGACCAGCATAAACAACGACCAGGGTGTCGATTGCGAACTCCAGAAAGAGACCGACGCCATCTACCTATCCACCATGGCCCGACTGGCCGTAGCGCATGGCTATGAACTGGAGCAAGGCGCCACCGGTTTCGAAGTGGCGGGCATTACTCGCGACCAGATCGCGGCATTCAGCCGGCGACGGGGGCAAATCCAGACCGACCTATCCGACAAGGGCGGCATCGAGAACGCCACTGTGGCACAAAGAGACGCAGCTTGGTCTGCCACGCGGGCAGACAAGCATCAGTTAAGCCAGTCGGAGCAACGCTGGGAGTGGCGCCAACGTTTGCGCGAGACCCAGGTACCGGTGCACGAGATACTCGAAAGAAGCAAAAAACGCAAAGCCAAAGAGCAAGAGCAAGAGCAAGAGCAAGAGCAAGAGCAAGAGCAAGAGCAAGAGCCTGAAGCGGCAGTGCGGGCCGTGCAAGTGGCACTCGAACATTGCAGCGAGCAAGATACGGTGTTTTCGGTATCGGCCATCCGCGCCGAGGCGCTACGGCAGGGTATGGCAGAGGGCATTTCCATCAGGGCCATCGACGCTTCCCTGCAGGCAAGCGCCGAACTGTTGGATGCTGGGCAGGTAGATCGAGATGGAACCGGCAAGTTGCGCCAGATGCACACGACTCAACACGCCGTGCAGGAAGAGTTAGCGATCCAGACCATTGCCACCCAAGGTAAGACCGAAGCCCTCCACTCCCCGGAATCGGTGTCGGCACTGCTGGAGCAGAGACAGAAGGCGCAGGGCTGGAACTATTCCGATGGACAGGTTGAAGCGATTCACATGGCCTTGACCGGCAGGGAGCAGCATCAGGGCATTGTAGGCGCGGCGGGGGCAGGAAAAACCACCAGCATGGCCGTCATCGTGGAACAGTTCCGACAGGCTGGATACGAGGTCATCGGACTTGCCCCCTCGGCCAAGGCGGCGGCAGAGCTGCAATCGGCAGGCTGCGCAACCCAGACCTTGGAATCCTTTCTCCGCAGCAAGCCGACAGAAGCCCCCGGCAAGATCCTCTACGTTATGGATGAGGCGGGCATGATATCTCGCCGAGACCTGCTGCGACTCTACCGGCGTGCAGAACAAGACGGGGCGCGGACTCTGGCCGTTGGCGACCCCCTGCAATTACAGGCCGTGCAGGCCGGCAACCCCTTCGAACAATTGTTACAGTGTAACGGATTCCGGCAGGCCAGCATCAGCAAAATCAATCGGCAGAAGGACAAGGCACTACTGGCCGTTGCCGAGGCCTTCGCCAACGGCGATGCAGAGAAAGGACTGCGGCTCGCCGATCCGTATATGCGGGAAATTTCCCTGCCTGATCCTGAACCCGATCAAAAGAAACTCGATAAAGCCATCAAACAAGAGATCCTGGCCAGGGCGGCAACGGAGTCCTACCTGCGGCTGTCCCCCGAAGACCGCTCGCAAACGCTGGTTCTCGCTGCCACCAACGGCACTAGGCAGGCCACCAATACCCAAATCCGGCAGGGCCTCATTGAACGTGGAGACCTCGGCTGCGAATCTGTCACGATTACGGCCTTGGACAAGGCCAGCCTGAGTACAGCCCACCAAGGCCAAGCCGCATTCTACCAACCTGGCCAGGTGGTAGATCTGTGCAGGGAGGAGAAAGGTATCGGTGCTCGAGGCACGCACTGGCGGATCGTGGGCACCGAAAAGGGAAAGTTGCAAGTCGTGCCGCTACACGGTGATGAAAAAGAACCCGTGAACCTCACGCCTTCCACCAAGTTGCAATTGTACAATACGCGGCAACTAGAGCTACGGGACGGCGACCAGGTGATGTTCCGAAAGAATGACAAGAGCCGCGATATCGATCTGCGGAATGGGGATGATGCGGTGATTGAGATTCGTGACGGTAAGGCGTTTGCCCTCTTGAATAACGGGACATCGGTGCCACTCCAGGCCAGTGAGGTCATAGATTACGGATACTGCAGAACGGTACACGCCTCGCAAGGTGCCACGGTGGATCGAGCCATTGTCATTGCCGAAGGGTCCAAGGCCGGGGCGAATCTCGGGTATGTCGCGCTCAGCCGGGAAAAGCATCATCTGGAAATCATCACTGACAATAAGAACAAGCTCGCAGAGAGCTGGGGGAAATATATTGTGCAGGAATCCGCCCGTGAAGCGGCGATACGCGGTACAGCTCAAGCCGCCAGGCAGCAGGCCTTTGCGAACGTAGCATCCCGGATCGCACAGGCACATACAAAGGAGAAAGGCCGGTGCGAAACCGTGGGAAAAGAAAAGGAGCGTAACATCCCGATCGCCAATCAGAGGCCCAAACGCAGTCCAGCTCACGACAAGGGCGTGGGCTGGTAACAAGCCCACGAGCAAACGCAAACGAAGGGATCACGAAGTGTCCGTGAGCGCTGGACCGCCAACCAATCTGCAACCAGCGAGTCGGTTGAAATCACACGGTTGCTCATGCTTACCGGTCTCGGAATAGGCTCGTCGGCCGAAGCTTGTGCTTGCGGCCAATAAAGATTCATCCGTGCTTATCCGGTTGTCTCCCAAATGGGCGCCTCGCATACCACAACTTGTGGTCACGATGCTGCGGGAACCCAACAGAATGTACCATTGGGAGCTAACCGGATAAGCACGGATGAATCTATGAACACCGGAATCAATTGTTTCATGGTGGCATACAGCACGCTTCCAAAACCTTGGCATGAGCCAATAAGGTTAGGGAAGCAGTTCCACGGTGAGCTTCATCGGCAGGTATGCAGCGATAGCGGACGTTCCCATCTACACCTGAAGGGAGTATTATTAGGCACTTACGCTACTTACAAGTGAGGAGGACGCAGGATGGAACTGACTGCTACTGCTGCAATCGCCCATAAGGTTATTAAGGAGAAACATGCCGAAGGCACCTTGCAGTTACGGGATTCTGTTCTTCCGCAATCTGGCGCTTTAAGTCGACTAATCGAGGAGATTCATACCGCGTATCAGAAACGATCAGGGAAATCGCATGGGGACTTCGAGGCGGACGAGCAAAACTATCCCACAGCAACTAACTTGCGTAGGCACTTCGAGGAGAATGCGGTCGATTTTGTCGCAACCAGTCGTGCGCTAATGAATACTCTGCTGGCGAAAGCCAATGAGGCCAGTTCAAGTTTGGCCACTGGCGGCAGTGTGCTGATGATGCATGTAACCAATGGCGCGTCGCGGTGGTTCATCGTCACGATACTCACCGACAAAGTGAGTGCTGCGATCGACGACAACCTGAATCTTGTCGATAGCGTACACCTTGATCTCAATAGCATGCGTTTCGCTGGGCGGGTTGATGTTACGCGCTGGCTGAATGGCGAAGACCGCTATGTCAGTTTCCTAAAAGGTGCGTCAGGCGATGTCTCGGACTATTTTCAACGATTCCTTGGATGCACCCACCCGCAGGCTATCCGCCGGGAAACGAATCGTCTGGTAGAAATCGTCCGCAATGCGGTGAGTGGTCTCGATGCAACTGACGAGCAACGGGAAGCTGTACGGCTTCAGATTTTTCAATACCTGGACGAGTGTGCAAGAACTGATACCCCCCTGAGCATCGATTCTCTCTGTAACCGTGCATGGCCTGACAATCCGGGCGCGCTACGTGACCCTTTGACCGATTCGGATAATGGAATATCGGACGGCTTTGTGCCTCACAAGGCTGCCCTGAGGGGGCTTGTACGCTTTGAGGGGAAAGGTCCGCATTGGCAGGTGAAGTTCGATCGAGAAGCTGTTACCGAAGGCAACATAAGTCTGAACGTTGAAACCAAGGAAATGCTGATAAAGAATGTCCCTGACGAGGTCATTCAACGTTTTATGAACGATTTTCCTGAGCCGTGAACGATCTCTCGCGACTAGTCAAAATTTACCGTTCTATCGCCAACTCCAATTGGATAGGGGACGGCGTGATGGAAGGCGACCTAGTTATCGAAGACGAGTCTATGCGCACATTTTTGTTGGGCGTAGAGGACGATAAGCGCGCAACTGAAATAGGCCTGTCGATTCTTTCAGAGGTTCGAGACGTTCAAGTTGGAGCCACGATACGTATTCGTCTATTTCAGCGTACTGGCTTGCCGATCTACACCAGCCTTGCTTCATTTCTAGGAAAAGGTACGCGGCTTCTTAAACCGATCGGTGATTTTTTCTTCGTCGAAGAAAACTGTTTTTCGGAAGACCCTGAACTACCTGCCGAAGTTGAGGGGTTGAATGCCTTGCAGCAAGCTTTGGCGCAGATGTCCGATGCAGCCACAGTGGTTGATAAAGAGAAAGGATCATTGTTCTTCGCGGATAGCGCAGGTCTTGTTGAACTGCCCATTGATATTTCACGGGATGACCTCACGACCGTGACGCCTGAAAGTGCCGCAGCATTCGTTAACTTCTGCACTGATACACTCCACAGGAAACATCGTCTAGAAGCGGTTGCAAAAATCGTGATCCGACATGCTCGGGGGGTTGGAGCGAACGATAGGCTCCGTAATATCTTGCGTAATCTTGATTCCGTGTTGTCTGACGTTAAAGTCCAGCACGCGGTGTTTCTTTCGGCCTTTTCCTACGAGAAAGTCCGAGACGAAGTCGAGGCGCTAAAGGTCGAGTACACATCGAGAATCCACAAGGTCCTTTCAGACATTCAAGGGCAACTGCTTGGCATTCCTGTGGCTACCGTGGTCGTCGCGACCCAAATGAAGAAGACCGGTGTGGTTGGCACCGTATTTGTTGCCAATTCGGCTGTGTTGGCGGGGGCCTTCATATTCGGCCTTTTTCTGATATTGCTGCTCAGGAACCAGGGCGATACGCTGGATGTGATTAAGACAGAAGTAAATCGACAAAGGCTGCAACTGAAATCAGAATTGAATGAAGCCGCTGATAGATTCGATGAGCCCTTCAATTTGCTGGAAACACGCATCCGTCACCAAGGCATGATCTTGTGTGCAGTAGTTATAGGGGTATGTGTAGGGCTCTTGCTGAGTTGTGTCGCGTACTGGTTGCTAAGTTCGGTTGCCATTAAGGCATTGATGCACGAGGGTGTCCTGAATTTTGTGTAAACGGCGTTCATTTAACGTTGTGGCATCCGGTCATCGAACTGGATGATAAAGCGGTTTAGGGCGGCTTTCCAATCCCGGATCGGCATGGTCCACTTCTGGCTGATGTTCTGCAGAGCCAAATAAAATAGTTTCAATAAGGCGTCATCACTCCGTCGCATATCGAGCGAGAAAATGGAAATAAGATTTGTAACCAAAAACCCTCATAAAGCGAGAGAGGTTGAAGCGATTCTAGGTGATATAGGTGTTTCGATCGTCGATGTACCTTTAAAAATCCATGAGATTCAAACCGAAGATATTCAGGATATAGTCAGAGATAAGGTTCTGAAGGCTTTTAATATGATAGGGCGGCCTGTTTTTATAGAGCACACGGGGCTTTATATTAATAGCTTGCAAGGTTTTCCTGGCGGTCTGACGCAAGTTTTCTGGGATAAGTTAAAGGCGGATAATTTTTCCAAATTACTTGGTAGTCTTGAAAATACTGAATTAACAGCGAAAACCGTTATCGCCTTCTGTGATTCTAAAAAAATCCATGTATTTGAAGGCGAGGTAGAAGGAAATATTTCTAAAGAACCGAGAGGTAATCGAGATTTTCAATGGGATTGTGTTTTTATACCCAAAGGCTATGACAAGACCTTCGCAGAACTTGGCGAGGAGAAGAATAAAGTATCCATGAGAAAAATTGCCTTTGATCGGTTTCGAGAATTCTTGCAGAAGGAGGTCTTGTAATGGATGAGTTGATTTCCTCCTATCGAGAAAGAAATGTAATTTTGTTCGTTGGTGCTGGCGTATCAAAGAATCTTGGGCTTCCAACATGGTCAGAGTTAATTGATCACATCGCGAAAGAGCTTGGATATGATCCAGAAATATATAAATCTTTTGGCGAAAGCTTGGCGTTAGCCGAATACTATCGTGTAAAAAAAGGAAGTATCGGCCCTCTCAGGAGCTGGATGGATACAAACTGGCACTCCGAAAAAGTGGATCTTGCAGGCTCCGAGATCCACAAGTTAATTGCAAACTCTAAGTTTCCTATTATCTGCGTATTCTGTTGATCATGGGCGGTGATTCTGCTGATCGTGGGCACCCCCAATCAGCGAACTTTCTGGTCACGTAAATTCTAGGCATAGGTGCCCACGATCGGTCAAATCAGTGGCGTCATGAGCACCCGGCCGTGGTGGCCGATCATCGGTGTAAATTTCTTCATTTACCTTTACCATGTAAACGGTAAATTTACTCATGATCCTGCCTCTCCATCGCCGGTCTGTACCCGTTGGCGGCGCATCGATTCGCCTTTGAGCTCCAGGCGGTGGGCACTGTGCAGCAGACGGTCGAGGACGGCATCGGCGACGGTGGGTTCTCCGAGGATTTCATGCCAATGCGAGACCGGCAATTGGCTGGTGATTAGGGTGGCCTGCTGGGCGACGCGATCATCAAGGATTTCCAGCAGATCCCGGGCATCCTCGCTGTTCATCGGGGCGAGGCCCCAATCGTCCAGGAGCAACAGGTGCACCTTGGCAAGAGTCGTGAGAAAGCGGCCGAAACTGCCGTCACCGTGACGGATATGAAGCTCTTCCAGTAAGCGCGGCAAACGGAAGTAGCGCACACTCAGGCCCTGACGGCAGGCCTGGTGCCCCAGGGCGCAGGCAATCCAGGTCTTGCCGGTACCGGTGGCACCGGTGATCAGCAGGTTTTGTCCTCGCCGTATCCAGTCACACTGTATCAAGGCCGCCATTTTGGTACGGTCCAGACCACGGGAGGCGCGATGATCGAGGTCTTCGACGGCGGCATGTACCTTGAGTTTGGCCAGCTGCAACAGGCGCTTTCGCCGGCGGTTGTCGCGCGCACAGAGTTCTCGGTCGAGAAGCAGTGCCAGGCGATCTACGAAGGGAAGTTCTTGCAGTTGCGGCGAGGTGGACTGCTCGGCCAGGGCCTCTGCCATGGCGTGTAGGTTGAGTTGCTGTAAGGTCTGAATGGTCGGTTGCAAAGACATGGGAAGACTCCGGTTTAGTGATAGTAGCGAGGGCCGCGGATATTGCCGTGCTGCGGTAACGGTTTGGCAGGAACGGGATCGTGTGGGCTGTGGTCCAGTCCCCGCTCCAGGATGGAGCGGACACTGCGGGTCGTGGGGGAGCCGTGGCGTAGAGCACGGTGACAGGCGTGTTCCAGACGCTCCTTCCCGTAGCGGCGACAGAGATGGAGTAGGCCGAGACAGGAGCGATATCCCTGCTCCGGATGGGGCTTGTTCTCCAGTTGCCAGCGCACCACGTCCCGAGTCGATGGACCGATGGAGAGCCCCCAATGCAACAGGCGCCCCGGACTCCATTCCAGGTGCCGCTGGTGAGCCTTGGGCATGTGTTCGGTCAAGGTGCTGTAGCGCGCCTGGACGCCCTCACGCAGATGGCAAGCGACGCGCTGTTGCCCCTGGAAGATCTCCACGGTTTGCGCGCTGATGCGTAGCTCCACCCGCTGTCCGACGAGGCGATGCGGTACGGAGTAGAAGCGTCCTTGGTAGGCAACATGGTAATCGATACTGACTTTGGCGGACTTCCAGTCAGCATACTCGTAGGGCTGTTCTGGTAGTGGCTGCAGGGCAGGAGCGTCCAACTCCGCAAAAGCGCTGCGGCGGCAGCCTGGTAGCTGTTTGAAGGGGCGTCCGTTCAGGTCTTCCAGTAGGCTGTGGAGAGTCTGATTCAGTTCCGCTAGCGAGAAGAACTGGAAGTGGCGCAGGCGCGCCAGAATCCAGCGCTCCACCACTTGCACCCCGACCTCGACCTTGGCCTTGTCTTTCGGTTTATAAGGGCGGGTGGGCAGTACCACCGCAGCATAATGCCGGGCGAGATCCTGATAACTTCGATGGATTTCGGGCTCGTAGCGCGAGGCCTTGGTTACCGCCGCCTTCAAATTATCTGGCACGAACAGACGCGGTGCCCCGCCAAAGAACTCCAGGGCGCGTACATGCGCGCCGAGGAAATCCGGCAGACTCTGGGTCCAGGTAGCCTCGCAATAGGTGTAGTTGGAGGCACCCAACACCGCGACGAAGATCTGCGCCGGGCGGATCTCCCCGGTCTGGGGATCAACCACCGGCACGATGGGACCAGCGTAGTCGATGAACAGCTTCTCACCAGCCTTGTGGTTTTGCCACATGCTGCGTTTGAGCCCCGCCCGCCAGCGTCGGTACAGGACGCAGAACTGGGCATACTGATACACCGCTTCTTGCGGGTACGCGGCGGAATATTCCTCCCAGAGCAACTGCAGGGTCACGCCTTTGCGCCGCAGCTCGGCATGGATCCGGGCAAAATCCGGCTGCACCTTGCCAGAGACGGTGTGCCGTGAGGGACTGGAGAACCATGCCGCTTCCAGGGCTACTTCTTGCCCCTCTGGCAGAGGCCAAGAGATACCTGCCTGTTCGGCTTTCTGTAAATACTTCCCGACGACTCCCTTGGAGAGCCCACAAGATCGGGCAATTTGCCGCTGGCTGAACCCTGCGGCGTGTAAACGGAGCACTTCGTAAATCGCTTTCATCGTCATCCTCGGTGTAGGCATCCTCGATCTCCTGTAAAAGAGCCAAGAATGCTTGCTAAGCCAATGAATGACCAGAAAGATTTCAATTCGCCAGAGGGTAAATCCGAACAGATTCTGGAATCGTGGGCACTGATTCTGAAAAACCCGCAAAAGTGCCCACGATCACACCAGAATCAGTGCCCACGATCGATCAGAATGACCGCCCACGATGCATCAGAATCGGTGCCCACGATGGTCCAGAATATGCAATTATCTACACAACTAACTACGACCGATGGATTGAAAAGTCGTTTGAACTTTATCAAAAGCGATTTACTAAAATAGCTGGTGTCTCCGATATCCCCCTTATCAAAGATGGAGTTACGCAGGTTATTAAGTTTCATGGCGACTTCGATAACGACGATACAATCGTATTGGATGAATCAAGCTACTACGAAAGGCTTGAATTCGAAACGCCTTTGGATATAAAACTTAGGTCCGATGTTCTTGGTAAATCCGTGTTGTTTATCGGGTATAGCTTGACGGATGTAAACTTGCGATTCCTGTTTTATAAGTTAGCCAAGCTCTGGAAAACAAACAATGGCGGCGGTGTCCAGCCTCGATCATATGTTTTCACTCATAGGCCAAATCCCATCCAAGAAGCAATCTTGGATCAGTGGGGTATAAATATGATCACATCAAAAGAAGATGATCCCCAGAAGGCATTGCAAGAGTTTCTGGAGAAGTTTCGGTGACTAAGCAGCTAACAAACGCGTCAATTAGGACGCTCGCAAGCTCGCGCCTATTACGCGGGCGTTGATCGGCTGCTGTCGAGGCTGGAGCGGACAGGGTGTCACCGATACTTGACTGGCAGCAGTGGGTCGGAAGTTGCCACCTGACGATCGGTAACGAACGTCCGCTCCCAGTCTTTTGCAGCCCAAATGATCGATCCAGATTCCGGTACTCCTGTTCGGCTTCGGTCAAGGTCATTTTCCTGGCAGCCACCCAATGCTCGCATCTTACCCTTCGGCGCCTGCCGCGAGCAGCAGTAACTTGCCCCACCCCATCATTTTGTCCTCGTGACCATGGAATCCCTGACGCACAACACTGCAATCCATTTCTCCAACAATCTATCCTATGAGAGAGCGTGCCGGAACCCCCATATCCTCCCAATCCTCGGGGTGACAGGTCATGATCCAGATTTGGTGGCGACGCGCCGCGTCGGCCAGCATCCGTTTCATGGCGGACAAGCGTTCGCGGTCTGAGTGATTCAGCGCGTCGTCCAGAAGAATGAGGGTCGGTCGACCTGCCTCCTTGAGCGCATCGGCATAAGCCAGACGCAACAGGAGCGCGACCTGCTCCCGAGCACCGAAACTGAGCGCGGTAAAGGGTTCCGGTAGGTTCTCGTTAGCGCGCTGCACCTCGCTGGGCTCCAGCGCATCCCCCAAGCGCAAGCGGGCGCCGGGGGACCAGAAGCGTAGGAGGTGATCGATGCGCGCCTGCAAGGGGGCCTGTAGGCGCTGTAGCACCGCTTCACGCTGCGCAAGCAAGAGTTCGCGCAAGAGCATCAGCGCTCGCAGCCGCCGATCGAGGGCAGCGAAACGACGCTCCTTGGCCGCGAGGTCCTCCTCGAGCTGGGCCAGGTGGCTCTCCAACCCTTGGGCCCCCTGGCCCTCCAGGGTGGCGTGAAGGGCCGCCATCTGGTTTTGCCGCGCGTGGAAGGCCTGTTCCAGGGCGTCGGCGCTGCGCAGGAAGCGCTCCCGATCCGTCTGCAGGAGGTCGGGATCGAAGGCGGCGAGTTGGGAGCGTAACTCACCCAGAAGACGAACTTTCCGGTCGTACTGAGCGTCGATCTCTGGCGATCGCGCGTCCAGATCCCGTACCTCGGCTTCCGCAGCCTGTAGCTCTGCCGACATGGCCGCGTGTTGTTGCTCGAGACCCCGTTGGCGTTCTTCCAAACGCAGGATCTCTCCCTCTCGCTCTTGCAGCAGCCGTCGCTGCGATTCCCACCGGGCTTCTGCCTCCTGACGCGCGAGGGCGGCCTCCTCCGGATGGGGCAGAGGGTCCGGCAGTTCCGATGACTGAGCGCTTCGCTCGGCAATGGCCTGCCGTCGCTGACGGCATTCCTGGATCTCCCGCTCCAATGCGTCTACGCCTTCGGGGGCGAGATCCCCAATTCTCTGCTCCAGACGCGCGGCCTCTTCGCGCTGGGAACGAATACGCTCCCAGAGGCCCTCAGCCTCAGCCGGTATCGCGCAGGATATATTGGCCAGATGGAGCCGCAGGCGGTGTTGCGCGGAATCGCGCTCAGCGAGGACCTCGGCGAGATCCTGCTGGCCCGGAGCGATCTCCATTTCACCCACATTCGGAATACGCAGGGTGACCCGCTCCGCAACGACGATCTGCCCTTCCCCACTCAGCTCCCCATCGCCCATCTGGACGGCGATACCGGTAGCCCATCGGTAAGAAAGGCGGGTGGATAAGGCGTCCAGGCGAACCTGCGCCTCATGCAGCTGACGATCGGTCTCCCGGACGGCACGCAAACCGCTCTCATCCAGGACCTGCTCTGCGAGAAAGGCTCGCAAGCGTAGGAGTGCGTCCATCGTCTCGCGGGCCTGGGCGAGCCGCTCACCTTGGCGTCGTTCGGTTTCCTGCAGGCGTGCCGCCTCGTGTTGCTCCTGGAGAAGGCGCTGCTGTTCCTGGGCCTGCACCTCCAGCTCCTTGGCCTGTTGTAATTCCGCACGCGCCCGGGCTTCGGCCTCCCGTAAGGCAGCGATCTCAGCCTGGCGCTCCTGCGCTTCCGTCCGGCAGTCTTGTGCTGCCTTGTGTACCTCGGCAAGGGTCTGCTGCATATTGGACAGGCGATGCCGTGCCCGGTCCCGCTGTTGCCGTTGCGATTCCAAGAAGCGCAACTCCCCGGTCAGCACCGCCTGCTGCTGTTGCACCTCCCGGGCTTGTTGCAGTTGGGCGGCACAGGCCTCGGCCTGTTGGCGCAGGGCTTGCCAGGGCAGGCGGCGACGGGCCTCCCGATCCTCGGTCTGTAAACGCGCGAGGGTATCGACCTGTGTTTCGTACTGGCGAATCGCCGCACGGATCTCCTGGATACGGTCACGGATCGCACCGATATCGCTCTGGAGGGTGAGATAGTCGCCGCGAGGGCGACCCGTAGAGGTCACGAGTAGTGCTATTTCGGCTTCTACTGCCTCATGCACCCGATCCCCCTGGGTACTGGTGAGGGCGTGCACGCCGTCGGGTAAGGCCGAACGCAGGTGTTCCGTCGAGGCCTGTACGGCATCTGAGATCTCCTGACCCTTACCCTGCTCCACCCACAAGAGCCCCGGTATACCCAGGAGTTCGTCGCGGATGGCGCCACGACCAGAGAGGGTAAAACCGAGGATCTCGGCCAGCCGCTCTTCCGCAGCCTCGCCCTCCCAACTCTGGTCGCCCAGTCGCAGGACGCAGGATTTCCGCGGGGGAAAGCATTTTTCCAAGTACCCGACTTCGCCCTGCCAACGGAAATGCACCCGCACGGCGGGGCTGGCGGAGCCTGCATTCCAGGGCAGGATATCATCGATCTTGCTTCGGTGGCGCTCCAAAAAGGCCGCCCGTAATGCACGTAGAATGGTGCTTTTGCCCACCTCGTTGGGGCCGACAAAGAGATTGATCCCCGGTTGTAGACCATCAATGACCAACGGATCACGGAACTTGCGGAATTCTGAGATTTCTAGGCGCTCGATCTGCATCAGCGGGTGCCCTCCGATTCCTGCAGCAGCGTAGCCAGGATACCCAGGGCTTCGGAGGCGAAAGCGCCCTCCTCGGGGTGCGCACTGCGCTGCCGCAACTCTTGGACCACCTCCGTGAGGTAACCATCTACCCGCAACTCGGCAATGTCGGCATCGCTTGCCTGCAACCGAACCTGGGGATCCGCTAGGTCCAATACCCGCAGCCGGGCACGGACTTCGGCCAGGACCTCGTCAAGCCGACGCTGAGCAGCCAGGTCCAGGGTTCCAGAAAGGTGCAGGCGGATTACATCCTGGGCACCCAAAGGGGCCAGACGCTCTTGCAAGCGTTCCACGTCCTCCGCAACACGAAACTCGTGACGCCATTCCTGCCAGCGGTACTGGGCCACGGCTATCGGGCGGACGACCGGCAGCTCGCCGGGGGCAGCGATCTCCACCATAAGCACCTGCCCGCGCAGATTGTTGGTAAAGCGGTCCGGCTCTGGGGTTCCGGAATACCAGGCGCGCGGGCTAATCTCCCGAGTACCGTGCCAATCGCCCAAAGCCAGATAATCCAAGTGCGCCTGCTCCACACAGTTGGGGTTGATGGGGTTATTTGCATCCGCCCCGTCCGCCAGCACACTGGTCACGGCACCGTGGGCAACGCCGATCCGAAAAAATCCTGGCGGAGACTCCATGCTAGCGAAATCTTCGGTCGCATCGCGC
This sequence comes from Acidithiobacillus sp. AC3, assembly GCF_050261095.1. Taxonomy (NCBI): domain Bacteria; kingdom Pseudomonadati; phylum Pseudomonadota; class Acidithiobacillia; order Acidithiobacillales; family Acidithiobacillaceae; genus Acidithiobacillus; species Acidithiobacillus sp. AC3. Next base: position 2,469,479 of record NZ_CP189838.1, read on the forward strand.
AGGGTGTGGCGCTGGGTGAGGGGTGCGGGGAGGATGGATACCCCCAAGTCGTGGAAGTGTCGGGGCTCGGGAACCAGCAAGAGCGCGACCGTCTCCGGCACGAGGTTCAGACGCTGTGCCCGGGTCCAGACGCTCTCCGCCAGCGCCGCATCATGATTGCCGGGGAGGAGGCAACATGGACAGGAAAAATCCGCCAGTGCCCGAAAAACCCGGCGCAGGCTGCGCTCGTCTACCGTCTGGGCATCGAACACATCACCGGCGACCACCATGAGATCGACGGACTCCGCACGGGCCAAATCTCGCAAACGCTCTACCATAGTGAACCGCGACTCCGCCAACAGTGCCCCGTCCGCCTCCTCAAAGAAGGGGTAGCGGCGACCAATTTGCCAATCGGCGGTATGGAGGATGCGCATCCGGGACTCCATTCGATGGGCCGAAAAGATACTGGCTAAGCATAGCCGTCGATCTTCCTGAGGGAAAGAAGCCTCGCGCTGCGGAGTACGGCAGCACAAAAGCGAGTGAAGCAGCCCGGCAGGGTGCGTTTGTGCGGATAAAAGCCTACCCGCAGGGTGGGCGTAAAAAACACGCTGTTACATCGTAATAAGCACGCTTTACACGGAAAACCGTGTATTCAGATCCCTATCGTGCGGTATTCCCGTGTCGTTCCGTGTCAATCAAAAAGGAAAACGTGTTTTTGGTTGACATACCGTCAGCTATGAGCAAGAGGCACAAATCAGGCAAAGGGCGCTGATGCCTCTTTCAGGAGGGGAATGTTATGGCACGAACGCTCACGGCAAAGGTGCTTCCCTACCTCGAAGCCATCGAGGCGGCACATCGGGCCGGTGAATCGTGGAAGGATATTTGCGTGCTAGTCGAGGCGGTCATTGATTCTAGTTTTGGATCTCCGATTTGCTTCGGTAATGCGGTCCGGCGGGCACGCAAAGGGGTGAATGATGGACGGCTTTGGACGGAACAGAAGCCATTGCCCGGCAAAAGCCAAAAGCCTGCGGCTCTGCCCTTGAATCACAAAACCGCAGTGACTAAAGAGCAGCACAAGTCCTTCTCCATTGATTTGGATAAATTGTAATACAGGAGATCTCAATGAAACATCTAGTGATTAGTCATGGCGACAAAGGCGGCGTCGGAAAAAGTATTTATTCCATGCTTGCCGTGGAATTCGGTTTATTCTCCGGACGAAACGTTGCGATTGTGGAGGGCGATACAAAAATCGGCGATGTCAAGGCACGATACGAAAATGTCGTTCCTATCTTGTCGGTGAACTTGGATAAAAGCGGAAAGGATGCAGAAAATGCAATAGCTACCCTATTTAGTCACCTGGAAACCCTGCAGAGTGATTTTGTAGTAATGAACCTCCCTGCGAATTCTCACAAGGCAATTGATGCTTATGCGGAGATTATCGCGCCCGTAGCGCAAGAGTTGGGATTGCAAGTCTGTGTGGCGTGGATGATCGGGCGGGAGTCCAGCAGCGCGACCCTCGCGAGCGAATCCGCAATATGCAAGCTGGCCGACCGCAAAATGGCCGTGGTCAACCGTCACGAATCTGATTTCGACCGGGATTACTACTGGTTCACGGCTCCGCAGTATCGGGAGGAGTGGATCGCATCCGGCGGTCTGACCGGGGAAATCCCCGAGTTGGCGTCGCGGGTCGGGGCCAAGGTAAAGGAGTACCAGGGACAATCCTTTGCCTCACTGGCTGGAACGGAAAGCCCGTTGTTCATCGTCGAACGACAGATCATCAAGAACTGGCTGCGCAAATCCTGGCAGCAATCCGTCATTCCCTTGATTGAAGAGGCATGAATCATGAAGGTCGTCATACCTGAAAAAGAAACACCAAGCTCCAAGCCCACGGTACAGGCTTTAAAGGGCATCGATGCGAACGATCTTAGTGGGTTCATCGACTGGTCAGCCCGTTTTCGCATCGGCCCGGAGGACCCGATGTGGGGGGCGGTGCTTGCGACCAGGCTCTCCTACCAGGCCGCGGCAGCATCCATGGAAGCAGCGACCGATTTATCTGCCCACGTGGACAAAATTCCCGAGGTCATCTATCAAGGAGCTAGGCAGGCGGCCAACGAAGTGGCGACTAGCATCGCAGGACAGTCTAACGCGTTTGTAGCGCGACTTGAGGCTGGGGGTGGCAAATTCGCCCGAAACTTTTATGCGGAGGTGCAGCCCTTACTCAACCAATCGATGGAAAAAGGCAGAGGCACGCTGGAAAAGGCCCTACTTGACGGTAGCCTCAAGCTGGAAAAAGCCGAGAAAGCTCTGCTGGCTGAGCTTTCTAGCAATACCATAGGACAATACATCCAGGGTGCAAAACAGGATGCACTGGCCACCTTCACCGAAGAGGCGAAGAAAGCCGCTCAGGCGGCCGTGCGGACAGATCTCGCTTGGTCTTACGCAGTCAGCGGGACGGTGATTCTGGTGCTGATGATGGGCGGCTGGATTGCCAACGACGTGTACCTGCACGCTACTGACCGGATCACACCGGAACCCATCCAGCGTTACACCAATGGTCAGCGCTATTGTCACCAGGCAGGGCCAGACTATGTGTGCGTGCTCACCAAGGCGCCCCCCGCAGCGCCCTGAAATGGCATGATAAGGTAATATTTGTGGCCCGGCTCCTTGCCGGGTTTTTTTGCAGGCTATTGGGTTGGATCATTTCTTATCTTCTTCAAAATCCCACGCAAGCTGCCCACCGGGTCGGACAAAAACAGGTATTCCCGGGCCTGATCCCGAACCGAGCGTAGTTGGCGCTGGGGGTGTCGCCATGGCACGCAAGTAAGCGATGAGTTTTTGACGTTTTTTGTGCACTGCCTGCCTTGAACAGCCAAGCATCCGTCCCAACTCTGCCTGGCTTGCGCTCGGGAACTCCATGCGTAAGGCCACCAGCTTGCGGATGCCAGGTGGAGCCAAGCGCACTAGGCGATCGGTGGTGGGTCCGTCCTCCAAAAGCGGTAAACATTCCTCTTCCGCTACTACCACATCGTTGAGGTATTCCCCACCTTGCCGGTGGTACTGACGGATTCGACGATTCGCCAGGGAGTTTGGCGAAGCCTTGGAGAGCAGTGGGTCATGCTGGAGCAGCCACCGATCAGCATCGTCAAGATGAGAGGATCTTGCGGACATCATCTCACTCCTCAATGGGTTCATAATGCTTGCAAACGCGCAGGCTGAAGGGATAGCAGACGCCATATCCAGATCCGCCCTTTGGTGGCAAGCCGGAGAGCGTGCGCGTGCAGCGGCCCATCCCTTGCGGCGGGTTGATGGTGTCGGGTTGGAAGTGGGCACAGGAGCTACAAGAGACGCGGGCAGGCGAGCCCACGCCGGATGATTCCACCAAAGAGAAAGAGGAGTTATTACCCATTGGTTACGCCTCCTTGTGCGCCTTCATGGGTGCGCGCTCTATCCCCCACACCCCCTGCCCTATATGAGGGCGCAGAGGGCGCACTCTCATAAGGGGCTGCGACAGGTGTGCTCTCATCGTATGAAGGCGCAGAGGGCGCAGAAGGCGCACTTTCTCCGATGGCCTCCCATCCTTTGGCGGTCAAAGCCCATGCTGTTCTGGGCTTGCGGTGGGCATCGCGGTAGTCTTCCCGGCCGATAAGTCCGTCCCGCTCCAGTTGCCTCATGGCGGTGAATAGGGCGCCGGCGTTGCGGTACCTTTTGCGCGGGAAGCCCGTTTCCTCTCGCAGCATGGCCCATGCGTTGGTGTGGGCCTTGGGCTCCGGGCTGACACGCTCCCCCCGTCTAACGAAATCCGCCAGCAGGCGCAGCAGGGTATTGGGCGGGGGCTCACTGGGCGCGTCCTCTGCGTCGTGTGCGTCCTCATCGAGCTCCAGCACTCCGCCATGAGAGCGTACCAGATGCAGCGGCGCTGCAGTTCGCGGGCCAATGTTCAATTTGTCGAGGCTCAGGGTCAGGCGGCTGTCGTCATCCTTGGCGGGCGTGAGCGATAGGCGCGCGCGTGCGGAATTGTGCCAAGCCGTGCTTCCGCTGTAGCTTTCCCCCCGACCGTTAACGGCCTGTTTGGGCGTATGGGTCAACAGCAGGATCGCTGGGCGGCTGCCCACTTGTCGGCATATCTTCGCCAGGGAGCGCACAAAACCACGGACCTGTGACCGATCGTTTTCGTTGCCCTCGAAAACATCGCTGGCATTGTCCACAACGATTAAGACGGGCCGGTGCTCGGTAAGGATTTCCCACAGTCGCCCATATACGGTGGTCGGCGCGATAAAATCGCGACCCGTTTCCCTATCGCGAACCGATTCGCCAAGTGCTGGATTTTCCGTGGCATCCAGCACTAGCAGGCTCTCGGCCAGGATATGCGGGTTCACGTCCAGAGCGTGGCAGAGGGTGGCCAATCGATGGCGTAACAAAGGCTCCGCGTCCTCGCCAGAGAAAACCAGCACGCGGCCGCGCGTTGTCGGCACTCCCAGGAGGGGCAAGCCCATTGCGACCGCAACGGCCAGTTGCAGCGCGAGGGTACTCTTGCCGCTCCCGCCATGCCCAGACAGCAGACAGATGTGACCACGGGGCACCATGCCATCCCAGACAAAATCTGGCGACGGCGAAGGAATATCGATTACACCGGCTACATCCACGCGCGGCAGATCCAACAGTGGCTGCGGTTCGGGAAAACCGCCATCCACACCAAGGGGCTCAGCTACGCACTCGCGGCAGGGTTGGCACTCATCTCCGTAAGGCGGGACATTTTGCGTCCAGTCGCTTTCAAGCATGGGCCACTCCCTGCCGCTTGGCGTTCAGCACGTCCAGCCAATCCGTTGCGCCCTCAGGAATCTCGGCGGGCGGGGGCAGGATACGGGCACGGGCTTTCTTGGCTGCTTCCTGGCCTTTTTGGCGGCCCACCTTATCGAAATCCGGGCAGATCACGATATCCAGCACAGGCCAGAGGTTGCGGGCTACTATGGCAACGCTTGCAAGGTTCCCAGCGTCGAGGCCAGCAATGCAGCAGACTTCGGGCCTCATGGCCTGCAAAGCACAGGCGGTGCCCCAGCCCTCACAAATCCAAAGCGGGCGGGTGCCGTCCGGCCTTGGGCCCGCAGGTATCCACGCGCCGGCCTTTTTCATGCCGCCAATGAAACGCTTTGTTCCGTCCCTCTGAATGAATTGCACCCCACGCAGGTGCCCAGTAAAGTCCACCACAGGCAAGACCAAGGATGCCCCACGCTGCCGGGCGATACCGGGGGCAAGGTGCTTGCGCTGTAGGTACTCATGGGAAGGGCTGGCAGGCTCGGCATGACTCCAAACCCACGCGCCACGCTGGGCGGCTTCTCTGTGCCGTGCCCGTTCCTCGGCCTCTCGCTCGGCCTGTTCGCGCTTGATTCGGCGGCGCAGGGCTTCTCGCTCGGCTGGGCTGAGGCGTTCCGGGCGCTTGGCGCACCAGTTCACCTTTACCCCGGTTCGCCAGTCTCCACCAACACCAGCGGGCGGGTTGTCGAGGTGCAGGCGATACCAGCCTGTCTTTTGTCCCGGCTTGTCACTGGCTAGACGCACCCGGTGTAGTGTGCCGTCTGGGGTTATGCTCTGGCCTGGGGCAAGCTCAATGCCAGCAGCGGCAAGAGTGGCGAGGAATTGATCAATGAGATCCAAACTAGAGGCGCTCATTGGGCACCCCCTTTCCCGTGGCGCCGGGCAATCCGGGGGCGGCCTCTTTCCCTGGAAAGAGAATCGTCGGTCTGTCTAGGAGGATTTAACGCGTAATCGAGGTGTTGTTGTGTGAATCGTGGCCCGAAGGCGGTTTGGACCGGGGCGGGAAACTGGCCCGAACTTACCCTGTTGCGGAGAGTTTGGGGGGCTATCCCAAAAAGTTCGGAAAATGCAGAGTATGTATATAGGGACGGTCGTCGGGGCGGTTCACCATCTCCATCGGCACCATCGTCGTCAGCCGATTTGCTTCCCGACTTACTGCGTGTCGCAGGGGCTGCTCCGGCCTGCCGACCCTGGCCGCGATGCCCTTTAGTAACGCTCCGGGCATTGGCAAGAGCCGCTTTAAGATTCCCGACCGCTCCGAGTTCTGTATATGGAGAGCGCGTGCTTGCTCTGCGAATCGCGGACCGGCATCGACCGATGAATTTGGCGGCGTCATGGGAACTGCTGATATCTAGTGCATCTGCAGCGGCAATTATAGCCTTGCCGACCGCTTTTTTCTCGATGTGCAACCATTTCGCAAGGGCAGCAAAAATGCCTAGGTAGCAGGAGGCTCCCAAGGCAGTAACGGCGCCTGCAAGAAGCAGCATGGTCACTGCCGCCAGGGCATCTGCTTCATCTGGGGTCAGCCATGCCCGAAGATTGACAAACGGAGTTATGATCCAGACGGTTAACACATCGATAACAGCTAGCAAGACCAACCACCACAGCCAGTCTCGGATCTGGCGCTTAGGCGCGCGCAACACAGAATTCACGCTTTGAACAGACTTAAACATAAATCACCCCCACGCTCATGAGATTGGCCAGCCCTACTGACCACTCCCATACTGTACTTCGGTCTGTTTGCTCGATCAAGTATAATCTGGATCATGTTGTGTTTCTGCATACTATCTAGAACAACATATAGTGTATGACGCAAACTGAACGCGCACCATCTGCGCGACACTAGCGCGACAATCAGAAAATTATAGACAGGGATAATCTGGTAGGCATCGGGATATGTATATTGTAATGTGTTGATAGTAAACGTGTATTATTCTGATGATTTCTCGGGTGATTAGCATTTGAATACTTTTGGGACTGAAAATCCTCGTGTCGGTGGTTCGATTCCGCCCCTGGGCACCACCTCTCTGTAACCTACAATATCCCCGCACCCCGAAAAGCCTCCCCCGCCGACCGGCAGCCATCTTCTCTGGCATGGAACCTGCTTTTGTCAAGCAGAAGACGACTTGCCGGCGCTGAAATCGGCACTTTCTTGCCACGCGCTGGCAAGACCTCACCGTAGCTGCCGAAAAATTGACGAACTTGGGGGGTATTGAGGTGACAATCGCTGGAATTGTGAACACTGACGTTTCTGCTCTACGGACAATAGACAGCCTGGGCAAGCTACGTTCAGGAACCAACACTTCTCTTGCGCAATTATCCACCGGCAAGCAGATCAATGGGCCGCAGGATAACCCAGCGGGTTACAGTATTTCTCAGCGAATGACGACGCAGATCGATGCCCTGCAGCAGAACATCGAAAATGCCAATCAGGCCAGCTCGGTCACACAAACGGCCATGGGGGCCATGACGAATCAGATCGCTATGCTACAGCAGATCCGTAGCATCGCTGTCCAGGCCGCCAATGCCAGTAACACCACCAGTGATCGAGAGGCCTTGCAAGCTAGCGTCAGCCAATTGCTATCCCAACTGAACACCATCGCCGGGCAAACCCAGTTCAACGGACAAGACCTCTTGACCGGAGCCTTTGCCGGGAAAAGTTTCCAGGTCGGTCCTAACGCCCACCAGATCATTCCTGTGAGTATCGCCGACACCCGAAGTGCGGCCATGGGGAATTATCCGGCGCAACCCTCTTCCGGTGCGGGGACCTATACCTTGAGCGGTGCCATTGCCAAGCAGGGCTTTGCCGTCGGCCAGGCCTTCACCATCAGTGTCGGGGCACACAAAAGCTACGCCACGCTGTCTGGTGGGATCCTGATCGCCTCGGGAGGTACGCTCACGACAGTTTCTCCAGAGACAGTCGTGGGCCTGAATGAGGGTAGCGGCGCTCTCCTCAGCGCTACCACCCTTCTCAATCAGACTTACCCCATCGATAACAATACCAAATATGTGGTTTCCAGCGGTGCGACTATCCACTATGTCAGCGGTACTGTTATTTATCCCCACGGCAGCAGCAATCCCGGGATTAGCGAGACGACCAGTGGGACATATATAACGAGTGGGCAAGTGCTCGTAGCTCCGCCGACGTTATACCAACCGGGCGAAGTGGTCAGTGTGGTTCCATACCCGGCATCCGGAGCGACGGTACAAATCGTCTCCGGTGCGCCCGGATACATAGAAGCTTACGCCTCAACTGCCAATGCGGTGATGACCGCTTCAGGTGGGATCGTGTCGGGACGCGGTGGTGCTTATGCCACGTCCGGTGGCATCCTCCTCAACTCCAGCGCCGGTGAGGGAGACGGAAATTTCGTGCCCGCTCCTTCCAGCATCGAGATCCGCAGTGGGATCGGGGCAGCGAAGGTGAACATTACTTCCCCGTCGGAATCTGCCGCATCCATTGCCCAATCGATCAATGCCGTCGCGGGGCAAACTGGAGTCAAGGCCCAGGCCAATACCAGCGTGATGTTTTCCGTAAGTTCTGGGTCCTACAGCTTTGTATTGAGTAATGGCAGCAAAAGTAATCCTGTTCATCAGGTCAATATTCAGGCAACGGTCAGCGGTGGGGGAGGCAATCCTCTCGACTTCAGTCAGTTGGTAGGCGCCATCAACCAAAAGACAGCAGTGACCGGCATCGCTGCGTCGACGGTGATGCGCGATGGCGTAGCGCGTTTGGTGCTGACGCAATCGCAGGGGGAGAATATCGTGATAGCCGGGGGAGCAACTACTGCCCAAGCTGGTCTGACAGCCGGCAGTACGGGTTCATTGCAGGCACTCAATGTCAGCGGCTATCCCGTGGGGAACCCGATCAACAGCAACTCGGGAGCCGCACTCATTCAGGGCGTAGTGCAGTTCGCCTCGCCGCAATCCTATACGATCACCAATGCCCACATCCTTGGCTATTCCAGTCAGGCAACCGGGGTAGAACAAGGTGCCCTGTCTACCATCGACGTAGGGACGGCGGAGAATGCGCAACGCAGCATCCTGACCATCGATCAAGCCATCCAGTACCTTACCGAGCAATCCGGTACCCTGGGCGCGGTTCAGACTCGCATACAGAAAAGCTCTTTGAATGCACAAACAGAAAATGCCAACCTCGAGTCCGCGAGGTCCGTGGTCGAGGACGCCAACCTGGCCAAGGCGACCTCCCAGCTGACCATGTATCAGATCCTGCAAAAGGCGGGTATCTCCACATTGGTACAGGAAGGAAGCCTGCAGAAAGCCTATCTCAAGCTCCTGCCATAAAGCGACACCGCACAACGCTTTGCTCAGCGCTTGAGCAGCGCCCCCAGTACGCCACGGATGATCTGCTGGCCCAACTGGCTGCCGATACTCCGTGCCGCACTTTTGAAAAATGCCTCGCCAATGGATTGGCGTCCGCTACTCCGCTCGCTCCTGGATGATCGATCATGTTCCGCCGCTGTGGGGACCCGTTCCGCGAGGCTCCGCTCGGCGCGCCGGGCCAGTTCTTCGTAGGCAGAATGACGATCCTGCGCCTGATCGTAGCGCCCGGCCAGGGGGGAACGCGCCAACAGGTCGCGCCGCTCCTCCTCGGTCAAGGGCCCGATCCGCGAGCGTGGCGGAACGATCAGGGTACGCTCCACCGGCAACGGCCGTCCTTTATGATCCAGAGCAGAAACCAGCGCCTCGCCAATACCGAGATCCTTCAGGGTCACCGCAACATCGATTTGCGGATTACTGGGGAAGTTTTCCGCAGCGGTGAGAATGGCCTTGCGATCCTTGGGGGTGAAGGCGCGCAGGGCATGTTGCAACTTGAGACCCAGTTGCCCGAGGACATCGTCGGGCACATCCGTGGGGCTCTGGGTAACGAAGAACACGCCAACGCCCTTGGAACGGATGAGACGTACCACCTGCTTGATCTTGTCCAGCAACGCACGCGGTGCATTGTCGAAGAGCAGGTGTGCCTCATCGAAGAAAAACACCAGCTTTGGCCGGTCGCTATCACCAGCCTCCGGCAATTGTTCAAACAGTTCAGCCAACAACCAGAGCAGGAAGGCACTGTAAAGCCGCGGCGCCTGACTATACAGCCGCGTCGCATCGAGCAGACTGATCACGCCACGCCCGGAAAAATCGCGCCGCAGCAGATCGCTCAGCTCCAGCGCCGGCTCACCGAAAAATCCGTCACCGCCCTGCTCTTCCAGCACCAACAAACGACGCTGGATCGCTGCGATACTGGCGGGGGCAAAGTTGCCATACGCCTGCGACAACTCAGCGCGGTTTTCGCTTATCCAGTTAAGCAGCGCACGCAGGTCCTTGAGATCCAGCAAGAGCAATCCCTGTTCATCCGCAATGCGAAACGCGGCATACAGAGCACCTTCCTGGGTATCGTTCAATTCCAACAGGCTGGCTAACAAGAGTGGCCCCATTTCCGAGACGGTCGTGCGGATCGGATGACCGCTCTTCCCAAACAGGTCCCAGAGCAATACTGGCGACGCCTCCGGACGGTAATCGGGTACCGGGATTTTCTCGACGCGCTCCTGAATCTTGGGGTTGGGCTGCGCGGCCGCGGCCAACCCGGACAGGTCCCCCTTGATGTCCGCCGCGAAGACCGGTACTCCAAGGCGAGAAAAGGCCTCCGCCAGAATCTGCAGGCTGACGGTCTTGCCGGTACCCGTCGCTCCAGCAATCAGCCCATGTCGGTTTCCCATGCGCGCAAGCTGCAGCACGGGCTTGCCATCGGCACCGCCAACCAGTATTTCATCTGACATCTTCGCCCCCTTTTTCGATCTGGATTCCGCCTGTGACGCTGATTGGCCAGCAATACTACGATTGTGCTCGCGAAACGATCTGCTCCATCTCCGAACGAACCGAGGTCGTGGCAGGAAGGACTATTTCGGCACTTTGAAAGCTCATCAATCCAAGTTCCGTCTCCCGCCGCATCTGCTCCGGCGCGGTAAATTCCGCAAGCGTCTTCGCCTCGATACCGTGCTGCCGCAATTCTTGCGCCACCGCTTCGGCGCGCGCCTTGGCCAGCGCAAGATTGAAGGCGCGATTACCCACGGTACTCGCCCGACCGATGACGACCACCTCCTTGCTTCCCCAATTTTCCAGCGCCCAGATCGATGCTGTCAGCCGTTCCTGTTGTGCCGGAGCAATAGTACTCAGCCCAATGGGAAAAAGGATCAGTGGCAGGCTTTGGGGCGGGGGAATTAGATGGATCTGCCAGCCCGGGTGATTGGCCTGCAACTGCAGATCCATGGCGTGCAAGGTGAACAAATTGGCGGGAACAGCAGGGGAGGGCAGTATGGTGATCCGTTTTTGCTCCGGGTCTACATCCAGTACTTGCAGCGGAAGCGGAAAATCCCGCCGCAGCTGCTCGATCATCTGACTGCGTTGCTGGCTTTGGGCGGCCATATCCGCGTTCGGCGCCACCGGCGCAGCCAGCACGGAACTTGCCGGGAGCGGTGCATGCCAGGAGGGGAGTTGCGTCAGTTGCAGGGCTACGGGATGGTGCAGCTGACGCTGCAGCTGCTCCTCTGCCGTCGCTTGCAGGTTGGACTGCGGATCCTGGGTGACCACCGTGGCCTCGATCTGTACTGGCTGTCCTTTGGGAAAAGCCACAGTGAATTGTGCCAGGCGTCCATCGCCCTTTTCTTTGGCCACTGCTGCCAAAGTGCGGAGTTCTTTACTGGAGAGGGTGCTCATGGGCTCTGATCTGGAGAGTCGGTACTGGGAAAATCCTAGCATGAGCACTCACCCGAATCACCAGAAAAAATGCGTCAATCTCTCCAACTTACGGGTGCGATCAGCAACTGCAAAACTCCCCGCGATTACCGAGCGCAGCAGCTCGTTTTCTCGCGTCGACTAGCGCACGGTATCTATGCGACTAGTTCCCGTTAAGACTGTGCTCAATTTGCGGTAGCGCCGCGCCGACACCGGCGCCCGCAGCACCACCGACCGCTGCTCCGGCAGCGGGACTGCCGGCTACCGCAGCGCCAACCACCGCGCCACCCGCAGCACCAATCGCGCCACCACTCAAGGCTCGTTGTCCCGTCGGACTCATGTTGGCACAACCACCCAGCGCCAGCACGCAGACGACGACCGTCGCCACAGCTATTTTACGTGTATACAATGCGTTCATACGTACACCTCCTTTGTAAGTTTAGTCCAACCGGGCCTCGTCTGCCTTCGGGCATGTCGGAGGTCCAGGTTCTCGCCCTTTCGATGCTATCATCTCGGCTTTCGCTCTCCTTACCCCCTTGGAGTCTGCCTTGCTCAGCACCCATCAATTGACCATGCAATTTGCTTCCAAACCGCTCTTTGAGAATGTCAGCGTCGAGTTTGGCGATGGCAACCGCTACGGCCTGATTGGCGCCAACGGCAGCGGCAAGACAACCCTGATGAAAATCCTCGGCGGCGATCTAGAACCCAGCTCCGGCAACGTCAGCCTCAGTAGTGGCGAGCGCCTCGGTAAACTGCGTCAGGACCAGTTTGCGTTTGAAGAGTACACGGTTCTGGATACGGTAATGATGGGTCATGCGGAGTTCTGGCGGGTCAAACAGGAACGTGATCGTCTCTACGCCCTGGCGGAGCTGACGGAAGAAGAGGGCATGGCGATTGCCCAGATCGAGGGAGAGTATGCGGAACTCGACGGCTATTCTGCCGAGGCACGGGCGGGGGAACTACTGATTGGGGTGGGCATTCCCCTGGAACAACATACAGGATTGATGTCGGCCGTAGCCCCCGGCTGGAAACTGCGGGTACTCCTCGCCCAGGCACTCTTTGCTGACCCGGACATCCTGCTGCTCGACGAGCCTACCAACAATCTGGATATCCATACGATTCAGTGGCTGGAAGAACTGCTGAGCACCATCAACAGCACCATCATTATCATTTCTCATGACCGCCATTTTCTGAACAGCGTCTGCACCCACATGGCGGATCTGGACTACGGTGAGCTGCGCATCTATCCGGGAAATTACGACGAGTACATGCGTGCCTCAACGCTGGTACGGGAACAATTACTGGCCGAAAATGATAAAAAGCGGGAAAAAATGGCGGAGTTACAGACCTTCGTCAGCCGTTTTTCGGCCAATGCCTCAAAAGCCAAACAGGCGACCTCGCGGGCGCGCCAGCTCGAAAAAATCCAGCTGGAGGAGGTGAAGCCCTCTAGCCGGCAGAATCCTTATCTCGTGTTTCAACAAGAGCGAAAGTTGTATCGCCACGCCGTAGACAGCAAGGATTTGGGCAAGAGTTTTGGCGAATTGCGCCTGTTCCACAAGTTGCGCCTGCAGATAGAGGCGGGGGAACGGGTGGCGATCATTGGCGCCAATGGTCTGGGCAAAACCACTCTGCTGCGCTGCCTGCTGGGCGAAATCGAGCTGGATACCGGGACCGTCAAATGGGCCGAGAACGCCAGGATCGGTTATTTTCCCCAGGATTATGCCGCGGAGTTTGCCGAGGAGCGGAGTCTTTTTGCATGGATGAGCCAATGGCGCAGCGAAAAGGACGATGATCAGATCATCCGTGGCATATTGGGCCGCCTCCTCTTTGGTCAGGATCAGGTGGACCGACCGGTACAGGTACTTTCCGGCGGCGAAAAGGGGCGCATGCTCTTTGGCAAACTGACCCTGCAAAGACCCAACGTCTTGATTCTCGATGAACCGACCAATCATCTGGACATGGAGTCCATCGAATCGCTGAACACGGCCCTGGAAAAATTTGACGGTACCCTGATTTTTGTCAGTCATGACCGGGAATTCGTCTCGTCGCTGGCCACCCGCATCATCGAATTTACCGCCCACGGCATCGAGGATTTCAAGGGCAGCTACGAAGACTATCTGCGCAGTCAGCAAGCTGCCAAAGTCCCTCCGAAAAAGGTTGGGAAAGGTCGGTGAACTCTGGCGAGAAATGATACTCCATAGAGATCATGCCAAAAGATCCCGCGTATGCCGAGGCGCGAGCCCTGCTCAAACTGCTCCTGATCAGCGGTGCCATCACCCTGGCGAGTGCGGCGGTTATTGTCGTACTCTGGTGGCTGTATGCTGCCGGAGGCCATGGATGAAACAATGCTGAAAACTTGCGGAGATGCGCACTACCGGTATCTGGATATGCGCGAAGCCGAGCCAGGGGATCACTTCTTTCACCTTCGCCATCAACCCTACAGTGACGTGGTGGCAGCAATCGAAGCGGCGGAGGTCCTGAGCGTCGACGACAAAACCCTGCACTGTCAGGTGCAGGGGCAACGCAAACCCTGGAAACTGCGGCGTCAGGCCGAGCACATCCACTGTTATGTGGGTGAAGATCCTCTGTTTCAGCAATTGTATTACACCTTCACCCGGGCGCAGCGCATTCAGCAGGCCAAGGAATGGGTGCGCCACGCGCCTCCCGAGCGTTTCGATGAAGAGGTACTGCAGGCCATCGAGCGCTGGCACAGCACAGGCTGAAGACCCGGCGCGATCCGCCTCCCCACCTTGACTTTGACCTCTCTTCTCCTTATCTTCTGTGCCCTTACGAAATTTTGGGGTAGATCATCATGAAGCGCACTTTTCAGCCTAGCGTCGTGCATCGCAAGCGCACTCACGGTTTCCGCGCCCGCATGGCGACCAAGTCTGGCCGCCTGGTCCTCAAGCGGCGGCGCGCCAAGGGTCGGTACAAGCTCTGTCCCTGAGGGATGAGCCAACAGTCGTTCACGCGTAACGACCGCCTGCGCAATCAAGCCGAAATCCGCCTTGCCTTGCGCGAGGGGAAGAAGCGTAGTTTTCCCGAACTGGTATTCTATCGCCTGGACAATGACCTGGGGCATGCGCGCATTGGCTTTGCCGTCAGCCGGAAGGTCGGTAAGGCGGTGTACCGCAACCGACTGAAGCGCCGGTTGCGCGAGGCCTTTCGTCTGAGTGCCGGCCGCTACCTGCCGTACGATCTCATGGTCGTGGCGCGGCCTGCCGCACGCGATGCGGCCTATTCCGTGCTGCGCGGGCGCCTCGACAGCGTGCTGCGCTGATGGCCATGCTACGTCGCGGCGCCATCGCCTTGATCCATACCTACCAGCTCGTCCTGAGCCCCTTTCTCGGGCAGAATTGCCGCTACCATCCAACCTGCTCGCATTACACCTGTGAGGCTATTGAACGCTATGGTGTCCTGCGCGGTGCCTGGATGGGTGTCAAACGTATCGCTCGCTGTCATCCTTTTCACCCGGGGGGGTACGACCCCGTCCCCTGAGTTTTCGGAGCCCCATGGATAGCAAACGTACCATCCTTGCCGTCGTCCTCTCGATCATCGTCCTGGTACTCTTCGAGTGGCTGGCACCCCATCCCAAGTCCAGCCCGAAGGCAACACCAACAGCGGCCACCCAGTCCGCCGCCGTCCAGCCAACGGCGGCGACCCAATCACCCGCGCCCACAAGCAGCGTACCAGCGGCGCCCAGCACCGTTCCGGTAGTGACGAGCAGCAGCGCGGTGGGCGAGGGACCCAGCGTCAGCTTCCAGACGGATCTCTATACCGGAAAGATCTATCTGCAAGGCGGTGATATCCAGAATCTCGGTCTGCGCAAATATCCCATCGCCGTGGATGACAAGGCTCCCTATCCCATTCTGGACAGCAGCGCCGCGCGCTTGACGGCACAGCAAAGCGGCTTCATTGCTACCGACGGACAGACCCTGCGCGCCGACTTCAGCGCCCCGCAGACGATCACTGACGGTGGGCCCATCACCCTGAGCGGCCAGGCCGGTCCTCTGAAAATCGAAAAGATCTTCTCGTTTGATCCACATACCTATCTGATCAACGAAGACATCCGCATCACCAATACCGGCAAGGAGCCCTGGAAAGGAAGCTATTTCGACCAGATTCTGCGCAATGACCGAACCCAGAGCCATTGGTTCATGTCGATCTTTACGGGCTCGGTCCTGATGCACAACGGCAGTCTGAGTGAGAAGGCCTTTTCCGATCTCCGCGACCATCCCGAGGAGCATGGCGGTCCCGGTTGGGCTGGCATGACGGATCACTATTTCCTGCAGGCGGTACTCCCTGAACCCCATGCCAGCGTGCAACTCTATGCGCGCCCGGCGGGCAGCAACTATGTGGCGGGTGTGCAGCAGGCCCTGCCCACCCTGCAACCGGGGCAGAGCTATACCCTGCGCCAGCAACTGTTCCTGGGCCCGAAGCTGCAGGACCAGCTCGCGGCGCTGGGACGTGGCCTGGAGCAGACGGTCGATTACGGCTGGTTCTCCATCGTGGCCGAGCCCATGCACGGGGTGCTGACCTGGTTCCATTCCTGGGCCGGCAACTGGGGCCTCGCCATCATCCTTCTGGTCGTGGCGGTAAAGATCATCTTCTTCTACCCCTCCGCGATCAGTTATCGCTCCATGGCCAACATGCGCAAGCTGCAGCCCAAACTGGAGCAGATCAAGAAGGAGACCAATGGCGACCGGCAGCAAATGGGCGCCAAGATGATGGAGCTCTACCGCACGGAAAAGGTCAACCCGATGGCGGGTTGTCTGCCCATCGTCATCCAAATGCCCGTCTTCATTGCCCTCTACTGGGTGCTGGTGGAGAGCGTATCGTTGCGGCAGGCGCCGTTCATTCTTTGGATTCATGATCTGGCACTTCCCGACCCGTACTACATCCTGCCCCTGCTCATGGGCATCAGTATGTTCCTGCAGCAGCGCCTGAACCCGGCACCCATGGATCCGGTGCAGAAAAAGATCATGTCGATCCTGCCCGTGGCCTTCGCCATCTTCTTCTCCTTCTTCCCCGCGGGTCTGGTGCTGTACTGGCTGACCAACAACGTCTTTGGCATCATCCAGCAGTACCTGATCACCCGCCACGTCATGAAAGAGAGCTAGGGTGTCGCGCCAAGGGCGCTACCAGCTGGGCGACAGCATCGTCGCCGTCGCCACCCCCCCCGGAATCGGCGGCGTTGGTATTCTCCGCCTGTCTGGCCCCGAGGCCCTGGAGATTGCCAATACCCTGTGCGGCCTGCCCCAGCGCAAACAATGGCGTCCACGCCATGCCTACCTGCGACAGTTTTTTCTAGCGCCCGGGGAGCGCATCGACCACGGTATCGCGCTGTATTTTCCCGCGCCGCACAGCTATACCGGCGAAGACGTGGTGGAGCTGCAGGGCCATGGCAGTCCGATCATCCTCAGCGCGCTCCTCGAATACGCCGTGCGCCTGGGGGCGCGGCCAGCGCGTGCCGGCGAGTTCAGCGAGCGCGCGTTTCTCAATGACCGTCTGGACCTGGCGCAGGCGGAGGCGGTTGCCGATCTCATCCATGCCCGTAGCCAGTCCCAAGCGCGCGCGGCTCTGGCCAGCCTGGAGGGGCAGTTTTCTGCCACCATTAGCGGCCTACGCCAGGAGATTCTCCACTCCCTGGCACTCGCCGAGGCCGGTCTCGATTTCAGCGAAGAAGATCTCGGTGACGAACACCTGCAGACGCTGGCCACGCAACTCCAGCAATTGCAAAAGCAGCTAGCCCGGATTCTGCAGCAGAGTCGCTCCAGCGCGCGGCTGGCGCGCGGGGCCCGGATCCTTCTGGTCGGCGCCCCCAATGTCGGTAAATCCAGCCTGCTCAATGCCCTGTCGGGTCGCGACAGTGCCATCGTCACCGCGATTCCCGGAACCACCCGTGATGTCCTGCGTGAAGAGCTCGAACTCGAGGGACTACCCCTCGAGCTCCTGGACACCGCCGGATTGCGCGACAGCACCGACCCGGTGGAACAGGAAGGCATCCGCCGCAGCCGCGCCCTGCTCGAAAGCGCCGAAGAAATCCTCCTCCTGCTCGATGCCAGTCGTGGCTGCTCGTCGGAAGACGCCAAGTTGCTGGCGGAGCTCGATCGCCAACGCTGTACGGTGCTGTGGAACAAGATCGATCTCTGCTCGGACTTCGTCGCTCCGGATCTGGGGGTGCCAGCCCTCTGTATCTCTGCCCATAGCGGCGCCGGTCTGGCAGAATTACGCTCCTATCTGCGCCAACGCCTGGGTGGCAACAACGAGAGCGCCTGGTCGGCGCGTCAGCGCCATGTGCTGGCGCTGGAAGAGGCTCAGGGGCATCTTGCTGAGGCAGCACAGTTTCTGGAGCTGGAGGCCGGCGAAGAACTCCTGGCGCAAACGTTGCGGGAAAGCGCCAACGCCCTCGGTCAGATCACCGGAGTCGTGGATGTGGAGGAAATCCTGGGAGAGATCTTTTCGCGCTTTTGTATCGGCAAGTAGAGTCTTTTTGTCAGAGATGTCCATCTCGACTATCCTGTAGTCTTACACCTACATTGCGGAGCAGAGCATGCATAAAAGGGATTTCCTGCGCCTGAGCGCCCTTGGTACCAGCCTTGCCTTGGGAGCCTCGCTGATCGGCACCCGCATCGCCAGGGCGGCAAATGCCGAGGGCTGGCCAGCGCAGTCCTTTGCTGCCAGCAGCGTCGATCAGGTACTGCAGGATCTATTTCAGATGCGTACACTGACGGAGTCCGATCGTGTACATGTGCTGGTCGGCAAAGAAGTCGATGATGCGCTCAGCGTACCCGTATCGGTGTCCGTGAATCACCCCATGACGGATGACGATTACATTGCGCGAATCTATGTGCTGGTCGATCACAACCCCACGCCGTTAGCGAGCATCTTTCACTGCAGTCCGGCCAATGGCAAGGCGGCGTGTTACCAGAGAGTCAAAGTGTTACACGACAGTCCGCTGCGGGTCATCGCCCAAAGCAACCGCGGTGATATCTTTGCAGCCAAACCCGCGTGGGTGCATGTCGTCAAAAGCAAAGGAGCTGCAGAATGAGCGCACTGAGTACTTTGGGAGGCCGGCTGTCACGGCGGCTCGGGGAGGTGCAGATTAGCCTGCCAGAAAACGCGAAACAGGGAGAGATCATCGAGATCCGGGCGCTGATCCTGCATCCATCGCAAAGCGAGGGCAAGACGCTGTTCATCGAAGAGGTGGCCTTTGCCCTGGGTGGCAAGACGTTCTGCCACTTCGATCTTTCCAGTATGAGCAGCGCGAATCCCTATCTTGCCGTTCCCCTGCGCGCCGAAAAAAGCGGAATGATCTCCGCACACTGGCGCAACAACCAGGGGCAGACGGGATCAGGGCAGAAATTCCTGTCCATCGCCGAGTAAGAAAAGGGGGGTCACGCCCCCCTTGCTCCGCAGCTGACGCAATACCGCCTATTCGACGGCAATCTTGCGCCGCTTGGCCGACTCCGCCTTGGGCAGGGTCAGCTCCAGCACCCCGTCCTTGTAGGCCGCCTTGCTTTGACTGGCGTCGACATCCACCGGTAGCTGGATGGTGCGGGCGAACTCACCGTAGCGTCGCTCTCGGTAAATGTACTTGCCCTCTTCCTTACTGCTGTCCTCTTCCTTGCTCCCACTGATATATACCTGATTGCCATGCACCTGGATGTCGAGCTTGTCCTTGTCGACACCAGCAATCTCCGCTTTGACGACGATTTCGTTGTCGCGGTCGATAACATCGAGATGTGCGACGTTTGGTCGCGCTGCTGCAGTGCTGCCCTGCAGGGGCCGGAAGAAGCCGGGAAGCACCGCATCAAAGATCTGCTCGACGGGATCGGCAACCCGTACGGATGGGTTACTGACAGCCTTTTCACTCATGATGACTCTCCTCTTGACCAATGGTCCTCGCTGACCTGTCCCAAATCTGGGGTCGGTTTTGCGCTTTTCAAGGGCTTGTCAATAGGGGTAATCCCAACCGGGAGCCGGATCCTTATACCGGCGGTGCACCCACCAGTATTGTTCTGGTGCCCGACGAATGGCGGCCTCGAGGGCAGCATTCATGGTCGCCGCATCGGCCACGTCATCACCGCTGGGGAACCCTTCCGGCAGGGGCACGATCTCGATCTCGAAGCCACGCCCAGCCGGCAAGCGATAGGCGAAGAGCCCAAAGGTCGGGCTGCCGCGTCGTTGCGCCAAACGTGCCAGCAACGGCGTGGTGCAGGCCGGGCGTGCAAAGAAGGGCGCAAAGACACCCTCACTCGGATCCACATTTTGATCGGGGAGGACGCCCACCACCTCGCCCCGTTGCAAAGCCTGCAGCAACCCGCGAATACCACCATCCTTGGCCACCAGGCGAGCACCACTGCGTCCGCGGCCGGCGACCATCTGTGCATTGATGGCGGCGTTGCGAGTCGGCATGTAGAGCACCGTCACCGGCCAGCGCTGGCCGATATACTGCACCGCGGCCTCCCAGGCCCCCAGGTGCGCGGTGAAGAGTACTACCCCTTGTCCCTTCTCCAGGGCGGCATCCACCGCTTCCGCACCGCGCACGGAACGAATCAACTGCAGGCTTCGCGGTAGCGGCCACAACCAGAGCGGCCCCAGCTCCACGAAGGCCTGCCCGAGCTGGCGGAAATGCTGGGCGAGCAGATTCCGCCGCCGCCGATCATCCAGTTCGGGATAGGCGATCTCCAGATTCCTGCGCGCCACCCGTCGGCCACGCGCTACGAGAAGACGGGCAAGGTCGCCCAGGCGATTACCCACCCATACTCGAAGCGGACGCGGCGCACGCGCCAAGAGCCGCAAGAGCCCTGCTATCATGGCGGCGAGCCAGGAGTTGAAACGCCCAGCCGCCATCAGGCGGCTCCAAACGCAAGACGCCGGGCAAGTTCGATGCCCTCGGCATCGAAACGAATCTTGATAGTCTCCAGAAGAGTACTGCGCGTGGCACCGTAATCCGTCGCCCGTACCCACGGGCGTAGGTAGAGCTGAACACCCAGGTCGGTGAGATCCTGCACGCCAATCGCCGGCGCAGGTTCGGATAGAATCCGCTCATCGGCCTCGCAGAGCTCTGCTAAAAGCTGCTTGGCGCGCAGCAGATCCGCGTGCGGAGCGAGAGTAATCAGCAGATCGATACGGCGTTGGCCAAGGACGGAGGTATTAATGAGCACATCACTGAGGACCTTGCTGTTGGGCACGAATATTTGGCGGTTGTCGAAACTGTTGATGACGCTCTGAAAGAGATGGATGCGCTCGACCGTACCTGAGACACCTGCCACCTCGACGCTGTCGCCCACCTGGTAGGGGCGCAAGATCAGCAACAGGACGCCGGCGGCAAAGTCCGCCAAGGACTTCTGCAACGCCAGGCCAATGGCAAGACCGGCGGCGCCAAGCATCGCCAGGAGCGAAGTGGTCTGCACCCCCAACTGTCCGAGGGCTGCGACCACTACCACGATGTACAGCGCGATTTTGATCAGGGATTCGAGAAAACGCGCCACCGTCAGGTTGTAATGGACACGCTCCAGCGTACGGGCACTGAGACGTCCTATCCAGCGCGCCAGCCACACGCCGACCAGCAACACCAGCAGCGCCGCAGCAATGTGCCCAGCCCAGGTCCACAGACGGTCGTGGAGCGCTGCCGACCAAGAGGGAAGCCACGCAATTTGAGAAATGGACATGAAAATGCCCCCGCGGAATTCGATTCGGAGAGCCTAGAGGCTGTTGGCGCCCCTGGCAAGGCGCCAGGAGCGAGATGTCAGTGCAATACCGTCGTAGAGGCTCCGTGGACGACCGCCGCGCGCAGGGCATTCAGCTCGGCCATCATCCAGCGTTGGTAGTCATAGCCCGCAGGCATGGTCTCATAGACCCCTACTACCGGAACTTGGGCCTGTTTCGCCTGGGCCAGGAAGGACTGGGTCAGGCTGCTGGTGACCTGCTGATTGTACAGAAAGAACTTCACCCGACGTTTGCCCAGCAGCTCACTCTGCAGGCTGACATCCTGAGGCGCTGGGTCGGTGCCATTCATGATCGCCGCCTGCAAGGACCAAGGGGTCTTGATCTCGCAGCCGGCAGCCTCAAGCATGTAGTCTGCCACCGGCTCCGTCACCGCGACGGGGGTATGCGGATAGTCCTTGCGGAAAGCGGCAAGGCCCTGGTACCAGGGCTGCAGGGAGGCATCGAACTTTTTCACCTGCGCGGCAAAATACCCGCGATGCTCTGGCAACATGGCGCTGAGGGCATCGGCCACCGCTGCCGCCACCTTGGGCATGGTTTCCGGCTTGTACCATAGGTGCGGGTTGGGCGTACTCTCCGGCAGACCCAGGAGATCCTGCACCACGATGACCTTCCTTGCCCGGTTCGGATTGGCCGCCAGAATTTTCTTCGCCCAAGAGTCGTAACCCAGCCCGTTGCGGACCACCAATTGCGCCTGCGCTACCTCACGCGCAATTGCGGGGCTCGCCTGAAAGGTGTGCGGATCGGTATTGGGATTGCTCTCGATGGCCTGTACCTGCACGTACGGGCCACCAATTTGGGAAATGACATTGGCATACTCATTTTCTACGCCAACGGCGCGCAGCACGTCGGCAGCCTGGGCAGTGCCAGCAAAGAGGGCACTGCAGGCTAGCGCAATACCAAGGAAACGGTGAGAGGATAAGACAGAAGGTAGAAGGGACATTGCGGCACTCTCCGTAAATGCAACTTTGTTGCATTATGCTCTCGCGTCATCCTGCTCATGTCAATCTCGTCGCACAATACAAAAAGGCGCGCCCGGGGGCGCGCAATCGGCTACGGTGCTACAGGAGAAGAGGATGGGATAAATTCAGTGCACAGCTTGCCGTGCAGGGCTTCCTGTACCCAGAAAACAGACCTGTTCCATGCGCCCGGCGCAGCGGGTCAGTTTCCAGATTTGTAAAACCCCACGCTGCTGCAACTCGACCAGGGCCTGTCCCAGACGTTCCGGACCGGCCCGCGCAAGATGTTGCAGCAATTGTTCGAGACGACAACCCGGATGCCGGGCAACAAAGTGCAATGCATGATGAGCAATCTCTGTCATCAGAAAAACTCCAGGTGCAAACGCAGTAACCCGACCGTAGCGTTACGGTACACCCCATTGGGACGGGTAATGTATTGCAGATCGGGCTGCAGGCTCAGATAGTCATTCAATTTGGCGACATAGGTGATTTCGTAACTGGTTTCGGCGGGATAAATGGCTGCTGGTAGTTCCTCATCTTCATATCCCGCCGCCACCACGCCCGGACGCAGGGCTGCCCGCGCCATGCCAAAGGAGAGCGCGTCGTCTGGTCGGGCGGCAAGAAAATGACTAAGCCGCGCCCCTACCCCGAGGTACCAGGGAATCAGATTCTCCTGCCCAAAGGCCTTGCCCCACTGGATAAAGGGCGCCAGCTCCGCGTCGGCAAGCTGCCAGTGCGCCTCGACAATGCCGTAGATGCCACTCGTTGTCGGACTGAGGTCGAAGTCGGGGGCACGTGGCTGAGCGTAGTGCCAGGCGCCAACTTTAAAGACATACTTGCCATATTCATCCGTATCATCATCGGGGTCTTCGCCCTCCTCCTGCCCCCAGTGCAAAGCCCCCTCCCAGATCGCCAGATAACCGCGGTCAAAGACACCGCGATACGGATGAACGGCATCTCCCTGAAACACGCCGGCCTTGCTGCTCCAGTTCGCCCCATAGCTATGGACGATGAAACCCAGGCCGGAATAGGGATAGGTCGGCAGCGCCGGTACATTGCCGGACAGGCTGGGGTCGAGACCAAAGGAGCCATTCAAGAGTTGCAGCGCATTGCTGGCCACGTCGAAATAGAGATTGAAATCGGTGTAGCCGACCCGAGTAGCCAGCCAGTCCGTCCATTGCTGCCGGTAGTTGGCCTCGTAGAGCCGCACGGCAGAAGGTGCATAGATATTGCTCGCAGTCTGCAGATCGCCGCTGTAGGCCGTGTCTTCGGCCGAGCTGTAGATGCCGAACACGGAGGTGGTGAAGAGCCCGCCGCGCCAGGCGCCAGCCTTGCCGCTGTCCCATTGCAGCCCCAACTGGCCCGCCGTGGTGTTGGCCGTGCCCTGACGAATCCCTCCCGCCAGATTGGCGAAGAGCTCTGTATCTATATGCGCCGACCAGGAGAAACCCTGGCCGATATGCTGGAACTCGGTCAGATAGCGGGGCGCCAGACCATTTTGATTCGGGATCGGCGATTCGGCCGCAGGCCCCGGCAATCCCGCCGCAACACTTGCGCCACTCCACAGAAGCATCAGAAAAGAAAGCGACTTGCACTTCATGATACGCTCAGATCAGGAAAGACGGCGCTACTATGCCCCAGCCTCTTCTCTCAGTCAATAACGATTCTCATTTGCATATATTGTCATGGCTTCGGTTTTTCCCCACAGCTCGGCACTCCGGGGACACAAGTCGCCAAGCCATGAAACTGCTTTCTTCCCGCAGATTCATCCTCTACACTGAATCCATGCAGAAAAAACGGCTGATTCTGGGTGGCACCTTCGATCCCATTCATTACGGGCATCTGCGAGCGCTGGAAGAGGTACGCGAGGCGCTGGGCATGGCGGAGGCGACACTCGTTCCCGCCGGGCATCCGCCGCACCGGCAGAGCCCCTGGGCGCCCGCGGAGCACCGTTTGGCGATGACCCGCATTGCCGCGCAACAGGCCCCAGGCTTGGCGGTGCTGGCTTACGAGGTCGAAAAAAGCAGTCGTTCCTACACCGTCGATACCCTGCGACACCTCCGCGCCGACGATTCCGATGGCTTTCTGGCAATGGTGATCGGAATGGATGCCTTTCTGCGCTTCGATACCTGGAAAGACTGGCAGGAAATCCTTGATCTGGCCCATCTGGTGGTCATCGGCCGGCCCGGCTGGCCGATGGCGGAACTGCCCGAGGCCCTGCGCCAGGTGCTCTATGAGCGGCGGGTAGAGGATCTGGCCGCACTGCACGGGCATTCTCGCGGCAAGATCGCCTTTCACACGGTCACCGCCCTGGAAATCTCCGCAACCCAGATCCGCAGCCTTCTTGCCGCCGGGCGCAGTGCGCGCTTTCTGTTACCCGACGCGGTCTTGGATTATATTGCCCGGCAACGGCTTTACCACGAAACGTAACCTGGAGGAACACCCACCTTGCCCATCACGCCCGAAATGCTACGCGATCTGAGTATCGCCGCCCTCGATGAACACAAGGCCATCGACATCCAAAGCATTGACGTTCGTCAACAAACCGACATCACCGATTACCTGATCGTTGCCTCTGGCAATTCCGACCGCCAGCTACGCGCCCTTGCCGACGCCGTGATCGACAAGGCGCGCGCCCAGGGGGTGCGGCCTCTCGGCAAGGAAGGGGCGTCCGGCAGCGACTGGATGCTGGTGGATCTGGGGGACGTCGTGGTCCATCTGATGCGACCGGAAACCCGCGATTTCTATCAGATCGAGCGACTGTGGGGCGAGCTGCCCAAGGTGCGTAGCCAGGGTAACGAGGGCTAGCATGCGCCTGTTGGTCCTCGCGCTGGGGACCCGCATGCCAAACTGGGTGGAAGCAGCGGTGGAGGAATACCGCCGCAGAATCTCTGCCCCGGTGCAACTGGAGTGGCGCAGCCTGCCCCTGGCCCAGCGGGGGCGGCAGAACGATCCGGCACGTTGGCGTCGGGAGGAAGGCGAACGTCTTCTCGCCAGCACCCGCAAAGACAGTGAGATCGTAGCCCTGGAGGTGACCGGGCGGAGCTTGCGCAGTGAAGAGCTGGCGCAGAAAATGGATACTTGGATCAACGATCATCAGGACGTCACCCTGTGGATTGGCGGCCCCGATGGTATCGACCCGGCGTTGCGGCCGCACTGGCGCTGGTCCCTTTCCGCATTGACTCTGGCGCACCCCGTAGTGCGCGTGGTCCTTGCCGAGCAACTGTATCGTGCCTGGAGTATCCGTGTGGGCCTGCCCTATCATCGTGGCGGAGAGGAGAATGGATGGTGAAGTGTTATCAACGAGTCTTGCCCCGACTGGGGGTGGTCGCAGCCCTGGCTTTGGGATTGAGTGCCTGCGCGCAGATGGTCGTACCCACACCGCAAGAGAGCAGCAGCAATGCCATTGCCGTACAAGCGGCGCGCATCCATATCTTTTCGCTGTCCCCGCAGGTGCAGGCGCGGCAACTGGAGCCCGCGCGCCAAGCCCTCGCCGCAGCACAGGCCGCGCAGCAGCGGGGGGACTATCTTTACGCCGATCGCGAAACCGAATTGGCCCGCCTTCGCCTCGATAACATTCAGCAGCGTCTCGATCAGAGCCCGGCGACGGACAGCAACCAGGAGATCAAAGGACAGATTCGCGAGCTGCAAGGGAGAATCGCCAGTCTGCAGGAAAAAATTGCCGCTACCCGTCAGCAGCTTCAGGAGACGAACCCATGATTCGCCGTAGCCTGCTCGCCAGCACCTTACTTCTACTGCCTGCCCTCGCCTGGGCCGATGCTACTACCACAGCCGCCCTGCAACGGGCCTATGGACAGTTCCAAAACCTGCAGAAATCCACACATCTCACCCCGCAGCAATCCGCCAGTCTGCAGCGAGATCTGCAGCAGATGACCGCCGATCAGGTCAATCCGCCTCTCTTTGCCGTCGACCGGGCCATCTTTGAGGCCCGCCTGCAGGGACTGCGGGAAGCCCAGGCGGCCGCGAACGGTGGCCAGGAGAAGGAGCGTCTGAGCCGGGAACTGGCCAGCCTCAACCAGAAATATCAGGCCTTGCAGGCAGAATATGCCCAGCTGCGCCAGCAGTTGGCGACGCAGACCATGCAGGGTGCCCGCAGCGCCCGCCTGAAGCAGGAAATACTGCAGCAAAAGGAAATACTGCAGCAGGAAGAACAGAGTCTGGCGACGATGCAACCGAGTTCTGCGCCGAGTACGAGTAGCTCGACGAGCGTCAGCCCCACGGTTGCGGCGCCTGCCGCCGCTCCGGCCCCGTTGCAGGCCCTGGCCGCCTACGGTGACCTGCGGCAGGGAAAATATGGCACGGAGCTGAACATGCCGGTATCCGCTCTGTTCAGTTCAGACCAGGGACTATCCGCCAACGGCAAGCAGCGTCTGCGTGCTGTTGCTGGGACGCTGAAAGGAATCTCAGCAGCACAGATCCTGGTGCGGGTCTCCGGGCAACCAGGAGGCCTCAATCTGGCCACCCAACGCGCCGAGGCCATTCTACAAGGTCTGCGCCAGGCCGGGATTCCCGATTCCCGCCTGGCTCTGGCCTCAGGTGCCGGAGTGGCCAGCGGCATGGCCCAGATCCTCTTGCCGAGCGGCTCCTGAGCGCATGCCGCAATTGATCCTCGCGTCGGCTTCGCCGCGCCGACGCGAGCTTCTCGCGCAGTTGGGCTACACGCCGGAACTCCGGCCGACAAGCATCGACGAGTCCCGGCGTAACGGCGAGCCGCCGGCGCAGCTCGTTCGACGTCTGGCGCGGGAAAAGGCCCGCGCTGCCGTACGCAGCGATGAAAATGCCCTGGTACTCGGGGCCGACACCCTGGTCTGCCTGGGGGACCGGGTGTTCAGCAAGCCTGCGGATGCTGCGGAGGGGCAACAAAACTATGCGGTCCTCGGCGGGCGCTGGCATCAGGTGCTTACCGCCGTAGCCATCACCAACGGCCAGCGCGTATGGCAGACCCTGTCACGCAATGCCGTCTTCCTGCGGCCGATCTCGCCGGCCGAGGCACACGCCTACTGGGTCAGTGGCGAGCCCCAAGACAAAGCCGGCGGCTACGCCATCCAGGGCCTGGGAGCGGTCTTCGTGCGCAGTCTGCGCGGTTCCTATTCGGGAGTGATGGGCCTCCCACTGGCGGAAACGGCGGCGCTGCTCAGCCAGCTCGGCCTCCCCCCACCCCACTTGCAGGCACGGCATGAGTGAAGAATTACTGATCAACGTCACCCCACAGGAAATTCGTGTTGCCCTGGTCGACAACGGCGTGCTGCAGGAACTGCAGGTAGAACGCAGCGGCCATCGCGGTCTGGTGGGGAACATCTACAAGGGCATCGTGCGGCGGGTGCTGCCCGGCATGCAAGCGGCGTTCATCGATGTCGGCCTGGAACGCACCGCCTTTTTACACGCTGCCGATATCCAGGGAGCAGAAAGCGAGGAGGAACTGCAACAGGAAGGGGAGACGGATATCGAAACGCGAAACATCCATGCCCATGATTTGCGCAGCGTTTCGACCCTCCTGCATGAGGGCCAGGAAATCCTCGTGCAGGTAATCAAGGATCCCCTCGGCAGCAAGGGGGCGCGTCTGTCGACCCGCATAACCCTGCCTGGGCGCTATCTGGTGTACATGCCTTACTCACCGCGCATTGGTGTCTCGAGCCGCATCGAGTCACCGGAGGAGCGGAGTCGTCTGAAGGAGTTGCTAAAATCCCTGCTGCCGGAAGAGGAGGCCGGAGGTTTTATCATCCGCACCCTCGCCGAGGGCGTGGGTGCCGAAGATTTTGAGAGCGATCTCAAATTCTTGCAGCGACTCTGGCAAAACGTCCGCGAGGACCTCGGGCAGAGTCGCGCACCGCAGCTCATCCACGCCGACCTCAACCTTGCTTTGCGCGTCATGCGCGACGTCATGTCCGACAACATCCAGCGGGTACGCATCGACAGCCGCGAGGCCTATGAAGCGGCGCGGCAATTTTGCCGGGAAGTCATCCCCGAGGTTACCGATCGCATCGAGCATTACGCTGGCGAGCGGCCCATCTTTGACCTCTATAATGTCGAGGATGAGATCGAACACGCCCTGGAAAGTCGCGTGACCCTGAAGTCCGGTGCCTATCTGATCATCGATCAGACCGAGGCACTGACCACCGTCGACGTGAATACCGGCGCTTTTGTCGGTCGGCGCAATCAGGAAGAAACCATTCTCAAGACCAACCTGGAGGCCGCGGCCGCCATTGCCCGCCAACTGCGGCTGCGCAATATCGGTGGTATGGTGATCATCGATTTCATCGATATGGACAATGAGGAGCACAAGCGCCGCGTCCATCGCACCCTGGAAAAGGCCCTGCAGGCTGACCGCACGCGCTGCACCATTACCCAGATTTCTGCCTTGGGACTGGTGGAGATGACGCGCAAACGGACCCGCGAGAGCCTGCGGCAGATCCTCTGTGAGCCCTGTCCCTACTGCCAGGGACGTGGTTTCCTCAAGACTGCCGAAACGCTCTGCTACGAAATTCTGCGCGAGATCGTACGCGAGACCCGTGCCTATCCCGCCGAGCGCTTCATCGTCCTGGCCTCACCGCAGGTGGTCGATAAACTGCTAGACGAAGAGAGCACCAGCCTCGCCGCCCTGGAGGAGTTCATCGGCCGGCCGATCAAGGTCCAGGCCGAGAGCACCTACACCCAGGAACAGTACGACATCGTTTTTCTCTAGTTGCCGACTTGCAAACGGTAACGCAACCGTAGCGCCAGCTTTTCGCCCAGCACTGCCGCAACGCCCATGGGACTGACGAAAGGGCCATGCTCCGCGCGGT
The DNA here is from genome assembly GCF_050261095.1 of Acidithiobacillus sp. AC3. Classification (NCBI taxonomy): domain Bacteria; kingdom Pseudomonadati; phylum Pseudomonadota; class Acidithiobacillia; order Acidithiobacillales; family Acidithiobacillaceae; genus Acidithiobacillus; species Acidithiobacillus sp. AC3. The sequence continues at coordinate 2,498,505 of NZ_CP189838.1, forward strand.
ATTGGAGCAGGGCCTCGGCGCGCTTCTTGCCCACGCCCTTGAGGCAGCGGAAGCCATCGAAATCCGCCGTGTTGATGTTGATCTGCTCTGGGCAGTCCAGTTTTTCCCGCGCCTCGGCAGAACCGAGGAAGCACAGGCTCAAGAGCAGAAAGACGAAGGGCGAGCGCATGCCGAACTCAGAGAGCGGCGCGGATCTTGGCCCCCATGGCGGTACGCTCTTCCGCGCTGCTCTCGCGCGCGAGGGCAAAGTTGAGATCGCTGATGGCGGTCATCGGGATCAGGTGCACATGCGTATGCGGCACCTCCAGACCAGCCACCATCACCCCCACGCGCAGACAGCCGGTAGCCTGTTCCAGGGCCGGCACAATCCGCTTGGCAAACGGCAAAAGACCGGCCAGGGTGGCGTCGTCCAGAGTGAAGATATAGTCGTGCTCGATCTTGGGAATCACCAAGGTATGGCCGGGACGGATCGGACGAATATCGAGAAAGGCCAGGTACTGATCGTCTTCGAAGATTTTTTCGGCGGGAATCTCGCCACGGATGATCTTGGTAAACAAGGTGGTCATGGAGGGCTCCTATAGTTGCTGCAGCGCCTTGCGTGCGGCGCTGATGGTGGTGTCGATAATGGCGTCGTCATGCGCGGCGGAGAGAAAACCCGCCTCGTAGGCGCTGGGGGCAAGATAGACGCCTTCCGCCAGGAGGAAGTGGAAGAAACGCCCATAGCGCTCCTTGTCAGCACCCATGACATCTTGGAAAGATTGCACTGGCCCTTCCCTAAAGAACAGTCCCAGCATACCCGGTACCTGGGTAATGAAAAGAGGGACTTCCGCCTCCGCTGCCACGCGTGCCAAGCCACTGCAGAACTTTTCCGTCTGCTGCGCCAGACGCTGGTGGAAACCTGGCTCCTGCAGCAGTTGCAGGGTACGCAAGCCGGCCGCCATCGCCAGCGGATTGCCAGCCAAGGTCCCGGCCTGATAGACCGGCCCATTGGGCGCCAAGGTCTCCATGATCTTGCGACTGCCACCCACGGCGCCTACTGGCAAGCCGCCGCCGATGATCTTGCCAAGGGTGGTGATGTCCGGCCGAATGCCGTAGAGCTCCTGCGCGCCACCGGGGGCGACGCGGAAGCCCGTCATTACCTCATCCAGAATCAACAGGCTACCATGGGTATCGCAGAGGCTGCGCAGACCCTCCAGGAAACCTGGCAGCGGCGGCACACAGCCCATGTTGCCAGCAATCGGCTCGACGATGATCGTGGCAATCTGGTCCCCCTGCTCGCGCATCACCGCCGCGACGGCATCGAGGTCGTTGTAGGGCAGGACCAGCGTCGCGCGGGTCAACTCTACCGGCACGCCGGCGCTGGAGGGTTGCCCCAGGGTAAGGGCCCCGGATCCCGCCTTCACCAACAGACTGTCGCTGTGCCCGTGGTAATTGCCCTCGAACTTGATGATCCGTTCCCGTCCGGTATACCCGCGTGCCAGACGAATGGCCGTCATCACCGCCTCGGTGCCGCTGCAGGTCATGCGCAGCATCTCGATATTGGGCATCAGGGTGCAGACGGTTTCCGCCAGTTCCAGCTCGATCGCCGTCGGTGCCCCGAAACTCAGGCCTTTCTGCATCTCTGCGGCCACTGCAGCCAGGATTTCCGGGTGCGCGTGACCATGGATCATCGGTCCCCACGAACCGACGTAGTCGATGTAGCGCCGCCCCTCCACGTCCCAAAGGTAGGCGCCTTCGGCGCGCTCGATGAACAGGGGATCGCCACCCACGCCACGAAAGGCGCGCACGGGCGAATTGACTCCGCCGGGGATGCGGCGTTGCGAAGCGGAAAAAAGCTCGGCGTTACTGGTCATGATGTCTCCTCGCTTTGCCTGAGAAAAGGCCTTGCAGACGCTGGGTAGCGGCCGCAACATCGCCTGCCCCAAAGAGGGCAGAGATGACGGCGGCGGCATCGGCACCGGCTGCCGCAACCTCCGCCATAGTATCCTGCGTGATGCCGCCAATGGCTACCAGGGGCAGGCCCAGGGGCCGCGCGGCACGAAATAGAGAAAGATCGGCGCGGCGCGCCTTGGGCTTGGTCGGAGAGGGATACACCGAGCCAAAGGCGAGATAGTCGGCGCCGGCGGCAACGAGCCTGCGAGCACGCTCCAGATCGTTGTAACAGGACACGCCAATCAGGACCTCCGGCCCCAGCAAGGTACGCAAGTCGTTTATCCCTGGGTCCTCCTCCCCCACATGGATCGCGCTCGCGCCAATCTTTCGCGTGAGCTCGGGATCGTCATTGATGACCAGCAATGCGTCGTAGGAGCGACAAAGCGCCAGCAGGGCGGCAGCCTCCTGTACCCGCCGCCCATCCTCCTGCGTCTTGTCCCGATACTGCAGCAGGCGTAGTCCCGCACGCAGGGCGATCTCCGTCGTTTCCAGTAGCGCTTCGCCCTGCAGACGGCCATCGGTAATGCCGTAGAGGCCGCATATCCGCTCCCGTTGCCGCTTCATGGTCGCGCCGCCCAGCGGTCGAGGAAGAATTGGCCGTGTCCTGCCCGATAGGCCTTTGCGACCGCCGCATGGGTAAAGGCGAGGCTGCTGGCCACGGCGTCGGGTACCGACTGCCCGTAGGCCAGGCCCGCAGCGATTGCGGTAGAGAGGGTGCAACCCGTGCCATGATAGCTACCTGGCAGTCGCGGCTGGGGGTAGCGGCCGGCGAGCGTGCCGCGCTGATACAGGCGATTGTCGAGCTGCGCGGCGGCACCGTGACCATCGCTGATCAGAAGCCAGTCGCCCGGCCATGCGCACGCGGCCCCGTCCGCCGTGTCCGCTCCGGTCAACTGCAATGCCTCGGGAAGGTTGGGGGTGGCAATCCGCGCCAAGGGCAGGAGTTCTTCGCGCAGGAAATCCCGCAAGGCAGCGTCGGCCAGCTCCTGGCCGCCACCGGCACGCCAGATCGGATCGATCACCAGGGGCAGATCACACCGAACGAGAAGAAAATCGCGCAGCATTTTCGCCATAGGTAATGAGCCAATGAGGCCGATCTTGACCACGGCAACAGAAAAGTCTGCCAGCAGGGTCTCCAGTTGGGCACGCGTGTCGGCAGCATCCAGGGTCTGCACCCGCAGCACGCCGTGCGAGTCCTGTACCGTCCAGGCTGTCAGGGCGGTACAGACGTGCACGCCCAGGGCCGCCCCCGTCAGCAGGTCTGCCTGCAAGCCTGCTCCCGAGCTCGGGTCAGCGCCAGCAATACTGAGGACAACGGGGCGAGAGGGAGGGGCTGGACAGGACATGGGCCTCGGCAGGATATTTGCTAGCCATCGTTGGTGAAAAGCAAAAAAGGGAGGGTTTCACGATGCGGCAATTGCCGGAACTGAGTATAGCAGAAAAATTGGTCCATACCGGCTTCATATTTTTGGTCGGTTTGGGACTACTGGTAGCGGAGGCCTACGTCTACGTTACGGTAGGTGGCAAGCAGGGACTGACCGTCCAGGCGGTGACCCAGCACTATTATGGCAACCGCAGCTCTTCGACCATACAGTCGGTTTTACCGCGGATGATGGGCTTTGCCGGGATGCCGGCCAGCGAACAGCCGAAGATGACTGAGGCCATCAATCACTGGATTGCCAATGGCGAGAGCCAGCAGGAGTACGTAAGCAGCGTCAAGCCTCTGATCGACGGCAACTGCCTGAAATGCCACAGTGTTGCGATGAGTAAGGTCCTGCACAACCCGCCGCTGGCGAGCTATGACGACGTGAAGAAAGTAGCGCAGGTCGATACCGGCATGAGCATCAATACCATGCTGCTCAACGGCATGATCCATCTCACTATGCTGGGAGTGATCTTCTGGATTGCCGGCTGGATCTTCAGCAAGGCCCGTTTTCCGGCAGCACCGAAATACGTGCTGATCATCCTGCCCTTCATTGCCATGACCGTCGATTTCGCCGGCTGGTTTCTCACCCATCAGAACCCCGCTTTCGTCTGGTTGGTATTGATAGGCGGTGCTCTCTCCTGCCCCATCGCGCTGCTGGAGATGTTCTTGAGCCTGATCCAGCTCTGGCTGCTCAAGCCCAGACTTGCGGCCTGACACACGACGTATCTTTCTTACCTCGCCCTCCTCTGGGAGGGCTTTTTCTTGTGGATAACTTTGTGGATGAAATCTGTATGGAGAGGCTGTCAACGATGGTTTTTTGACCGAGCGTCTTCATGTTACCAGTTTGTCATAAATATTTCTATTTATAACAATTAGATATAAAACATCTCGCAGAAATGTCTCAAAGAATGTTTCGCAAGCCAGCCATTATTCCTTTGTGGAAAACGAATCCGAACGGCGTGGCTTGGATGCCAGGCGCTGCGGCCATAGCCGCTCGTAGAGGAAGCTCGGCATGATCCGTAAGAGCAGGCTCAAGCAAGCCATCTGCCAAGGCAACACGACGAAGCGCCGCCGCCGGTCGATACTGCGCCGCATCTGTTGTGCAGCGCGTTGTACATCCATGAGCCAAGGCATGGGATAGGGATTTTCGGCGGTCATCGGGGTGTCAATGAAGCCCGGCGCAATGCAAGTGACCGAAATCCGCCGCGCGCGCAAATCTAAGCGCAGGCTCTCCAGATAGACCGCCACCCCGGCCTTGGACGCCGCATACGCGGCAGCACCGGGCAAGCCGCGAAAGCCCGCCACGCTGCCGATGCCCACCACCTGCGCCAGTGCAGGCAGATACGGCAAAAAGGCGCTGATACTGTAGTGCATGCCGAGAAGGTTGGTGCTAATGACCTCGGCAAATATCGCGCAATCTTCCGGCAACTCAGCGGCGCTCCCCACACTGATGCCGGCATTGGCGATCAGCAGCGCGACGGGGCCACGCCGCCGCGCAAAATCGCTGGCAATGCGCTGCAAGGCCGCGCTATCGCGCACATCGACCGTTGCCAACTCGACCTCTGCTCCCGCCTGGCGCAGCTCGCTGGCGACTTGCGCCAGCGCTGCCTGGCGTCGGCCCAGAAGCAAAAATAGTTGCCCAGGCTGGGCGTAGCAGCGTGCCAACGCGGCGCCGATACCGCTACCGGCGCCACTGATGACGATGGCACCGTCAGGTCGCCGGGACGCAGAAAAAGGGTTCATGAAACAATCTCCTAAGTGCGGTCTTCCGGCGCTTCACTGGCAGCCAA
>NZ_CP189839.1:0-29647 GCF_050261095.1 Acidithiobacillus sp. AC3
GCTACGCATCAGCGCGCAAACCGTGGAGATCTTCCAGGGGCAACAGCGCGTCGCTTGCCATCTGCGTGAGGGCGTCCAGGCGCGCTACAGCACCTTGACCGAACACATGCCCAAGGCTCACCAGCGGCACCTGGAATGGAGTCCGGGGCGCCTGTTGCATTGGGGGCTCTCCATCGGTCCATCGACTCGGGACGTGGTGCGCTGGCAACTGGAGAACAAGCCCCATCCGGAGCAGGGATATCGCTCCTGTCTCGGCCTACTCCATCTCTGTCGCCGCTACGGGAAGGAGCGTCTGGAACACGCCTGTCACCGTGCTCTACGCCACGGCTCCCCCACGACCCGCAGTGTCCGCTCCATCCTGGAGCGGGGACTGGACCACAGCCCACACGATCCCGTTCCTGCCAAACCGTTACCGCAGCACGGCAATATCCGCGGCCCTCGCTACTATCACTAAACCGGAGTCTTCCCATGTCTTTGCAACCGACCATTCAGACCTTACAGCAACTCAACCTACACGCCATGGCAGAGGCCCTGGCCGAGCAGTCCACCTCGCCGCAACTGCAAGAACTTCCCTTCGTAGATCGCCTGGCACTGCTTCTCGACCGAGAACTCTGTGCGCGCGACAACCGCCGGCGAAAGCGCCTGTTGCAGCTGGCCAAACTCAAGGTACATGCCGCCGTCGAAGACCTCGATCATCGCGCCTCCCGTGGTCTGGACCGTACCAAAATGGCGGCCTTGATACAGTGTGACTGGATACGGCGAGGACAAAACCTGCTGATCACCGGTGCCACCGGTACCGGCAAGACCTGGATTGCCTGCGCCCTGGGGCACCAGGCCTGCCGTCAGGGCCTGAGTGTGCGCTACTTCCGTTTGCCGCGCTTACTGGAAGAGCTTCATATCCGTCACGGTGACGGCAGTTTCGGCCGCTTTCTCACGACTCTTGCCAAGGTGCACCTGTTGCTCCTGGACGATTGGGGCCTCGCCCCGATGAACAGCGAGGATGCCCGGGATCTGCTGGAAATCCTTGATGATCGCGTCGCCCAGCAGGCCACCCTAATCACCAGCCAATTGCCGGTCTCGCATTGGCATGAAATCCTCGGAGAACCCACCGTCGCCGATGCCGTCCTCGACCGTCTGCTGCACAGTGCCCACCGCCTGGAGCTCAAAGGCGAATCGATGCGCCGCCAACGGGTACAGACCGGCGATGGAGAGGCAGGATCATGAGTAAATTTACCGTTTACATGGTAAAGGTAAATGAAGAAATTTACACCGATGATCGGCCACCACGGCCGGGTGCTCATGACGCCACTGATTTGACCGATCGTGGGCACCTATGCCTAGAATTTACGTGACCAGAAAGTTCGCTGATTGGGGGTGCCCACGATCAGCAGAATCACCGCCCATGATCAACAGAATACGCACGTAGAAAAGGTAATGATGCCGGCCATCCCCACGGCGGCACTGCCCCGCATGGCTCGTTGCATGTTCCTGGTAGATCGCCGGCGTTCACACTCCTGGCGGAGTTGTCTCCCCGTCACTGGCTCGATCAGTACGCTATTCCGATGCGTCCGGCCCGGATCGACATAGTCGGGTGGCGAGCCCCGACGGAGATCGTGGGCATTCTGTCCGCCGGCTTTGCTGACGGTCTTGCGTTCGACGCGAACAGAGAGATATCGTCCATCCATGGTCAGGCCTCCCGGGAGCAAGGTTTCTTCTCCCAAGGAAAGTCTAGCACACATAACCTACTACGGATTAAGCTTCGCTAATCCGCAGTAGGCCAAAGGGGGCCGCTCCGCTCCCCCTTTGGAAACCCCCACCGGCAGAGGGCTACCGATACCGTCCGCACTCGGCGGACTTGGCTGTGGTGCCCTGTCCGTTACGGAGACGGGAGCATACCGCGCAAGCGCTCCATCAAGGCCTCCAGCGCCTGCCGCTCGGCCTCAATGCCGGCCCTTTCCCGCTCGATGGCTTCTTGTGCCTGGTGCATTGTCTGTTCCGCTTGCTCGGCTCGTTGCACGGCCTCGTCCCGCTCAGTGCTCACTCGGTCGAGGTCCGCCAATAGCTCATCGAGATCATTGGTCGCCGTCGCTAGCCTCTCCGCCAGGTCATCGGCCTGCTCGGTCACTGCCAAGAGCTTGGCCCCATATCGCCGGGAAGCCTCTGCCCATACCGCAGACCAAATACCCGCCAGGATCTCCTGGGGAGCCTCAGGTGGCGTTTCCACAATCTCAGGCTCCGGCTCCATCAACGCCGACCGCAGCGCATCCAGGTGCTTCTGAATCGTTCGATAGCTACCTCGGCCCAGGGTCTCCCGAATGCTTGCGGCATTGGTTGCCGTGGCATCCACGCCCATCTGCTCCAGCGCGGCCTGTACGTCCGCAAGCGTAACGGGGTCTGCTCGTTCCATGCTGATCTCCTACCAGCAAAAGGTAATTACATAGTAAAGGTAAATATGGTAAATATCAAGATTATAAAGGTAATAAAGGTAAATCTGACCGCGCCACCATGGACACCACAGACTCCTGCAATAAGACTTTCAGCACCTGCTCGATACCCTGCGCAAGCAAGGGCCGCAGACCGCCGGCGATCTCTCTCACCAGCTGCGCCTGAGCAGTGCCAGAGTCAGCTCCCTGCTGACTGCCCTTCAGACACAAGGGCAGGTACACAGCCCACGCTGCGTTCCAGGCAACAGGGACAATCCCGTCAATCTCTGGGAGATCCGCGCTACTGGCGAGTAAAGTCCTCTGAGGGCTGCAGAAAACGGAAAATACAGCACGCCAAGCTGGTAGCACGGCCTATTGCGCAAACGAAGGTTTGTGCGTGGACGCAAGCCGGCCCGGCCATTCTTGACGTCGCGTGGTGCGTATCTATGTTGCATAATCTAACGGAATCGCAATACATTTTTAGGTGGTGAGATATGCGAATAGGCTATGCACGGGTGTCCACCCAAGAGCAGAACAACGACGCGCAAATCGCCGCACTCAAAGCCGCTCACTGCACGCGCATTTTTGAGGAAAAAGCCTCGGCAGGGCGATGGGACCGCCCGGAGCTACATCGATTGCTCGATCAGCTCCGCGAAGGGGATGTGCTCGTGGTCTGGAAGCTCGACCGACTGTCGCGGTCCCTCAAAGATCTTCTGCACTTGTTGGACAAGCTGCAAGGGCTTGGGGTTGGTTTTCAAAGCCTGACGGAAGCCATCGATACGACGACGCCGGCAGGGCGCATGATGATGCAAATCGTCGGATCTTTCGCCGAGTTCGAGCGAGCCATGCTGCGGGAGCGCACGCGCAGAGGCCTCGATGCGGCACGCGAGGCTGGTCGTGTTGGTGGTCGCCGTCCAAAGCTCACCACCTTACAGCGGCAGCAGGTCGTGTCGATGGTTACCTCAGGACAGAAGACCGCAGCGGATGCCGCGCGCTTGTTCAATGTCCACCCTTCCACCGTGGCCAGGCTCCTGGCTAAGAGCAAGGTGATGACGCCCCACGAGTAGCCTTAGCATGCTTTATTTTCCGTTTTTTGAAACGACGGCGGTGGAGCTGCGCTCTCAGGAGATTTGAGCATCGGTCAGGTTCCGCCAATTACAACTTGTTTCGAGGGCTTCAGCCGGTATCGGCCGACTGAAATGGTACCCCTGAGCATGCGTCACACCGAGCTGTATCAGCTTCTCTGCGGTATCCGCATCCTCGATGCCCTCAGCGACGATCTTCACGGATAGCGACTGCGCCATATCCACCAAGGCCCGTACCATGGTGTGATGTTTGCCATTCTGCCCCTGGGGCGAGACCAGACTTTTGTCGATCTTGAGCCCGGAACATTCCAGCTCCACCAGATACTGGATGGCTGCTGCACCGGTGCCAAAGTCGTCCAGGGTGAAGTGCACGCCAAGATTTCGGCAGGCCTGGATCATCGCGGCGGTGGCCGGGATGTCGCGCAAGGCGACACGTTCGACGATCTCCAGCCAGAGGACGTCCTTGTGCAGATCCGGATGCTGGTATAGCAGGCGCTCCAGATAGTGGGCGAATCCCGGCTCTTCGAGCTGCACCGCCGCCAGATTGACGTGGATGTCCCAGTCCTTGCCATCGCGGTGCCATCGTTCCGCCTGTGCGAGCGCCTCCTGCAATACCCAGTCACCAACCGTGGGCATGAGTGACGACCGTTCCAGCTCCTCTAAAAATGCACCCGGAGCTAGCAGACCCCGCTCGGGATGTTGCCACCGCAGCAGGGCTTCGGCACCACTGATTCTCCCGCTTTGCAGCTCGATGATGGGTTGCCAGTACAGGCGGAACTCCCGTCGCTCCAGCGCGCGCCCCAGTTCTGCCAGCAAGTCCTCTGAACCCCGAGAAACTGGCGTATGGTCTTCATATAGGTGCCAGGTATTGCCTCCTGCCTGTTTGGCCCAGTACATGGCCTGATCGGCATGGTGGACCAATTCTTCCACCGGGGCTTCGTCGAAGGGATAGATGGTAATGCCGATGCTGGCGGACAAGGGCAGAGTGGTACCGTCCTTTTCTACATCGCGCCGGATGGCCAGCAGCAGGCGACTGGTTACTGCTTCAATCTCGGCCACATGTCCCGTCTCTTCCAGCAATACCAGAAATTCATCGCCAGCATAGCGCAGGAGGGTATCCTCCTGACGCACGGCCTGCCGGAGACTTTGCGCTACGGCGATCAGAGTCGCATCCCCGATGGCGTGGCCAAGTTGATCATTGATGGGCTTGAAACCATCCAGGTCGATAAACAACAACGCCAGGAGGGTGCTGTGTCGCCGCGCTCTGGCGATCGCTCCGGCGATACGATCCGGGAAGGCCCGGCGGTTGGGAAGCCCGGTCAGGGTATCGCGGGTGGCGAGACCTTCCAGGCGCGATTCCAGTTGGGTCCGATAGAGCACATTCGCCAGCAAGTCACTCAGGAGCCGCAAAAAATCCCAGGCGTCTTCGGCGATCCACGCCGGAGGAGCGGACTCGAACCAGGATACCACAAGCACCCCCAGCCCCCCATCTGGCCCGAGGAGAGGCAAGGCCAGGCTCCCGCGCAGCCCAGCCTCCACGAATTCCAGCATGGCACAGGAACTATGGGGATAGTCGGCTTCATAGACCGGTTGTTTACGCAACAGGGCGAGCCCGGCGGTTCCCGATGAAATGGGGAAACGGTGTACCGCGAGCCGTCGGTACGACTCGGGTAGTCCCTGAAAAAATGCGTATTGCAGCCATTCCTCTTCCTGCAGAATCAGCGCGGCGCCATCGGCACCGATGAGCTGGCAGGCCTGCTGGGTGGCCGCATGGAAAAACGTCTCCGGGTCGAATTCCTGGCTGAGGGCGCGCAAGGACTTGATGCGATCGTGCTCTGTCGTGCGCAGATAGCTGGTTTCGAAGATATACTGACACAGGTCCAGAAGCTTGTTGACAGCGACCAGGGCGGATTCAGGATTTTCGGTATTCAATAGAAGAGTGCTCATCAGTTCCGTGCGAAGGATAGAAAATCCCGCCGCTAAAACGGCATCCGGAATCTCGATGCGACGATGCTCGGCGCCCAGCCGTTCTTGCTCTGCCCAGAACTCGTCGTGGTATTCTCCGGCAAAGAGACTCGCGATCCACCGCGCAAAGATCGCTACCAGCATTTCCCTCTTGCCTGCCAGAAAGGGCGCAGCATCAGGAAGGACTTCCAGTCGGTCATAAAATTGTCGGGTAATTTCCGGAATGTCTGGCGCAATCCTGGAACCGCAATCTCGAAGAATATTCCCTTCGGACGGTTCTAGACGCAGTAATCGCCGGAACTGTTCAATATTTTGCAGACCCACTGACGCCCCTCCCACCCAAGACTACCCAGAAGCAACGACATACCCTTCGACTTTCTGTAGAGGGATGGCGCCGAGAAATTACCAGGCGTAGGTGTCCCCTTCGCAAGGTGGATACGACGGATCTGGTCTGTTGTTTCGTCGTCTTATCCAATGGCAGAACGCGAGGAATCGACAATAAGCTTCACCTGTGCCCCTTTTTTGCAGAGGTACAAATGCTCGGCTTTTTTCCGCTGCTCTTTGGTCAGGTTCATGCTTACGGCAATGAGGTTTTTGTATAGGCTCCCGCTCGGGAGCGTCTCCTGCCGGACCACTCGCGCAACGGTCTCGCAGGTTCCACAATCGGGGATCTCGAAGGTCAGCATCAACGCTTCTCCCGGTGGAATGAGGTGGCCCCCCTGGATTGGACAGCCTGCTGGAGTGATTAAGCTCTGAACCTGTTTCCATGGCGGGTCAGGCCACCAGCCTTTGTAAACCTTCTGCATAGACCACATCGGGTGTTCTGTCTCCCAGAGAGGAGTGCGGTCTTTCGGCATTATACCAGTCGAAGTAGGCTCTGAGGCCAGCTTTCAACTCGGTTCCAGTTTCTGCTGGCCGCAGGTAGACGTGCTCGTATTTGACGGTGCGCCAAAGCCGTTCGACAAAGACGTTATCCAGGGCCCGGCCTTTGCCGTCCATACTGATTCGAATGCCGTGCTGGCGGAGTACAGAGAGGAAGGACTCCGCGGTGAACTGAGCACCCTGATCCGTGTTGAAGATCTCGGGGGTGCCATAGCGGCGTATGGCCTCTTTCAGGGCCTCTACGCAGAAACCCGCGTCAAGACTGTTGGAAACCCGCCAGGACAACACCTTACGACTGAACCAGTCCACTACGGCTACGAGGTATTGAAATCCTCGTGCCATGGGCAGATAGGTCACATCCGCGGACCAGACCTGGTGGGGACGGTCCACCGTCACGCCACGCAACAGATAAGGATATTTTGGGTGCTGGGGATGGGGCTTGCTGGTGTGTGGTCCGGGCGCCACCGCGGCAATGTCGAGGATACGCATGGCCCGGTGTACCGTTTTGCGGTTGACCACGACATTCTCCGCTTTCAGCATCCGATGGATCTGCCGCCTACCCATGAATGGAAAGGCGGTGTAGAGGCGATCGATCGCCCGCAACAGCCCGTCGCCCATCGGCCGAGGATGCGCGCGGTAATAGACCGTACTGCGGGGCACGCCCAAAAGAGCGCATTGCCGTTGCACAGAAACTGGGGTTTGGGCCCGGTCGATCATTTGGCGCCTTTCCCGATCCGAGACATGAGACCGGGCCTGGAGGCTAAAAAATCGCGTTCCATCTCCAGCTGTCCGATCTTCCGATACAAAGCCTGCACGTCCACGGGCTCCTCGGTCCGGGACTTTCCCCGTTCAAAGGCCGTGGCCGCATGCTCCACCAGCTGCCGGCGCCAGGCATTGATCATGGTGGGGTGTACCCCAAATTCTTGCGCCAGCTCGGCCATCGTCTTATCGCCCTGCAAGGCCGCCAGGGCTACCTGCGCCTTGAATTCCGGCTTGTACTGCTTGCGTTTTCCCTTCATCCCTCGACTCCTTTCCTGAAGCCCAGAGCTTAACCCCTTGTCCAACTTTCGGGGGCCACTTCAGAATGTCTTGATCGACCAGAAAGCTCACCCCGGAGGGACTGAAGTCATGCATCCGACAAAGCAGGGTTCTGCCATCCGAGCGACGCAGAATCGCATGTCCTTCGTCCATCGGAATGCGCCGGTCGGTGCGGACCTTGCGACAGTAGAGATGATGGGGATGGGTGAATAACAGCAAGCCATCGGTGGCACCTTTCGCTTCGGAAAAGCCCATATAGACTTTGCGATCCAGGGCTACAAAAAGCAGCACTCGCCGCTTGGCATCCTGGTTCAGGGAAAGGGACGCTGCCAAAAAACGCAAGTTTCCAGACTCCGGGTCACAGCCCTGGTAGCGCAACACCTCTCCCGGGGCCTTAGGATCCGGAGAGAGGAGTACCGTATCTCCTTCCCGGCTGGCACACAAAGGGGACTGCCCTGGATCTGTCGCTGGCACTTCGCGAAACTCCGGCAGCAGCGCCTCAAAATATTCCGCAAGGTTCAACTCACCCCGAAACGGGAGCATCATCCCCAGCTCTGAATCGTCAAACGCGAGGCTCATTCGAATCGTCCAAGACTTTATTTGCTCGCAGCTAAAATCCCATGAATCGTACGCCGAATGTATCATGACAGCAATTTCGTGTAACAATTATGGAGCACACATACATTCACCAAACCACTGTCTGCTGTACACCGCGCCCAGGCCTCACCGGGCTAGCAAAACCGCCGCGAATGCCGCCTCGCATAGCAGGTCCAGGTTGTTTCGCAGTAACGGGGTCGCATTCAGTACTGCGTCACGGGGTGACAGAGCGGTAATCCCCAAACCCTCTCCCCCGCACCCCTCTCCCGGTCCCTGCCTACCAATAAACCTGCACGCTGCACCATCCCGACGATGCCAAACGATGCGCTTTCCACCGGGGGCGGGCGTGCTCCTGGCAAGGCAAGCCTTGCAGTCGCTTCCCCCGCTGAGTCCAGTTCTAGGAGATTTTCTATCGTTGTTTCACCCACGGAAAAGGACTGCCCGCTTATGCCTTAAAACCTTGCCGGTTCGCTCCGCTCCAGTTGCAGATCGCTGGTATGGGTTCGGGCAATGAGTTCGCGCAGGCCTCGCGGTGTCATGTTGCGCCAGGTCCAGTTGGCAATGCTCTGATGGAGCGCTTGCGCGGTATGCTCCCGCAGCAATAGCCGCTGGCACAGATTCAAATATGCCTCTATTTGCCCCAGATTTGCCATCTGGGCGATTTTCTGGGGGCGGGCGGTAGTTGTGTACCACTCAGGACAGCAAGCCGCTCTACGGCTCCGGAATTGCCCCACGCCGTAGATAGGCCTCCCAGAAGCGATCGTTGTAACTCCCTCGTTTCTGGGATTTGGAAGGTAGAGCAGGGTTCTCGGGGGGCACAGAACCTGTCTTGGCTGCCGGTTCCTTGATGACCTCATCGCAGCGGGTCAGAAAGCCGACATTGGATGTCACTACGGTAATGGGCAGGTGCAAGGCCTTGGCAATCTCTGCCACGGTTTGCCTCTCTGACTACGCCAGAAGCGCTACGATCCGTTCCCGGACTTCTGCATTGCTTGGGGATTCCATCAGCACAGGATAGCCCAGCCATCACCGGCAGCAAGGCATCGAAACAACCACCCAAACCATCCCTGAAAAACCCAGACACTACCCTCACCATCCACTCTCTCTTGTCAGGCCCAAGGGGGGGGAGCCGTGCCCATAGGGCATGGGGGGACAACGTCCCCCAGAGGGGGTCGAGCCGGCAAGGGAGCGAAGCGACCGCGGACAGGGGGAGCTTGCAGCTCCCCGCCGGCTACTCCTGCGCCTGGCGCCGAAGGCGGCAAGCAGGCGCTCCTTTTTCTTCTGCTGGGAAGTTTCCCACCTCTGGAAGCGTTAAAATCTTTTTTAAAGTTAAAAACGCGCGCGCGCGTTACGGTTTCTGAAAGCCTTGTGGCTATTGGCCTCCAGACATGTTCCCGTGGGTAAAGGTACGTAGCCGATGTGTGTGAAGGTACGTGTCTATCCACAGGAACGCGTGTGTGAAGGTACGTATCTATCCACAGGCCGACGTAAATTATCCACAGACTTCATGTTTGTTTCGTGACTTTCTTTTTTGTACGCACAGGTTTCTTTAGCAAGTCTTTGATCTTCGCTATTGAGCCAGCCCTACCGCCTTTTGGGTAGAAGGTGACTATATCTGCGTCATGATCAAACACGACTTGGTAGCCGGGCAACTCGTTAGAATCTGACAGCCCTTTAATGAGTCTCCGAAACTCTCGCAATGTAGCCGAGCTGCCACTCTTCTCATGTAGAGTGGCAATAGTCGCTTGCCATCGTGGCTGGACGCCGCAATGTTTCCTGGCTATCTCATATATACGCCTGTCTAACGGCTTACGTAGCCGAAAATAATCCCGATCCAGCGTTAGAACGTGACGAGCCTTGACCGATCTAAACAACCAATCTGGGAGAGTTACTTCTACCGCTGTCATTCGGTTGTCTCTTCCTCTCTCGACAACCTTCCAGGCATCAATCAAACCAAATCCTGCGCGCTCACGTTTTCCATCTGTTTCTATATTGGTCTCAATACGGGTCCCGCTCAATCTACGCAAGGCATCAGCCATCCGATCATAACCAACTCCAGCAACTGGACGATTCGTCGTAATAAGAAAATCATAGGCGACAAATCTGACCGTTCGACTTATGTCTTCTCTGCCTCGATTTACTGCCTCCATAAGCTGACTTATGCAGTAAATCCAAACGTCTTTATCGTGAATTGTTGCACATCCATACGGTCCAGGCTGTATCTCAATCTTATAATTTCCACGCTCGTAAGTACGAACCCGCTTATCTCCGGCACGTAAAGCAAAAAAAGGATGCTCCATACTTGCCGTATCGTCTTTTGGTGCCGCATCTAAAATATCTGCAATGAAAAAATCACGTTGCAAATGGCGATCCGGACGCAGGTGACTATTCACTGACGATAGACCTCTTTCCTGTGGGCGATTTTCACGACAAGAATGCGCACATCAAGATCCTCGATACTAGCAATAATGCGGTAGTTTCCTACTCGGTAACGCCAGAGACCACTGAGACTTCCAGAAAGCGGTTTACCAACGCTGCGGGGGTCATCCAAGAGTGCCACTTTAGCCTCGATATAGTCTCGAATGCGTTTACGTTCTTGTGCATCAAGCTTTCGCACGTCTTTCTGCACAGATTCGGCGTACTCAATCCTCCAGACCACGCCAGAACTCCTCGCTGCTTAGTACGCGCTCATTCCCACGCCGGATACGCTCCAAGGCTGCTTCAGCCAAATAAGCGTCCTCCATGTCGTCTAGGTGCTCCAAAATCGCCTCACGGACGTAATAGCTCTTTGTGCGTCCTGTGGCTTTTGCCAAAGCATCTAGACGCTTCTCGATGTCGCTGGACAGACGAACTCCAATCATAACAACCTCTTGTTGAACATGTTAAACACATTTGACATGTTACGCCTGATCTAGGGCAAAGGGAAGCGCCACACTTCAGCTCATTCCTTGGAACCAAAAATTCGCGTCCACCATGACTTGGTGCTGGGCCCCGGTAACAACCTAGACTCCAATGAGTCCAGGCGTTGCCTGAGCCATGACTCTTGCTCTTGATGTTCACGAAGTTGCTCTTCGCGAATCCTCAACATTTCACGAAGAACTTCGTTTTCTGCACGCAACGCCGCGTTTTCACTCTGTATTGTCACGGCATCCACTGTTATTTCCGTGTCTCTTTTGTTGTCTTTTACGTTGTCCTGCAAGACACCAAACACCCTGATTAGCTCAGATGTGTCTATCTGTGGCTTTCCAAGATGATCTTTATCAATACTTATTTTTCCTGATCTTATATAAGAATAGAGTGTTGATCTAGCCACATTGGCTAAGCTAGCAGCCTCTGACAGATTAACTTTTGCCATATTATTTCCATGTATGATGTGTTGTCTTTCTTGTAGTACAGTTGATCCAACGAATCAACAGCCATCACCGCCACAGCTTCTCGAAGCGCTGGGCGTTGGTGGCCGTGTAGCGGACGGTGTGCTGGATGTTGCGATGCCCCAGGTAGTCCTGAATGAGCCTGGTGTCTGCCCCCTGGTCGGCCAGGGCATAGCCGCAGGCGTGCCGCAGCATGTGCGGATGCGGCGAGACTGTGAGCCCTGCCGCCTCTCCATAGGCCCGTAACAGGTCCCAGACCGATTTGCGGGAAAGCGCCTGGCCACGAACACTCAGAAAGACCGCGCGGCGATCTGGTGGCGTCTGGAGTCCCTTCTTCTGCCAGCGGCGCAACCAGCGCCCTCGTTCATCCAGCCAGGCGCGCAGCAGGCGCAGTTCATCACTCCGTAAGGGGTGGGTCGTAGACAGTCCACCTTTGAGCCGGACGACATGCAGCACTTTGCTGTCCAGGTCTACCTGGTCCATTCCCAATGCACAGGCCTCGGTAACCCGCAAACCATGCCGATACATGAGCAGGAGCAGGCAACGATCCCGTAGGCCTGTGCGAGAATTCTCCTTGGTGGCCAGCAGAAGCCGCTCGATCTCCAGAGGAGTGAGGTGCTTGCGCTCCTTGCTTCCACTCCAGGCCTTCGCCTTGGTCGGCTTCGGCGCAGGCAGGTCTGCCGTATCAGGCGACACTTCTTCCCCAAACAGGTCCAGTTGCCCCGGCAGAACCGGCACTGGCGATGCTTCCTCTACCCGCGTTCTTCCCTGCTTTCTCGCTCCCTTTCCCATCCCGTTTTCCCCCGTTCACCATAAGGTCCGATGATAGCGGGTCCTTGGCCTTGTCGGCCATTAAGAAAAACAGTAGATTGATTCAATGGCGATGGCCGCCTACCGGACCAAAGGGTGCATTTTTTCTGGTAATTCCGCAGGTGATTTAATCACTTAACCTGTCATGTGAAAAGCAATCTCAATAACATTTTCCCGCGAGCTATATGCCAACCAAGATTGTAAACATCGCGTTGAATTATTCTGTAAAAACCACGCCTACCATTAACTTTTGCGTTCCATCCTCGATCGCCAATAACTGATGGCAGATCTTCCAGAATTCCCACGCTACCTGGAGTGAGATCTAACACGCGCAAGCCATGATTTCTTGGATCATCCAAAAAATGGTCTACAGGCTGACGAATTGAAACAGAGCTATCATACAAATATCGTGCCGCTCGGCCGTTCAATAAATATGCGCCCGTCCCAAGCTGTGGAAGAAATGGAAAACGCAACACAAAAAGCCCTCGACGGCCTTTAGTTATACCAATCTTACTTGGAAATACCTGCTGTAATCGGCAAACATCCCAATATTCTTGGCAAGATAGAGCGGCACTAACTGCCCCTGAGATGTCGCTAAGAAAAATAGCATCATCTTCCAAAACTCCAAATATTTCTGTTTCTCTCTGTGATAATTCTTTCCAAATAGCTTTATGACTTTGAAAACATCCAACTTCACCACGCGTTAGATGGTATCCAAAACGCCGAACGCGATATGCGCTATCATAGCTTGGATCATCAACATAATTTTGTGCAGGGCAAATCGCAGGAAATATTTTTGCGTTATATCTATTTTTTGATAGTTGCTCGACTAGATGATTAACGTTATCTAAACGCCTTTCATCACCAAGCATTGTGATAATAAAAAAATCCATAGTTCCCCCTTTCTTAATAGGTAATGTAGAACAACCCCGCCATCCACCAAAAGGCCATTTGCTAGACACGCCGAGGTCCGTGCTCAGATATCGAGTCCCGGCCCCCTCGATGGTTGCGGGACCACCCGCCGCAACTGCTCCTGCTGCTGCTGATCGATCTTTAGCGCATGTCTCAGCTCATCCCGCATCCAGATACCCAGATTGCAGACCGTATACCCAAGCTCCCTGATCTCCTTTGGCTCCAGAGACAAGGGACTGGCCCCATTCATGAGAGCGCCACCTATGGATTCCAGGCGCCTACATTCTTCGCTAGGAATCAGATCATTTTCCCGCAATCCCTGGCCAAGTGCTTCGATACCTCTTCCCATCTCGCCGGCCATGGCTTGCAGGCTCATTCGTAGCTCCTCCAGCCGCTTCTCTGCCGCCTTTGCATCCTCCTGGAGCTGCGCCACTCGCGCCCGAGCCTCGATCTCCTGTTTCTTGGCTTTTTTCTCCCGTCTCTCTACTTCCCGTTCCCGCGCAGCAATCTGTTCCATTGCCCGCCGTTCCTGTTCCCGTAACCGCTCTTGTTGCTGCCTTTCCTGCTCTTCGAGCCGGCGCTCCCGTTCTGCCAGTTGTTTTTCTCTCTCTTCGAGTTCTTTGCGCTTGGCTCTTGTATTTGCATCTATCTTGCCAGCCGCGTAACGAAACACGCCACGCTGCCATTCCCTCGCGTCTCCGGCGTCAACTACCACCCGCTTCTCGGGAAGATGCAGGCCTCGTAGAACCCGCACTTCCTCTGACTGCAACGGCGGTACTTCTTTGGCCCGCATGTCTGCTATCAGCGACTTCAAATAGGCCTCTGCCTTCTCTTTTGCTGCAATGGCAGCTTGCTCTCGGCGCGCGTACGTCTCGATGCGCTTCTGCGCCTTCTCCAGATCGACCTTTCCGGCCTCCAGCTTCTGGCGTTGTTCCTCGGTCAGCCGACGGTTCTTCTCTGCCTTAGCCACCAGTTCTTCGATCTCCCGGCGCTTGGCCAGTATCTCTCCCTGTAGCCTTTCCCGCTCCGTCGGCAGGTCCCGATGCAGCTCTCGTACGCTGCGATGGACGGTCTGCGCCAGAATCTCCTGCTGGCTCTTTCCCTCTTCCCGCAGTCGTTCGATCTTTGCCGCCTTTTTTTCTCCCCGTTCGATGCCCAGATCCTGCCAGGCGGTGGCGGCAACATCCTGTAACTGGGACAACGCTGCGGGATTCAGGTGATTGGATAAAGGCTCTCCATCCAACCGATAGGCCGGACACTGAAAGTGGGCATGGATTGCGCTTTCGTCTCGATGTACCACCAAGCCGGTAAGCGTGGTACCCATCGCTTCGGCCACCTGCTGCGCCGTCTCCAGAAACCGGCGGTCCTGCTCCTCTACGGATATCTCTGCAAGGACATCCTGCGCTTGCGTAGATGCATATTCTGGACCATCGTGGGCACCGATTCTGATGCATCGTGGGCGGTCATTCTGATCGATCGTGGGCACTGATTCTGGTGTGATCGTGGGCACTTTTGCGGGTTTTTCAGAATCAGTGCCCACGATTCCAGAATCTGTTCGGATTTACCCTCTGGCGAATTGAAATCTTTCTGGTCATTCATTGGCTTAGCAAGCATTCTTGGCTCTTTTACAGGAGATCGAGGATGCCTACACCGAGGATGACGATGAAAGCGATTTACGAAGTGCTCCGTTTACACGCCGCAGGGTTCAGCCAGCGGCAAATTGCCCGATCTTGTGGGCTCTCCAAGGGAGTCGTCGGGAAGTATTTACAGAAAGCCGAACAGGCAGGTATCTCTTGGCCTCTGCCAGAGGGGCAAGAAGTAGCCCTGGAAGCGGCATGGTTCTCCAGTCCCTCACGGCACACCGTCTCTGGCAAGGTGCAGCCGGATTTTGCCCGGATCCATGCCGAGCTGCGGCGCAAAGGCGTGACCCTGCAGTTGCTCTGGGAGGAATATTCCGCCGCGTACCCGCAAGAAGCGGTGTATCAGTATGCCCAGTTCTGCGTCCTGTACCGACGCTGGCGGGCGGGGCTCAAACGCAGCATGTGGCAAAACCACAAGGCTGGTGAGAAGCTGTTCATCGACTACGCTGGTCCCATCGTGCCGGTGGTTGATCCCCAGACCGGGGAGATCCGCCCGGCGCAGATCTTCGTCGCGGTGTTGGGTGCCTCCAACTACACCTATTGCGAGGCTACCTGGACCCAGAGTCTGCCGGATTTCCTCGGCGCGCATGTACGCGCCCTGGAGTTCTTTGGCGGGGCACCGCGTCTGTTCGTGCCAGATAATTTGAAGGCGGCGGTAACCAAGGCCTCGCGCTACGAGCCCGAAATCCATCGAAGTTATCAGGATCTCGCCCGGCATTATGCTGCGGTGGTACTGCCCACCCGCCCTTATAAACCGAAAGACAAGGCCAAGGTCGAGGTCGGGGTGCAAGTGGTGGAGCGCTGGATTCTGGCGCGCCTGCGCCACTTCCAGTTCTTCTCGCTAGCGGAACTGAATCAGACTCTCCACAGCCTACTGGAAGACCTGAACGGACGCCCCTTCAAACAGCTACCAGGCTGCCGCCGCAGCGCTTTTGCGGAGTTGGACGCTCCTGCCCTGCAGCCACTACCAGAACAGCCCTACGAGTATGCTGACTGGAAGTCCGCCAAAGTCAGTATCGATTACCATGTTGCCTACCAAGGACGCTTCTACTCCGTACCGCATCGCCTCGTCGGACAGCGGGTGGAGCTACGCATCAGCGCGCAAACCGTGGAGATCTTCCAGGGGCAACAGCGCGTCGCTTGCCATCTGCGTGAGGGCGTCCAGGCGCGCTACAGCACCTTGACCGAACACATGCCCAAGGCTCACCAGCGGCACCTGGAATGGAGTCCGGGGCGCCTGTTGCATTGGGGGCTCTCCATCGGTCCATCGACTCGGGACGTGGTGCGCTGGCAACTGGAGAACAAGCCCCATCCGGAGCAGGGATATCGCTCCTGTCTCGGCCTACTCCATCTCTGTCGCCGCTACGGGAAGGAGCGTCTGGAACACGCCTGTCACCGTGCTCTACGCCACGGCTCCCCCACGACCCGCAGTGTCCGCTCCATCCTGGAGCGGGGACTGGACCACAGCCCACACGATCCCGTTCCTGCCAAACCGTTACCGCAGCACGGCAATATCCGCGGCCCTCGCTACTATCACTAAACCGGAGTCTTCCCATGTCTTTGCAACCGACCATTCAGACCTTACAGCAACTCAACCTACACGCCATGGCAGAGGCCCTGGCCGAGCAGTCCACCTCGCCGCAACTGCAAGAACTTCCCTTCGTAGATCGCCTGGCACTGCTTCTCGACCGAGAACTCTGTGCGCGCGACAACCGCCGGCGAAAGCGCCTGTTGCAGCTGGCCAAACTCAAGGTACATGCCGCCGTCGAAGACCTCGATCATCGCGCCTCCCGTGGTCTGGACCGTACCAAAATGGCGGCCTTGATACAGTGTGACTGGATACGGCGAGGACAAAACCTGCTGATCACCGGTGCCACCGGTACCGGCAAGACCTGGATTGCCTGCGCCCTGGGGCACCAGGCCTGCCGTCAGGGCCTGAGTGTGCGCTACTTCCGTTTGCCGCGCTTACTGGAAGAGCTTCATATCCGTCACGGTGACGGCAGTTTCGGCCGCTTTCTCACGACTCTTGCCAAGGTGCACCTGTTGCTCCTGGACGATTGGGGCCTCGCCCCGATGAACAGCGAGGATGCCCGGGATCTGCTGGAAATCCTTGATGATCGCGTCGCCCAGCAGGCCACCCTAATCACCAGCCAATTGCCGGTCTCGCATTGGCATGAAATCCTCGGAGAACCCACCGTCGCCGATGCCGTCCTCGACCGTCTGCTGCACAGTGCCCACCGCCTGGAGCTCAAAGGCGAATCGATGCGCCGCCAACGGGTACAGACCGGCGATGGAGAGGCAGGATCATGAGTAAATTTACCGTTTACATGGTAAAGGTAAATGAAGAAATTTACACCGATGATCGGCCACCACGGCCGGGTGCTCATGACGCCACTGATTTGACCGATCGTGGGCACCTATGCCTAGAATTTACGTGACCAGAAAGTTCGCTGATTGGGGGTGCCCACGATCAGCAGAATCACCGCCCATGATCAACAGAATACGCACGTAGAAAAGGTAATGATGCCGGCCATCCCCACGGCGGCACTGCCCCGCATGGCTCGTTGCATGTTCCTGGTAGATCGCCGGCGTTCACACTCCTGGCGGAGTTGTCTCCCCGTCACTGGCTCGATCAGTACGCTATTCCGATGCGTCCGGCCCGGATCGACATAGTCGGGTGGCGAGCCCCGACGGAGATCGTGGGCATTCTGTCCGCCGGCTTTGCTGACGGTCTTGCGTTCGACGCGAACAGAGAGATATCGTCCATCCATGGTCAGGCCTCCCGGGAGCAAGGTTTCTTCTCCCAAGGAAAGTCTAGCACACATAACCTACTACGGATTAAGCTTCGCTAATCCGCAGTAGGCCAAAGGGGGCCGCTCCGCTCCCCCTTTGGAAACCCCCACCGGCAGAGGGCTACCGATACCGTCCGCACTCGGCGGACTTGGCTGTGGTGCCCTGTCCGTTACGGAGACGGGAGCATACCGCGCAAGCGCTCCATCAAGGCCTCCAGCGCCTGCCGCTCGGCCTCAATGCCGGCCCTTTCCCGCTCGATGGCTTCTTGTGCCTGGTGCATTGTCTGTTCCGCTTGCTCGGCTCGTTGCACGGCCTCGTCCCGCTCAGTGCTCACTCGGTCGAGGTCCGCCAATAGCTCATCGAGATCATTGGTCGCCGTCGCTAGCCTCTCCGCCAGGTCATCGGCCTGCTCGGTCACTGCCAAGAGCTTGGCCCCATATCGCCGGGAAGCCTCTGCCCATACCGCAGACCAAATACCCGCCAGGATCTCCTGGGGAGCCTCAGGTGGCGTTTCCACAATCTCAGGCTCCGGCTCCATCAACGCCGACCGCAGCGCATCCAGGTGCTTCTGAATCGTTCGATAGCTACCTCGGCCCAGGGTCTCCCGAATGCTTGCGGCATTGGTTGCCGTGGCATCCACGCCCATCTGCTCCAGCGCGGCCTGTACGTCCGCAAGCGTAACGGGGTCTGCTCGTTCCATGCTGATCTCCTACCAGCAAAAGGTAATTACATAGTAAAGGTAAATATGGTAAATATCAAGATTATAAAGGTAATAAAGGTAAATCTGACCGCGCCACCATGGACACCACAGACTCCTGCAATAAGACTTTCAGCACCTGCTCGATACCCTGCGCAAGCAAGGGCCGCAGACCGCCGGCGATCTCTCTCACCAGCTGCGCCTGAGCAGTGCCAGAGTCAGCTCCCTGCTGACTGCCCTTCAGACACAAGGGCAGGTACACAGCCCACGCTGCGTTCCAGGCAACAGGGACAATCCCGTCAATCTCTGGGAGATCCGCGCTACTGGCGAGTAAAGTCCTCTGAGGGCTGCAGAAAACGGAAAATACAGCACGCCAAGCTGGTAGCACGGCCTATTGCGCAAACGAAGGTTTGTGCGTGGACGCAAGCCGGCCCGGCCATTCTTGACGTCGCGTGGTGCGTATCTATGTTGCATAATCTAACGGAATCGCAATACATTTTTAGGTGGTGAGATATGCGAATAGGCTATGCACGGGTGTCCACCCAAGAGCAGAACAACGACGCGCAAATCGCCGCACTCAAAGCCGCTCACTGCACGCGCATTTTTGAGGAAAAAGCCTCGGCAGGGCGATGGGACCGCCCGGAGCTACATCGATTGCTCGATCAGCTCCGCGAAGGGGATGTGCTCGTGGTCTGGAAGCTCGACCGACTGTCGCGGTCCCTCAAAGATCTTCTGCACTTGTTGGACAAGCTGCAAGGGCTTGGGGTTGGTTTTCAAAGCCTGACGGAAGCCATCGATACGACGACGCCGGCAGGGCGCATGATGATGCAAATCGTCGGATCTTTCGCCGAGTTCGAGCGAGCCATGCTGCGGGAGCGCACGCGCAGAGGCCTCGATGCGGCACGCGAGGCTGGTCGTGTTGGTGGTCGCCGTCCAAAGCTCACCACCTTACAGCGGCAGCAGGTCGTGTCGATGGTTACCT
Source organism: Acidithiobacillus sp. AC3 (assembly GCF_050261095.1). Classification (NCBI taxonomy): domain Bacteria; kingdom Pseudomonadati; phylum Pseudomonadota; class Acidithiobacillia; order Acidithiobacillales; family Acidithiobacillaceae; genus Acidithiobacillus; species Acidithiobacillus sp. AC3. The sequence goes on from NZ_CP189839.1 coordinate 19,196, forward strand.
CAGGACAGAAGACCGCAGCGGATGCCGCGCGCTTGTTCAATGTCCACCCTTCCACCGTGGCCAGGCTCCTGGCTAAGAGCAAGGTGATGACGCCCCACGAGTAGCCTTAGCATGCTTTATTTTCCGTTTTTTGAAACGACGGCGGTGGAGCTGCGCTCTCAGGAGATTTGAGCATCGGTCAGGTTCCGCCAATTACAACTTGTTTCGAGGGCTTCAGCCGGTATCGGCCGACTGAAATGGTACCCCTGAGCATGCGTCACACCGAGCTGTATCAGCTTCTCTGCGGTATCCGCATCCTCGATGCCCTCAGCGACGATCTTCACGGATAGCGACTGCGCCATATCCACCAAGGCCCGTACCATGGTGTGATGTTTGCCATTCTGCCCCTGGGGCGAGACCAGACTTTTGTCGATCTTGAGCCCGGAACATTCCAGCTCCACCAGATACTGGATGGCTGCTGCACCGGTGCCAAAGTCGTCCAGGGTGAAGTGCACGCCAAGATTTCGGCAGGCCTGGATCATCGCGGCGGTGGCCGGGATGTCGCGCAAGGCGACACGTTCGACGATCTCCAGCCAGAGGACGTCCTTGTGCAGATCCGGATGCTGGTATAGCAGGCGCTCCAGATAGTGGGCGAATCCCGGCTCTTCGAGCTGCACCGCCGCCAGATTGACGTGGATGTCCCAGTCCTTGCCATCGCGGTGCCATCGTTCCGCCTGTGCGAGCGCCTCCTGCAATACCCAGTCACCAACCGTGGGCATGAGTGACGACCGTTCCAGCTCCTCTAAAAATGCACCCGGAGCTAGCAGACCCCGCTCGGGATGTTGCCACCGCAGCAGGGCTTCGGCACCACTGATTCTCCCGCTTTGCAGCTCGATGATGGGTTGCCAGTACAGGCGGAACTCCCGTCGCTCCAGCGCGCGCCCCAGTTCTGCCAGCAAGTCCTCTGAACCCCGAGAAACTGGCGTATGGTCTTCATATAGGTGCCAGGTATTGCCTCCTGCCTGTTTGGCCCAGTACATGGCCTGATCGGCATGGTGGACCAATTCTTCCACCGGGGCTTCGTCGAAGGGATAGATGGTAATGCCGATGCTGGCGGACAAGGGCAGAGTGGTACCGTCCTTTTCTACATCGCGCCGGATGGCCAGCAGCAGGCGACTGGTTACTGCTTCAATCTCGGCCACATGTCCCGTCTCTTCCAGCAATACCAGAAATTCATCGCCAGCATAGCGCAGGAGGGTATCCTCCTGACGCACGGCCTGCCGGAGACTTTGCGCTACGGCGATCAGAGTCGCATCCCCGATGGCGTGGCCAAGTTGATCATTGATGGGCTTGAAACCATCCAGGTCGATAAACAACAACGCCAGGAGGGTGCTGTGTCGCCGCGCTCTGGCGATCGCTCCGGCGATACGATCCGGGAAGGCCCGGCGGTTGGGAAGCCCGGTCAGGGTATCGCGGGTGGCGAGACCTTCCAGGCGCGATTCCAGTTGGGTCCGATAGAGCACATTCGCCAGCAAGTCACTCAGGAGCCGCAAAAAATCCCAGGCGTCTTCGGCGATCCACGCCGGAGGAGCGGACTCGAACCAGGATACCACAAGCACCCCCAGCCCCCCATCTGGCCCGAGGAGAGGCAAGGCCAGGCTCCCGCGCAGCCCAGCCTCCACGAATTCCAGCATGGCACAGGAACTATGGGGATAGTCGGCTTCATAGACCGGTTGTTTACGCAACAGGGCGAGCCCGGCGGTTCCCGATGAAATGGGGAAACGGTGTACCGCGAGCCGTCGGTACGACTCGGGTAGTCCCTGAAAAAATGCGTATTGCAGCCATTCCTCTTCCTGCAGAATCAGCGCGGCGCCATCGGCACCGATGAGCTGGCAGGCCTGCTGGGTGGCCGCATGGAAAAACGTCTCCGGGTCGAATTCCTGGCTGAGGGCGCGCAAGGACTTGATGCGATCGTGCTCTGTCGTGCGCAGATAGCTGGTTTCGAAGATATACTGACACAGGTCCAGAAGCTTGTTGACAGCGACCAGGGCGGATTCAGGATTTTCGGTATTCAATAGAAGAGTGCTCATCAGTTCCGTGCGAAGGATAGAAAATCCCGCCGCTAAAACGGCATCCGGAATCTCGATGCGACGATGCTCGGCGCCCAGCCGTTCTTGCTCTGCCCAGAACTCGTCGTGGTATTCTCCGGCAAAGAGACTCGCGATCCACCGCGCAAAGATCGCTACCAGCATTTCCCTCTTGCCTGCCAGAAAGGGCGCAGCATCAGGAAGGACTTCCAGTCGGTCATAAAATTGTCGGGTAATTTCCGGAATGTCTGGCGCAATCCTGGAACCGCAATCTCGAAGAATATTCCCTTCGGACGGTTCTAGACGCAGTAATCGCCGGAACTGTTCAATATTTTGCAGACCCACTGACGCCCCTCCCACCCAAGACTACCCAGAAGCAACGACATACCCTTCGACTTTCTGTAGAGGGATGGCGCCGAGAAATTACCAGGCGTAGGTGTCCCCTTCGCAAGGTGGATACGACGGATCTGGTCTGTTGTTTCGTCGTCTTATCCAATGGCAGAACGCGAGGAATCGACAATAAGCTTCACCTGTGCCCCTTTTTTGCAGAGGTACAAATGCTCGGCTTTTTTCCGCTGCTCTTTGGTCAGGTTCATGCTTACGGCAATGAGGTTTTTGTATAGGCTCCCGCTCGGGAGCGTCTCCTGCCGGACCACTCGCGCAACGGTCTCGCAGGTTCCACAATCGGGGATCTCGAAGGTCAGCATCAACGCTTCTCCCGGTGGAATGTCTTGATCGACCAGAAAGCTCACCCCGGAGGGACTGAAGTCATGCATCCGACAAAGCAGGGTTCTGCCATCCGAGCGACGCAGAATCGCATGTCCTTCGTCCATCGGAATGCGCCGGTCGGTGCGGACCTTGCGACAGTAGAGATGATGGGGATGGGTGAATAACAGCAAGCCATCGGTGGCACCTTTCGCTTCGGAAAAGCCCATATAGACTTTGCGATCCAGGGCTACAAAAAGCAGCACTCGCCGCTTGGCATCCTGGTTCAGGGAAAGGGACGCTGCCAAAAAACGCAAGTTTCCAGACTCCGGGTCACAGCCCTGGTAGCGCAACACCTCTCCCGGGGCCTTAGGATCCGGAGAGAGGAGTACCGTATCTCCTTCCCGGCTGGCACACAAAGGGGACTGCCCTGGATCTGTCGCTGGCACTTCGCGAAACTCCGGCAGCAGCGCCTCAAAATATTCCGCAAGGTTCAACTCACCCCGAAACGGGAGCATCATCCCCAGCTCTGAATCGTCAAACGCGAGGCTCATTCGAATCGTCCAAGACTTTATTTGCTCGCAGCTAAAATCCCATGAATCGTACGCCGAATGTATCATGACAGCAATTTCGTGTAACAATTATGGAGCACACATACATTCACCAAACCACTGTCTGCTGTACACCGCGCCCAGGCCTCACCGGGCTAGCAAAACCGCCGCGAATGCCGCCTCGCATAGCAGGTCCAGGTTGTTTCGCAGTAACGGGGTCGCATTCAGTACTGCGTCACGGGGTGACAGAGCGGTAATCCCCAAACCCTCTCCCCCGCACCCCTCTCCCGGTCCCTGCCTACCAATAAACCTGCACGCTGCACCATCCCGACGATGCCAAACGATGCGCTTTCCACCGGGGGCGGGCGTGCTCCTGGCAAGGCAAGCCTTGCAGTCGCTTCCCCCGCTGAGTCCAGTTCTAGGAGATTTTCTATCGTTGTTTCACCCACGGAAAAGGACTGCCCGCTTATGCCTTAAAACCTTGCCGGTTCGCTCCGCTCCAGTTGCAGATCGCTGGTATGGGTTCGGGCAATGAGTTCGCGCAGGCCTCGCGGTGTCATGTTGCGCCAGGTCCAGTTGGCAATGCTCTGATGGAGCGCTTGCGCGGTATGCTCCCGCAGCAATAGCCGCTGGCACAGATTCAAATATGCCTCTATTTGCCCCAGATTTGCCATCTGGGCGATTTTCTGGGGGCGGGCGGTAGTTGTGTACCACTCAGGACAGCAAGCCGCTCTACGGCTCCGGAATTGCCCCACGCCGTAGATAGGCCTCCCAGAAGCGATCGTTGTAACTCCCTCGTTTCTGGGATTTGGAAGGTAGAGCAGGGTTCTCGGGGGGCACAGAACCTGTCTTGGCTGCCGGTTCCTTGATGACCTCATCGCAGCGGGTCAGAAAGCCGACATTGGATGTCCGGCTTGTACTGCTTGCGTTTTCCCTTCATCCCTCGACTCCTTTCCTGAAGCCCAGAGCTTAACCCCTTGTCCAACTTTCGGGGGCCACTTCAGAATGTCTTGATCGACCAGAAAGCTCACCCCGGAGGGACTGAAGTCATGCATCCGACAAAGCAGGGTTCTGCCATCCGAGCGACGCAGAATCGCATGTCCTTCGTCCATCGGAATGCGCCGGTCGGTGCGGACCTTGCGACAGTAGAGATGATGGGGATGGGTGAATAACAGCAAGCCATCGGTGGCACCTTTCGCTTCGGAAAAGCCCATATAGACTTTGCGATCCAGGGCTACAAAAAGCAGCACTCGCCGCTTGGCATCCTGGTTCAGGGAAAGGGACGCTGCCAAAAAACGCAAGTTTCCAGACTCCGGGTCACAGCCCTGGTAGCGCAACACCTCTCCCGGGGCCTTAGGATCCGGAGAGAGGAGTACCGTATCTCCTTCCCGGCTGGCACACAAAGGGGACTGCCCTGGATCTGTCGCTGGCACTTCGCGAAACTCCGGCAGCAGCGCCTCAAAATATTCCGCAAGGTTCAACTCACCCCGAAACGGGAGCATCATCCCCAGCTCTGAATCGTCAAACGCGAGGCTCATTCGAATCGTCCAAGACTTTATTTGCTCGCAGCTAAAATCCCATGAATCGTACGCCGAATGTATCATGACAGCAATTTCGTGTAACAATTATGGAGCACACATACATTCACCAAACCACTGTCTGCTGTACACCGCGCCCAGGCCTCACCGGGCTAGCAAAACCGCCGCGAATGCCGCCTCGCATAGCAGGTCCAGGTTGTTTCGCAGTAACGGGGTCGCATTCAGTACTGCGTCACGGGGTGACAGAGCGGTAATCCCCAAACCCTCTCCCCCGCACCCCTCTCCCGGTCCCTGCCTACCAATAAACCTGCACGCTGCACCATCCCGACGATGCCAAACGATGCGCTTTCCACCGGGGGCGGGCGTGCTCCTGGCAAGGCAAGCCTTGCAGTCGCTTCCCCCGCTGAGTCCAGTTCTAGGAGATTTTCTATCGTTGTTTCACCCACGGAAAAGGACTGCCCGCTTATGCCTTAAAACCTTGCCGGTTCGCTCCGCTCCAGTTGCAGATCGCTGGTATGGGTTCGGGCAATGAGTTCGCGCAGGCCTCGCGGTGTCATGTTGCGCCAGGTCCAGTTGGCAATGCTCTGATGGAGCGCTTGCGCGGTATGCTCCCGCAGCAATAGCCGCTGGCACAGATTCAAATATGCCTCTATTTGCCCCAGATTTGCCATCTGGGCGATTTTCTGGGGGCGGGCGGTAGTTGTGTACCACTCAGGACAGCAAGCCGCTCTACGGCTCCGGAATTGCCCCACGCCGTAGATAGGCCTCCCAGAAGCGATCGTTGTAACTCCCTCGTTTCTGGGATTTGGAAGGTAGAGCAGGGTTCTCGGGGGGCACAGAACCTGTCTTGGCTGCCGGTTCCTTGATGACCTCATCGCAGCGGGTCAGAAAGCCGACATTGGATGTCACTACGGTAATGGGCAGGTGCAAGGCCTTGGCAATCTCTGCCACGGTTTGCCTCTCTGACTACGCCAGAAGCGCTACGATCCGTTCCCGGACTTCTGCATTGCTTGGGGATTCCATCAGCACAGGATAGCCCAGCCATCACCGGCAGCAAGGCATCGAAACAACCACCCAAACCATCCCTGAAAAACCCAGACACTACCCTCACCATCCACTCTCTCTTGTCAGGCCCAAGGGGGGGGAGCCGTGCCCATAGGGCATGGGGGGACAACGTCCCCCAGAGGGGGTCGAGCCGGCAAGGGAGCGAAGCGACCGCGGACAGGGGGAGCTTGCAGCTCCCCGCCGGCTACTCCTGCGCCTGGCGCCGAAGGCGGCAAGCAGGCGCTCCTTTTTCTTCTGCTGGGAAGTTTCCCACCTCTGGAAGCGTTAAAATCTTTTTTAAAGTTAAAAACGCGCGCGCGCGTTACGGTTTCTGAAAGCCTTGTGGCTATTGGCCTCCAGACATGTTCCCGTGGGTAAAGGTACGTAGCCGATGTGTGTGAAGGTACGTGTCTATCCACAGGAACGCGTGTGTGAAGGTACGTATCTATCCACAGGCCGACGTAAATTATCCACAGACTTCATGTTTGTTTCGTGACTTTCTTTTTTGTACGCACAGGTTTCTTTAGCAAGTCTTTGATCTTCGCTATTGAGCCAGCCCTACCGCCTTTTGGGTAGAAGGTGACTATATCTGCGTCATGATCAAACACGACTTGGTAGCCGGGCAACTCGTTAGAATCTGACAGCCCTTTAATGAGTCTCCGAAACTCTCGCAATGTAGCCGAGCTGCCACTCTTCTCATGTAGAGTGGCAATAGTCGCTTGCCATCGTGGCTGGACGCCGCAATGTTTCCTGGCTATCTCATATATACGCCTGTCTAACGGCTTACGTAGCCGAAAATAATCCCGATCCAGCGTTAGAACGTGACGAGCCTTGACCGATCTAAACAACCAATCTGGGAGAGTTACTTCTACCGCTGTCATTCGGTTGTCTCTTCCTCTCTCGACAACCTTCCAGGCATCAATCAAACCAAATCCTGCGCGCTCACGTTTTCCATCTGTTTCTATATTGGTCTCAATACGGGTCCCGCTCAATCTACGCAAGGCATCAGCCATCCGATCATAACCAACTCCAGCAACTGGACGATTCGTCGTAATAAGAAAATCATAGGCGACAAATCTGACCGTTCGACTTATGTCTTCTCTGCCTCGATTTACTGCCTCCATAAGCTGACTTATGCAGTAAATCCAAACGTCTTTATCGTGAATTGTTGCACATCCATACGGTCCAGGCTGTATCTCAATCTTATAATTTCCACGCTCGTAAGTACGAACCCGCTTATCTCCGGCACGTAAAGCAAAAAAAGGATGCTCCATACTTGCCGTATCGTCTTTTGGTGCCGCATCTAAAATATCTGCAATGAAAAAATCACGTTGCAAATGGCGATCCGGACGCAGGTGACTATTCACTGACGATAGACCTCTTTCCTGTGGGCGATTTTCACGACAAGAATGCGCACATCAAGATCCTCGATACTAGCAATAATGCGGTAGTTTCCTACTCGGTAACGCCAGAGACCACTGAGACTTCCAGAAAGCGGTTTACCAACGCTGCGGGGGTCATCCAAGAGTGCCACTTTAGCCTCGATATAGTCTCGAATGCGTTTACGTTCTTGTGCATCAAGCTTTCGCACGTCTTTCTGCACAGATTCGGCGTACTCAATCCTCCAGACCACGCCAGAACTCCTCGCTGCTTAGTACGCGCTCATTCCCACGCCGGATACGCTCCAAGGCTGCTTCAGCCAAATAAGCGTCCTCCATGTCGTCTAGGTGCTCCAAAATCGCCTCACGGACGTAATAGCTCTTTGTGCGTCCTGTGGCTTTTGCCAAAGCATCTAGACGCTTCTCGATGTCGCTGGACAGACGAACTCCAATCATAACAACCTCTTGTTGAACATGTTAAACACATTTGACATGTTACGCCTGATCTAGGGCAAAGGGAAGCGCCACACTTCAGCTCATTCCTTGGAACCAAAAATTCGCGTCCACCATGACTTGGTGCTGGGCCCCGGTAACAACCTAGACTCCAATGAGTCCAGGCGTTGCCTGAGCCATGACTCTTGCTCTTGATGTTCACGAAGTTGCTCTTCGCGAATCCTCAACATTTCACGAAGAACTTCGTTTTCTGCACGCAACGCCGCGTTTTCACTCTGTATTGTCACGGCATCCACTGTTATTTCCGTGTCTCTTTTGTTGTCTTTTACGTTGTCCTGCAAGACACCAAACACCCTGATTAGCTCAGATGTGTCTATCTGTGGCTTTCCAAGATGATCTTTATCAATACTTATTTTTCCTGATCTTATATAAGAATAGAGTGTTGATCTAGCCACATTGGCTAAGCTAGCAGCCTCTGACAGATTAACTTTTGCCATATTATTTCCATGTATGATGTGTTGTCTTTCTTGTAGTACAGTTGATCCAACGAATCAACAGCCATCACCGCCACAGCTTCTCGAAGCGCTGGGCGTTGGTGGCCGTGTAGCGGACGGTGTGCTGGATGTTGCGATGCCCCAGGTAGTCCTGAATGAGCCTGGTGTCTGCCCCCTGGTCGGCCAGGGCATAGCCGCAGGCGTGCCGCAGCATGTGCGGATGCGGCGAGACTGTGAGCCCTGCCGCCTCTCCATAGGCCCGTAACAGGTCCCAGACCGATTTGCGGGAAAGCGCCTGGCCACGAACACTCAGAAAGACCGCGCGGCGATCTGGTGGCGTCTGGAGTCCCTTCTTCTGCCAGCGGCGCAACCAGCGCCCTCGTTCATCCAGCCAGGCGCGCAGCAGGCGCAGTTCATCACTCCGTAAGGGGTGGGTCGTAGACAGTCCACCTTTGAGCCGGACGACATGCAGCACTTTGCTGTCCAGGTCTACCTGGTCCATTCCCAATGCACAGGCCTCGGTAACCCGCAAACCATGCCGATACATGAGCAGGAGCAGGCAACGATCCCGTAGGCCTGTGCGAGAATTCTCCTTGGTGGCCAGCAGAAGCCGCTCGATCTCCAGAGGAGTGAGGTGCTTGCGCTCCTTGCTTCCACTCCAGGCCTTCGCCTTGGTCGGCTTCGGCGCAGGCAGGTCTGCCGTATCAGGCGACACTTCTTCCCCAAACAGGTCCAGTTGCCCCGGCAGAACCGGCACTGGCGATGCTTCCTCTACCCGCGTTCTTCCCTGCTTTCTCGCTCCCTTTCCCATCCCGTTTTCCCCCGTTCACCATAAGGTCCGATGATAGCGGGTCCTTGGCCTTGTCGGCCATTAAGAAAAACAGTAGATTGATTCAATGGCGATGGCCGCCTACCGGACCAAAGGGTGCATTTTTTCTGGTAATTCCGCAGGTGATTTAATCACTTAACCTGTCATGTGAAAAGCAATCTCAATAACATTTTCCCGCGAGCTATATGCCAACCAAGATTGTAAACATCGCGTTGAATTATTCTGTAAAAACCACGCCTACCATTAACTTTTGCGTTCCATCCTCGATCGCCAATAACTGATGGCAGATCTTCCAGAATTCCCACGCTACCTGGAGTGAGATCTAACACGCGCAAGCCATGATTTCTTGGATCATCCAAAAAATGGTCTACAGGCTGACGAATTGAAACAGAGCTATCATACAAATATCGTGCCGCTCGGCCGTTCAATAAATATGCGCCCGTCCCAAGCTGTGGAAGAAATGGAAAACGCAACACAAAAAGCCCTCGACGGCCTTTAGTTATACCAATCTTACTTGGAAATACCTGCTGTAATCGGCAAACATCCCAATATTCTTGGCAAGATAGAGCGGCACTAACTGCCCCTGAGATGTCGCTAAGAAAAATAGCATCATCTTCCAAAACTCCAAATATTTCTGTTTCTCTCTGTGATAATTCTTTCCAAATAGCTTTATGACTTTGAAAACATCCAACTTCACCACGCGTTAGATGGTATCCAAAACGCCGAACGCGATATGCGCTATCATAGCTTGGATCATCAACATAATTTTGTGCAGGGCAAATCGCAGGAAATATTTTTGCGTTATATCTATTTTTTGATAGTTGCTCGACTAGATGATTAACGTTATCTAAACGCCTTTCATCACCAAGCATTGTGATAATAAAAAAATCCATAGTTCCCCCTTTCTTAATAGGTAATGTAGAACAACCCCGCCATCCACCAAAAGGCCATTTGCTAGACACGCCGAGGTCCGTGCTCAGATATCGAGTCCCGGCCCCCTCGATGGTTGCGGGACCACCCGCCGCAACTGCTCCTGCTGCTGCTGATCGATCTTTAGCGCATGTCTCAGCTCATCCCGCATCCAGATACCCAGATTGCAGACCGTATACCCAAGCTCCCTGATCTCCTTTGGCTCCAGAGACAAGGGACTGGCCCCATTCATGAGAGCGCCACCTATGGATTCCAGGCGCCTACATTCTTCGCTAGGAATCAGATCATTTTCCCGCAATCCCTGGCCAAGTGCTTCGATACCTCTTCCCATCTCGCCGGCCATGGCTTGCAGGCTCATTCGTAGCTCCTCCAGCCGCTTCTCTGCCGCCTTTGCATCCTCCTGGAGCTGCGCCACTCGCGCCCGAGCCTCGATCTCCTGTTTCTTGGCTTTTTTCTCCCGTCT